>JBOIAD010000011.1:0-21915 GCA_050738795.1 Steroidobacteraceae bacterium
CATGACCCTCGATCGTGGCGGCGATCCAAGGCAATATGTGCAGAAGACCTTCCGTTGCCCCGGTGGGATCAGAACGTCCGCGTGACGGTAATCCCGATCGTCCGTGGGCGTACGGTCAGGAACCCATAGGGATCCTGAGAGGAGTTGATCGCGGAAATCTGGGCACGCTTGTCGGTCAGATTACGGGCAAAGGCCGTGACGCTCCACCGATCGTTCGATGCCCCGATTCGCAGATCGACCAGAGTGTAGGCAGCGAGCGGTATGTTGAATAAATTGGAGGCGAAGTAGGAATTCACGGAATCCCGATAATTGACATCGGTCGCCACAGTCCCCTTCCATTGGTTGTAAAGGGGTCGCGTGTAGTCGAGGCCGAGACTGAGCTGCACCTTGGGGACGTTCGGGATCGATTCACCGGTCACTCCCAGCGTGGGGTTGGACTGCTTCAGGTCAGCGCTCGCCCCTTCCGTGAGATACGCGTCCTGATAGGAGCCGGCCAGCGTCGCAGTGAGATATTCTACCGGACGCACGGCGAGCTCCATTTCCAGTCCCTTCACCTCCGCCTTGCCCGCATTGCCGACAAAGGGGAAGGCACCGTCTCTGGTTGTCTCGGGCACCTGAATGTTGTTCCAGTGAATCAGATACGCATCGATCTGATACTCCAGCCGGCCATCCAATAGCAGGCCCTTGTCGCCGACCTCGTAGTTGGTGAGCGAATCGGGCGCGAAGGCGGCCGGAATGGGCTCGAAAGGCTCGGACTGCGGATTCAGGCCGCCGCTGCGGAAGCCGCTGGACGTGGTCGCGTACACCAGCGCACTGTCGCTGAACTTGTAACTGGCATTCGCCTTGTAAGTGACTTTGTTGAATGTCTGAGTCGGATCCTGGATCGGCCCCAGCACCGGGCCGGCCGGAAACCCGCCGAAGGGGTGAGTCGATTCCTGCACACCCTCGAGCCTTTCCGTGAAATAGCGCAGACCACCAACCACGGTGAAGGCCGACGTGGCCTTCCACGTCGCCTCGCCGAAACCGGCGTATTGTGTGGTGCTGCGCTGATCCGCCTGGCCGAAGAACGTGTTCCCCACGCCCGGATTGCTCAGTGCGTCATCCGAGTTGGACGTGCTGAACGGCCCGTCCACGTAGCCGAGGCCATTCGTGGTGACGACGTCGGAGACCCAGCGGGTGCTCTCATGTTGGCGATAGACGCCCGCGACGAAATTGACGGGAGACGCGAAATCGCTGGCAAAGCGTAGCTCGCTGGAATTGAGCTTGCGGCTCTGCGGCTCCAGCGTTTCCGCCGGGACGGGCACGCCGAAGGACACCAGAATCGGGGTCGAGTCGAACGCGAAGCCGAGGCTGCGGTTGTACTGGTTGGTCGTCGCAGTGATCGTGCCGGCGCTCGTCTTGTAAGATGCCGTCAGGCCGAACACCTTCAAATTGTCGCTCCAGGGGCTGCGGGTGACATCCGTATTGCACAGGTCGCAGCCCTGAACGGCCGGAATGCCTTGTCCACTCCACGACGTGACTCCCGCCGGTGTGAATCGGGACGAGCCGGCCGAGGTTTCAGTCTGTGCGGTGTAGCTCGCATCGATTGTCAGATTCTCATTGGGCTGATATCGCAGGATGGCCCGTCCGCCGCCTGCATCGTCGTCGTTGACGCCTTTCACGAACCCGACCGGCGTGACAGCAACAGGCGGCACAGGCGGTTGGACATTCGGTACCTTGTAGACGCCAACGCCTACCCGGGTCTGGTTGATGTAGCCGCTGTCGTAGAGCTTCCAGCCGACCATGCGCAGGGACAGCGTGCCTTCGACGATGGGTAGGTTGATCGCGCCGTTGATGTTGTAGTTGCCGCTGGCATGGGCCGTCTCCGACCCTTCCATCGTCAGGTAGCCCCCCGCGTTGTTGAGGTCCGGCGATTTGGGGATGAAGCGGATCGTGCCGCTCATGGAGCTCGCGCCATACAGGGTTCCCTGGGGGCCTCTCAGAACCTCGACGTGATCCAGATCGTAAAGCCGGATGTCCGAGTTGAAGCCGCCGCCGTCGTTCGCGTTCGAGCCACTGATTACCGCCTCACCGTAGTAGATCCCGGTGGTCGAGTCACCGGTGGAATTGATGCCGCGAATGACGTATTTCTTGTCACCGGGGCCCAGATCCTGGACCGACAGCCCGGGAATGTCCCCGGCGATGTCCATGATGCCTGCCGCGCCCGAGCGCTGCAGCGTGTCGCCGGAGATCGCCTGAATCGATCCCGGCACGTCGAGGACTTTTTGGGCGTTGAGCTTGTTGGCAGACACCACCACCTCTGCCAGCGGCGGAGCCTCCGCGGCGCCCGCATCGGCCTCGTTTGCCGCCGTCGCGGCCAAGACCGGCGCGCCAGTCAGCGCGATCAGAGTCCCTAGAGTCATGGCGAACGTCCCTGATCGACTGATTGTTCGAATTCTCACGATCAGACTTCTCCCGATGATGATTCGTTGATTGGCACAAGCCCGCCCGGCGATACCTGTCTCTTCCGCGATCGACGCGGCGTGCGGGCCAGCGACGGGTGCAGAAGAGCGCATCTCGCGTGTCCATGCGAGCGCCGGCCTGGCTGTGTCGTCGGGGAGGCGGATAGCCCGGCGCTTACCGCGGCCGGTAACGCCGGAAGTATAGGGATCTCTCAGTCGTCCGGCGACCAATTCGGCCGGCAGCACCGGATCTGCATCGCTTCTTGGGTGACGCTGCTTCGGCACCGCGGAGCCAAGCTCACGACACGCAATGTTAGCGACTTTGACGCGTGCGGCATCGAGGTTATCAATCCTTGCGTGCCGTTGCCTACGCTCGTTACTCAAGCGACCAGCAGGGCGCCGCCGAGCAGGCGGCACGTTCATTTCCCCCGCGCCGTTGTGCGTGCCGCCGTCCGGCTCGACCCCGGCAATACATTGCCAGTCGCGGGGTGCACGCCGCGGTAATGGCGCGGGCGCGCCACTCAGTCTTGACGCGTACGATCACCGGGCGCTTTTCAGATCCGAGTTTTGCCATGAAATTCGCTCCGACTCACGACAGTAGCATTTCCAGGTCCTCCCGGCCCAGATTGCGGATCACCCCGTTGTCGGCGTTGACGATCGCATCGGCGAGCTCGCGCTTGGTGTTTTGGAGCTCCAGGACCTTCTCTTCGACCGTGCCACGGGCGATGAGGCGATAGGCAAAGACCCGGTTCGTCTGCCCGATGCGGTGGGCGCGGTCGATCGCCTGCGCCTCGACCGCTGGATTCCACCAGGGGTCGAGCAGGAAGACGTATTGCGCCGCCGTCAGATTCAGGCCCAGACCACCGGCTTTCAGGCTGATCAAGAAGAGCTTGCAGTGGGGGTCGGTCTGGAAGCGCTCGACGCACGCCTGACGGTTTCGGGTCTTGCCGTCGAGGTACTCGTAGGGGATGCCTTCGCGGTCGAGATGCTGCCGCAGGATCGCCAGCATCCCGGTGAACTGCGAGAAGACCAGCGTCTTGTGCCCTTCGTCGAGCACCTCCCGCAGGCGGGGCAGCAGCATGTCAAGCTTCGCGGAGGGTTCCGGCGCGCGTCGCCTGTCAAGCAGGCCGGGATGAATCGCCGCCTGACGCAGGCGCAACAGCGCTTCGAGGATTTGAATCTTCGCCCGCCCCATGCCACCGCTCTCGATACGTCTGAGGAGCGATTCGCGGTAATGCTCACGCAGCTCGTTGTAAAGCCTGCGCTGTTTGCTTTCGAGCTCGCAGTAGAGCGTCTGTTCGACTTTGGGCGGCAGGTCCCGAACCACCTGCTCTTTCGTACGGCGTAGCAGGAAAGGCCGCAGCGCGTGCGCCAACAGCTTGCGCGTTTCCTCGTCAGGATTGCGCGCGCCGGCGTGAGTCAACTTGAAGACCGACGCGGCGCCGAGCATACCAGGATTCAGGAACTCGAACAGGCTCCACAGCTCACCCAGGTGATTCTCGATGGGCGTGCCGCTGAGCGCGAGCCGATGCTGCCCTTGCAGCAGCCGCGCGGCCTTGGCCGACACCGAGTCGGCATTCTTGATCGCCTGCGCTTCGTCGAGGATGAGGTAATCGAAGCGCGCGTCCTTGAATTCCGCAGCGTCGTTCCGCAGGGTGCCGTAGGTCGTCAGAATGACGTCGTAATCCTCGAAGTGCCCGTTGCCGTTGCGTCGCAAGGGGCCGGTGTGATCGAGCAAGCGCAGGCGGGGCGCAAAGCGCGCGGCCTCCTGCTTCCAGTTGAAGATCAGCGATTTCGGCATGACCACCAGCGAAGGGCCGATGCGCGAAGGCGGCAGCGCGGCGGAGCGACGCGCTCTGTTTGTAGGGTGCCGTTCTACCAAGCAATCGTTGTGCTGCTCGCGCAACTCGCGCCGCGCCTCGAGCAGGGCCAGTACCTGCACGGTCTTTCCAAGACCCATGTCGTCGGCCAGGCAACCGCCGAAGCCGAACTGGCGTAGAAAGCTCAACCACCCGAGACCTTCTTTTTGATAGGGACGCAATGCACCGCTGAACCCGGCGGGTGGGTCGGTGGACTGGATACCGGCGAAGCTCCGCAATTCATCGCGGGCCTGCGTAAAGAGCCAATCGCATTCGGCTTCCGGTTGTGCCGCGAGCAGGGCATCGAGCAAGCCGACCTGGCTGCGCGTGAACCGCAGATGGTGCTCGTGGGCGGTGCCGAGGCCTGCGAGCAGGCCATATTTCTTCAACCATTCCTGCGGCAACAGGCCGACAGTGCCGTCGCCGAGCCGGACCAGGTCTTCGCCGCGCCGTACTGCGGCCAGTAATTCCGGCAGCTGCGCAACCGTGTCGCCAAACTCAACGGCGCCGTGCAGCTCGAACCAATCGATACCGGACTGCACTTGAATGTTGAACTTGCCGGGTGAGCGATAGACCTTGCCTTCGGCTTCGACGTGCCACCCTTCCGCGGTCAATTCGTGCACGACGTTAGGCAGGCGGCCCACCGCCAATTCGAGTTTCGGTCTCCGATCCGGGTAGGTCGGCGACGCCCGGCGCCAACCGAGTTGCTGCAAACGCTGATCGGAGGCGCTTTCAGCCGAGAAGTCCCGCAGCAACACGCGGCGCTGTGCCATTTGCACGACGCCGCGGCTCGGCTCGTCGTGCGCCACAATCGTGCCGCCGTAATCGAAGGTCAGTTCACCGTGCAATTGATCGCGCTGCCAGCCGCTCTTGTCCGGTTTGACGGTGAGCCGCGGGCGCGGCGTGACGATGATCTCCTCGTAGCGAAGCTCCTCCGGCAGGTCGAGCGGCGGTAACCGGGGCTGGCGCAACAACTCAGCCAGGAACTCATCGCGCTCCTCGAAGGGAATGAGGAGCGAGCCGTGCGTGCGCAGCGAGATAATCCAGTTGAACGCGCCGTGGTGCTCGTAGCGCGTAGCCAGCTCCCGCGTGAAGAGGATACCCGCATCCACCACCATCACCGGCGTGCTCAGATCCATCCGCTCTGCGCCACGCCGCAACGCGCCGAGCACCTCGTATTGGCCGCTTAGTGGAGCGTGACGCACTTCGAGCCGGAATTGCCACGGCTCGCCTTCGTCCCACGTTACCGGCAACCACTGCTGACCCTCATCTTCCGGTTGCAGGCGCAAGCGACAACGCCCGGTTTGGCACAGTGCCGGCAGAATCAATTCCGGCTGTGGGTCGATCAAACGGTAGCGAAACGGAAGCGCGTTGTCGTAGTAACCGCCGGCGGCATGGCCGTATTCAGCGGTGTGGCTATACA
This sequence comes from Steroidobacteraceae bacterium, assembly GCA_050738795.1. Taxonomy (GTDB): domain Bacteria; phylum Pseudomonadota; class Gammaproteobacteria; order Steroidobacterales; family Steroidobacteraceae; genus 13-2-20CM-66-19. Next base: position 5,724 of record JBOIAD010000011.1, read on the forward strand.
GCTGGGTCGCCCCCGCCAGAAAGGCGAGGATCCGGCGGTCGCTGGGATCCGGCAGCTGATGCAGCAACTCACGTCGCAGGTAGCGCGATTTCGGCTTACTCCAGGCGCCGTCCTTCTTCAGATCGCGGAAGAAGATTTCGATATGGAGACCGCCTCCGGCGAGCGTGCTTGCTACCTCGATCACGTAGAGCAATTCACGTTTCGACGGCCAAGCTTCGGGCGCGGGCGAACCTCCAAGTGGCGCGCGATACAGTTGGGCCATCTGTTTGCGCCAGCTTGCCGCCGTGGGCTTGCTCGGACGGCGTGGTGCGGGGGGCTGCGTCGGCGGCCGGGCGCGTGCTGTGACCGGCGGCGGAAACCGTGACGCGTCCTCACGGTCCTTGCCCTCGTCGTAATCCCAGTCATCATCGTCGTCTTCATCGAATTCGTCATCAAGGCCCACATCCCCGATGCTCCGGTGTACCAGCTCAAGACCCTTGCCCTGTAACAGCGGCTGCTTCCCAGCCGCCAGGATGAGCGCCCAGATGTGTTTGCACAGATCGATGTCGAAGTAGGGACAAGTGCAGGACGCGTAAATCTTCCGGCCTTCACGCTTCAGCTCCACACGGTAACGGCTCGAGCCTCTCACGATAGCCACGATGCGGGAGGCAGAGGCGGAGTCGATGCGCACGCGGCCGCTGCGAAAATAATGGGCGCCGCGATGCAGGATCGCGCCGTCGAAGTCATCGGCGAATTGCGCCGTCAGCGACATGCGTTCGTGATTGAAGGCATAGATGGTGCCCTCGGCAGGGTTCGAACCCGCGACCTTCGCTTTACAAAAGCGCTGCTCTGCCAGCTGAGCTACAAGGGCACTGGGGGAGAACGATGAAATTCCAGAAAAGAAATTGTATCACGGCACTTTCAAGGGCCAGCTCTCAGGCCGACGACGGTGACGCGTGAGTGGCGGCTGGCGGCCATGGTTGCTGCAGCGAACCGGAGTCCCCTGCAGCGCCACCCACCACGGTCCTTCGGCAGAATTTCAAATAGTTCCTGCATTTCCGGCATACGCCCCGGTCCATACGCCCCGGTCTTGCGATCGAATTGAAACGCGGGATGCAACGAGTCGCGCAAGTTTGCTATTATAGTTTCACTAATGTAACTTACAGCATTGTAACTTACAATACTGTAATCTATAGGATCTGGCCGTGCCCCCTTCCGACGCCCCTTTCCTGCATCGCGCCCGCGAATTGGCCGAGCTCGAGCGCGCCTGGCGCAGCGGCAAGCCGGAATTGCTCATCGCGACCGGCCGCCGCCGGGCGGGCAAGAGTTTCCTGCTCACGCGATTTCTCAAGACCCACGATGGCTTCTATTACCAAGCCACCAAAGCCACCAGCCGGGAGCAACTGCGCGCACTTAGCGAAGCGGTCACCACACGTTTTCCCGACGCCGGCCTTTCCTACGGCACAGGCTTCAGAGACTGGGACGCTTTTTTCAGCCTCATCGTCGATCGGGCAGGCAAAAAACCGTTCTTCCTGGTACTGGACGAACTGCCGTACCTACTCGAAGCGGTGCGCGGCTTCAGCAGCATCGTACAAAAACAATGGGACCACACGCTACAGAACACGAAGATCAAATTGGTGCTCAGTGGCTCCTATATCGCCGTCATGCGCCGGCTCACCGCAGCTGATCAACCGCTGCACGGCCGGCGCACAGGGCGCCTGCACTTCGCACCGTTCAACTATGCCGATGCTGCAACCTTCGTTCCGCATTACTCCTCCACCGACCGCCTGCTGACATACGCCATCTTTGGCGGCCTGCCCGGCCAGCTGGCAGTGATCGATCCGGAACACCCGCTGGCGCAAAACGTCGCCGATCACATGCTCAATCCAAGCGGCCGGCTAGCCGATGAAGCCGAGCATCTGTTCGATGCTTTCCTGCGCGATGCCGGCGTCCATTATTCGATCACACGAGCCATCGCCTACGGCGAACACCGCTGGCAAAAAATCACCAATCGCATTGGCAAGAATTCCGCCTCAGTAAGCCGGCCGCTTGATTGGCTGCAGGAGATGGAAATCGTCGCCAAAGTGATCCCGGCCACCGACGCTCCGCCGGGCAACCCCAAGAAATCCCTGTATCGGCTTGCCGATCCGTATCTCGCGTTCTGGTACCGCTTCGTAGCGCCGGTGCGTGCTACGGGCGCGGTCGACATACTGGCCCCCGCGCAGATCTGGACGCGCCACGTCGAGCCTGAATTGTCCGACTACACGGGTCCGATGTTCGAGAACATCTGCCGCGCATTCGTCGCGCGCGGCGCCCACGCGCGGCTGCCGTTTCTTCCCACCCGCACGGGAGAATGGTGGAGCGATGACAGCCAACATCAGATCGATGTCGTCGCCCTGGGCGCCGACGGGCATGTGCTGCTGGGAGAGTGCAAATGGGGCGTCGTTACGGAACGGGATCTCGGGCTACTGGAGCAGCGCCGTGACGTCATCGCCCGCGAGCTGCGGGGTACGCGGCATATCCATCTGGCTCTCTTCGCCGGCAAACCGATCGCCGACCGGCGGTTGGCGAAGCGAGCCGGCGTTGCAGAGGTGCTGTTATTTACGCCGGAGGACTTGCTGTCCAGCGATGTCGTCAAAGGCCCGTGAACAACAGAGTAACGCTACCGTTGATACTTCTCGTCGATTCCGAGGTCCGTCATTCCCGCAAAATCCAATTCCTACCCGTAATTCTACTCCACCCCTACGGCGGCCCGTTCGGCGCGCTGGCCACTTTGGTCCTCGGCGGAGGCGAGCGCGGCGTTACCTCCTGCCGCTCGCCCTGCCGCGCCGCCTCGAGCTGCTGAGGCGTCGCCTCCCCACCCTGTCGCACCCCGGTGCCAGAAGGGCATGCCTGCGTCCCGACCTTCACAGTGCCGCTGTTTGCCACGAGGACATCTGCGGGAACCTCTCGCGTCCCGGGGCGAGGGCCGACGTCCACCCAGTAGACGGTCCCAGGAAACTTGCGCTCGCCGATCTGCGGATCCAGCCCTGTACCGTGCTTTACGGCCGCGGCGCGGCGTTCGGCCCGGTCGCGCTTGCTGAACAGGCCCACCGATACCCGTCGCCCTTCGGGTGACTCCTTCATCACGTGGGCGTCGGTGAAGCCGCTCTTTTCGAGTCGGTCCACGGCTCGCGCGACTTCGTCGTCGGTCTTCATTCCGCTGACGTAGACCCAGTAGCCCTCGACGGTTTCGCCGTCCTCGGCGCGCTGCTGCGGGGTGAATCCCTTGTCGAGGAGCATCGCGGCCGTGCGGGCGGCGCTGGCCATGTCGTTGAAGGGTCCGAGGGAGGTGCAGCTCCCGGTGACTGCGGCCCCTCCAAGCGCCATCTTTTGGGCGGTGCCGTCGCTCGGCTGCGGGTTGTGCGGAGCTTCGGTCTCCAGCAGCAGGCGAGGCAGCCGCGAGAGGGAGTCCTGCTTGTTCGCCTCCCTGGGCGTGTCGACCCAGTGGGACCAGGCCATGAACAGCACGTTTGCCGTCAGTAATGCCAAGAATACGTTGCGCACGGGGCGATTCTAAGCCAGGTGGCGCTTGAGGGGGGCATGGCTGGCCCAGACGGCCAGCCCGTGTAGCACCAGGTCCGGCACGCTGACACAGGCGCTCAGTACCAACGGCTTGACCGCGGCGGAGCCTCCGCCGGTGAGGAGCACCAGGGGCCGGCGGCCCAGCGCCTTCTGCGCCTCCTCTATTGCCCGGTCGATGAGGGCCGCCGCGGCATAGCGGGATCCCTGTCCGATCGCGGTGCGGGTAGTTCGGGCGAACAGGCTATGCGCTCCCTGGGATCCGCCTCGGGCGCGCCGGCGAATTCCGCTGGTTTGGCTGAGCAGGCTGTCCACCATCAGGCCTGGGCCTGGCACGATTGCGCCACCCCGATGCCGTCCAGTTGCATCCACGAGGTCGATGGTTATGGCCGTACCGATATTGACCACGCAGGCGGCCCTCCCTGCCGCGAGATGGTGGGCGCCAATGGCGCCTACGAAGCGATCGACCCCCAGTCTCCAGGGCTCCAGGTAGGCCGTTGTAACGCCTCCGGCGCAGCGCTGGGAGGCCACGAACTCCGGCGCGGGCGCTTCCATCTTCCGCGCTGCGGCAATCAACATTCGATCCACTCGCGCGCCGGCGACACTCGAGACCACGATGCGGTCGGCGGCGGCGCGAGCATTCTGCTTTCCCCCCCTTCGTCCGATGATGCGCCGCGCGTAGTCCCCGACCCGCCACCTTGAATTGGCGGCCGCCTGCTGCCTTCCCATTCGGCCATCGACCAGCTGGGCCCACTTCACGCGGCTATTGCCGATATCGATCAGCAGCAACGCCACTAGGTCACCCTCACGGAGGCATCGCCCGAGATGAGGCGCTGCAATCCCTGGGGCGTTTCGACGAGGAGGGCACCGTTCAGGTCAATGCCGAGGGCCACGCCTCGCACAATGGTGTCGCCCGTGTGGACCGAGACAGGACGCCCGCGCAAGGCATCCGCGTCCCGCCACTCGTCAATGAACGGCTTGATCCCCTCGCGTTCGAACTCGACCAGCCCTGGAACAATGGCGCTGACCAATCCTGCCGCAACTGCATTGCGCGACGGCTCTTCGAGCCCGGCTGTCACGAGATCGATGGGCGCGAGGCCCGTCTCGGCGATCTTCGCCAGCAGCTGGGCGCCGAGTGCGACGTTCAGACCGACGCCAATGATCACGCACGCCGGGCCGCCCGATTCGGCGCGCAACTCGATGAGGACGCCGCCCAGCTTGTGATCGTTGATCAGCAGGTCGTTCGGCCATTTGACCTGGACCTTCTCGACATCCAGCGCAGTGAGTGCCCGCAATGCACAAACGCCGATGACCAGTCCCAGGGCACCGATATCGCGCGGCACTTCGCGGAACGTCCAGCTCAATGAGAGGCAGATGGCGCCGCCGGGAGGCGCGAGCCAGGTTCGGCCGCGCCGGCCGCGGCCGGCAGCCTGGTACTCGGCCAGCATCACCTCGCCATGGCCGACTGGCGGGTTGGCGCGGTTCAGCAGGACGGTGTTGGTCGAGTCCACGGACCACGCAATGTCGAGGCTCTTGATCCGCTCGCGCGCGCCCTTCGTCATGATCTGTCGAATGCGCTGGGCATCCAGAGGCTCGCCCGCGGTCGCCAGCCGGTAGCCCCGATTGCGCACCGCGTGCAGCGTCGCACCCAGGTCACGCAGAGAGTTCGCCGCCTTCCACACTGCGCTGCGGCTCACTGCAAGCTTCTGCGCCAGATCCTCACCCGAATGGAACCTTCCGTCGGCGAGCTCAGCGAACACCCGCGCAACGAGCGGAGCGCTCTCGCCAGATCTGTCGGGCTCGGAAGGATCGGACGGCCTGATCATGCGCTCATGTCCGTCGCCGGCCCAGCAACCAGAGGCGTCGTGCGCGCGGCTCCGTCCCCGCGCTCATTCGTGCAACGTTGGTCCGATGGGTGAACACGATCATCAGTGTCGCGACGACGCCGAGGCTCAGGAGAGGCAGGTGTGGCTCAACCGCATCCAGCGCGACGTACACGGGAAGTGAGGCGGCAGCAGCCATCGACGCGAGCCCGACAAAGCCAATCAGCACGACGGCAACCACCCATGTCAGCAGCATCGGCACGAGCAGCCATGCATCGATGCCGAGTACTACGCCAACCAGTGTCGCAACGCCCTTCCCGCCGCGAAAACCGTACCACAACGGATATATGTGCCCCGCGATCACCGCGATGCCACACGCCGCGGGCAGCCAGATACGCAGCCCGGAGGATGCAACCGCGACCCCCGGGATCAGGAGCGACGCCAGAACCCGCGTAGCCACCCAGCCTTTGACGATATCGATCACGAGGACCCAGAAGGCGAACGACTTCCCCTGAGTCCGCAGAGCGTTGGTTCCGCCGGCATTGCCGCTGCCGAGTCTGCGGATGTCGACACCGCCCCGCAGGCGGCCGATCAGCAGGCTGCCGATGATGGAGCCGAGCAGGTAGCTGACGATCGCTTTCACCAGGAGCTCGGTCACGGGGTGGCTCGCCTAGACAGGCAGGTATACCTCGGCGAGCATGCAGCGCACGCTGCCGCCGCCGAGCCGTTCAATCGTGGGCACAGGTATGGCAAGAACACAGTCCGTGCTCGCCGCAAGCCGTGCGTACACGTCGGTCCGGATTGCACGCCGCGCCGTCTCGGACATGACGAGCAGGCGGCAGTCGCCCAGCGCCTCGTCCCAGCTTGCGAGCTCGAGCATGTTGCCCGCGAACTGCTCGATCTCGTCGTAGTGGATCTCGATGACGTCGCGGCCGGTCATCTCGAGCCGCTCGATGACGCGATCGCGGTCATCCGCTGACATCGCGCAAGTTCCCAGGACAGCCATGCGCGAAGCCACGCACAGCATGACATTCGTGTGGTAGTACGGCACGCCGCCCCGATCGGAGGCGTCGAACACGATTGCTTCGTAGCCGAGCTCGTGCGCCCATTCTTCGATCACCACCGGATGTGTACGCGGCGAGGCGCATGCATAGGCAACTCGATTGCAATGATCGAGCACGAGGCTTCCGGTGCCTTCCAGAAATCGTCCTTCCTGCTCGTGCTTCGTGAGATCCACGACGCGGGACACCTTGAAACCCAGCCGCTGCACCACGGCGTCCACGACTTCAGGACGGCGCTCGCGTCTGCGGCTCTGCGCCTGCATCGGATACAACACGACCGTGCCGTCTTCGTGAAAGCTGATCCAGTTGTTGGGAAATACGGCGTCGGGCTTCGGCGGAGCCGGGATGTCATCCACCACACAAACCGAGATGCCTTCGCTCTGCAGGGCTTGCGTGAAGTGGTCGAACTCCGGCAGGGCCTGCGCCTGCCCTGATTCCGGTGCGCCCGCGGCCGGCTTCTGCATCCTGTTGGTGGCGGCGGTTTCCGGGTTGTAATCGAACGCCGCCGGCCTAATCATCAGCACGGCGCTGGCGCACTGTTGCAGCGTTGACTGGCTGGCTTGCGCAGCGCCCAAGCTTTGGATACTCATGAGCTCAGATTCCGAACCGCTGGTTGTCGTCACCGCGAGCGGGCTGTACTGCCCACCGGGCAACTTCTATATCGACCCCTGGAAACCCGTTCAAACGGCGCTCATCACGCACGCCCACGGCGATCATCTGCGCCACGGCAGCGCGCGCTACATTCTCGCACGTCCCGGGGCGTCAATCGCTAAGTTACGCCTGGGCGGGGACCGCGACATCACCGCCCTGGACTATGGTGCCCGGACCCCTCTTGGCTCGACCAGCGTCTCGCTGCACCCTGCCGGCCACATCCTGGGGTCCGCACAGGTTCGCATCGAATATGCCGGCCAGGTGTGGATTGTCTCGGGCGACTACAAACGCCAGGCCGACCCGACCTGCGCGCCGTTTGAACCTCTGGAATGCGACGTTTTCATCAGTGAGGCGACCTTCGCCCTGCCTGTATACCGCTGGCCGCAGACATCGCAGGTGGTGGGGGAAGTATTCCGCTGGTGGCGGTCCAACCGCGAACGGGGTCTGGCGTCGGCCTTGTTCTGTTACGCGCTCGGCAAGTCGCAGCGCGTCCTTGCCGAGTTGCGCGCCTATACCGATGAGCCCGTGTATGTCCACGGCGCCGTGGATTCTCTCGTTGGGGTCTATCGCAGAGCGGGCATCGATATGGTCCCGACGCTGGCAATCCCCAACGACCGGAAGACCGACTTCAGCGGGGCGTTGATCCTGGCGCCGCCCAGTGCCGTCGGGACGCCCTGGATGCGGCGGTTCGGGGAGCATGCAACGGGATTTTGCTCCGGGTGGATGCGCGTGCGCGGGGATCGGCGGCGCCGTGGGTATGACCGTGGGTTTGTCATATCCGACCACGCGGACTGGCCCGGCCTGGTCGAGACCTGCCGGGCGACGAAAGCCCGGCGTGTCCTGCTGACACATGGCTATTCCGACGCGCTCAGCCGCCATCTCACGGAGAGCGGGCTCGAAGCCAGCGCTCTGAAGACTGACTTCGGCGCGGAAGAGTAATGCGTGCCTTCAGCGAACTGTACGAAGAGCTCGACACGACGACCTCGACCAACCTGAAGGTCGCCGCGATGGTGCGCTACTTCAATGCAGCGGCGCCTGCCGATGCCGCGTGGGCGGCCTACATCCTGTCAGGGCATCGGCTGAAGCGCTTCATCGGTCCCACCCTGCTGTATCGGTGGCTGATCGAAGCCTCTGGATTGCCGGAATGGCTCGTGGATGAGTCTCTCGCGAGCGTAGGCGACCTGGCAGAGACCGTCGCGTTGCTGATGGAGCGAACCGCTCCCGGGTACGCTCAGGTTGTCCCTGACGTTCCTTTGTCCACCTGGATCGAGGGTCGTCTGCTGCCGCTGCGTACGGAGGACGAGCCGAAACAGCGTGCTGCAATCGTCGACTGGTGGCGAACGCTGCCCTATCGCGAGTGTTTCCTGGTCAACAAGTTTCTGACTGGTGAGCTGCGCGTCGGTGTGTCCGAACTGCTCGTCACCCGCGCGCTGGTGGAAGTTTTGTCAATGCCGCGGCCCGACGTGGCCCGACGTCTGATGGGCGATTGGCGCCCGAGTGCTGAGTTCTGGGAAGCGCTGCGATCAGGCGAGGCGCCCGCCGAAGACCCGTCCGCTCCCTACCCTTTCTTTCTCGCATCGCCCCTGGAAGCCGACCCCGCCACACTGGGGCCGCGAGACCAGTGGCTGGCCGAATGGAAATGGGATGGCATTCGCAGCCAGCTCATCCGCCGCCGGGGCGAGTGCTTCATCTGGTCGCGCGGTGAAGATCTTGTCACGGAGCGCTTTCCCGAAGTCGTCGCTGCGGCAGCGCCGCTTTCGGATGGCGTCGTACTCGACGGTGAGCTGGTTGCCTGGCGCGACGGCGCGATTCGCCCGTTCGCGGATCTCCAGCAACGCATCGGCCGCAAGAAGCTCTCGCCTGCGATTCTGAAAGCCGTCCCCGTGCGCTTTCTCGCGTATGACCTGCTCGAGCAGGATTACGTAGACCTGCGCGCGCTTTCGCTGCGCGAGCGCAGAGCCAGACTTGAGGCGCTTGTCGCTGCAGCGCCCGATGTCATCGACATTTCCGCGCCTGTCACCGCGGAAAGTTGGGAGGAGCTGGCGCAGGTGCGCACACAGTCGCGCGCCCGCAGTGTCGAAGGCCTGATGCTGAAGTCCCTCGACGCGCCGTACGGGACCGGCAGGCAGCGAGGCTCGTGGTGGAAGTGGAAGATCGATCCCTACTCGTTCGATGGCGTGATGCTGTATGCGCAGCCCGGCCACGGCCGCCGCTCGAATCTCTACACCGACTACACGTTTGGGGTGTGGAACGATGGCGAGCTGGTGCCGGTGGCCAAGGCTTACTCGGGCCTGAGTAACGTGGAGATCGCGGAGCTCGACCGCTGGATCCGCAGCCACACGCGTGAGAAGTTCGGGCCGGTGCGCTCGGTCGAGCCCACCCAGGTGTTCGAGCTTGCGTACGAGGGCATCGCCGCCTCGAGCCGCCACAAGTCAGGGATTGCGCTCAGGTTCCCGCGGATTGCCCGGCGGCGCCCCGACAAGCCGGCTGCCGAAGCGGACACTCTGGCCGATTTGCAGGAAGTCCTCAAAACGCACGCTGCGGGTACGGACCCGTAGGGCGTCGTGGCCTAACTGCCGGTCGCTTCCAGCGCCTCGAGCAGCCGATCGTGCTCGGTGAGATCCAGTGGTGTGCCCTGCAGGAAGCGGCGGCACTGATCTTCCGGGGCGGGTTTGGCGAACAGGTAGCCCTGCGCAAGGCCGCAGCCCAGTTGGCGCAGTTTCTCGAGCTGCTGCCAGCCTTCGATGCCCTCGGCGACGACCTGGATGTTGAGATGGCGCGCCATGGCGATGATCGCGCTGACGATCGCGAGATCGCTCATGTCGGTCACGAGGTCGCGGATGAAGCTGCGGTCGATCTTCAGATAGTCCACCCGCCAGCGTTTCAGGTAGGACAGGCTGGAATAGCCCGTCCCGAAGTCGTCCACCGCGATGCGCACGCCCAGATCCCGCAGCCGCGAGACGGCATCCTCGTTGGACTCGCCGGTGCGCCCTTCGCGCCGCTCGAACACGGCGCTCTCGGTGAGCTCGAGCTGCAGCATCGAGGGATTCACGCGATGTTGTTTTGTCAGCTTGACGATGGTGGCCGGCAGATTCGAGCGCTGCAGCTGCACGGCTGAAACGTTCACGGCCATCGGGACCGGCGTGCAGCCAGCCTGCCGCCAGCGGGCGATGTCCTCGATCGCGCGCTCCAGCACGAACTCGCCGATGGGCACGATGAGGCCGGTCTCCTCGGCAACCGCGATGAACCGCTCCGGGGGTACGAACCCATGTGTGGGATGCTTCCAGCGCAGCAACGCCTCGAGCGCAACCACCCGGTTGGTCTGGATGTCAATGATCGGCTGGTAGTGCACATCGAGCTGGTTGCCCTGCACGGCCGTGCGCAGGCTCGACTCGATGGTCATGCGTTCCTTGAGCCTGCGGTCCATTGCCGGGCTGAAGAGCTGGAAGTTGTTCCGGCCGCGGTCCTTTGCCTGGTACATCGCGGTGTCCGAGTGCCTGAGCAGCTCGCCCATGTCGGCGCCGTCGCGCGGGTACAGGCTCACGCCAATACTGACTGTCGTCACCAGCGGCCGTCCATCCACCAGCACGGGCGCGGAGAGCGCTTCGTTGATGCGAGCCGCGGTCTCATTCACCTGGTCGGAAGTGCGCACGCTACGCAGGATGACGATGAACTCGTCGCCGCCCATGCGAACGACGACGTCCTCCGTGCGTACCGTCGCTCTGATCCGTTGCGCCACCGCCTGGAGGAGCTTGTCGCCGGTCTCGTGGCCGCGCGAGTCGTTGATGTGCTTGAAGCGGTCGAGATCCAGAAACAGCACCGCGAGGATGGCGTTGGTGCGCTGGGCTTCTTCGATCGCTCCGGGCAGATGCGCCGCGAGGTACAGGCGATTCGGCAGGCCGGTGAGCTGATCGTGATGCGCCAGGTGGTCGAGGTGCTGTTGCTTTTCGAGGAGCTGCGCTTCGGCCTTGCGCCGCAGCGTGACGTCGTCGGTCGTGAAGGCAAGTACGTGGTGGTCGCCCAGGTCCAGGCGGTGGCCGCTGATCTCGACATTCAGGAGCCTGCCATCCTTGCACCGCTGTCGTAGCTGGAAGGGCATGCGCGGATTGGGATCGCGCAGTTTCCTCATCAGCATTTCGGTGTTGCCGCTCTCGTCGGTGAACACCTGGGAGAGGTTGAGCCTGCACAGCTCTTGCGATGTGAAGCCGAGAGTGCGCTGCAAGGCCGGGTTGGCGTCAATGACCTGCAGGCTGCGGGCGTCAACCATCAACACGCCGTTGGGCGACTGTTGGAAGATCGCATGGCGGGCAGCGCTTGCGGCATCGCCGCCCGTCGGGGATGCGCCCTTCCATTTCCGATACTGCGCGCGGATCCACGCGTAGCCGAACGCTGTTGCCAGCGCACCCAGCAGCGCGGCGAGCCCGAGTGAGACCTGATTCACACTTCCCTCCGAGAGGTGTAGGGAAGTCTGTCAAAACAGGCTGTTGTACAGACGTGCGCCGTGCACAGTTCAGGAGCACACTATCCGCGATGCAGCATCCAGAATTGGCACTGAGGAAGCCTGGCTGCGATGGCTAGCCTGGCGTCGCGACCGCCTCGGCAGATTTGAAGGTCGCCACGCAGTTGGTGCCGCGCTCGAGCGTCGCGCCGGTGCCGGCCACGATGACTGCGTTCTCGCCAAACTTGACGCCCAGCAGCTTGCGGTCGAAGCGAAACGCGCGCAGCACGGGCAGAGGATTGGTCGAGCGCTCTCCGGTGTGCTGATCGGTTGATGTGATGATGCACCGGGTGCAGGGCTTCACCAGCCGCAGTGTGACCTCGCCGAGCTGCAGCGTGTCGATCCGGTCTTCCGCAAACTCCTCCAGGCCTTCCAGCACTATATTGGGGCGGAAGCGCTCCATCGGCACGGGCTCCGGCATGCGCCTGTTCAGGCTTTCCAGTGAGGCGCGGTTGCACACGAGAACGGGAAATGCGTCCGGAAAGGCTACCGGTACGGGATAGGGCCCGGCGTACTTCGGGTTGGCAAGACGCTGCATGGATGGGGCTACGCGCACGAGGCGGGTGGGTACCCCGATGGCCTGGCTCACCCACTGGGCCGCTGAATCGCCCTGATCCAGGCCGGTGCAGATGTCCTCCCACACGCGCACGGACATCGGCTCGCCGGACGGCTCGGTAGGCAATGTCAGGGAGGGCAGGCCCGGCGCGTTGAGTATCAATGCGTCGCGGGTCAGCTCGGGGACGATCCGCGCAAGCTGTGGGTGGGTTCGTTGTGTCAAGAATTCGCCAGAAAGGTCAATCGTCATCCAATGGCGATCCCACTCGAAGCCAGTGGCCTGCACGCGCACGCTCGGCATCGGGATGCCGCGCCCCGATTTGAGCGGATAGATGAACAGGCCCTCGATCGTTGCCATGGGATGTCTTCGCACTTGCGGGAACGCGCAGGCGCAAGCCTCGTGCGCCGGTCTCGAGTCTGCCATATGCTCGCGGGCTGGCAATGGCTTCGCCACAATTGCCTTGAGGGGAACGATCGAATGAGAATCGAAGCAGTCACGAAGGCCGTCATCGGCCGGCTGGCGCTGGCGTGCATCGGAGTGCTCATGGGGGGCTTGTTGCAGGATGCGCAGGCGCGGACGGAGAAGCCGCCGCTGCATGGGCGCCACTGGATGGCGATCACCGGCAAGCCGCTGGCGGCCACCGCCGGGGCGATGATCTTCCAGAAAGGCGGCAATGCAGTGGACGCCGCGTGCGCGATGCTCGCCGCCACATCGACGATGTGGGACACGCTGTCGTGGGGCGGTGAGACTCAGGCGCTGATCTACAACCCCAACACGGGCAAGGTCATCGGTATCAATGCGCTGGGTGTTGCGCCCACGGGCGCGACGCCGGAGTTCTTCCACAGCCGCGGGATGAAGTTTCCGCCCGAGTTCGGACCGCTCGCCGCGGTGACGCCGGGAACCCCCGGCGGTCTCATGACCATGCTGGCCGAGTACGGCACCATGAGTCTCGCGGAAGTGTTGGCGCCCGCCATCGAGATGGCCGACGGGTATCCGATCGAGGCGCAGCTCGCCGATACCATCGAGCATTTCAAGGACAAGATCGCGCAGTGGCCCTACTCCAAGGCAACACTGCTCATCCACCCGGGCGCGGCGCGCGAAGGCCCGCAGCCGGGTGAGATCTTCCGGCAGCCCGATCTGGCCGCGACGCTGCGCAAGCTCGTGGAGACCGAGCGCCAGGCGCGGGCTCACGGCAAGGATCGCAAGGCGGCGATCTACGCCGCCTACGATCGCTTCTACAAGGGTGACATTGCACAGGAAATAGTCCGCTCGACGCGCGAGCAGGGCGGCCTGTTCACGCTGGAGGATCTGGCGAAGTGGAAGGTGCACATCGAGGAGCCGGTGCACACGAGCTACAAGGGCATCGAGGTGTACAAGCTCACCACCTGGGTGCAGGGGCCGGTGATGCTGCAGGCGCTGAACATCCTGGAGAATTTCGATCTCAAGTCGATGGGGTACGACAGCGCGCGCTACATCCATACACTGTACCAGGCCATGAATCTGGCCTTTGCGGACCGGGACTTCTATTACGGGGATCCGGCGTTTCCGCCCGAGTCGCCGATTCGGGGGTTGCTGTCGAAGGACTATGCGCGTGAGCGTGCGAAGCTGATCAAGCCCGATCACAACGATCCGGACATCCGTCCCGGAGACCCGTATCCGTTTCAGAACGGCACGAATCCATTTACCGCGATCCTGCAGAAATGGCACAGCAAAATGCCGGCCGGGAGCGAAGCGGCTGCGGCGCAGTGGAGTCCCACCGCGCTTGCGGAATACGATCGCACGTTCAGGCTGGGCACGACGAGTGTCGAAGCCACTGACGAGAAGGGTTGGGCCGTGTCGGTTACGCCGAGCGGCGGCTGGACTCCGGCCGTGATCGCGGGTCACACCGGTGTGGGTCTGAGCCAGCGCATGCAGAGTTTCGTGCTCGACCCGGCGGAGAACCCGTTCAATGTGCTCGCGCCGGGCAAGCGGCCCCGTGCCACGCTCACTCCGACCCTGGCGTTGAAGGACGGCAAGCCCTATCTGGTGGTTTCAGTGCAAGGCGGCGATACGCAGGACCAGAACCTGTTGCAGTTCTTCCTGAATGTCGTGGAATTCGGGATGACGCCGCAGGAGGCCACCGAGGCGGCGAACATCACGAGCTATCAGATGCGCGACTCCTTCGGGGCGCACGAATCGATGCCCGGCCGGCTGACCGTCAACACGGCGACGCCTCCGTGGGTGCGCGAGCAACTCGTGCGCATGGGCTACAAGCTCGATTTCGAGGAGCGCAGCTCGGGGCCGATCAATGCGATCGAGCTCGATCGTCAGCACGGGACCATGTGGGGCGGCTCGAGCAATCACGGCGAGGACTATGGGATCGGGTGGTGAGGACACGCCGAGCAATCGCGGCTGTTCGTGGGCGTGGGTGCTTACGACATAATCACGCGACGCCGCCTTCACCAGGCCTATGCGGCGGCCGTCGCATGGGTAGCGGCAATGCAGTCAACCGCGGTGTCGCTCTATTTGAATCCGCTGTGGAAACCGCTCGCAGTCAAACTGATCGGCCATTGAGGAAGATCCGCGCATCGCTTGGCCGATCTTGGCGCCTGAAGCCACCGATACACGGCGTAAAAGGCCTTCGGGTGGTCTTTTGGTGCAGTCCGGTGATAGTTTATAGGCCAACACATTTCTGCCGGCCCGTTCGGATGCCGGACCGTAGGTATGCTGAATGCATGCGAATCATGTAGAGGATGTATTTCTGACGACTCTGCGCTCCTTGGCGATAACGGCTGCCATCGTGCTTCTCGGCGCGTGCGCGGCCACGCCCCAGCCACAGCCAGTCGCGAATCGATCGATTGCGCCGACGGCTGCCGCACCTTCAGCCCCGGCGAAGGTCGCAGCAGACGATCATGCGACCGCGCTCGCGAAAAGGGCCAGCGAGCTCGGCTATCAAGTCGAGAAGCACAAGGGACAGCCTTTCTACTGCCTGACCTCGGCCCAATTGGGAACGCGGTTCCAAACCAAGGGGTGTCTGAGCGAAGCCGACTTCGAAAGCGTAGTGCGTCGCTCGGAGCAGCTTAAGATCATAGAGCTTCAGCCGAGCAGCTGCTCCGGTGCGGGTTGCGTCAACCACTAGGTGCGCGGGGTGGATAGGGGCTGCGCTGCCGGATTATCTTGGGAGCGTTGGCGGGCGAGGACAATGTCGCAATTGCCGAGGAGCTTGAAATAAGCCGGGCGCCCGTGCAGCTGTGGCGCAAGCGAGTGCACGAGCGTGGGGATTGGCGAGGTGGGGCAGATCGCCCCTGGCCGGGGACGCAAACCGCATTACCATCAAGCCAAACGCGACCGGATCATTGAATCGACCTTGCAGAGCACGCCGCCCGGCATGACGCATTGGAGTTGCCGGCAGATGGCGCAGGCCCAGGGGGTCAGCAAGAACACGGTGAACCTCCTGTGGCAGCTGCACAACATCAAGCCGCATCTGAGCGGCACTTTTCAAGCTCTCGCGGGATGCGAAGTTTTTGGGGAGACAGACTGATGTGGTGGGGTTGTATTTGAACCCGCCGGAGAAGGCGCTGGTGCTGTGTCTGGATGAAAAGAGCCAAATTCAAGCATTAGATCGCACGCAGCCGAGATTACCGCTGAAGAAAGGCCGCTGCGGAACGATGACGCACGACTACAAACACAACGGCACCACGACGCTCTTTGCGGCCCTGAACGTGTTGGACGTGAAGGTCATCGGAGAGTGTCACGGCCGGCATCGGCATCAGGAGTGGCTGCGATTTCTACGGCGTCTGGACAATGAGTTTCCTTCGCAGCTTGAATTGCATCTGGTGATGGACAACTACGGCACGTACAAAGAGCCGCACGTACAAGCCTGGCTCAAGAAGCATCCGCGCTTTGTGTGCCATTTTGTGCCGACCAGTTCCAGCTGGCTGAATCTGGTGGAGCGCTAGTTCAGAGAGCTGACCGACAAAGCGATTCGACGCGCCAGTTTCGTGAGCGTGCCGGATTTGAAACAGGCGATTGATGAGTTTATGGAAAGTTGGAATCAAAATCCCAAACCGTTCATCTGGACGGC
>JBOIAD010000012.1:0-3825 GCA_050738795.1 Steroidobacteraceae bacterium
GTTTTGAGCTGCGCCAGCTTGGCCTTCACCGCCTTGATGGTCTCGAGCGCGTTCTTTCCTGAGCGCATGATGATGACGCCGCCGGCCACCTCCCCTTCCCCGTTGAGCTCGGCGATGCCGCGGCGTAACTCGGGACCGACCTGCACGTGGGCCACATCGCCCAGGCGCACCGCTACACCCGCATCGGTCGTCGCTAGCGGGATATTGCGAAAGTCTTCCAGGGTCTTGAGGTATCCGGACGCCCGCACCATGTACTCGGCCTCGGCGAGCTCCAGAACCGAGCCGCCGGTCTCCTGATTGGCTCTTTGCACGGCATCGATGACCCTCTGCGGCGTGATGTTGAACGCCCGCAGCCGATCGGGTTCGAGCACGATCTGGTACTGGCGCACCATGCCGCCGAGTGAGGCGACTTCGGCGACGTTCGCCACCGCCTTGAGCTCGTATTTCAGGAACCAGTCCTGCAGCGCACGCAGCTGTGAGAGATCGCGCGTGCCACTCTTGTCCACGAGCGCATACTCATAGACCCAGCCCACGCCAGTCGCATCCGGGCCGAGAGACGACTTGGCGTCGGGGGGCAGCTGCGATTGCACCTGGTTCAGGTACTCGAGCACCCGAGAGCGCGCCCAGTACAGATCCGTGCCGTCCTCGAACAGGATGCAGACATACGAATCACCGAACATCGAATAACCGCGCACGGTTTTCGCACCCGGTACCGATAGCATGGTGCTCGCCAGCGGATAGGTGACCTGATTCTCGACGATCTGGGGCGCTTGACCCGCGTACGTCGTTCGGATGATGACCTGCACATCCGAGAGGTCGGGAATGGCATCCAGCGGAATTCCCCGCATCGCCCACACGCCCCAGGCGGCGAGCATGACCGTCGCCAGCAGCACCAGAATGCGATTCTGGATGGACCAGCGGATGAGCCGCGCAATCACTGCCCACCCTCCGTTGGCGCCATGGCAGGTGCGGGAGTGGTCTTGAGCCGATTCACGGTGGACGTGAGGCTCGCCTCCGAATCGATCAGGAACTGGCCCGAGAGCACGATCGACTGGCCTTCCGTCAGACCCGACAGTATTGGTGTCCGGCCCTCTTGCTCCACGCCGGTGGAAACGTTGACCACATCGAACGATCCTTTCTCGCCCGCGACGATCACCACGCTGCGTTGGCCGGTCACAATCACCGCCTCGCTCGGTACGACGAGCTGCGGCGCGCCCGCCGGAGCGGTGAAGTCCAGCGCGACCCACATGCCGGGTGAGAGCCGGAAGTCGGGATTGTCGAGCGCCACGCGCACGGTGAGCGTGCGCGTCTGCGGATCGACTTGCGGCAGAAAAGCGATGACGCGACCCTTGAATGCCATGCCGGGCCACGCGGTCGCATGCGCCTGCACGGTCGAACCGGGGGGCACCATCGAAACCCGGCTTTCTGGAATCTGCGCGTTGACCCACACGGTCGCGAGTCCGTTGATGCGAAACAAGCTCGCGCCGGCCATGAAGGCGGCACCTTCGCCCACGCCGAGTTCCGTCACGACACCGTCGATCGGAGCCATCAGGGTTGTGGTGGCGTGGGTTTCGTGCTTCGTTTCCACGGCGCGAATGGTCGCGTACGGCACCCCGAGCACCACGAGGCGCTGCCGGGCGGCATCCCGAATGACTGCTGCGCTCTGCGAGCGCGCATCCACCAGAGTGAGGTACTCCTGCTGCGCCTCGAGCCATTGGGGTGCGAGGATGGTGGCGAGGGGCTGCCCGCGGCGCACGCGCTCGAGGGGCGCTTTCACGTCGAGGTGAGTCACGTAACCCTCGACGCGCGCCTGGACGAGCTCGAGCAACCGGTCGTCGAAGGCTACGCTGCCGACAGCATGCAAGCCTGATTTGAGGCTCGCCTTCTCCACCTTGCCGAGCCGAATCCCGAGGTTCTGCACGACGCCGGAGCTCACCCGAACACGGCCGCTGTCGCTCCCCTCATTCGCGTACTTCGGAACCATCTCCATGCCCATTGGAGACTTGCCCGGCTTGTCGAAATGCTGGCTCGGGATCATCGGGTCGTACCAGTACAGGGGCTTGTCGTTACCCGCGGCACTGGGTGGGTTCGCGATGTTGCCCGAGGAGGCGGGCAACGCGGTGCCCGGACCGGACATCATCATGCGGTGGGCCGACCAGTAGCCCCCGCCGGCTCCCAGCGCAACGAGAGCCAACGCAACCGCGACCCATTTGATGTTGTTAAGGGGTGCCAGGGTCATTTCGATGCCTCCGAGTCATGGAGGAAGTACAGAACCGCCCAGGCGTTCGCGACCGAGCCTTCGAGCTGGACATACTCGAGCTGCGTGTTGATCTCCTCGGTCAGCGCATCCAGCGGACCGCGCAAATCGCCGCGGCCGGCGCTATAAGAAGCAATCGCCGCACGAGATCGCTCGCGCGCCAGAGGCAGGAGCTCGCTGGTGTAGTTCTGCAGCCGTTCTCGACCTCGGCGCCACTGTGCGATCTCCCCCCGGACCTCCGCCGTATGCATGCGAATTTCCGCATCCCGCTCGGCCTCCTGCGCGCGCACCATGGCCAGCTTCTCTGCGATCACCGGGTTCTGTCTGTATTTGGCGAACAACGGCAGCCCGATATGAAATTGGAGCGAGACCATGTTGGAGAAATCCGGCCCCCGCTGCGCATAGTCAAGCTCCGCACTCCAGTCGGGACTTTTCTGCGCGCGTGCCAGCTCGACCTCCGTCTGTGCTTCCGCGAGCTTTGCCAATACGGGGGCCAACGGCGGGTGCTGCGGCACCGCAGCCAGTAACGCCTCCGGTGAATGATTCAGTTCGCGGTCGGTTGGAATGCCCGCGAGCGGCCGGTCCGCATCGGCCCCGATCCAACGCGCCAGCTTGGCGCGTTGGATCTCTGCGTCTTGTTCGAGCGTCAGGATGCGCTCGTCCAGTCCCGCAACGAGCGATTGGGTCGCGAGCGCATCCGCAGCAGTTGCTCTGCCGCTGGCGAGCGCGGCACGAGCGGCAGAGGCTTGAAGCTGCGCATCGGGCTTGAGAGTACGAAGCCGTACCAGCGCCTCTTCGGTCACCGCACGCGCGATCCAGGCCTCCGCCACCGTGCGAGCAGTATCGAATCGCGTCTTACGCACCTCTCCCTGGGCTACGGCGATCTCTCGCTGCGCATGCTCACCCTGCAACCGTCGCTTCTCGCCATTCGGAAAACTCTGCATCACGCCGATCTTGCGCATCGTCATGAAGTCGCGCGTCACCGAGTATCGCTCTGCGCCAGTGACCGGCAGATTATCCACTCCCGTGACCAGTTCGGGATCTGGAAGACGACCGGCGCTCGGCGCGACAGCCTGCGCGGCTTCGAGCGTCGCAGCGGTTGCGGCCACCTGCGGAGTCTCCCGCAGCGCCCGATCGACCGCCTCCTCAAGCGATAGGGAGGCTGCATCTGCCGCCGCCGAAAAGGGATACCACAACGCGAGCACGAGCAGCGCGTTGCGATTCAGTACGGCCGCGGAGAATAGAAAGTGTTTGAAACGACTCATCGTTCCCTCGAGCACAAGAGCGTGATTGCCGGCGCATTGTCCAACGGGTCGTCCGCTAGCGCGCACACTCGTGGCGCCCGGATCGACGGGGTACGCGGAAAGACGCTCGACAAAGCGAGCGAAATCTACTGAGGAGGGAACTTAAAGGCGCAGCCGACCAGTATGCAGGTATGTACGAGTTGCATCGCAGCGCGCTGGCGGCGTGAGACTACTGGCGGTAGGCCGGGCGACCAACGGTGCCGGCCAGAAGGCCGTAAAGGCTACGGGTACGAACGGATCCGGAGAGAAATTCGGATGATGTCC
>JBOIAD010000013.1:0-11663 GCA_050738795.1 Steroidobacteraceae bacterium
CCCCGAAGTCATGGGCGGAACGCCCGTGTTCCCGGGTACGCGCGTTCCTGTCCAGACCCTGCTGGACTACCTGGAGGCCGGGGATTCGATCGACGATTTCCTGGCAGGGTTTCCCACGGTCACCCGCGAGCACGTCGTGGCATTTCTGGAGCGCGGCGCTGCTCTAACGGTCAATGACGCGGCGTGAAGGTTCTCCTCGACGAGTGCGTCGATAGCCGATTAGCGGAACACATTCGCGGTCATACGATTGCGACGGCCTCCGCGCATGGGTGGGCTGGTCTCACCAACGGTGAGCTGCTGCGGCTCGCTCAAGCCGAGTTCGACGTGTTCGTCACTGTCGACCGCAATCTCTCCTTTCAGCAGCACTTGCCCAAGTTCAGCATCGCGGTCGTTCTCATCTCGTCCAAGTCCAACCGCATTGATGACCTGATCGCACTGGTTCCCGCGTTACTCGCGAGCCCCCGTCGCAGAGGCCATCAGCCTCAACGACAACTACCCGGCAGTTCTAATTGTCGCCAGCCAGATCCCAGTCCTGCGCGTCGCAGTGCCCTTTTGACTCTGCAATCAAGCCATCCCAATCTTCCAGTCTTCATATCCGCTGATCCGGACCCGATTTCGTGTCCCGACAAAGGCGACTTTGTGACTACAGCTGCCCAAGTTGACATTCAGGTCCGTGAAACTACAATGTAGACATGGCCGGATCGTTGGGGACATTTGAGCAGGCGGTGTTGCTTTCCGTGTACCGCCTAGGGGACGAGGCCTATGGGCGTCAGATCCTCAAGGATCTCGGGCTTCGGCTTGCGCGAAACGTATCTGCAGGGGCGGCGTATGCCACCCTCGCTCGGCTTGAAGCACGCGGATTCGTATCGTCTCGTCTCGAGGAGGGAGCCGCTGAACGCGGTGGCCGAGCGCGGCGCTTCTATCGATTAGAGCGCGACGGCGTTCTTGCGCTGAGCGAAGCGAGAACATTGGCCGCGGCGCTTTGGCGGGGTGTCCGATGGCCCCGAAGGAAACTCGCATGACTGACTCGCGCCCGCCGCCTTGGGCCGAATCGCTGCTTCGCTGTTCACTAAGCAGAGCGGACTATGAGGTGGTGAGCGGGGATCTGCTTGAGGATTTCCAGGAGGCCGGCGGCGACCCCGGGGCGGCCAGCCAGTACAGTCGACAAGCGATCATAGCAGCGCTTCGCCTCGGACTCGCCCGCCGCGGACTCATCGCTACTGGCTGCTTCCTCGTTCTGGCCATGCTTTGGCTTGCAGTGATGAAATTGACGTTCGGCCACCCGCCTTACCTGATGCACGTGACTCTCGCGGCCGCTGTCGCGGTTAATTGCCTATTGTCGATCAACGCAATGTGCGGACTCGCCCCGAAATCCTGGCCACTCGTGCGGGCCGGGCTGCTAGCCGGCGGAGGACTCGGGCTGTGGGGATTTGCAGCTAACCTGCTCGCTTCAGACTTTGAGGGATACATCGCTCTGATCGGTGCAGCCCTCGTCGCGCAGGCAATCCTGAGTCTTGTGGCGACACCTGTAGTTCGAGTTCAGCATTAATCCTGATGACAACCAGGCGAGCATCGCGATGCTCCGGGGACCGGGAAGTCCTTTATAGCAACGCCCCACATCTCGCCTAAGCAGCGGAGTGCCCATGAAACTGCGTTACAAGATCTTGGGCGCAGTAGTGGTCCTGCTCGGGGCAGGAGTGTTGGCTTTGGCACTGGCCATGACCCGCACCACTCCCTGTGGCGCGGAGCCCCCGCCGCCTACGGGTGCGACGCTCATGAAGGGCATCGTGCGCCGCTGCTACGGCTCGCCCGATGTCATCAAGTACGAGGATGTTCCCAAGCCGACTCCTGCCGACGACGAAATCCTGGTCAAAGTGCATGCGGCCTCGGTGAATCCGCTCGACTGGCACTACGTAGAAGGCACCCCGTACATGCTGCGGATCGACCGTGGCTTCGGAAAGCCGAACGATCCGCGACTCGGCGTCGACTATGCCGGAACGGTCGAGGCGGTGGGCAAGCTCGTCCGGCGTTTCAAGCCGGGCGACGACGTCTTCGGGGGCAAGTCCGGCGCCTTCGCCGAGTATGTCACCCACCGCGAGGACGGCACAGTTGTGCTCAAGCCCGCCAACGTGAGCTTCGAGCAGGCGGCCTCCGTGCCGATTGCGGCGATCACCGCGCTGCAGGCGCTCCGGGACCACGGTCACCTCAAAGCGGGACAGAAGGTGCTCATCAACGGCGCCTCGGGCGGCATCGGTACCTTCGAGGTGCAGATCGCCAAGGCATTCGGCGCCGAAGTGACCGGCGTGTGCAGCACGAAGAACCTGGAGCTGGTGCGCTCACTCGGCGCCGATCACGTCATCGACTACACGCGTGATGACTTCACCAAGGGTGCGGAGCGCTACGACCTCATCGTCGACAACGTCAGCACCCACTCGGTGTCGGCATACAGGCGCGTGCTCAACGCCAAAGGCTCCTATGTGATGGTCGGCTCCGCAACCATCGGCCATTGGTTCGGGTGGCTGGAGCTGCCGCTCGAGGCTTGGGTACGCTCTCCCTTCATGAGCCAGAAGTTCGGGATGATGTTGACCGACTTCAACAAGAACGACCTCGCCGTCATTAGCGGGCTCATGCAGTCAGGGAAGGTCACACCGGCGATTGATCGCACCTACAAGTTGGCCGAAGCCGCCGAAGCCCTGCGTTACCTCGAGAAGGGACACGCGCGCGCCAAAGTGGTCCTAACGGTGGACTAGCGCATCTGAACGCCGCCAGGAGGGATCTCGCGGTGACGATCCATACCCTCGAAGAGGCCTGACTTCCGGATCCCGGCGACACAGCATCGCGCGAGCGGAGATCGTCGCGTGCCTCACCGCAGGAACGATAGAGCTGGGCCAAGGAGACCGATTGCAGGGCAGCGGTTGCCAATCTGGCGCGCGCTGCGCTCTGCCACTCCGAATCGCAGCCGCACAGCGTGCAACTGAGTGTCCGCTTCGGCCGTTATGAATGACCCTTCTGGAGCAAGCTCACCGTCTCACAAGGGCCGTAAGGGTGAATAGCCTCCGGAAGGGCGAACGTCCGCTCCCGCCGCAGAGCATAGCCTGACGTCTGGGATTTCCTATGCGCCTTGGGTGTTAACGGCCAAGAAAGCCCAGGAGCTTGCGGTAAAGGATGAGGGCGAGTTCGAAGCCGAGAGAAATGCCAAGGACCAGAAGAAACGGGAAATGCGCGGGGTCGATAAACCTCCAGAAGAACACTGTCAGCACACCGAGTAACGCGAGCGAGCCCAAGACGAAGCTGACGACTGGCTCGAGAATCGACAGCAAGAGAAACATCGGCAGGCGGATAGCCTGCCACAGAAGCCATAGTGAAAGGGCGAGGAGGTTGTACGCGACCGGGAGTTTCGCGTCGGAGAAGACCTTTGGACTGATCGCATTCACGATGTTCGCGAGGGCCTGCTGGGTTTAGGTTTACTTATGAAGCGCGACTCTGTTCCTTGGACGACAGAACGGCATCGCGCAGCTCCACGAGGTGCTTCTCCCACTTTTTTAGCGCTTCGCGCTTTTCGTCGAGATACTCGTGTACGTCATAGGTCGCCTCGATTCGCTCGCGCGCGTGGTTCAACACCCGCTCCGCGATCTCGACCTTGACGCCAGCCTCGCAAGGCCGGTGCGGCCGGTCCGCCGTAGGTCATGCGGAGTGAAGGCGGCGACCCCATGTCCCTTGAACCGCTTGAGGCAGCGCGCCACGCTGCGTGTGATGTACTTTGGGTCGGCCGGGCCTGACTTGTCGGCGTTCGGAAGTACGTAGCGCGACCCGCCCGCCATGACCTTGAGCTTCTGAAGTTCAGTGATCGCCCAGTCGGAGAGAGGAAGCACATGGCCTTTGCCGGCCTTGGCGTGCTCGTCGGGTATGCTCCAAGTCTTCTCGGCGAAGTTGAACTCGCGCCATTCGGCGAGAGCGAGCTCGCCGCGACGCTGCAGGGTGAGGAGGAGCACTCGCAGAACGTGCGGCAGGCGCTGGAAGCGGCACGCGTCGTCCAGATTCGTGATAAAGGCCTTAAGTTCTGCCTCTGAAAGCACTCGCGCCCTGGGCTTCTCCTTGCCCCCTGGGCGGTACAGAAGCTGCACCGGGGTGGTCTCGAGAATCGAACGGTGGATTCCGAAGCGGAACATCTGCGAAAGGATGCCCGCCACACGGTTGGCCATGACCGGCGCACGGTCGGCGATCTCATCCAGCAGCTCGATGACTTCGCGCGGCTTGATCGTACGGGCGTCGCGACTGCCCCAGCGCGGCAGGACATTCGCGTCCAGGATCCGCTGCACGTATTCCGGCCGCCGGCGCTGGCGTTGGACATGTCGCGCCATGAACTCGTGGGCCAGATTCCCGACTGAATGCCCCGGTGGGCCGCCCTCGGTTGGTTTGTCCGGCTTCACGCGCGGCGCGACGGTGAGTCCGGCGCGCCGCGGGTCGATACCGCGGCGGAGGAGGGCGCGCGCCGCATCGGCCTTCTCGTGCGCCGCGGCGAGGCGGCGATAGCCGCGGCAGCCGGCCTTCTCGCAAGTTGCGCGCGCTCGCAACCTGAATGCCAAGACAATCCCCGGCGGTCGGCACTCAGGCAGCTTCGGCGATGCGTGCGATACGTGGCCGGCGCTTCTTTTCGGCACGCGCCAGATCGTATGCGAGTTGCATGGCGAGCCAGGACTCGGCCGATCCGCCAAGCGCTGCGGCCAGACGAATGGCAAGCTCGGCACTCACCGCTGCGCGGCCATTAACCACACGCGACAGTGCCACTCGGGAAACGCCGAGACGCTTGGCAAAATCACTCACCGTCAGGCCGCCGTCCTTGCGCAGCACCGTATCCGCGAGCACTTCTCCCGGGTGTGGCGGGTTGTGCATGCGAGTCATGTTCGATCCTCCATCAGTGATAATCGCGATAGTCCACAAGTACGGCGTCCGTGCCCTTGAAGGCAAACGTCAGGCGCCAATTCTTATCCACCCAGACGGCCCAATGACCTGCCATATCGCCGTACAGCGGATGCCAGCGCCAACCCGGCAGGTTCAGGTCCGCTGCAGACCTCGAGGCATCCAGGCGCGCGAGTTGCAGCCTCAATCGCTTCGCGTGTTTGGGGTCGATACCGGCTTTTGAGCCGGTTCGGAAGAAGCGCTCCAATCCGTTGTGTCTGAAGCTCTTAATCATGGCTTAGTGTATCGCGTATCGCATCACGATACAATAGGGCCTTCGCCTCCATTTGCGCGGGTAGCGGTCGTCTACCGCTTCGCTCGACACCAGGACCGGGCGAACGAAAGTGTAGAAGGGGTGGGCCTGCTTTCGTGACCCCTGGTGTAGCCGAATATATTTCGGTACTTCGAGAACTCGAAAGGCCGCTGAATATCAAGCCCGTGTTGGCTGATCCTCAGCAGCCAGGAGAGCACGTCTCAGCCGACTGCGATGGATTATGCAAGTCGTGAGATGGAGGTCGAGACGCATCTGAGAGAAGCCGCCCCGCGGGCAGGCGGCGCCTATTCTCGATGTGACACAGCCGGCGATTCAGTTGAGCGAGGCGTCCCCTTGAGGCGCCTCCGCCAGCACGTCCGCAATGGCGACGCTCATGCCTGCCTCGAAGTCGGATTCACTGCCGATCTCTCGGAGCACCGCCTCGGCGTGTTTTAGCGCGTCCACTACGCCCGCCATGATGTCACGCCTCGCTGCCTCGAAGTCCGACGCCCAACAAGCATTCTTTGCCATCGTGAGCAACAGAATTACTCGGCGGCATCGCTCGACCGTTTATGCTGGCCGGCCGCCCACAAGATTGTTTTCCGGGCGCTGAAGGTGGGCACCCCCGTGTTTCCGCAGAGATTCGATTGCTTCGCGGCGCTCGGCCGGGGTCGGCAGATGGTCGGTAATGGGTTTGCGCCGTGTGGCGGGGCTAGAATTCCTGTTAGCCATTGATTGAACCTCTCATTCGTTCAGTTGTGGTCGCGGCCTCTGTGATGTCAACGCGCGGCGGTCAATGCGTGCCCGACGCCGCTGGCTCCAGGCCCACGGCCTTCGCCTGCTGGCCTGGGTCGCTGGGCGCTCCCTCCATGATGCTACCCAGCATGTCCGTCATCAGCTTGGAAAACGCCATCTCTGCGTCGCGAATGCACATCTGGTGCAGTCGATCGAGATAGCGCAGAAAGACGTCGTCCTGCAGCGCACCGTCCCGGCAGGTGTCTTCGAGAAACACCCAATCGCCGCCGCGCCCGAACAACTCATCGTAGAGATCGAAGGCAAGGGTATAGCCGGCGATTGTGCCAGCAGAGCGTTGCCGGGCGACCTGGGATTGCCTACCTCTGGGCGGGGCGGCCCTCTCTTTAAGCAAACACGCAACCCCAGAACGCGGTGAAATTGTCGGGGGGCCTCGAATCCCGCGGACCGTCTTCAGTCGCGGCCGGCTCCGTGAGCGCCAGCACAGCCAGGTCGATTGCGCGGAGCATTGATCATTCCCCCGTCGGGCTAGACCGCCCGGCCGTGGCTCGAACGGCTATTTCAAGTCTGGGATCAAACACCATGCCAATTGATCAGATTCAACGTGCGATGTCGCGCAGCATTTTGTCCGCGATCGCTGCGCGCTGAAGTCGTGAGTTCTGCTGGGTGGTATAGAGCGCTTTGAGGAAGTCGAGATCCCAGTCAGTGATGCTCCAAGGGGCTGCTTCTCTCGGTTCCACGGAGGGGGTTGCGAAGATCTTAAGGATCGTCGGCTTGGCGGTGAAATCTGCATCGAGGTGTATGCGCGCCAATCCGACCATCGCAATATAATCGGCGAGCTGCCCGAGCTTGATGTTCTTGGTCCGTCCGACATCGACGACCACGATGACAGAATCAAACCGCAACACATCGCTGAGGACGATTCGCGAATCCTCCGCCGAGGAGTTGGTTGGCTGCGAGGTGTTCTGACCCGGCAAGGTCATAGCCTGAAGTGCATTACCGCGCATACCGATGAGCTCTGTGTTGTACCAGACACGTACTGGCCGCGGTGTCGTTAGGAAATAATTGATTGCAGACGGCACCCCGTCTCCAAACATACGGTAATCCTTCCTGTGCCATAGAGTCAGAAGCCTGTCCGGCTCGGACGACTCGACAATGAAGAAGTTGGCGTTGCAGGGTCGCTTTGCGATGTGAACCCCCACAGAGGCGGCGATGGTCACCAGACGTCCCAATACGACCGCGAGCTCATCTTGCGGCGGACCCAGCACAATTGGACAGATTGGACGGCCCCATCGGGCGAGCGAATCCTCAGCCGCACTCTTGCCAGTCAGGGTAGCCACGAACGCGCGGACGCGTGGAGCCGTGTCCGCTCTTCCCTCGATGGTTACCTGGGGCAGTGATTTGACACCACCCTCGGGCTCCGTCTGAGCCCCGACAGCCGCGCCGCCCATAATCCAGAAAAGTACGGCAGTCGTCGGGAAGACTGACCGTAATATCGATGTCGGACTAGGCATGCGCCGGGACATGCGAACTATCGTTGCTAGCTGAGGATTAGGGCCACAAAATCCAATCTGAGCGCGGGGGTTTTGCTTGTCAAGCAAAGGAGCAAGTCTCGCCATTGCAATGGCAACAGGTGGACTCGTTGCACTCGCCAGGAGCCCGCTGCTATAGCAGCAAAGGCCGACTGCTCGCGGGGCGGCGTGCTCGCTGCTTCAGACCGCCAGGACTTTCACGTGTCCAGCTTTCCCGTAGGCGATGATCTTCTCATCATGAGTGACGAGCACCGCGCGGCGAGCCCGCGCAGTAGCGATCAGAAAGCGGTCTGCGGGGTCTGACTGAATCTCGCCCGGCAAATTGACGCTGTCGACAATGGTCGCCGGCCGGCTCAAGCCTACAAGCTTGATCTCCGGACGGCTGATTGCCAAAGCAAACCAATCGTTTACGGGCAGAGGAAGCACGATTCGCTGTCGCGACTCGAGCAGTGCGATTTCCCACACTGAGATCGCAGAAACGAGGAGTTTTCCAGACTGTCCCGCCTCTTCGATCGCACTCATCACGGTCGGCGCGATCTTTTTCGGTACACCCAACGCAAGCCACAGCCATACGTGTGTGTCCAGCAACAACTCGCTGGCGCGACCCTTCATTTGTGCTTGCGCGTCGAGGGTTGGCTGCGGGCTTCAGGTGAGCTCGCCTGCAAATCGGTGTACAGCAGGTCTTCCTCTCCGCTCAGCGCAGACCATTCGACATCCAGCGACTGGACGATGTCGCCGCGAATCTCCGCGGTACCGGCCATGTAGCCAAATAGTGGCTCAAGTTCGGCGGGTTCATCGGCGGGAACGATCTTCGCCACGGGCTTGCCGCGCTTGGTAATGGTGACGGGCTGGCGACTGCGCGCCACCTGGTCCATGATTTGAAGGCACTTTGCCTTGAATTGTCCTGCCGGGATATCCATGCGAGATGTCCATGGTCATAATGATGTGGTCATGATGATATCACGGCCCACGGAGAACAGCCCACGACTTAGGACGGGTCTGGAACTTGGTCCGAAATGCTCTTGAGCGCTTCGCGGATTCTGGACTTGTCCCGGTCACGGAAGCCCAGCAGGATGTCCTTGACCCTCGCGCCGGGCGCATGTCCATATCTGACGAGAGTCGCCGATCGCACACCTGCGATAGACTGCCCGAGAGCGGTCACTGGCGCGCACAAGCGGCGGCGGAAGACGAAGTGTAGTCGCCCCATCACTACGGTGGGCTCGTGCACGCGAGGTACTGTTGCAGCGCCTATTCCTCAAAAGCCGCAGAGAGTATCGCGACTTTGAAGTTCATACCCCTGGTCTGGGCCGCCCTCTGGCGCAACCGTACGGAGTCACTGCTCACTCTGCTTGCACTGTCGGTCGCTTTTGCGCTCTTCGGCACGATGATCGCGCTCCATGCAGCCTACGAGCAGGCCATCGAGGATGCCAGGGTGGACCGCCTGATCGTCGCGTGCGCCTTCGACTGCGGGGCGATACCGTTGGGCTATCGTGAGCAACTCGCCCGTATCGGCGGCGTCACCGCTGTCGGCGGCGCGGTCTGGCTCGGCGGACACGAGCAGGACGAGCACCACCAGATCACGGTCATGTTCGTGGACGAGGGAATGCGCTCGGCCTGGCCGGAGCTGCCGATGACTCCGGCGGACTGGGGGGCTCTCGATGTCGCTCCCACCGGTATCTTCCTGACTCACAAGGCGGCGGCGCGCCGCAATGTGCGAATTGGTGACACAGTGACCTTGACGACAGCGCCGGGCAGCCGTGCGGACGGCGGCGGCACGTGGTTCTTCACCGTCCTGGGCGTCATCCCGGACCCGCCGGGCTGGGGGGCCGGTGCGGGCGGCCCGCAGTGGAACCCGGACACGATCGTCGGGAATCTGCGCTACTGGGAACATTCGAGTGATCTTGCCGAGCGAGACATGGTCAACGTCCTACGCGTTGCGGTCGATCGCCCGGCGCACGCACGCGCGGTTTGCCGAGAGATCGAAGCGCGGTTCACGAACGCGACCCCCGCTCTCTACTGCGTTCCGGCGAGAGAGGATGCGGAAGAGCTGGCCGATGCGAACATCAATATGCGGCAGATAAGTCTCGGAATCGGGGCCGCTGGACTCTTCATGATCCTGCTTTTGTGCGCGAATGGGATTGCCGATTCCGTTCGCGAGCGGCTCTCGGAGTTCGGAGTCCTGAAGGCCCTGGGCTATGGGAATAGCCGCATCGCCGTGCTGGTGATCCTGGAAGCCGCCACCCCGACAGTTCTGGCCGCTCTGATTGGCAGTGCACTCGCACTAGGGGTGGGTGCGTTCCTTGCCCATCTGGCAATCAAAGGAGTGATCGACATGCCCGAAATGCGCGCATCGCCGGCGGCGGTTGGCCGGGCGCTCGCGGCGGCGCTCCTCATTGCTCTGTCGAGCGCCGTGGCGCCGCTGTACCGGCTCCGGCGCACGGATGTTGCCGCGGTGATGGCGGGACGATGAGTGAGCTGCGCCAAATCTCGGCCGTTTGTCTCATTGGCATCGGCACCCTGCGCGAGAGGTATGCGACGGCGCTCGTCATCGTCGTCAGCATGGCGTGCGTCGTCGGGGTCTTGACCTCGATGCTGTCACTGACCGCCGGCTTGACGCGCGCCTATCTCAGGCCCGAAGACGCGAGGCGTGCCATGGTGTGGGGCGGACGCGCTACCTTCGACCAGAGCCGCAGTCTTCACCGCGACGTCATCGACACGATCCTGGATGCTCCTGGGATAGCCCGCGGGCCCGACGGTGCCCCACTTGCTGACCCCGAGTTCCTGATGCGGATACTGCCGATCGAGGGTTTTGCCGCAGGCTCGCTCCAGCTGCGAGGCGTTGGTCCCGCAGGGCTCGCACTGCGCCCTGCTTTCAGGATCGTCGCGGGCCACATGTTCCGTACCGGCACGCGCGAGCTCGTGGTAGGCGTGGGGGCGGCACGCAAGTTCGGCCTCAGCGTGGGCAACGAGGTGCAGTTGCGGGACGGCAAGTGGCCCATCGTCGGAGTCTTCACCTGCGGGGCGGATATAATCGAAAGCTATCTTGTCGGAGATGCGGTCACCGTGATGGCGGCGCGGCGGCGCGCGGGCTTCGCCCAAGCGATCGTACAGCTCGTGAATGCCGGGGCGTACCCGGCATTCCAAAGGTGGCTCATGGAGAATCCTGCGCTCTCGGTCTACGTCGAGCGCAAGACGGACTACGATCTGCGTGAGCTCGGGTCGAGTACCGCCTTCTTCACACGAATGGCGCATGTGATTGGCGCAATCATGGCGCTCGGCGCACTGTTCGGTGTCGTGAAAATCATGTACGCCGCGGTGCGTGCACGCACCCGCGAGATCGGCACACTGCGGGCCATCGGATTCGGCGCAACACCGGTTGCGTTGTCCGTCCTCCTGGAGGCGGCGCTGCTCGGCGCAATCGGTGCGCTCATCGGCGCCGCGGTCGCCTGGCTGATATTCGACGGCCGCGACATGTGGGTGTGGGGGGCGTTCAAGCTGCGTGTCTCACCGCCTCTCTGGGCGCTCGGGATTGTGTGGGCGCTGCTTACCTCGCTACTCGGGGGGCTTCTTCCGGCGTTACGAGCCGGACGCCTGCCGCCATTCGAGGCCCTTCGAGCCGGATAGCCGCGCTCCGCCAGTCCGAAACCGATCATCGATCCCCATCGACAAAGGGTCGTTCTCAGCCGTTCGGCGCACGACTGCGAGCGTCGGCGGTTATGTGGGGCTATTGCGTTTCAATCTCGCTCCCTAAGTTCGCGCGTGAATTCGAGATCCTTCTCTCGCCCCGCGACCCTGTATCGCAGTACGTCATTGACGCACGTGAGTCAATGACGTATGATGGTGGCCATGATATTCATCGAGTCAGCAGTCTTCGCGAAACAGGTGCGAGAGCTGCTGAGCGATGCGTCCTATGCGGAGTTTCAACATTACTTGGCGCAATGCCCGAAGCAGGCGATGTCATCCGCGATACCGGTGGACTGCGCAAGGTACGTTGGTCGGTGCCGGGCAGAGGCAAGAGTGGCGGCATGCGGATTATTTACTGAGCGCCGCGGAGAAGAAGGTGCTCTGCAAGCTGAACGAGAATTGGTAGGAGGTAATCCCGTGAACAAGAAGCTGTTTGCCGACCTGGTGGAGAGCATGACCCAGATGAACGAGATCGCTCGGGG
>JBOIAD010000014.1:0-19935 GCA_050738795.1 Steroidobacteraceae bacterium
CTAAGAGGAGGTTCGAAATAGTTTCGAGAGCGAGCTATATGCGCCCTCTGCCCGGATCCCTTTGCCTTGGCACCACCGCGCCTTCTTGAGTTCCATGGAGCGATACCTCCCCTTCCTGGCCACGCGGAGAGTGTCGTTAGTTGGCTCCGCGAAGTCAGCGATCGTCGCCCACGCGAGCGATACTGACACAGTTTCGAATATTCCACTTGGACTCGAGCGTGTCAATAGCCAAGCGCTACTCTTTGATAAATCGAGCTGGACGGGTGGCGACTCTCGAGGCTTGCTAAGCTCGTCGACGCAGTGATAAATAATCAGTCCATATCAAAAGGGGATTGAATGGCACGAGGTGGAGCCCGTCCGGGCGCAGGGCGAAAAAAGGGCTCGAAGAGCCGGCGGACGAAAGAACGCGAGCAAGCCATGCAACACGCCGCGCAGAAGATTGAAGGCGTATTAGGCGACAGCGCGTTCCAAGGAGATGCGCATGCGTTGCTGGTGGCGATTTACAAGGATGAGAACAAGCCGCTGCCGCTTCGTTTGGATGCAGCCAAAGCGGCAATCGGTTACGAGAAACCGCGGCTTTCAACCATCGATGCAACCCTGGGTGGGGCTGTCAATTGCTATGAACCACTGCTCATCCCCGTCTCGGAACGCCAGAGCGATCGGGCGAGGGCCGCTACTGGGTTATAGGGGCCGCCTGCTCGCGGGGCGGTTTCTCTCAGATGCGTCTCGACCTCCATCTCACGACTTGCATAATCCATCGCAGTCGGCTGAGACGTCCGCCTGGCTGCTGACGATCAGCCAACACGGGCTTGATATCCGGCGGGCTTTCGAGTTCTCGAAGTACCGAGATATATTCGGCTACACCAGGGGTACCCATCACGGGATGATGAGCAGAGGGTAACAAAGCCTCATTGAAAGCAGGCTCCCCGTCTACACTTTCGCTCGCCCGATCCTGCTGCCGGGCGAAGCGGTAGATAACCGCCAGCGGCTGCTCTCGAATATATTCGTTTGGGTCGTATTGCCGCACAAGAAGCTGCGGGAGGTGCTGTAGTTCTACCTGAGTGAAGCATTGCTTTGAGAATGACCCTGGCAATTTGAGCAGCGCCGCGAATCGACGTGCGGAAACGTCGCGCACGATCACGTCAAATATTCTCGCATGGACTGGCGACATTCGAGACCGCAAAGCCTGCGCTCCCTTGATCAGGCGCGCTGCTCTATCCCAATTCTCGAGGTTGCGGCGGTTAGGATCTGGGTAGCCATCGGTACCTCTTGTTTGGTCTAAAAGCTTGAATGCATCTTCATAGCACTGCTGCGCATGTTGAAAGAAAGATTCAGACTGAGAGATTATGTTGGAAGCGTTCGCAGCTTTAGCCTGTTGAATAATACCCCTCAGGGTCAAAGCAAGCACGCTTAAGGTTAGGATCGAAAGACAAACGGTGAAGATATCTACCAACCTTCGCTCGCGGAGCTCTCCGAGCCGCGCCTCTCTGTCCTCTTTTCTCTCTGCCAAGTGCCTGCAGTCTGTCGAACTGTCGCTCCATACGCCGCTCATCTCGCGCAAGTTCCCTATGGGTGCGCTCTCGGTGTCCGCCGTCATAGGAGTGGCGACGACGTAGTGAGGTGCCGAAGGCTCGGCCGCGTGGCCCGCATGGCTGGCTGTCACAGCCGCCAGCAAGACAAGCGCGACCACAGATATTCGGTAGCTTCCCATGAATAGCCCTTATTTACTGCATGTGAGCAAGAACCAGCGCGACAGCTTTTTTAAAGGGTGGCCCCTTGCTTTATTGTGAGCAGCCCGCTCCGAAGCATAGCCGTTCAAGCCAGAATCTGGTCTTCGCCGCTACTGCACTGCGGCAAGTGGTCCAGAATTTGGCGATGTTCCCTGTTACGTACCAAAACCGACGCTCTGAGGTAGGCCCATGCGCGCCTAGGATAAGTACTCATCCTTCCGGGTTTAGGTCTTCCAAGTATTGTGGTGGCGACACGTTCATATACTGCGAAAATGCCTGCGCGTTACAGGCCGGACAGCCAACAGCACCCACCGGGCCACGCTCGGCGAGCGGGCGCAAGCGCGCAAGCCGCAGAAGTTGACCTCTGAATCTGACTGATGGCCCCCCGGCTGGCCCCCCGAACGGATCAAGGCGGCTTGAGCCTTATGATAAGTAGCTGATTTAATTGGTCGGAGCGCCGAGATTTGAACTCGGGACCCCTTGCACCCCATGCAAGTGCGCTACCAGGCTGCGCCACGCTCCGACACGATTATTCTTCTTCAAGCTGCTTCAAATCGCACGGCTGGGGTCCAGCCGCGCTGGACAATGATGATACGCCGTTTCGCGCCGCCGTTTCGCAGCTCTTGAGGCTCTTGCGACTCCCAGGCTCGACGCGCGGCCTCGGCATGCCGTGGCCTCAGCGCCGTAGAGTCTTCAGCAGCTCCTCCAGCTCCAGTCTCACCTGCTTGACGATCTGCTGGCTCTGACTGACATCCGTGCGCGCCTCTTCACCCGTAAGCTTCTGACGGGCTCCGCCGATAGTGAATCCCTGCTCGTACAGCAGGCTTCGGATCTGGCGGATGACGATCACGTCCTGGCGCTGATAATAGCGGCGGTTGCCGCGGCGCTTCACGGGTTTCAGCTGCGGGAATTCCTGTTCCCAGTAGCGCAGCACATGCGGCTTCACGCCGCACAGCTCGCTCACTTCACCGATGGTGAAGTAGCGCTTGCCCGGAATCGCCGGCAGCTGGGCGTTATTCTTTGGCTCCAACATAAGCTTCGACCCGTGCTTTCAGCTTTTGGCCGGGACGGAACGTGACCACGCGGCGAGCGCTGATGGGAATTTCCTCGCCCGTCTTCGGGTTGCGCCCGGGACGCTGGTTTTTATCTCGCAGATCGAAATTTCCGAAGCCGGACAGCTTGACCTGCTCCCCGTTGGATAGCGCGGCACGGACCTCCTCGAAGAACAGATCCACCAGCTCGCGTGCTTCACGCTTGTTGAGCCCGAGCTGATTGAACAGCGCTTCCGCCATCTCCGCCTTGGTCAAGGCCATTTCGTTATTCTCGTATTCTTGCGTTCAACGTCACACGCAAATCCGCGACGATGGAAGCGATGAGCTGCTCCACGTCATCGTCCGTTAGAGTGCGAGAAATATCCTGAAAAATCAAGCCCAAAGCCACACTTTTTCGACCGGCTTCTACCCCGGGGCCGCGATATACGTCGAAAATGCGGAAGGTGTGCAGGAGGCTCGAGGCCATCAAGGTTACACGCTCCGCGACGGCACTTAAAGGTATCGACTCATCGAGCACGAGCGCAAGATCGCGCCGGACCTGCGGGAAGCGCGAAATTTCGCGGTAATGGGGCTTTTGCACTGCCAGCGCCCCGATCTCCAGCTCGAACAGCACCGGGGGATATGTAAAGTCCAGCTCCTTGATCAGGGAGGGATGCAGCTCCCCGAGCCAACCGATTTCGCGTTCCTGGCGCAGTATTCGTGCCGAGCGTCCTGGATGCAGGCACGGCATGGCGCCGGATGCCGGCGGCTCGAACACGAATGACCCGCGGGCGCCCGTCGCCTCCAGCAACACCTCCACATCGCCCTTGACGTCGTAGAAGTCGACCGGCAGCCGGGCCTCGCGAGATAGGCCCCATTGCTCGGGCAATCTAGGCCCGATAGCCACACCAGCCAGCGAGTCGATCTCCCGTGTGACCTGTCCGGCCAATACGAATCGCGCGCCGTGTTCGAACAACCGGATGCGATCCTGCTGCCGCCGCTGGTTTTCCAGCGCTGCCCGCAACAGGCCCGGCCACAGCGAAACGCGCATGGCCGACAGGTCAGCGGCGATCGGGTTGGCCAACATGAGTGCCGCGCGGTCGGGAAACAGCCGGGACTGCAATGCAGGATCGACGAACGCGAAAGTGATGGCTTCCTCGTATCCGCGCATGGCGAGCGCTTCGAGCACGACGTGCTCGGGCGCGCGCTCCTCGGTTGCGCTGCGAAACCGATTGGGGCCGACCGCATCGGCTTCCGGGATGGCCTGGTAACCGATGATTCGCGCAATTTCCTCGATCAGGTCCGCCTCGATCGCGATATCGAATCTGTGCGCGGGCGCTGTCGCCTCCCAGCCTCGCTCAGTCGGCACGACCTTCATCTCCAACGCCGTCAGCGTTGCCGCTACGCGCTCGTCGGAAAACTTCGCGCCGAGCAACCGCTCCAACCGGGTGCGTCGCAACAACACGGCGGTGCGCCGCGGTTGATGCTCGACCGACTGGGAAACGTTTACTGTGGCAGCCTTGCCGCCTGCGAAGGAACCCAATAAAGCGGTTGCCCTGAGTATTGCACGAGCCTGCTGAGTTGGATCCACTCCCCGCTCGAAGCGTTGGCCCGCGTCGGTGACCAGTCCCCAGCGGCGGCTGCGTCCGATGACTGCCTCAGGCGAAAAATAAGCACTTTCCAAAAACACATCCGTCGTGCCGGCATCCACAGCGGTCCGTGCGCCGCCCATGATGCCCGCAAGGCCGACCGGGCCTTCGCGGTCGGTAATGAGAAGCACGTCGGCCTGGACCTCGATTTGTTTGCCGTCCAGCAGCGTAATCGACTCGCCCGCCCGCGCCATGCGCACACGGATCTCGCCTCGAAGCTTTGCCAGATCGTACGCATGCATCGGCTGGCCGAGCTCCAGCATCACGTAGTTGGTGATGTCCACCACGGGACTGATGGAGCGCGAACCGGCACGCCGCAGCCGTTCCCGCAACCACATTGGCGTGGGTGCACGGTTGTTGACACCGCGAATCACGCAGCCCGCAAACGTGGGACATGCAGCCGGAGCATCCAGGTGAACTGCAACGCAATCCGCCGTGCCGGAGGACGTCAAGGTGTTACCGATCGCATCGATGCGCGGACCGGTGAGCGGCTTCCCGGCCAGCGCTGCAACTTCCCGCGCGATACCGATTACCGACATCGCATCACCCCGGTTGGGCGTAACTGCCAGCTCCAGAATGGAATCATCGAGGTCCAGATACTGGCGCAGCGGCTGCCCAACGGGCGCGTCCGCCGGCAACTCCAGGATTCCGGAGGAAGATTCCGCAAGCCCGAGCTCCTTCGCTGAGGCAAGCATTCCGAAGGACTCGACACCGCGCAGCTTCGCGGCCTGTATCTGTACGTCGCCGGGCAACTTTGCGCCCACCACCGCCAGCGCACTCTTCAATCCCGCACGCGCATTGGCCGCGCCACAGACAATCTGAACCGGCTCCCCGCTGCCTGCCGCGACCCGGCAAACCTGCAACTTGTCCGCCTGGGGGTGCCGTTGGGCAGACAGGATCTCGGCGACGACCACCCCGGAAAACGCGGGCGCCGCCGGCTCGAGAGCCTCCAGCTCGAAGCCTGCCATCGTCAGCCGCGCGCCGAGCTCGCGGGCATCCCACGGCACCTCGACCCAATCAGCCAGCCAGGAGTAGGCAACCTTCATGGGTCAGAACGTCCGGAACTGCCGCAGGAAACGCAAATCGTTCTCGAACGCCAGGCGCAGATCGTTCAGCCCATAGCGCAGCATCGCCAGCCGGTCGATGCCCATGCCGAAGGCATATCCGGTGTAGCGCTCCGGATCGACCCCGCTCGACTTCAACACGTTCGGGTGAACCATCCCGCACCCGGAAATCTCCAGCCAGCCGGTGAGCTTGCAGGTCCGGCAGCCCTTGCCATCGCAGAACACGCACGACATGTCGACTTCGGCCGACGGCTCGGTGAACGGAAAAAACGACGGCCGCAGGCGCATCGCCAGATCGCGCTCGAAGAACGCCTGCAGGAATCCATGCAGCGCCGCCTTCATGTTGGCGAAACTCACGTTCTCCCCGACGACCAGCCCCTCGAGCTGGTGAAACATCGGCGAGTGGGTCATGTCGTAATCGCATCGGTACACCCGGCCCGGCGCGATGAGGGCGAGCGGCGCACCGCGCCTGAGCATCTCCCTGATCTGTACGGGGGATGTGTGCGTGCGCAGCAGCCGGCCATCAGGGAAATAGAAAGTATCGTGCATCTCACGCGCCGGATGGTTGGGCGTGAAGTTCAGTGCCTCGAAGTTATGGAAGTCGTCTTCGATCTCGGGACCGGTAGCAACCTCGAAGCCCGCACTGCGGAAGAGCTGCTCGATGCGCAGCCGCGCCTTCGTGACCGGATGCAGGCCACCCCGCTCCTCACCGCGCCCCGGCAAAGTGACATCGATCCTGCCGCCGGCCAGCTTGCTTGCGATTTCAGCCCGTTCCAGCGCCGCCCGACGTGCCTCGAGCGCTGACTGCACGTTCTGCTTCGCCTCATTGATGCGCTGGCCGGCCGCTGGACGTTCGCCCGCAGGCAGCGAGCCGAGCCCCTTGAGTTGCTCGGTGAGCGTGCCCTTCTTGCCCAGCCAGCGAACCCGCATCTCATCGAGCGCAGCAAGATCGTTGCAATCTGCAACTTCTTTCTGCGCGTCCTGGACGAGAGAAGTCAGGTCTTGCATGCACGTTGTCCCGCAAGAGCGCGGCGCTGCATCTGCCGGCCAGGCCCCACACAGTCACCCCGCGAAATCAGGCTTGACCCGATCCGCGGGCGCGAATCGATCGACCAGCTGCGCAATTTCGCGGCTGGCTTTTCAGGTCTCGCCCAGCGCGGTCTTCGCCTGCTGCGCGATCGCTCCAAAAGCCTCCGCGTCATGCACGGCAAGGTCCGCGAGGACTTTACGGTCGATCTCAAGCCCCGCCTTCAGGAGGCCGTTGATGATGCGGCTGTAGGACAAGCCATGCAGCCGCGCGGCAGCATTGATGCGTGCGATCCACAATGCCCGGAACTCGCGCTTCTTCGCGCGACGGTCGCGATACGCATACTGGCCCGCCTTGATGACCGCTTGCTTGGCAGTGCGATACACCTTGCGGCGGGCGTTGTAGTAGCCCTTCGCCTTGCCAAGAACCTTCTTGTGACGGCGCCCGGCCGTCACGCCACGTTTCACTCGTGCCATGGTGTCCTCTTACTTGTGATGGGGTAGAAGCTGCGTGATACGCCCGACATCACTTTCGTGGACGAGGCTCGAGCCGCCGGAGCGCGCGTGGCGTTTGACCTTGCGGTCCTTGTGACCGAGGTTATGGCGGCGATTGGCCGAGTACCGTTTGAAGCCCTTCGCTGTCTTGCGAAAACGCTTCGCTGCGGCCCGGTTGGTTTTCAACTTGGGCACGATTTCAAACTCCTGTTCGTATAGCTGCCGGTCGCAGGGTACACCGCCGCCTGGTGCGAAAATGCCTCCATTCTCGCTGGCGCTCCGTGCACCCGCTCGCGGGCGAACAGCCTTCCGGCCGCGCGTGGCGGACTTCGGGCTGCTACTTCTTTTTCGGTGCAAACACCATGATCATCTGCTTGCCCTCCATGAGCGGGTTCTGTTCGACCACCCCATGAGTGGCGAGATCGCTGGACACCCGATCGAGGAGCCTGCGGCCGATATCCTGGTGCACCATCTCCCGGCCGCGGAACCTCAGGGTTACCTTGGCCTTGTCACCCTCGGTCAGGAAGCGGATGAGATTACGCAGCTTGATCTGGTAATCCCCCTCTCCCGTACCGGGGCGAAACTTCACTTCCTTGACCTGAATCTGCTTCTGCTTGCGCTTCGCCGAGTGGGCCTTCTTGTTCGCCTCGAACAGGAATTTCCCGTAGTCCATGATGCGCACGACTGGCGGCTCCGCCGTCGGCGATACCTCTACGAGATCCAACTCGGCAGTCAGCGCCATCTGGAGCGCGTCGTACCGTGACATGACACCGGCTTGCGATCCGTCAGCCGCGATCACACGCAGCTGCGGTGACGTGATGTCCTCATTGCGCCGAACGCGCTTCGTTGCACTAGCGATGCGTCAACCCTCCAACATCTGGCGCCCGCGGCTGTCGAGCTCGATGCGGAGGCGTTCAGCGAACGTCTCCGGGGACATCGTGCCCAGATCCTTGCCGCTTCTTGTGCGCACTGAAAGTAGGTTTGCGGCCACTTCCTTGTCGCCCGCGACCAATAGATACGGCACACGCTGCAGCGTGTGTGCGCGGATCTTAAAGCCGACTTTTTCGTTACGCAAGTCGAACTCAACGCGAAATCCCTGATTTTTCAGGGATTCCGTAACTTTTCGCACATATTCGTCCTGCCGGTCCGTGATGCTCAGGACCACCGCCTGCACAGGCGCGAGCCAGGCCGGCAACCGGCCGGCATGATGCTCCAGAAGGATCGCGAAAAAGCGCTCCAGCGAGCCGAAGATGGCCCGGTGGAGCATGACGGGCGTGCGCTTTGCGCTATGTTCATCAATGTAGTAGGCGCCAAGTCTGCCGGGAAGGTTCAGGTCCACCTGCAGCGTGCCGCACTGCCAGTCCCGGCCGATGGCATCCCGCAGGACAAACTCCAGCTTCGGTCCGTAAAAGGCGCCCTCGCCCGGATTCAGGCTGAACTCGATTCCGGCGGCCCGGGAAGCGGCCATGAGCGCCGCCTCGGCCCGGTCCCAGACCTCATCGGCACCCACACGCTTGGCAGGCCGATCGGCAAACTTGATGTGCAGGTCGTCAAAGCCGAAGTCGCGGTAAATATCGAGAATCAGGCGGGTGACCGCCACGCACTCGGCTGTGATCTGCTCTTCCGTAATGAACACGTGGGCGTCATCCTGGGTGAACGCACGCACGCGCATCAGTCCGTGCAGAGCTCCGGAAGGCTCATACCGGTGCACCTTGCCGAATTCGGCCAGCCGCACAGGCAGCTCGCGGTAGCTGCGCAACCCGTGCTTGAAGATCTGAATGTGGCCCGGACAGTTCATCGGCTTGATGGCATACACCCGCTCATCCGGGGTCTTCGTCAGGAACATGCTCTCGCCGAACTTCTCCAGGTGGCCGGACTGCTGCCACAGGCTTGCGTCCATCAGCTCCGGCGCGCTCACCTCATCGTAGCCCGCCGCACGCTGCCGCTCGCGCATGTAGCCGATGAGAATCTGGAAAACCCGCCAGCCTTGCGGGTGCCAGAACACTGCTCCCGGGGCTTCTTCCTGCAGATGAAACAGGTCCAGGTCCCGGCCGATGCGCCGGTGATCGCGCTTCTCGGCTTCTTCCAGGCGATGCAGATACTCATCGAGCTGCTTCTTGTCGCCCCACGCCGTGCCGTAGATTCGCTGCAGCATTTCGTTGCGCGAATCGCCACGCCAATATGCGCCGGCGACCTTCGTGAGCTTGAACGCCTTGAGCTTGCCCGTGGATGGCACGTGTGGACCGCGACACAGGTCAACCCAGTCGTGCTTGCCATCGCCTTGGCCGTACAGGCTGATCTCATCCTTGTCCGGGATGCTGGCGATGATCTCGGCTTTGTAATGCTCGCCGAGGTGCTTGAAGAATCTCACCGCCTCCTCACGCGTCATGACGCGGCGGCTCACTTTTTGATCGGCTTTGGCGAGCGCCTGCATCCTGGCCTCGATCGCCTCGAGATCCTCGGGTGTGAAGGGACGCTTGTATGCGAAATCGTAGTAAAAGCCGTCCTCGATGACGGGGCCGATCGTGACCTGGGCCTCGGGAAACAACTCCTTCACAGCCTGTGCGAGCAGGTGCGCGGTGGAATGGCGGATCACCTCGATGCCGTCGGCATCCTTCTCCGTCACGATCGACAGCGCCGCGTCGGTTGCGATGACATACGAAGTGTCCACCAACTTGCCGTTGACGCGCCCGGCCAGTGCAGCCTTGCGCAGTCCCGGACCGATTCCGGCCGCGACTTCGTCGACCGTCACGGGGTGCTCGAAACGGCGCTGGCTGCCATCGGGCAACGTTACGACAGGCATGGGAACAAGGCCTCGAGAAAGCGAATAAGGGTGGTAGGCGCGAGTGGGATCGAACCACCGACCACCTCCATGTCAAGGAGGTGCACTACCACTGAGCTACGCGCCTGAAATCTTCCCCGCGGCACAATTTCGCGGGGACCCCGGGGCC
The DNA here is from genome assembly GCA_050738795.1 of Steroidobacteraceae bacterium. Lineage (GTDB taxonomy): Bacteria > Pseudomonadota > Gammaproteobacteria > Steroidobacterales > Steroidobacteraceae > 13-2-20CM-66-19. Next base: position 9,947 of record JBOIAD010000014.1, read on the forward strand.
GCGAACGATACAAGAGCGGCCGGGGCGAAGCAAGCTAACCTCAAGCGTTCCAAGCACTTACGTTTGAGTGACGGGGCCACCGGGGGCGAGATCGGGATGCTCCGCGGAAGCTCCGGGCACCGTGGGTTCATCGCCGGTAAGCTGCTGCTCGGGCGCGCAGCGCTCCGGGGCTGAATTGGCCGCCTCGAGAACGGTAAAACACTCGGCGAAGCTGGTGACCATTCGCGTCGCGCCCGCCGCCTCCAGACGCTGGCGCGCCCTTTCCAGATCACCCGCTGCGTTCCAGAGTCCGACGAACACCGGGATCCTTCCATCGCTCGCGCGCATGCGCTTGCATACCGCGCGCGCCGGAGTAACCGCCTCCGGCGGCAATGCACAGATTACGATTGCTTTCGTTGCGCCTTCGGTCGCCGCCTCCGCGAACCCGCCGGTGGCGCCGATCATTCGCGCGCTCAGACCCCTCTCCAGGAGAGCCACCTCGAGGAGCTTCGCGACGATCTCATCGGCGCGGTCGAATGCCGCTACACATAGCACCGCGGGAAGTGCCTCGGGGTCCGCGAATCCGCCGCTGCGCGAGCGCGCAAGATCCATTGAGTCCAGCCGCTCGTCCACCCATTCGCTGATGTGCTCGTGGATCATCTGCCGCCTGGCATCCGTAAGTGTGCCCCGGTCGTGATCCTCTTCCACGAGCAGCATCGCCGGAACGATCATCGCGTCGCAGACTTCGAGCATGGAATTCTCGCGCAACGCGCCCTGCAGCACGGTGTCCGCCTGATCGCGATTGCTGGACAGCAGCCGCTGATACAGGCGTTCGTGCGGCTCGAGCACCGGCTCGTCCCCGAGCAACACCTGCAGGAATTTGAGCTGCGGGATGTACTTCCCCATCACCGCCGCGCAGACGGTCATCGGGATCGCCAGGAACAGCCCCGCGAAGCCCCACAGCCACGTCCAGAAGCCCGCTGCCAGCAGCAACGCAACGGGCGAGACCCCGGTACCGCTCCCGTAGAGCCAAGGCTCCAGCACCGAATAACTGAACAGCTCCAGCACGGCAAACAACCCGAAGACCATGAGCGGCCGTGTCCAGTCATCGAACACGGCGAAGGACAGGGCCAGCGGTATGGCGGCCGCCATCCACACACCGATGTAAGGAATGAACCGCAACAACAGGGTCAGCGCGCCCCACAACCCCGCGTTGGGTACGCCGAGGTACCACAGGCCGGCGGCCACCCACAATCCGGTCCAGCCGTTGATCAGAATCTGCATGAGCAGGTAGCGGCTCACTCTGCTGGCGGCATCGTTCAGCGCCTCGGTGGTCACGTGCAGATTGCGGGATCCCAGCAACCTCAAGAGCCGCTCCCGCAGGTCCGGCAGCCGCAACAGCATGAAGGCCACGAGCACGATCACCGCCAGGATCGTGCCGACCGGCCTGACGGCGGGACCGAGGACATCCCGCAAGGTCGCGAGCGACGTGGCGGGTGGCTCGACCACCTGCACCTTCGCGACGCCATGCTGCCTGGGCTCCAGAGGCGCCACCCGGTTGATCTCCTTCGTGAGCTGCTCCATGGCCCTGGTCGTCTGCGCCATCCCGCCGCGCAACAGCCCACCGAGTTGAGTGAGGTTGAGCCGCAACTGGCGTTGATAGCTGGGAAGCTCGTGGGCGAGATCGGAGAACTGGTTGAAGACGATATTGCCCAGGCCCCCGATCAAAGTGAGTGCGAGCGCCATCGACACGACGACGGCCACCCCGCGATTGATTCGCCAGCGCCGCATCAGCTCGACCATGGGAGCCAGCAGGAACGTCAGCAGGATCGCGAGCGCCACGGGGATGAACACTTCCTGGGCCAGCTTCAGGACGACCACCACGACGACGATCGTCAGCAGCGCCATGCGGGTCGTCCCAGAGGCTTGGACTCGGCCATTCACAGGAAAAATCCCGCAGGAATCGTTCCTGGACCTCTGCGCGCGCCGCGCTAGCCGGCAGCCGACGCGGGCAGGCCGAGCTCGATCTGCTTCAGCCGATCGATCTCATCCCGCAGCGACGCTGCCTGCTCGAACTCCAAATTGCGGGCGCGCTTGAACATCTCGACTTCGAGCTTCTTGATCTGCCGGACGATCGCCTCTGGCCGCAGATCCGCCGGCGCGGCCGGCGTGGCGCCTTTGCCCGAACGCTTGCGCCCAGAGGGCATCGGCGCGGGCGCGCGGGCGCCCTCCATGATGTCCGCGACGGATTTCTGGATGCCCCGCGGCGTGATGCCATGCTCCTTGTTGTATTCGACCTGCTTGCGCCGCCGCCGGTTGGTCTCATCGATGGCCCGCTGCATCGATCCGGTGACCTTGTCGGCATACAGAATCGCGCGGCCGTTGATGTGGCGCGCCGCGCGCCCGATCGTCTGGATCAACGAATTGTCCGAGCGCAGGAAGCCCTCCTTGTCCGCATCCAGGATGGCCACGAGGGATACCTCCGGCATGTCGAGGCCTTCGCGCAGCAGGTTGATCCCCACCAGCACGTCGAATTTCCCCAGCCGCAGGTCCCGGATGATCTCGGTTCGCTCCACCGTCTCGATATCCGCATGCAGATAGCGCACGCGCGCGCCGTGCTCGTGCAGATATTCGGTCAGATCCTCCGCCATCCGCTTGGTCAGCGTCGTAATGAGGACGCGCTCGCTGATTTCGACGCGCTTGTTGATTTCCGACAGCACATCGTCCACCTGGCTGCCCACGGGACGGACCTCGACCTCGGGATCGACGAGACCGGTGGGCCGTACGACCTGCTCCACCGTCTGCGCGGCGTGCGCCGCCTCGTACTTTCCGGGCGTCGCCGAGACGAAGATCATCTGCGGCGCGAGCCGTTCCCACTCCTCGAACTTGAGCGGACGATTGTCCAGCGCCGAGGGCAGCCGGAAGCCGTACTCGACCAGCACTTCCTTGCGGGAGCGGTCGCCCTTGTACATCGCCCCGAGCTGCGGGATGGTCTGGTGGCTTTCGTCGATGACCAGAAGAGCGTTGCGCGGCAGATAGTCGAACAGGCACGGCGGCGGATCCCCGGGCGCCCGGCCCGACAGATACCGGGAGTAGTTCTCGATGCCCGCGCAGTAGCCCACCTCTTTCATCATCTCCATGTCGAACATCGTGCGCTGCTCGAGTCGCTGGGCTTCCAGCAGCTTGCCGGCCTCGCGCAGGTCCTTGAGGCGCGCCCGCAGATCCTCCCGCACCTGGTCCACCGCCCCGATGAGCCGCTCCCGCGGAGTGACGTAGTGGGTACCCGGGTAGACGGTGAAGCGCGGCACCTTGCGTGCGACGGCGCCGGTCAGCGGGTCGAACAGCGTGATGGATTCGATCGTGTCGTCGAACAGCTCCACGCGGACCGCCTCCCGCTCGGATTCGGCGGGGAAGATGTCGATGACATCGCCGCGCACGCGATAAGTGCCCTGAGTGAGGTCGAGCTCGTTGCGCGTGTACTGCATATCGGCGAGCCGGCGCAGCAGCTTGCGCTGATCCATGCGGTCGCCGCGGACCAGGTGCAGGATCATCGACAGGTACGCCTGCGGGTCGCCCAGCCCGTAGATCGAGGACACCGTGGCGACGATGATGGAGTCGGGCCGCTCCAGCAGTGCCTTGGTGGCGGACAGGCGCATCTGCTCGATGTGCTCGTTGACCGAGGAATCCTTCTCTATATAGGTGTCCGAGGAAGGCACATAGGCCTCGGGCTGGTAGTAGTCGTAATACGAGACGAAGTACTCCACCGAATTGTGTGGAAAGAACTCGCGGAACTCGCCGTACAATTGCGCCGCCAGCGTCTTGTTGTGGGCGAGCACCATCGTGGGGCGCTGCACGCGTTGAATGACCTGGGCGACGGAGTAGGTTTTTCCGGATCCCGTGACGCCGAGCAGCGTCTGGTGCGCAAGGCCCTCGGTCAGCCCTTCGACCAGCTTCTCGATCGCCTGGGGCTGATCCCCGGCGGGCTCATAGCCGGCTTCGAGTTTGAAAGGCACAGGGTCCATGCATCGGTCCGAGGGGCTGCGGCAGATTGGTGGCTGCGGGCGTGATCCCGTAATATAGCCGCGCCGTCCGAATTAAAGCGATCACAGGAAACTCCGTGACTCTACCCGTTTCACGACGCGTGCAGCGCGTCAAGCCCTCGCCTACGCTGGCTGTAACGGCCCGTGCCGCCCGCTTGAAAGCCGAAGGCAAGGATGTGATCGGGCTGGGCGCCGGCGAGCCGGATTTCGACACGCCCGCCCATATCGCGCAGGCGGGAATCGAGGCGATCAGGAGCGGCTTCACGCGTTACACGAACGTCGACGGGATCAACGAGCTGAAGGATGCGATCAGCGGCAAGTTCCTGCGCGACAACGGCCTCCAATACGAGCGCTCGCAGATTCTCGTCTCCTCGGGCGCGAAGCAGACCCTCTACAACCTGTGCATGGCCGTGCTGGATGCGGGTGACGAGGCAGTAATACCCGCGCCGTACTGGGTTTCCTACCCGGACATGGTGATGCTCGCGGACGGACTGCCGGTCATGCCCTTCGCAGGTCCGGCGCAGGGCTACAAGATCACACCGCGGCAGCTCGCCGCCGCCATTACGCCCAAGACACGCCTGGTGCTTCTGAACAGTCCGTGCAATCCGACCGGCGCCGCCTACACGCGCTCCGAGCTGCGCGCGCTCGGTGAGGTGCTGTTGGAACATCCGCGCATCATCATCGGCACGGATGACATGTACGAGAAAATCTACTGGGCGCCCGAGCCGTTCTGCAGTCTGCTCACCGCCGTACCGGAGCTTTACAACCGGACCGTGACGATCAACGGAGTGTCGAAGGCGTATGCCATGACGGGCTGGCGCATCGGCTACTGCGGCGGTCCGAAGGAGCTCATCACCGCGATGGGCACGATCCAGGGCCAGTCGACCTCCAACGCGTCGAGCATCTCGCAGAAGGCCGCAGCGGTGGCGCTGTCCGGCGATCAAACGTGCGTAGCGCAGATGAACGCGGCGTTCAAGGCGCGCCATGACTTCGTCGTGCACGGACTCAACTCGCTTCCCGGCGTGAGCTGCTTGCCGGGCGCAGGCACGTTCTACGCGTTCGCGGATGTTTCCAAGGCGATTGTTGGACTCGGCTGCCGCGATGACAGCGAGTTCGCCGAACTGTTGCTCAATGAAGGCGGCGTGGCGGTGGTGCCTGGCTCGGGCTTCGGTGCTCCGGGGCACATGCGTATCTCTTTCGCCTGCAGCATGCAGACGCTCGAGAAAGCAATAGAGCGGATGGACCGCGTACTGATCCCCGGGCGGCCGATCGCGCAGAGCGCCTAGCCAGCCCGGTCCCGCCCAACCTGCGCTGCACTGCAGCAATCTCTCCGGCGCGAAGGGCCCGCCGCCCTGTGTCCCCTTTTGGCGTATTTGCTACGCACGCACGGTCGCGCGCGCGCCATGTTGAGTAAAAAACCGGTTCACGCATGCTACGGACGCTAAGCGAATGCCAAGGCCCACTTCCGGCTTCAAGCAGTCACCGGACGACGGGGCCCTCCTGGAGCTTGAGGCGCTGCTCGAGGGCGAGCGCAAAGAACGCCGGCGACTTCAGAACGAGCTCGACTTGCGCAACTGCGCGCTCGATTCCGCCTCGACGCACTTCATGATCCTCGACGTCAGCCACTCGCCGTGGACCATCGTTTACGCCAACCGCGTGGTCGGGAAAGACCACGGCTACGAACCCGCGGAACTTCTGGGTATGGGACCCGCGACGCTCACACCGGCCGAGGACAACCAGGAGGCGTTCGAGCGCCTGACCGCTGCCGTACGCGAAGAACATACCCTTAGCACCGAGCTCGTTGCGCGCCGCCGGGACGGGACCACGTTCTCGCTCGGCACCTTTTTTACGCCGGTGCGGGCTGCCGCCGGCCGGGCGACGCACTATCTGGCCATTGGAGCAGACATCACGACGAGGCAGGCGCAGGAGCGCGCCCAGCGCTTGCTGCAGGAGCAGCTCTACAACGAAATGCAAGAACGGGAGCGCATGGGGATTGAGCTGCGCCTGGCGCAGAAGCTCGAGTCGGTTGGGCGTCTGGCAGCCGGCATCGCCCACGAAATCAACACTCCGATCCAGTACATCGGAGACAGTGTCTCCTTCCTGCAGGCCGCTCAGAGTGATCTCAAGGACCTGCGAGACGCCTATACCAGCGCATTGCAGGAGATGGAGCCAAGCGACGCCTCGCGGGCTCTGCTGGCCCGCGTGCAGGCAGCCGAACAGCGCGTGGACCTCGCATTTCTGAACCAGGAGATACCGAAAGCCTTCGAAAGAACGCTGGAAGGCGTGGAGCGCGTTGCGGCCATCGTCCGGGCCATGAAGGAGTTTGCGCATCCTGACAGCGTCGAGCACAGCCCTGCGGACCTGAACCACGCGATCAACACAACGATGATCGTCGCGCACAACGAATACAAATACAGCGCCCAGATCGAGACCCGGCTCGGCGAGCTGCCCCTGGTCATGTGCAATGTCGGCGAGCTCAACCAGGTGTTCCTGAACCTGATCGTGAACGCCGCACACGCGATCGCCGAATCCGGCAAGGACATGGAAACGGGCCGGATCACCATCACGAGCCAGGCCGTGGGAGGGGACGTCGAGATCTGCGTTGCCGACAACGGCTGCGGGATTCCGGAGGCGAATCTGCAAAAGATCTTTGACCCGTTCTTTACGACGAAGCCCGTGGGACGCGGCACGGGCCAGGGACTCGCAATCACGCGGGCCATCGTCACCGAAAAGCACGGCGGACGAGTCGACGTGCAGAGTGAAGTCGGCAGCGGCACGCGCTTCATCCTGCGCCTGCCCATCGCGGGCCGTGAATCTGCGCGGGCGACATGAAGCGCATTCTCTTCGTCGATGACGAACAGGCGGCGCTCGACGGACTGCGCTACCGGCTCCATCGCATGAGCTCCAAGTGGCAAGTGGACTGCGTGGACAATGGCCCCCGCGCCATCGAGCAGATGCAGCGTCAGCCGTACGATGTCATCGTGACGGACATGCGCATGCCCGGAATGGACGGTGCGGAGCTGCTGGAAATCGTGAGTGGACGCTGGCCGCAGGCAGTCCGTATCGTGCTCTCCGGGTACGCCGATCTGAAACAGACGGTCCGCCTCGTACCGTTCGCGCATCAATACCTGAGCAAACCTTGCGAGCCCAGGCAGCTCGAGCAGGTCATCGATCGTTGCCTGCTCCTGCACGACCTGCTGCATGGATCGCACCTGCGAACGATTGTCGGACGCATCCGCAAACTACCGTCGCTGCCACGCATCTACACCGCACTCCAGGGCATAACGCGGAATGACAACGTGACCGTGAGCGAGGTTGCAGGCCTGGTGGCTTCCGACTCGGCCATCGCGGCACGCGTGCTCCAGATCGTCAACTCTGCGTTCTTTCGCCTTGCCCGGCGTGTCACCAATATCGAGCAGGCCGTGAGCTATCTGGGATTCACCGCCATCCGCAACGTGGCAACCTCGGTGGAGATCTTTTCGCAATGGCCCGCCGGGGGGTCGATCCATCTCGATCAGGAAAATCTGCAATCGCACGTTCGGGCAGTCGCAGCCGCCGCGAGCGCGCTCACTCTGAAGACGCCAATCACGGATGACACGATGCTCGCGGGATTACTGCACGACATCGGGTACTGGATCCTTGCGCAGGAGTGCGCTGCGGATCTGAAGGCAGCCGTAGAGCTCGCTGCGACAACGAGCATCCCGCTGCACGAAGCGGAGACGCAGGTCATGGGCGCATCCCACGCCGAGGTCGGCGCGTACCTCCTCGGAATCTGGGGCCTGCCCTACCCCGTCATCGAAGCCGTTGCGCACCACCATCAGCCGCGTCGAGTTGCGCAGACGGATTTCGACGTTCTGGCCGCCTTGGCAATTGCACATTCCCTCGTCCCCGAGGACGATTCCAGCGCGTTCGATCTGCCTGCGCCGCCGGATTCAAAAGTCGATGAGAGTTACCTGACCTGCGTCAAGGCGCCGTTCGACTGGACCGAGGCACAACGTCGCGTTGCCGAGACAACCGAGCTGGAAGAGGTTTCACAATGAGCAAACAGGATGCGCCCCGTGTACTTTGCGTGGACGACGAGGCCCGGGTCGTTGAAGGCCTCGTGTTGCATCTTCGCAAGGATTACGAAGTTCATACGGCGCTGAGTGGCAGTGAAGCCCTCAAGAAGCTCAAGGAGATCGGCGGTGCCGCGGTCGTGATCTCGGACATGCGCATGCCCGGCATGGATGGCGCCGTGCTGCTGCACAGCGTGATGAGCTTCTACCCCGATACCACGCGCATACTGCTGACAGGCGAGCCCGGACGCGACGCTGCCATTGCCGCGGTCAACAAGGCGCAGATCTTTCGTTTCCTGACCAAGCCCTGCCCGCCCGACCAATTGCGGACTGCGGTGGAGGCCGGCGTGTTGCAGCATCGGCTCATCAGGACCGAGCGCTCGATCCTGAAGGAGACCCTGATCGGCTGCATCAAGGCGCTCACCGATGTGCTCGCCATCACCAATCCGGTCGCTTTCGGCCGAGCGGGGCGGCTCAAGCGCCTGGCGATCGAGTTCGCGGACTCGCTCAACCACAAGGACTACTGGCAGCTCGAGGCGGCGGCGATGCTCTCCCAGCTCGGCTACCTGTCCCTGCCCGCGCAGCTCGTCGAGAAACTGTACTACGGCGAGCAGCTTACGGCCGACGAGAAGACGCTCGCGAGCGGAGTGCCCGACGTCGCTATGAGTCTGCTGGAGAACATACCGCGTCTCGAATCCGTGATTCAGATTCTCGCAGCGCTGAACGGGGCGGACGAACAAGTCGCACGCCTCGGCGACGGAACCGTTGGGACGGGCGCGCGCATCCTCGGCCTCGTGCTGGAATACGACAGCCTCGTAACCCAGGGCCACCCGGTGGATGTCGCCATCCAGACTCTGCGGCGCCACGCTTCGCGGTTCGGCGCGCCGCTGCTCGAGCAATTCGCTGCGTACCTCGGCGCAGGAGCGAGCGGAAGCGAATTGCGCGACATCGCGCTGCGCTCGGTGATCCCGGGCATGGTCATCATGCAGGACGTGCGCACCCAAATGGGCACGCTGCTGGTAGCGCGCGGCTTCGAGGTATCGGGCACCTTCCTCGAGCGGATCCGTAATTTCGGGCCGGATTTGCTCGGCGAAACCGTGAAGGTTCTGATCCCGGCGGCCCAACCGATCGCCCGGCCGATCGCGACGCCAGCCACGCTTCCTTGACTATCCAGCCCTCGTTCCGCAAGATTCGCGGCCTTCGCATCCTGCCGTGTTCCCCGGTAGCTCAGCGGTAGAGCGTCGGACTGTTAATCCGTTGGTCGTTGGTTCGATTCCAACCCGGGGAGCCAATAGATCAATGACTTACTGCAGAACCGCGCCCCTAGCCGGCTTTCAATCATTGCTCCCGTTGCCGTACCGTTGCCGTATGACAAGAGCTGGTCTTCGCTGAACGTCTCGCTGTCCAGGACGATCTCCACGGCTTCAGCATCACCGGCGCGTTCGTGATGCAGTCTGTCGTACACCGAACCCCGCCGCTCGGAAGAAGTTAAGGTGCCTGGCGCGAGTTCTCCAGAAACGACCTGCAGTGGATCGTCCGGACGTGAGTATGGGGCGACCATGCGGGCCGGGGTCGTTGGCGCCGCAATGTCGTCGCGTTGATGACAATGGACGTTGGGTAACGTACCCCCGACTGGTGGGCGGAGAGGGTCGTACCTCACTCGCTTACCCCAACACGCGCCCAAATCTTTGACCGGTTCATGGTCCGGGTGTGAGCCCCGGCCGGAGTTGAAACACCACCGCAACGCCCTGTTTCCTCAAGCTCTCTCACCCGCCGGATTACACCATACCCCAGTCTGATACCCGCGCTGTCTTCGCGCCTCGGCCGCGACTACCTAGATGCCGTGTTTCCAGTGGTGACGTGGCGCAAGAAGTCCAGGAACACCACTCGTTCCCCACCCAAGTTCTCCCGTGGA
>JBOIAD010000015.1:0-18919 GCA_050738795.1 Steroidobacteraceae bacterium
AAGCACGCCGGCATCGGGCGGGATCACGAGTATGTTCGTCACGGCACTTTGTCGATCATCGCGGCGCTGGACTTGCATACCGGCGAGATCATCGCGAACGTCGAGTCGCGCCACCGCAGTGTCGAGTTCATCGGGCTGCTGCATCGGCTGGACCAGCACTATCCGAGCCAGGCCGTGATCCGTGTGGTGCTCGACAATCACAGCGCTCACATCTCCAAGGAGACGATGGCTTACCTGGCCACTCGGCCCGGCCGCTTCGAATACATCCACACGCCCAAACATGGCTCGTGGCTCAACCTCGTTGAGTCCTCCTTCTCCAAGATGGCGCGCAGCTTCCTGCGCCATATCCGCGTCACCTCGCTCGAGGAACTGCGCCAGCGAATCCTCAAAGGCATCGAAGAAATGAACGCTCATCCGGTGCGCTTCCAGTGGAAGAACTTTGATTTCCAAATGATTTGAACGTAAATCTTTTAATGGAACGACGTACTAGTCGTGATAAAGTTGATGAGGCTCCACTCGGCCCGCAGAAAAATCGAATGGCGGCTGATCGGGTCCTGTTGGTCGAGCGCGTAGCCGCGCAACTACCAAAGCTCGCGCGCAACAGGTGTCGCAGCGGATCGGCCGCGCCCCGCCGCGAACCAGTTGATCCAGTCCGAGTGAGTAAAGCCTGCCTGATTGAGGTGGTATTCGAGATTGCGGTTGCCAACGCATTAGCCATCGTGGAAGCCTTCCCTTGGGCCGCTCAGGTTGCGCTCAATTAATGTGGTACCATTCAGTACCGACGGGACCATACTACGGTACCCCCTGGTACCGATGCAAGAGGTTTTCGTGAAGAAGCAAGCGAGCGTCGAATCCGGTCCGCAGCCGGCGCGCGAGCGGATCTTGTGCGCGGCGATGGAGGCATTCATGGAGCTCGGCTATGCCGAGGCGAGCACATTGGAGATCGCGACGCGTGCTCAAGTATCAAAGCGGGAGCTGTATGCGCTGTTTGGCAACAAGCAAGCGATGCTCGCGGCGTGCATCGCCGATCGCGCAGGACGCATGCGGTTGCCAACCGAGCTGCCGCCGCCGTGCAATCGTGAAGAGCTCGTGGCCGTGCTCTCCAAGCTCGGCGCGACTGTCCTGCGTGAGGTCAGCCATCCTGTGGTGGTGGCCGTCTTTCGGCTCGCAATTATGGAGGCGCAACGGGCGCCGGAGGTGGCCCTGACGCTCGAGACTGCTCGCCAGTTGACACGCACGGCTGTGCACAACATCTTGGTGCAGGCGCAGTCTGCCGGGCTGATCGGTGCGGGTGACCCGACCGAAATGGGCGGCCGTTACCTCGCGCTGCTTTTTGGTGATCTGATGGTGAGCGTACTGCTGCGTGTACGCGAGGCACCGGACACGACGGAAATTGATCACCGAGTCACAAAAGCCACCGAGGATTTTCTTCGGCTCTATTCCGAGCCGAAAAACCGGGCTCGCCATGCCGCTCCAAGAGATCGGAGTAACCCTCGACGCTGACGAAGGCGCAGGCGCTGGCCTTTGAGGCACCCGCACGGCCGAGTGCTGGAGCTTATTTCGATATCCGAAATGCTGAAAGCGGCCATGCCGTTCACTTGACGGCGCAGCGGCTCGGAGTCCACCATTGTTTCGTCTAACGACGGACATTTCGCTATACGAAATGTTCCGTCAGGGGGGTGCGTGAAAATCGGGCGACAGGACCGGCACAGCTCGGCGATTTCAACCTCGAATGAGGAGACCATCCTCGTCCGGGGGCGTGACCTTGCGCGTGAGTTGATCGGCTCGATCAACTTCACGGAGCATTTCTGGCTGCTGGTGACCGGATCGCTGCCCTCTGCGGCGCAGAGGCGTGTGCTTGATGCGACGCTGGTCGCCATCGCGGAACACGGTCTTGTGCCCAGCGTGCAGGTGTCGCGCATGACACTCGCCGCTGCCCCTGAGGCTCTGCAGGGTGCGGTCGCGGCAGGGATACTCGGCTGTGGCTCTGTTGTCCTGGGTTCCGCTGAAGCCGCGGGTCATTTCCTCGCAGCAATTGCCCAACGGGACGCGGGTGCGGCGAATCCCGAGGACACCATCACCGAGGTGGTGCGCGAGTACCGGCAGGCGAAGCGGGCAATTCCAGGGTACGGTCACCCTCTGCATCGGAGCTTCGATCCGCGCGCCCGTCGTCTCATTGAAGTCGCCACTGAAGCCGGCGTCGCCGGCCGGCATGTTGAGATCGCAACCGCTGTCGAGAAGCTGTTGCCACAGCTGATCGGCCGGCCTCTGACGCTCAACGTCTCCGGAGCGATTCCGGCCGTGTTGCTGGACGCGGGCTTTCCACTTCTGGCTCTCAAGGGCGTGCCTCTGTTGGCCCGAACCGCTGGCCTCGTCGCCCACCTGCTGGAGGAGCAGCAGCGTGGAATTGGTTTCGTGCTGTCGCACGCTGCCGAGCAGGCGATCGACTACGATGGCGAACTACCTCCTGAATTCCAACCGAGCAAGGATGCCTGAGGGTGAATAAGAGCATGCAACCCACTCTCGCAGGCGTCCGCGTTGTCGAGCAGGGCACGTTCATCACCGGGCCGTGCGCGGGCATGATGCTCGCTGATCTCGGCGCCGATCTGATCAAAGTCGAAAGCCCTGACGGCGACCCTTACCGCGCCTACCACGGGGGACAGTACTCGCCGCACTTTCAGGCCTATAACCGCAACAAGCGCAGTCTGGCCCTGGACATGAAGCTGAAGAGCGACCGCGCACTGTTCGATGGGCTGATAAGCCAGGCAGATGTCTATATACAGAACTTCCGACCCGGAACCGCGGATCGCCTGGGAGCCGGGGTCGAGCGGCTGCAGCAGCTCAATCCGCGCCTGGTGTACTGCTCGATCAGCGGCTTTGGATCGAGTGGCCCGTATGTGGACCGGCCCAGCTATGACTCGGTCGCGCAGGCGCTGAGCGGCTTTCTGAGTGTGGTCGTTGACTACCAGCGGCCGCAATTCCTGGGGCCGGCGCTCGCGGATGCAATTACGGGCCTATACGCCTCGCAAGGAATTCTCGCCGCTCTGGTGCAACGCGGCCGAACCGGCCGCGGCTGTCATGTGGAGGTGTCGATGCTGGAGGCCATGACGCATTTCGCGGTCGAGCCATTCGCCGCCTTTTTCGCTCTGGGCCAGACACCCACGTCGGCGGACCGACCGCGCCTGGCTCAGGCCTATATCCTGCGCACCGCCGATGATCGCCTGATCGCCATTCACCTGTCATCGCTCGAGAAGTTCTGGCAAGGCCTGGTCGCCGCACTGGAGGCACCCGAGCTGGCAAGCGATCCGCGGTTCAATCCACGCGAGCGCCGCATTGCCGAATACGAGACTTTGCGGCTGGAACTCAGCGCGCGTTTCGCGCGGCAACCTCTTGATCACTGGGTACGGCGTCTACAGGCCGAGGATGTCCCCTATGCGCCCGTCAATCGAATGGATGATGTCGTGCGCGATCCGCAGGTTGGGCATCTGGGGATTGTCGTGCCGGTCGAGTTGCCGCATACAGCGACTCACGCCGTGCGCCCGGCCGTGCAGTTCGACGGTTCGCGTGCGCAATCGGTGTACGCCGCACCGCTTCTTGATCAGCACGGCGAAGCAATCCGCGCAGTTCTGGGTCGGGGGGAAACCTGGCCGGCTCGCGGCTGTGGGTAAACACCTCTGACGAGACGGAGCACGAGGCGGATGTCGATGCTGTTTCCAACAACACTGGTCGGAAGCTACCCGCAGCCGGACTGGCTGATCGACCGCCAGCGCCTCGCCGGCCGTTTCCCGCCGCGTGTGCGTGCGCGGGAATTGTGGCGGGTCCCTGAGCCTTACCTGGCGGAAGCCCAGGACGACGCTACGATCATGGCCATCAAGGCCCAGGAGGATGCGGGTCTCGACATCATCTCCGACGGAGAGATGCGGCGCGAGAGCTACTCGAACCGCTTTGCGACCGCTCTCGAGGGTATCGACCTTGATAATCCCGGTACCGCATTGGATCGCAGCGGACATCCGAATCCCGTGCCCCGCGTCGCCGGAAAGATCAAGCGGCGCCATCAAGTCGGCGTGAGAGATCTTGAGTTCCTGCGGCGTCATACGCAGCGGCGCATAAAGGTGACGGTGCCGGGCCCGTTCACGATGGCACAGCAGGCGCAGATCGACTACTACGGAGGCAGTCGCGAACAGGCAGCGATGGACTACGCCTCAGCCGTGAACGACGAAATCCGTGACCTCTTCAACGCCGGTGCCGACGTTGTACAGATCGACGAGCCCTATATGCAGGCGCGGCCGGAGGAGGCGCGCGCGTACGGGCTGACGGCCGTGAATCGGGCCCTGGAAAACATCGTCGGGACAACGGCGGTGCACATCTGCTTTGGTTACGCTGCCATCATTCACGTGCGGCCGTCCGGTTATTCCTTCCTTCCCGAGCTCAGCGAATGCCGCTGCGCGCAGGTGTCGATCGAAACAGCGCAGTCGGGCCTCGACTGTGCCGTTCTCAAAACGCTACCGGGCAAGAAAATCATCCTCGGGGTCATCGATCTTGCCAGTCATACAGTTGAATCGCCCGAGCTTGTGGCAGAGCGCATCCGTCGAGCGCTGCCGTACGTCAATGCGGCCAATCTGTTGATCGCACCGGACTGCGGCATGAAGTATCTGCCTCGCGTGGTTGCGTTCGGCAAGCTCAAGGCCATGGTTGCCGGTGCGCAGATCGTGCGCACGCAGCTGCAAAGCGCGCGCGAATCGAGCCCGGCGGGAGCCGTTTCTTAAGAACTGGAAAGAGGGGGGTCTCACATGTTCAGTCCGACGCGCCGAATCCTGTCAGCTGTGGCTGGCTTGTTGGGAATCGGCCTTTATGCCGAATCCGTCCAGGCCCAAAGCGAGCCTGTGACCCTTGAAGAGGTCGTCGTCACCGCGCGCAAACGCGACGAGACCTTCGAGAACGTGCCGATCACGGTGGACGTGTTCACGGCTCAGCAGATTCACTCCGCGGGCATCGAGAGCCCCCGCGACTTCGTTGCGATGGTGCCGAACATGACCCTGGTCGAGGTGCAAAACGTCGGCAACTCCTTCATCACCGTCCGCGGAATCTCGCAGGCACGCAACAGCGAGCCTTCGGTCGCCGTGCTGGTCGACGGCGTGCTGGAAACCAACCCCTACCAGTTCGACCAGCAGCTGACCGACATTCAGCAGATCGAGGTGCTCAAGGGTCCGCAAGGTGCCCTCTATGGCCGCAACGCCATCGGCGGCGCAATCATCATCCACACCGTGGACCCTTCGGATCATTTCGAAGGGACCGGCAAAGTCGGCATCGGCAACGGCGTGTCCGAGAAGGCTCAGCTGGCGGTCAGTGGTCCGATCGATACGGCCGGGACGCTGAGGTATCGCGCCTCGTTCAACTTCTATAACACCGACGGCTTTCTGCAGAACACGTATCTCGACCGCAAGGCCGACCCGTATCGGGACTACTCCGGGCGGCTGCGGCTGTTGTGGAAACCCTCCGATGAATGGAGCGCGGACCTGCGGGTGTTCCGCGATCGAGTTGAGACGACCGCTTACTACTACGTCATTCCGCGTGACGACGAGTCGAACGTCTTCAGCAGTTTCACGACGCCGCCGAACGCGAACGACGTCACCAGTCCGATCCAGGACAACAATCTGGGCACGGACAACCGCGACGTCACGGATACCGCGCTCAAGCTCGACTACAACCCCGGATTCGGGACGTTCACGGCGATCTCGGACTACAACCACACCAAGGAAATCGATACCGGAGACGCCTTCGATTTCCGGCCTGTCGGCACGTCCATCGCGTATAACAGCTTCTTCACGTTTGTGCCGCCTTCCCTGGGCGGAACGTTCGATGAGAGCCAGAGCCAATTCATCGACGTGACGACCGAAAGCCAGGAGCTGCGTTTCACCTCAAACAAAGTCAGCGGCTTCTCGTGGATCGCGGGGGCATACTACGTGCACACGGAGCGGTTCATTTCCACCGACAATATCGTGGACCGGGGAGCAGGGGTTCCGCGCGTCTATCAGAACCCGCTGATCGATCCGGCCAATCCGTTCGCGACCAATACCAACGTCACGTTCCTCTCCGACTCGCAGAACAACAACGCGTGGGCGGTCTTCGGCGATGCGATCTACGAGTTCAACAAGCAGTTCGAGCTCGATGCGGCGATCCGCTATGACGAGGATTCACGCCGGAACACCACCGACACGCCGAACCAGTTTCTGCCCGCTGCAACACTTTCCTCCGGGGTGCGCAGCGGTGACGTGCGCGAGCACACCTGGTCGGAGGCACAGCCCAAGGCTACACTGCGCTACAAGCCAACCGATAACCTGACCCTCTACGGCGGCTGGAGCCGCGGGTTTCGCAGCGGCGGCTTCAACCAGACCGGCGTGGGCGCGGTCGCGCAAGCCAGCGGGCACCTCGGCGTTCATGATCTGTTCGACGCCGAGGTGGCCGATACGTATGAGGTGGGCGCGAAGAGCCAGTTCCTGAACCGGCGCCTGAACGCGAATCTGGCGCTCTACCACACCAAGTCCACCAACGGCTATTTCTTCTACTTCGACGCAACAACCTCGACCCAGAACCTCGGTAATCTCGATGCCACCTATAAGGGCCTGGAGCTCGAGCTGACAGCGCGGGCGACCGACCGGCTCGACCTGTATGCGAACTTTGGCTATACGGACGGCAAGATCACCGGTATGGAAGATCCCACGGTCGTGGGCAACAAGCCGCCACTGCTAACGACGAGCACCGTCGGCGCCGGCTTCCAGTACCGCCAGCCTCTCGCCGCCGGACTCAACGGGACACTGCGCCTCGACTATCAGCAAATCGGCCGTACCTGGTGGGACCCGTACAATGTGACCTCACGCGATCCGGTCAACCTGGTCGACTTGCGCGCCGGCCTGGAGACCGACCGATGGTCGGTGACCGCCTGGTCGAAGAATCTGACCAACAAACGGTATGATGCCGAGTTCTCCGCGGGCGGGTTTCTGTGGAGAGCACTGCCGCGCCGCTACGGAGTTGATTTCAGCTTCAAGTTCTGATGCTGGGGAAAAAGCCTTATGGCCCAGTCACGCAACCTTCCGATCCGGCTGCATCACAACGCCTACGTCACGCGCGATCAGGAGAAGACGCGCCAGTTCTACGAGGACGTCATCGGCATGCCCCTCGTCGCGACCTGGTGCGAGTCAGACGAGCTGTTCGGCAAGGTACGTACATACTGCCACACGTTCTTCGAAATGGCCGACAGCGGCGCATTGGCGTTCTTCCAGTTCGAGGATCCGAAGGACCAGGAGGAATTTGGGCCGGAGATGCCTGCATCGCCCTTTCATCACATCGCTCTCGCCGTTAACGCGCAGACGCAGGCCGCCATCGAGAAGCGCATTGCCGCTGCCGGCATCAAGCCTCCGAATACCTACGTCCTGGAGCACGGCTATTGCCGCTCCGTCTACGTAACGGATCCCAACGGGCTGATCCTTGAATTCACGCTCGATACTCCCGAAGTGGACACGATCGCGCGCGAACGGCGAGCGGATGCGCGCAGGGAACTGAAGCGGTGGCTGGCGGGGGATCACAAGTCGAACAACACGTACCGTTGACAGGAGGTGCAGCCACAGCCACTGTGTCGGGCAGTGCGCGCCCTGCCCGACATAGGTGAATACCATGCGTGAGTTTAACGAGAAGAGCATTACGCAGGCTGTAGTCGGTCGGCTGGCCGAATGCGACGACCCGCGGTTCAAGCTCGTCATGACGTCGCTGGTCACGCATCTTCACGACTTCGTTCGCGACGTGAGACTGACGGAGCCCGAATGGCTCACGGCCATTCAATTTCTCACTGATGTTGGCAAGATCTGTACGGACAAGCGCCAGGAGTTGATCCTCCTGTCGGACACGCTGGGCGTGTCGGTGCTGGTCATCACACTCAACCATCCCGCGGACCAAGGCAGCGTCGAATCGACGGTCCTGGGACCCTTCTATTGGGAGGGCGCTCCCGAACTGCCGCGCGGTAGCAATCTTGCCGAGGGAGTGAGGGGCGAGCCCACGTTCTATTCCGGGCGCGTGCTCAGCGTGGATGGCCTGCCGCTGGAGAATGCGCTGCTCGATATCTGGTCAGGGGACGGCGAAGGTAACTATGACATGCAGATGCCCGGAGAGATGGGCATGAAGGCGCGCGGGAGGATCCGAACCGACACAGAAGGGCATTACTGGTTTTGGTCGCTCAAGCCGACGTTCTATCCGGTTCCGACCGATGGGCCGGTCGGAAGGATGCTGCGCAAGATGGGGCGGCATCCGTATCGCCCCGGCCACATACACATGATCGTCTCGGCGCCCGGATACCTGCCGGTGACTACCCACCTGTTCGTTGCAGGGAGCCAATACCTGGATTCCGATGCCGTGTTCGGGATGAAGGAGTCGCTCGTGGCGCAATTCGACCGGCACTCTGCGGGAGTGGGCCCCAACGGCGAGCGCATGGACACACCATTTTACACAGTTAGGTACGACTTCCGATTGAGGCCCGCAGGCGCAGCGCCTCGGGTCGAAGCATGAAGGCGAGACGCTGGCCACAGCACGTTCGACCGTGACAGGTCCGGCGCATTTCGCACGCAGCACTCGCCGGCGTCTCCTGCAAGCGGCCGGCGCGTTGCTGGCTCATTCCGCAATCGCCTCGAACCTGGCCGGATCGCACGAGGACCGCGGCCGAGCGGCTGTCGATAGGTCAGTTTCAGTGGCGAAAAACGCAGACGTTGCATACGGCAAGGACACGCTGCCTCTGGGGATACGATCGCGCTATATCGATAACAACAATGGCGCCAGGATGCACGTTCTCGAGGCCGGGTTCGAAGCCGGGCGACGGCCGTGTGTAGTGCTGCTGCATGGCTTTCCGGAGCTTGCGTATTGTTGGAGGAAGCAGTTGCTGCCGCTGGCGGATGCAGGCTTTCATGTGATTGCACCGGACATGCGCGGCTATGGGCGCAGCTCCGGCACGGATGTCAGGTTCGACGAGGACCCTCTGCCGTTCTCTTACCTGAACCATGTGAGTGATACCCTCGGACTGGTCCATGCCCTTGGACATGACCATGTGGCGGCGGTCGTCGGGCATGACTGGGGATGCCAGATGGCGGCCTATTGCGCGCTCGTGCGCCCGGATGTCTTCCGGTCCGTGGTGCTGATGAGCGGTCCTTTTGGCGGTATACGGGCCATGCCGCTGAACACCGCGAATGCGCCAAAAGAGCAAACACCCGAAGTCGATCTCGACGAGGCGCTGGCTGCGCTGCACCCTCCACGCAAACACTATCAGCGGTACTGCGCCACACGCGACGCCAACGAGAACATGTGGCACGCGCCGCAAGGCGTCCATGACTTTTTGCGCGCCAACTATCACTTCAAAAGCGCGGACTGGAAAGGGAATAAGCCGTTTGCGCTGAAGTCCTGGGCGGCTTCCGAGCTTGCCAGGATGCCCCGCTACTACATCATGGATCTCGACAAGGGAATGGCCGAAACCGTGGCGGCAGAGATGCCAACCGAGGCGCAGATCGCTGCGTGCAAATGGATGCCGGAGGCGGAGCTGGCGGTGTACAGCGCGGAATATCGCAGGACGGGGTTCCAGGGCGGACTGCAGTTGTACCGGGTCCTGGTCGACGATAAGTATTGGGCGGAGCTCAACAGCTTCGCGGGGCGCACGCTCGATGTACCTTCCTGTTTCATCGCGGGAGCGAGCGACTGGGGGGTATACCAGACACCGGGTGCGCTGCAGAGGATGAAACACGGCGCCTGCTCACAGCTTCGTGGGGTTCATCTGATCGATGGGGCAGGGCACTGGGTGCAGCAAGAGCAGGCACAGGAAGTGAACAGGCTGCTGATTGGGTTCCTGCGGCAAGTGAGGGCCGCGTGATCAGGCCATGGTCATGCCGGGTGCCCGCGGACCGCTACCAATGGTAGTCGACCGACAATGCAATGACGCGTTGGGTTCTTCTTTCCACCAGCGGACTGTGCGCCGGGCTTCCCCTGATCTGGTTGATCGCGGCATCCACGTTGAAAAGCCAATGGTCCGTGATGAATTTGGTGGCACTGAAGCCCACACCGGCTGCGCTGGTGCCGCCGTGAAGCACCTCGTAGACGGGGTGCCCTGAAGCCAGCGATTGTACGGGCGTCACACCGTAGAGCGTCTGCAGATAGTGGCGAGTGCCGAAAGTGATGGACGGTCCGGCAAACATCACGAACTTCTTCGAGCTTCCGGGCAGCGGTATGTACACGCCCGCATCGCCTACCAGGCCCTGCGCGCCCCCCATGAACTGCCGGGCATCGACGCGCAGGATCATGGGGAATTTCCTCGACAAGACCCACGAGGCGAACAGCTTGCCGACCGGCGCCGCGGAAATATCGCCCATGCCATGCAGATTCGCGTAGTCGTCTTTCTCGCGGCGGCCGAAGTCGTAGGTCATGCCGATTCCGACCTGGTAATGATCACCGTGCAGGAAGTTGTACCCGATGCCGTCCCCGGTGGTCGCGAATGCGATGTCGCGATACTGAATATTGATTACCGGGCCTCCCTGCAGCTTGGAGGCTCGTGAGCCGTCGTAGACGGGCTGCGCTTCCGCCGCAATGCCCGTTATCACACGCCATTTAGGAGGATTCGGTTCGAAGAGTCTGGAGAGAATGACGCCGCCCGAGTACTGCCACTCCTGGAGCGGCGAGGGGGTCTGGGCGAGAGCGGCGTGCGAGCAAAAAGCGAGAAGCACAAGCGCCAGATGACGCAGCCGACGCACAACGACAGTGAATCTCACCTTTGGTTCGCACTCTTCATCTGTGTATGAGATCGCCTCGCGGAAGGGACGGTATCCTCGTCACCCCTGGGGGAATGCGCGGGACAGGCAAAGGGTTCCTGGAGGCAGCGGAAAACTCCAGCCTGAGCATCGGCTCGACAGTGACGAGCCCGTAGATCTGGGCGGCAAAACCAGTGTCAGGCCGTAACCCTGTTCCGAACCCTCGTAAGGTTCCTGCTGCCCGCTCTAAGAAGCGGTTACTGCGTTTGTCCGGACGTAGGTACGCTCCCGGTAGAAGTACGCTACGCCGATGAACAACACCGCTGCCGCGCCCATCAGCTTGGCGAAGAACATGAAGTACGCGGGACCGACCAGGGCGTATGTCGATACTTCCGCGTGCTGCGTATCGAAGCTGCCGCGGCTGACGGTGGGGGAACGGTCCTCCGCATTCATCAGTCTCACACGGCCGTGGGGAGTATCGACCGACTCGACGAGGAAGGTGCCGCCGAGCGGCTCGGTTGAACCGTTGGCCCTGACGACGTAGACGCCGGTCTTGCCGTCAAAGTCGATTTTCTGCCCTTCGACGATGGCGCCGGCATTGCTCACGTGCACCCAGGTTTGCGCTCCGACTTCCATCGAGCTGGCGGTCAATGGTCGCACCATGTAGTGGTTCACGGCGGCGGTGAACAGGTTGCCGATGCTGACCGAGAGGTAGAACAGCGCCATGATGAAGCTCTTCATGGTGAGCGGGGCCTGTTTGTACGCAAACTCCAGTCCCGTGATCGAGACCAGCACTTCGCCCGTAGTCACGATGGCATACGCCAGAACCTGCCACCAGATGCTGACGACGTGTCCGCTTTGTATTCGCGACTCGATCCACGCGATGACGAGGAACGAGCTCGCGGTGACGAACAGGCCGACGGCTATCTTGCGCAGTGGCGTGACTTCGAAGAGCTTCGACCACAGCGGATAGACGACGTAACTGAACAGGGGCGCCAGAATGAGAATGAACACGGCGTTCACGGCCTGCACCTGCGCGGGCAGCAGCGTGATGCCGAAGCCGAGATTCTTGTCCATCAGCGACGAGCGCGCCTGCAGCGACCAGCTCGTGCCGTTGCTCTGGTCCCACAGTGACCAGAAAAAGGCGATGAACAGGTAGATCACGAAAAGATTCGCGACCGTCTTGAGTCCCACCGGGCCGAAGACCTCCTTCAGCCACACCTTGCCGGCGGGCGGGACCACGGCGAAACGTTTGCGGCCCAGCCAGAACACCGTGGTCGCCAGCAGCATCATGGCCGCCGGCGTGCCGAAGGCGACGCCCGGTCCGTATCTCGGCAGCAGCCAGGGGCACAGCAGAATCGAGATCGTGGAGCCGGCATTGATCGAAAGATAGAACAGGCTGAAGGCGCGCTCGATCAGGTGTTGGTTCGCGCTGGTGAACTGGTCGCCCAGGTTGGTCGCGACACAGGGCTTGATGCCGCCGGTGCCGAAGGCGACCAGGAACAGGCCGATTGCGAGGACGTGCGAGCCGTGGCTCATTGCGAGGACGATGCAGCCGCAGGCATAGACGATCGAGAACCCCAGGACGGTGCGGAATTTGCCCCAGAAGACATCCGAGACGATCGCGCCCAGCAAGGGGAAGAAGTACGCGCCGGACTTGAACAGCGACGCCCAGGTGGTCGCCTCGGCTTCCCCGAAGCGCAGGAACTGCACCAGAAAGAGGGCCAGCATCGCGTTGATGCCGTAGAAACAGAATCGCTCCGCGAACTCGTTGACGACGATGAAGGGCATGCCGCGAGGCATCCGGTCCGTGGCAATGGCCTCGCTGGCCGATGAGTCGTTGATCAATCATCACCCCCCTGCATCAGCTGCACCAGGCTCCTGCTGCGCTGAACGTACCTGGATCCCCCTCGCATCGACGCTCGCGATTATGGATCAATCCAGATGCCCGGGGGGACTTCGGTGGGTCGAGCCGCGCTCGGCATCGCCGCAGGGAGCGCTCGCCGCTCCGATCACTCCAGCCGCGCCCGAGTGCTTTCTCAAGGGTCAAGCGCAGTGCATATTAGTATAATAATATCAATATGTTAATGTATCTATCGAATGTGATCTCTACTTCAATGGTGCAGCCTGACACGCTTCTGCGGGACGCAGTGTCATAGGTCAGCCGATTTCGAACAGTGTAAGGTTGTCGCGCACGAGGCGGCTCGCCTGCGCACACACTTTCTGAAAATGATGCTCCTGCTGAAACGGATTCCGCTCGTCCTCTGGTTGATCTGCGCAGCGAGCTCCATGGCCTTCGCCCAGCGCCTGCCGGTGCTCAGGCAGATCGACCTGCCGCACCCTTACTACTTTCGCGAAATGTATCTGCCGCAACTGACCAGCGGGCCGGGCAGCATGGCGTGGTCGCCGGATTCGCGGCAACTCGTTTACTCGATGGCGGGATCGTTATGGCGGCAGAGCCTCGGCTCCGGCGTTGCGCAGCAACTCACGGCCGCAGCCTCGTACGACTATCAACCGGATTGGTCCGGGGATGGACGCTGGATCGTCTACAGTTCCTATCGAGCCGATGCAATTGAACTGTGGCTGCTCGATACCACTACCGGCCGCACGCTGCCGTTGTTGCAGAACGGCGCGGTCAATGTCGAGCCGCGGTTTTCGCCGGACGGCAGGCGCCTGGTGTTCGTCTCCACCGCATACCACCGCCGCTTTCACATTTTCACCGCGGACTTCGCCGACGGGCGGCTGAGCAACGTGCAGCGGCTGACGGGGGAGCATGCCAGCGACCTGCCGCGTTACTACTACAGTTCATACGACCATGAGATCAGCCCGGTCTGGTCGCGTGACGGACAGGAAATTCTCTACGTTTCCAATCGCGGCCACATATACGGCACGGGAGGCTTCTGGCGCATGCCGGCGGCGGCGGGAGCGGCCGCACGCGAGATTCACTACGAGGAAACCAATTGGCGGGCGCGGCCCGATTTCTCGCCCGACGGCAGCCGCATGGTGTTCGCCTCTTACGTGGGGCGTTCATGGCACAACCTGTGGGTCATGCCTGCCAACGGCGGAGACGCGATCGCCATCGCCTTCGGGGATTGGGATCAGGTCAGTCCGCGCTGGTCGCCCGATGGCGTGCGCATTGCCTTCATCGCAAACCGCGGCGGTAATACCGAACTGGACATCGTGTCGATCCCCGGGGGTGTCATCCAACCCCTTGAAGTCACCGAGCGGCGCTATCTGCAACCCATGGCCCATCTGCACATCACACTGCGCGATGGCGGGCGGCCGGCCGCCGCCCGCATCAGCGTGACCGATGCCGCGGGAATCTTCCATGCGCCGGTGGATGCCTGGATTCATGCGGACGATGGCTTCGATCGCAAGGAACGCGCTTTCGAAGCACATTACTTTCATGCGCAGGACGAGGCGGTGCTGGACCTCCCCGCCGGCTCGGTCGATGTCGAAATCATGCACGGATTCGAGCATGCCCTGGAGCATCGCCATCTGCAGGCCGGTATTGGCCAGACAACGCAGCTCACGCTCGATATCGGCGCTGGCGCCTGGACCGTACCGGCGGACGGACGCTGGGTGAGCGGCGATGTGCACGTACACATGAACTACGGCGGTGCGTATCGCAACGTTCCGGAACATCTGGCTCTGCAGGCCCGCGCCGAAAATCTCAACGTGGTCGAATCGCTGATCGTCAACAAGGAACAGCGCTTTCCCGATATCGCCTATAACGGGCGACAGCTCGATCCGGCCTCCGGGCCCGACACCCTCATCGTGCACGGCCAGGAATTCCATACCAGCTATTGGGGCCACCTGGGGCTGCTGAATATCGGCGGCGGGGTGATTCTCCCCGGATATGTGGGTTATCCGAACACCGCCGCTGCGAGTCTTTACCCCAGTAACGCGGATGTCGCGGACCTCGCGCACGCAAGGGGCGCGCTGGTGGGCTATGTGCACCCTTTCGACGATCCGCCGCATCCTTATCTTGCAAAGGAGAAACTGACCAACGAATTGCCGGTGGATGTAGCGCTGGGCAAGGTCGACTACATGGAGATCGTCGGCTTCAGCGACCATCGTTCGACGGCCGACGTCTGGTACCGCCTCCTGAATCTCGGCTTCCGCATTCCTGCCGCGGGTGGCACCGATGCCATGGCCAACTTTGCGTCGCTGCGCGGGCCTGTGGGCATGAATCGTGTTTATGCGCGTGTGCCGGCCGGTCCGCTCAAATCCGAAGATTTCCTTGACGCCATCAAACATGGCCATACCTTTGCGACCAACGGACCGTTGCTTGGATTCACCCTTGGGGGCGCCCGGATTGGCGATGAGCTGCATTACGCTCAGCCGCGCAAAAGTGTCGAATTCAGCGCGCGCCTGCAATCGATCGTGCCCGTGGAGCATCTGGATCTGATCTGCAATGGGCGGATTGCGCGCTCCCTGGCTCGTAAAGCTGTAGCACAAGGGACTTTCACCGGCACGGTGGCGCTGACCCAATCGGGCTGGTGCGTTCTGCGGGCCGCAACGCAGGGCGCCCGTTATCCCGTGCTCGACAACTATGTATATGCGACCACCAGCCCGATTTATGTGCAGATCGCGGGTCAAAGACCGCGCTCGCCGCAGGATGCCGGCTTCTTTGCAGCCTGGATCGACCGGGTGAGCGAGGCAACCGCTGCCTATCCGGACTGGAACAACGCGGCGGAAAAGGCCCATGTGCTGGAGCAGCTCTCTGCGGCGAAGGCGATTTATCTCAATCTGCGCTGAGCCTGCCTGCGCCTGATGGGCTATTGTAGATTCCGTCTTCCGAGCGTTTCGATCCAGAGGGTCATGATGGACGAGCCCCAGATCGCGGCAGCCTGCTCCAGGGGCAAGCCCGTTGCGCTGATCGCGGCATTGACCGTTGCGGTCCTTGGCGGGATTGCCGTAGCCGGTTACGCGCAGTGGCTTGCGCAAGAGCGCGCAGACCTGCAGGCGCAGCTTGTGGGGCAGGAGCGCAGGCTCCTCGATCTGCGCGAGCAGCTCACCAAAGCTGAGGTGTCCGTTCAAGAGAAAGACGCGGCACTCGCCTCGCGCGACGTCGCGCTGGCGGAAGCGACCCAGCCGGAGCTGCCGGTGCGCGTCTCGTTTCGGCCGGCGTGGATGGGGCAGGGAATGGTCGCATCCTTTCGTAACGTCGGGCGCAATCAGCTGACCCTGATGGTCGAGTTCCGCGACCCGAATCTTCATTCTTCGCGGGACTTCGCGCTGGTCGTCGATCCGGGAGCCGCCGCGGATGTTGGCCACGCGGAAGGGTGGCTCGTGAACTCGGGGCAGAGCGTCCGGGTTGCGGCCAGCGGCTATAAGAGCGTGACGGCATTCGCGCCCTAGATGCCGCCTGCGCGTGAAATCTGGCTGCCGGGCTCTTTCCGCCGGGGCCGCAACCCGTTAGGATCCGTGTATCCGCAATCCGCATCGGATGGCACGCCAGCTTGCGTGCCTCGCGCCGACCGCCAGACGGGGACCACACAAATCCAACGGGGAGCCGGTCTCTCATGGTGGTCTTTTCTGTCAAGGCGGGCGCGCCGGCTGCGCTCCCCGCCACAGTCGCGGGCGGCCGGACCGGCCACCACTCGCTCGTCCGCGCCTGCGCGGTACTCACAGTCTGCCTGGCTTCACTCATCCTGCTCGGATGGGCGTTCGACCTAACTTTGCTCAAGAGCGCGATACCGGGTCAGAGTGCGACTCAGCCCCTCACGGCAGTGTGCTTTCTGATCAGCGGGCTGTCTCTTGGCCTGAGCACGGCGCCTCAGGGGCCCTTCAGCCTGATCATGCGCGCGGCGACGGCCGCCGTGCTCCTGGTGGTGATCCTGACGTTCTGGCAGAACGCGCTCGATACGGACTGGGGACTCGATGGATTCCTGTTTACCGATGCGGTTCAGCACGAGCAGCCGGGCCAATACCTGCGGGCGGGGCGGCCGGCGGCCGGCGCCCTGATCGCGATTGCACTCGGGTGCTGCTGCCTGCTCCTCGTTTGGGCCCGGCGACCGCTCCCTGAAGCGCTTTACGTTTGGTTCTCTACCCTGGGCTCTTTATTCGCCATAACCGTGTTGCTCGCGTATGCGTTCAGTCTGCATGCGCTCTATGCAATGGGACTGTACGCGCACGTGGGGTTGAATTCGGGCATCTGCCTGGCCGTGATGTTCGCCGGCATATTGATTCGACGGCCCGAACTTGGATGGATGAACCTGCTGACCGATGACAGCGTGGGGGCCATCAGTACCAGACGACTGCTTCTGTGGACGGTGTCCGTGCTCATCGTGTTGACCGGCATCGTCCAGATCGGCACCGCCCAGTCGCTTTATGGTGCGGAATTCGCAATCACGCTCATCACGGTCGCGAGCATCGCGCTGCTCTGTGCCGGGCTGCTCACACATGCGCGCCACCTCAATGAGCTGGAAAAATCGCGTCGCCGCGCGGTGCAGGACCTGCGGACGGCCGAGGAGGAGCTGAGCCGCGCGGATCGTCACAAGGACGAGTTCCTTGCGATCCTGGCGCACGAGCTGCGAAATCCGCTGGCACCGCTGCGCAATGGCATCGAGATCGTCCGCCAGATGGCTGCATCGGACCGCGCACTGTCGCGCACTATCGACATGATGACGCGGCAGATGAGTCACCTCGTGCGCCTCGTCGATGATCTGCTGGATGTCAGCCGCATCACGCATGGGGCACTCGAGCTGCGCCGGCAGCGAATCTCGATGCAGGACGTGGTTGAGCGGGGCGCGGAAGCGTGTCGCCCATTCATCGAGGCGTTCCGCCACGAACTGATCGTGACCGGTGTCGATGAGCAGGTCATGGTCGACGGCGATCCCAACCGGCTCGCTCAAGTGATGAGCAACCTGCTGTCGAACAGCGCCAAGTACACCGATCGCGGCGGGCGGATCGAAGTGAACGTCAGTTGCGAGCGTGGCGAAGCCGTCGTGACGGTCGCCGATACGGGAATCGGCATTGCTCCGGAGGCGCTCGAGCAGATCTTCGAGATGTTTTCCCCGATTCGCACGGACCGCAAGCCTTCAGATGGCGGGCTCGGCATCGGCTTGGCTCTCGCGCGCAGCCTCGTCCAGATGCACGGCGGCAAGCTCACCGCACAGAGCGCGGGCCCCGGCAAGGGCAGCACCTTTACGATGCGCCTGCCAGCGGTTCGATCGGGGGATAGCCGCAGTGTCGATCTCGGCTACGCCCCCCGCGAGCTACAGCCTCAGGCGCATAAGCTGCGAATCCTCGTGGCCGACGACAATGCCGATGCTGCCGCCTCGCTTGCGCTGCTCCTTCAGCTAAAAGGACACCAGGTGCAGACCGCTGCCGATGGCCGCAGAGCGGTCGAGCTCGCGGAGCTGTTCCGGCCGGATCTCATCTTCATGGACCTGGGGATGCCGGTGCTCGATGGGGCAGAGGCTGCCCGGCAGATTCGCACCCACTCCTGGGGCCGGCGGATTCGCATCGTCGCGCTCACGGGCTGGGGTCAGGAAACGGAGCGGCGGCGTACGGAGGCGGCGGGCATCAACCTGCACCTGGTCAAACCAGTGGACCCGCGGGCGCTCTCAGCCATTCTCATGCCCGATGCGCCGCCTTAGACTAGTGACCGCTCATACCCATTCACCCAGGGAGCGCTTGCCATGAAAAACCTGATCGTCGCCGTATCCGCGGCCGTGCTGCTCGCATCGATGGCCGTACAAGCTGACAATTCGCAGCAGCAGAAGATGACGGATTGCAACGCCCGGGCGAAGACGCAGAGCCTCAGCGGGGACGCGCGCAAGTCCTTCATGAAGACCTGCCTGTCAAATCAACCGGCTGCGGCGGATGCGAAGCTGAATTCTCAGCAGATGAAGATGAAGCAGTGCAATGCGGATGCCAGGACAAAAGGACTCAAGGGCGCTGACCGCAAAGCCTTCATGAGCACCTGCCTCAAGGGGTGAGGCTGAGCCGGTCAGCGGCCATCCCGCTAACTTGAACTGTGCGATATGACCGCCCGGTTGCTTCCACCGGGACAATTGGGCTAAATGAACCGATGGCTATTGGAGGGCAGCCGCGGATGAACCTGGAAGACGCCTTGAATCTCGAGCTGCGCGCGTATCGTGTCGAGCAGTGCGTCGGCGAAGACGAGCTGACCTTCC
>JBOIAD010000016.1:0-63767 GCA_050738795.1 Steroidobacteraceae bacterium
CCACTCCGCGCCGGCGAGGACCGCGCACAGCCGTTGCACGGCAGCGTGCGCAAGGCTCGGCGTAAGACACGCCAGGAAGTAGTTCTCCTCGACCAACGGCGCGAAGTGGAGCCCGTACTGCAGTGCAGCGGCTTCGACTCCCACGCCGGCATCGGCCAGGCCGCTGGCCACGCAGGCGGCCACAGCGACATGCGTTTCCTCGGTATGCCTGTCATAGCCGGGAAGGACACTCAGGTCGATCGAGTGCTCGCACATCAAGTGGTCCACGAGCAGCCGCGTGCCTGAGCCCACTTGACGATTGACGAAGCGCAGGCGCTGCCGCACGACATCGGGGAAGGTTCGAACGAGTGCCGCGTGTTCGCGACGGACCATCAGCCCTTGGATGCGCTGCGAGCAGCCGATGAGGCTGTGCAACCCTGGCTTGAGCAGGGGTTTGAGCGCCTTGGCGAATACGGGTGCGGCGCCTCGCAGCGCGGGCACGTGAAAGCCGGCGACCAGGCACTGGCGGTCATTCAACGCGCGCAGGCTGTCCACGCTGCCCTGGAATCGAAGGTCCAGATGCAGATCGGCAGCCTTGGCCACGTGCTTCTGCAGGATGGGCAGAGCGATGTCATGGCTGGCGCGCATGGTGAGAAGCTGATGCCGCTGGTCGCGCGCCTCCGCCAGTACGCGGGAAAGGTCGGAGCGCAGTGCTTCGATATGCGGCTGCATGCGCGCGCGCGCGCGCCGCTCGGCCCAGAGCAGTCTTTCGGCAAACTGAGTCGGCCGCGCTCGTTGACCCTGTGACCAGATGAGCAAAGGCTCGCCGAGCGTGCGCTCCCACTTGCGCAGCGAGCCCCAGACATGACGGTACGAACACCCCAGCGCCTGTGCGGCGTGGCGGATCGAACCGCCATCGATTACGGCAGCCAGCAGCTCGAATAGCGGATTGCCGAGGTCAGCGCCGCGCTGCTCCCCCGCTTCGAGCGCATAGCGCAGATGCAGAGCGAGGGCAGGCTGGGTGCTGATCCGGGTTGCATCGCCGGCGGTCGCACCGGCGGCAGGCGGCCAGTCGGAACGCGGGGCGTTTTTTGTGACGGACACGCCAGTACTTTAGCGCTTTCCAGACTCCGTCGCAGTACGGGACAGCGCTGCGAGTGAGACGCGCATGGGCTCTACCACGGGCTGCAGAACTGCAGCTCTGCGGGACCGGCGCGCCGCGGCAACGAAAAGACGGCGATGTCGATGCCGTAAGTCGCGCTGAGCGTGGCCTCGTTGATGACCTCCGACGCGTTGCCGGTCACGAGGGAGCCGCTGGGATTCATCATGGCCACGCGCCCCGGAAACAGCAGCGCGTGATTCGGATCATGCGTCGTCATGATCAGGGTCACGCCTTCCGCGGCCAACGCTGCGATCGTTTTCAAGGAGCGCACCTGATTCTTGAAGTCCAGGTGGGCGGTGGGCTCATCGAGCAGAATGATGTCCGGCTGCTGCGCCAAGGTGCGTGCCAGCAGCACCAGCTGCCGTTCTCCGCCGCTCACCGCTGTATAGGGCCTGTGCTTCAGGTAGAGCATGCCCACCCTGTCGAGCGCCTGTTCTGCCAACGCAGCGTCTTTTGAGGAAGGGGCTCCAAACAGGCTCAAGTGCGGGGCTCGCCCCATGCTCACCACATCGAGCACCGTAAAGGGAAATGACGGGATGTGCTCCTGAAACAGGAAGCCGATCCGGCGCGCGCGCGCGGTTACGTCCAGACTCGAGAGGTCAGTTCCATCGAGGCGTACGGTTCCCTTGCTCAGAGCGAGCGCTCCACCGATGCAGCGCAGCAACGTACTCTTGCCGCAGCCATTGGGCCCGAGGATGGACAGCATCTCGCCGCGCAATACCTCCAGATCCACGCCGCTGAACACCTCGCGCTCGCCATACCTGAACGCGGCGTTGCGCATTTCGATGAGCGGCTCTGCTAGTGCCACGATCCACCCGTTCTGCGCAGCAGATAGGCGAAGAAGGGCGCGCCGATCACCGCCGTGAGGATCCCCAGAGGAATCTCGCTGGCACTGGCGGTCCTTGCGATGTCGTCGATGAGCAGCATGTAGGTGGCGCCGAGGCTCAGTGTCGCCGGCAGCAGAGCTCGATGGTCCGGTCCGACGATCATGCGTCCGACGTGGGGAATGACCAGCCCAACCCAACCAACCATGCCGCAGACGGAAACTGACGCGGCCGTGATCAGTGTGGTGCACACGATGATGATGCCCTTGAGCCATTCCGTCCGGATGCCCAGGGAGCGTGCCTCCTCATCGCCCATTGCCAGGACGTTCAGCCTCCAGCGCACGAGCAGCAGTCCCACGCTTCCCGCAAGGATGGGCGGCAGGACCATCGCAAGACCTTGCACCGATGCCCCGTTGAGGCTGCCCAGCAGCCAGTAGGTGATGGCGGGCAACTTGGATTCCGGATCGGCGAGGTACTTCGCGCCACTGAGCAAAGCGCTGAAGAACGCGGCGACGACGATTCCGGACAGAACGAGCATCAGCACGGGTGTCGTCCTGTAAACGCGGGCCAGCAGATACGTCAGCCCGACACCTGCCAGGCCGAACGCGAAGGCGATGCATTGCAGCTCCGCCGCGCTCCTGGACAGCAGCAGAGCCACCGCGGCGCCAAAGCCCGACGCCGCGGTTACACCGAGAATGTCGGTGCTCACCAGCGGATTGCGGAACATGCCCTGGTAGGCCGCGCCGCTAATCGAAAGGCCGGCACCTACGCACATGGCCATGATCGCCCTGGGCAACCTGATTTCCACCACGATGGTCTCGATGGACTTCGGCCAGTCGGGTGCGACGGGCAGAAACTGCGCGAACAGGATCCGGGCGACTTCCAGAGGCGATACGGCGAAGCGGCCCACGAACAGCGAGGCATACAGCAGTGCCAGTGGCACGATCAGCAGAGCGAGAGTGCGCGGCTTGCTCAAGGCGCCGTGGCATTCATGATGGAGTTAAGTTCCGAGTCAGTCAGCCTGTAGTGGAAGAACCTAGCATAGAACAGTCTGGTCTCCCTGCTCACGTCCACACCCGCGAACTGCCCGGGGTGCAGAACTTTCGCAGCCCACAGCACCTGCAGAGCCGCCTCGGCGCTGTGGCGGTCCCAGAGGTAGGCGCCGCTCGGATTGACGTACACCTTGCCGTCTTTGACTGCTTTGATCTGCTGCCAGCGCGGATCCTCGAGAATTGCTTGCTTGCTGCGCTGGTTCGGGGCGGTGCCGACAATGATCACGTCCGGATTCCAGGCAGCTACCTGTTCCATCGTCACGGGCCTCCCGTTGCCCACGACATCCGCAGCGTTGATGCCGCCTGCGACATGGATCCAGTCATCGATGAGCGTATCTCGGCCGTCGACGGTCAGAATGCCGGCAGAGGAGGTATGCAATACCCTGGGGCGCTCGCTGTCGGGCAACTTGCTCGTGATTCGCGTGACTGTGCGGATGTTGTTGTCGAAGTAACGCACGTATTGTGCGGCCACTTGCGATTCGTGCTCGCCGAGCACTTCGCCGGTCATGCGTACGGTCGTCTCGAGCCCGGCCAGCGAGCTATTGGGCATCAATACCAGGGGCACGTGATACGCATCGATGGCATCCATCCATCTGGGCAGCGATCCGTCGTAAGCCATGAGTATGACGTCGGGCCGCGCACCGATCAAAGTCTCGATGTTCACCTCGCCTGCCGCGTTGAAGGCTGCGGGCACCTGATCGATGCGCGGATACAGCTTGCGCAGCCAAGGCTGATTGCGCGCCTGTGCGCTGGTGGCGACGAGCTTGTCAGCCCCCCCGAGCATCAGAACCATCGCGTTGTTCGCGTGCCAAGGATCCGCTACCCGCTGTACCCGCAAGGGAATCGTCACGACCCGGCCCGCAGCGTCGGTGATCTGCCGGGTCGCCGCGGCCTGCGGCGTTGCCTGAGCTGGGCCGGCCTGAGCTGGGGCGGCCTGAGCCAACGGCCGCTGCCGAGCGAAGGGCGCTCCGACCGTGATACCGGCCAGCCACGCGGCAAACATCAGCGACCGCAGGCCGTTCACTGCAGGTCTCGCTTCAGAAGTCCACGGACCCTGAAGCCAACACCGTGCGCGGCAGGCCCAGGTGTCCAAGCAGGTTGCCGGTATTCGTTCCGGTGAGGTTGCTGGGCGCAACCGTGGACCAGTAGCGCCGGTCCGTCAGGTTGTTCACCGCGAGACGCCAGGTGAGCTTCGTGCCCATCAGTTGCGAGGTGTAGCGGGCGCCGAGGTCGAACAGGTTGTAGCCGGCGGCGAAGAACGAATTGGTGTCGTTGCCGGCGCGCGTCCCGGCGAATTGCCAATCGAAGCTGGTCACGAGCGCTTCAATTCCGGGGATGCGGTACTCCAACAGCATGTTGCCCTTGACCTTGGGTTGGCCGACGAACAACTTGCCGTCGGTGGAGTCCCTGCCGGTGTCTTCGAGCTTGGCGTCCAGCAACGTCACCCCGCCGTAGAGCGTGAGGCCGCTGGCGACCTCACCGACCGCCGAGATCTCCAGGCCCTTGTTCACCTGATTGCCGGAAATCTTGAATACCTTGTCGGCCGGATCGGTATTGGCGAAGGGCCGCTCGATACGAAATAGCGCGGCCGTGAAGTCGATGCTCGCCAGGGAGCTCTTGAAACCCGCCTCGACCTCCTTGCTGCGGTAGGGCGCGAGACCGATTCCGGCATTCGCCGCGGTGCCGGGGGCCAGATCGCCCGCCTGCAGGCTGCTCGCGTAGGTGAGGTAGGTGGAGATGCGCTCCTGCGGCTTGAAGATGAGGCTCGCGGTCGGACTCACGCCGCTGTCGGAATATTCCGGCCGGGTAGCGCCCTTGGCGGAGTAGTTGTTGGTATGAAACCAGTCCTGGCTGATGCCCAGCCGCGTGGCCCAGAGCTCGTTGAAGCGAATCGTGTCGCCGAGGTTCACGCCCTGCTGATAGCTGTTCGACGAATTGAAGTTGAGGCGCGTGTTGGGCAGTCCCGCCGCGGGCAATGGGAAGCTTTGGGGAGCGTCGATGTTGGCGGAACCGAGCAGCACGCTGGCCGCGGTTGCGGCGGTTTTCACCGCATACGACTGGGCTTTGTAGCCGGCCGTTCCGATCGTCAGGTCATGCGCCAGAACGCCGGTCTGGAAAGTGCCGTTGAGGTAGGCCATGTCGCTCGACATGATAAAGCGCGGCGCGAAACCGTTGGCGAGCGAAGATGTATAGTCGCCGGAATTCGTGCGCAGGTTGTTGACCGGCGTGTTGATGGCGCGCGAGGCGTCCTGGTTCAGGGCTCCCACGACGAAATGCCAGTTCGAGCTGAAGTCGTGCTTGACCCGCACACTGGCGGTGCGGGTCCTCAGGTCCACGCCGGCGTAAGTCTGTCCGTAGCCGACGCGCGTCGGATCGGGAGCCGGCGGCAGTATGATGCTCTCGCCGTAGGTGAACCATCCGGGATAGCCCTTCTCGAGCAGATGATAGTCGCTGTAGTTCAGCTCGACTACGGTGTCCTCCCGAGGCCGCACGTCGACGGCGAGACTGCCCAGCACCCGCCTGGTGTGGCTGCCGTCGACGAAGCCGGTACCTTCGCCGAACAGTCCATTGAGACGGTAGCTGAGCACGCCGCCCGTATCGATGGGGCCGCCCAGATCCACGTGCACCGTGCCGATGCTGTTGCTGTCGTAGGCCAGGCTGACGCGCCGCAGGACGTAGGGGGTGGGGCGCTTGGAAACGAAATTGAACATGCCCGAAGGATTGGCGGGACCGTACAGCGATGCCGACACGCCGTTGAGCACCTCGATCTGCTGAAACTGCTCCATGGCATTCGCCACGGTCACGAACATCTGCAGGCCGTCCAGGCGCGAGTTCTGGAAGTTGCCGCCCTGCATGCCCCGCGTCTGGGGCCGCAGAATGTCCGGTCCCTGCTGCTCCTGATAGGACACCAGCGGGAGATATTTCGAGACATCCTTGAAGTTCGCGGCCTGCGAGTTCTCGATCAGCTCCTCGGGCAGAATGCCGATGGAGTAGGGCGTATCGAGGATGGGCGTCGAGCCCAGAGGCCCGAGAGAGTCCACGGTACCCACCCGATAGTCGTTGTCGTCGGCCGGACGCTGCCCAGTGATCACGACGCGCGGCAATGCTCCAGGCTGCGGCTGAACCGGTGGGGCGCCGGTATCCTCCGCAAGCGCGCTTCCGTTCATACCGGTGCAGAGCACGGCGGCGAGCAGTGCGTCCCGAGTCGATACGGTCATTCGGTTCTCGTCGTTTGGATCACTGATGACTGGCGCTCGCGCATGCGGTTCGAACGCGCCAGAGCCCCGAAAAACTAGCATGCGGGATCAACGCTACCAATATGAACGGCGGCGCATATGTCGCGGGGCGGTACACGCCTGTGCCGGCGCGGGATCACCCCGGCACCGGATCGCCCGCCGGCGCGATTGTCGTCGCGCGAGCCGGGCGTCGCGCAAGCGATGTCAATTGTCGCCGGTGCGTGGCTTCAGGTCTCGAGGACCCGTGGCGGTGAGCGGGGCGGCGTTCGGCTCGGCATCGAACCGGTCGGCGCCGACATAGCACAGAAAGTGTCCGTTGGCCGCGCGGCCGAACAGAGTCATTCCTACTGCGCTCGCTACGTCATACCCCATGGCCGACACGCCGTTGCGCGATACGACTATCGGCAGGCCCATCTGGGCTGACTTCATCACCATCTCGCTGGTCATGCGTCCGGTGGTATACAGAGTCTTGTCACCGCCCGGGACGCCGTGCAGCGCCATCCACCCGGCGATGGTGTCGAGCGCGTTATGGCGGCCCACGTCCTCCACGAAAACCAGCATCCGGGATCCGCAGAACACCGCACAGCCATGCACCGAGCCGGTGCTGCGATGCTGGCTCTCCTGGCGGCGCATGGTTTCGAGGAGGCTGCACAGCGTGCCCTGGCTTATGCGTGCCGCGCTCGGCGCCGGCAGGTGGATCGCGCGTATCGCGTCCATCAAATCGCCGAATACCGAGCCTTGTCCGCAGCCGGTGGTCACGATGCGATGGGTGGTCTCCATGGCGTTAGGGCGCGCGCCCGGCCGCATGGTCACCGTGGCAGCGTTCGCGTCCCAATCCACAACAATCGATTCGACCTCGGTCACAGCGTCGATGAGGCGCTGATTACACAGATAACCTAACACCAGGAGTTCCGGGGATGCTCCAAGTGTCATCAGCGTGACGAGCTCACGTTCGCCGAGGCGTATGGTCAGGGCGTGTTCGGCAGGAATGTGCAGCGGCCGGTGGCCGCCGCGCTCGTCCACGATCTGGATCTCGCGCGTCAGCTCACACGAGGCCGCAGTGAGCCGCGGAGCCCCGGCCACGGGCTGCAGCTTCAGCGCCTCGGGCTGCACCAGCATTGCGGGGGCCTTCCTCATGTGCAGGGGCGCTTCACTGGCGGTACGATGTCCATGGTCGGCCCTGCGCGTTCGTGACCCGGGCTTGGGGCTGGAGCGGTTGGCAGCATGAATTACAACGTCAACGATATCACAGGGCTGGTGCTTGCCGGCGGGCGCGCAACCCGCATGGGCGGAGTCGACAAGGGACTGCAGGAACATCTTGGCGTGCCACTGGCGTTGCACGCGCTGCGACGGCTCGCGCTACAGGTCGGCAGGGTAATGCTCAACGCCAACCGCAACATTGCGGAATACGAGTCGATGGGCGCTCCGGTGTGGCCGGACGAGATTGCGGATTATCCGGGGCCGCTGGCGGGAATGCTGGCGGGATTGGCGCATTGTGAGACCCCGTACCTCGCGACCGTGCCTTGCGACACGCCGAACTATCCGCTCGACCTGGTGGAGCAGCTCATGCGGGGTCTGCTCGATGCCGACAGTGAGATGGCGGTGGCCTTCACGCGCGAAGACGGCGTGTTGCGGCGTCAACCTGTCTTCAGTCTGATGAAAACTTGCGTGCGCGATAGCCTGACTGCCTTCGTGGCCAGCGGGCAAGGCAACGTAGGCCTGTGGGCCAGTCAGCAGCGTTGTGCCCAGGTCGTATTCGAGGATGGCAGCGGATTCTTCAACGCCAACACGCTGGACGAGCTGCAGCAGCTGCAAGCCCGGCGCTGAGGTCGCGCAGCCGCCGGAGCGCGCCGCGCCGCCTGCTCAGGCCTCCATCTGCGCCTTCTCCAGAATCTGCCCGCCGCCGAAACTCGCCTGTTCCGGCTTCGACCCGCCAAGGGTTACGCGCACCGCACAATATTTGAACTCGGGGATCTTGGCGTATGGATCGAGCGCGGAGTTGGTGAGCTTGTTGATCGCCGCCTCGTAAAAGCAGAAGGCGACGAACACTGCGCCATGAGGCGAGCTCTCATCGGCGCGCGCGTAAAGGCTGACGCTGCCGCGACGCGAGGCAATGGTGATCAGGTCGCCCGGCTTCGCCCCGAGCGCCGCCAGGTCCAGCGGATGCAGTGACGCCACCGGGTCCGGCTCGATGGCATCGAGCACGCCGGAGCGGCGCGTCATGCTGCCAGTGTGCCAATGCTCGAGTTGGCGGCCGGTGATCAGCACGAGCGGGTAGTCGGTATCCGGGCGTTCATCGGCCGGAATGATGTCGGCGGGCATGAAGCGGCCTCTGCCCGTGGGAGTAGGGAAGGACTCGATGAACACCACCGGGGAACCGGGGTCGCCTTCCTTCTCGCACGGGTAGGTCACGCTGTCCTCAGCCTGCAGCCGCTCCCATGTAATGCCGCCAATGCTCGGCATCGTGTGGCGCATCTCATCGAAGACTGCGGCGACCGCGGCTTCGCCGGAGCCGTACGACCAGGACAGTCCGAGCTGCCGTGCCAGATCGATGATGATCTGCAGGTCCTGCCGCGCCTGCCCCGGCGTCTCCAGCGCCTGGCGTCCTATCTGCACGAAGCGGTCGGTGTTGGTGTACGTGCCGGTCTTCTCGGCAAAGCTCGAAGCGGGCAGTACCACATCGGCGAGGTAGGCGGTTTCGGTGAGGAAGATGTCCTGCACCACGAGCATCTCGAGCTTGGCCAGCGCTTCGCGCGCATGGTTGGCATCGGGGTCGCTCATCGCCGGGTTCTCGCCCATGACGTACATGCCCTTCACATGCCCGGCCAGAATCCCCTTGATCACCTCCACCACCGTCAGGCCTGGCTGGTCGTCGAGCTTCGCCAGTGGCACATTCCAGGCCTTCGCGAACCGCTCTCGCGCCGCCGGGTCGTCCACGTTCTGGTAGTCGGGATACATCATCGGGATGAGCCCCGCGTCCGATGCGCCCTGCACGTTATTCTGCCCGCGCAGCGGATGCAGGCCGGTACCGGGCTTGCCGATCTGACCCGTCATCAGAGCCAGTGCGATCAGGCAGCGAGCGTTGTCAGTACCATGAACATGCTGGCTGATGCCCATCCCCCACAGGATCATGGAGCCGTGGCTGGTGGCGTAGAGCCGCGACACTTCACGGATCGTCTCGGCAGCAATACCGCAAATGGGCTCCATCAGCTCGGGGCTGTAGCCCTTGACGTTCTCCACGAGCGCCTCGTAGCCGAGCGTGCGGTCGGCGATGAACTTGGCATCGACGAGGTTCTCCTCGACGATGACGTGCATCATCGCGTTGAGCAGCGCCACGTCGGTGTCGGGCTTGAACTGCAGGAAGCGGTAAGCGGTGCGCGCCAGCTCGCTGCGCCGCGGATCCATCACGATCAGCTTGGTGCCGCTGCGCATCGCGTTCTTCAGCCAGGTTGCGGCCACCGGATGATTGACTGTCGGATTCGCACCGATGAGGATCACGACCTCGGCCTGGGTCACGTCCATCACCGGATTGCTGACTGCGCCCGAGCCGATGCCTTCGAGCAGCGCGGTGACACTCGAGGCGTGGCACAGTCGCGTGCAGTGATCCACGTTGTTGCTGCCGAAGCCCAGCCGCACCAGCTTCTGAAACAGGTAGGCTTCCTCGTTGCTGCCCTTGGCGCAGCCAAAGCCAGCCAGCGACCGGGGGCCGTGCGTGTCGCGCAGACGGCGCAGCGAGCCACCGGCCAGTGCGAGCGCTTCGTCCCACGTTGCTTCGCGGAATACCTGCATGACGTTGTTCGGGTCCATGACGAACTCACCACGCTTGGGTGCGTCAGTTCGGCGAATCAGCGGTACGGTCAGCCGTTGTGGATGCCGGGAGTAATCAAACCCGTAGCGGCCCTTCACGCAAAGACGCGAGTGATTGGCGGGACCGTCGCGACCCTCGACGTAGAGGATGTGATCGTCCTTCACGTGATACGTCAGCTGGCAACCCACACCGCAATACGGGCACAGCGATTTGACACTCTTGTCCGGAATCGTCAGCGCCACGTTGCGCGCGGGCATCAAGGCACCGGTCGGGCAGGCTTGCACGCACTCGCCGCAGGCTACGCACGTGGAGGCACCCATGGGGTCGTCCATGTCGAACACGATCTTCATGTGCTGTCCGCGGAAAGCCAGTCCGATCACGTCGTTGACCTGTTCGTCACGACAGGCGCGCAAGCAGCGCGTGCACTGGATGCAGGCGTCGAGGTTGACGGCGATGGCGGCGTGAGTGAGGTCAGGCGCGACCGCAGGGCGCGGCGCGAAGCGCGGCTTGCCGACTTCCAGGCGTGCCGCCCAATCGTCGACCTCATTGTGGCGCGTATAGTCCTTCTCCGGCATGTCCGATTGCAGCAGCTCGATCACCATCTGCTGCGCCTTGCGCGCACGCTCGCTGTTGGTCATCACCTGCATGCCGGCCTGGGGTGCGCGGCAGCACGCGGCGGCGAGGACACGCTCGCCCTCGATCTCGACCATGCACGAGCGGCAGTTGCCTACCGCATCGAGTCCGGCCTGGTAGCACAGGCGGGGAATCTCGATGCCTTCGCGATCCGCGATCTCGATGATCGTCTCGGTGCTGCGGCCGCTGACTTTCCGGCCGTCCAACATGAAGGTGAGCGTCGGTGTTGCGAGCTGCGCGCGTTCGGCGCGGGTGATGGCGTTCATCGTCTGTCCTCAGGCCAGCTCGTCCGGAAAGTACTTCATCACACAGTCCACTGGGTTCGGTGCTGCCTGACCCAGGCCGCAGATCGAGGCGTCACGCATCACCTGCGACAGCTCGGCGAGCAGCGGCTGGTCCCATCTGTCGTGCGCCATCAGCAGGTTCGCCTTTGCGGTACCCACACGGCAGGGCGTGCACTGACCACAGGATTCGTGCTCGAAGAAACGCATCATGTTGCGTGCCGCGTCCTTGGCCGTGTCGCGCGTCGAAAGCACGATCACCGCCGCCGAGCCTATGAAGCAGCCGTGCGGCTGCAGGGTATCGAAGTCGAGCGGAATATCCCCCTTCGATGCAGGCAGGATGCCGCCCGAGGCGCCACCGGGCAGGTAGCCGTAAAACGTGTGGCCTGCCTGCATGCCGCCGCAAAATTCGTCGATCAGCTCGCGGGCGGTGATGCCGGCGGGCGCAAGCTTCACGCCCGGGCTCCTGACTCGTCCGGAAACCGAAAAGCTGCGCAACCCCTTGCGGCCGTTGCGACCATGCGATGCGAACCAGGCGCCGCCCTTCTCCAGCAGCTCGCGCACCCAGTACAGCGTCTCGAAGTTGTGTTCCAGCGTCGGTCGCCCGAACAGGCCGACCTGGGCGACATACGGCGGCCGCAATCGCGGCATCCCGCGCTTGCCTTCGATGGATTCGATCATCGCCGACTCTTCTCCGCAGATGTAGGCACCCGCGCCGCGGCGCAGCTCGATCTTGGGCAGGCCCGCCACCGGGGGATTGGCCTGCAGCTTCGCGAGCTCCGCCTCGAGAATCGCACGGCAGCCGTGATACTCGTCCCGCAGGTAGATGTAGATCGCGGCGATGCCGACCGCCCAGGCGGCGATCAGCATGCCTTCGAGGAAGCGGTGCGGGTCGCGCTCGAGGTACCAGCGATCCTTGAAGGTGCCGGGCTCGCCCTCGTCGATGTTGACTGCCATCAATCTCGGCGCGCGCTCCCCGCGCACGATGCGCCACTTGCGGCCGGCCGGAAAACCTGCGCCGCCGAGGCCGCGCAGGCCGGAATCCTCCATTGTCTTCAGCACGCCTTCGAGCTCCCGCCGGCCTTCCATGCAATCGCGCAACAATGAGTAGCCTTCCTCGGCGAGATAGGCTGCGAAGCCTGTGTAGGGCTCCGGCTCGTGGTGCAGGTGTCCGGCCTGAATTTCGGTCTGCACCGACTCCGCAGTTGCGCGCGGTACCGGCTTCTGGTGCACGACGGCTACTGGAGCCTCCTCGCAGCGGCCGACGCAGGGTGCCGGGATCACACGCACCTCGCGCCCGAGCAGCGCGGGCAGGCGCTCCAGCAACTGCCTGGCACCTGCCATCTCGCAGCTCAGTCCGTCGCAGACACGTACCGTCAACGCAGCCGGTGCCGCCACGCCGCCACCAGGGCCCTCCTTGACCACGTCGAAGTGGTGATAGAAAGTGGCCACCTCGTACACCTCGGTTTGCGCCAGACGCAGCAGTTGCGCCAAGGCCGCCAGATGAGGCGCGCCGAGCTGGCCGTAGCGGTCGTTTATCCGGTGCAGATACTCGATCAGCAGCTCGTGTCGCCGCGGCTCGGCGACGAGGGCCTCGACCTCGGCCAGGGCCTGTGCATCGACAGTCCGCCCTTTCGGCGCCTGGCGCTTGCGCTTCTTCGTGGCGCCCATCGGGTTCGTGGGGACGGCCGGCTGCTTCACATATACGCTCCGCTGCATGGGTTTATGAGTATGGTGCCCTGCTCGCGTACGTGTCCAATCAGGCCCATGAGAACCCGCCGTTTGCGCGCGTTGTGGAACGGATGCGCGCGCCTGATGGAACGGAAGCGGACCACTGTTTGTGGTAAACCCCGGCAGGCCGCGCCGTGCGCGTGTCGGCCGCAAGCGTTGCTGTGCCATTGCACAACGGCCCGCAAGCAGAACGCAGGTTGCAAGTCGAGACCGTAAAGACTGCCGGAAGTTCCCTCGGACCTCGCCCGCCGCTCACCGTCGGGAGGCATCGTCGATGAAAGGTGGTGTGTTCGCCGCAATTGCGGAACTGGTGTGGCGCTTGCTGCCATGCCCTGGGCAGTGTCGCGATTACTTGAGGTATCGTGCACCGCCCGCATATAGCGAACCGCGGAGCGAATCAGCCTCAGAGGATGCCATGCTCAAGACCATCCAGACTCATTTTGTATTGATCGTGGCACTCGCCTTCGCGGGGCCCGTGCTCGCACAGGCCGACCCCACGCTGCACCAGATCTACGAAGCGGCGCAGAGCGGTCACTTGGCCCAGGCCCAGCAGATGATGAACCAGGTGCTGCGCGATCATCCGCAGAGCGGCAAGGCGCACTATGTGGCGGCGGAGCTGTATGCCCGCGAGGGCAACGTCCCATCGGCTCGTCAAGAACTGGCGAAGGCGCAATCGCTGGAGCCGGGTTTGCCGTTCGCAAAAGCGGATTCGGTGCGGGCGCTGGAGCGAGAGCTGGCAGCAGGTCGGACGATGGGCATGAGCCCGCGCTTCGCTCCTGCCGCGGGCTATTCGTCGCAGGTGCATTCGGCGCAGGTGCATTCGGCGTTTCCGTGGGGCTGGGTACTCGTCCTGGTCGCGGCCGTCGCCGTGCTGCTGGCCATTCTGCGCAGACGCACCGCATCTGCTGTCTACAGGCAGTATCCGAGCGGAGTGCCGGCTCCGGTGGGCACTCCGGGGTATGGGCCTGGCTACGGCGCTCCCGGCTATGGCGGCGGCCCCGGCATCGGCTCCGGGATCGCGGGCGGCCTCGCGAGCGGATTGGCCGTGGGTGCGGGAGTCGTGGCGGGCGAGGAGCTCGCGCATCACTTCCTCGACGGCGACCGGCGCGGGGGCGTAATCCCTGGCAACGACCCCGGGCAATATCCTGAGAATGGTGACATGGGCGGGTCGGACTTCGGTGTGTCGGACGGCAGCTCGTGGGACGACGGCGGATCCGTGGGCGGCGACGTCAGCGGCGGAGACGACTGGACCTGAACGCTGCAGCGATGTTCTGATTCGCCGAGCAGAGGGGCCGGCGACGTCGCGCGGAACCGCAGGCGCGGCCGCCCGTTGCATAAGGTCTGCGCGGCAAACGGGTAAGCACAATGAGCCGGGT
Organism: Steroidobacteraceae bacterium; assembly: GCA_050738795.1. Lineage (GTDB taxonomy): Bacteria > Pseudomonadota > Gammaproteobacteria > Steroidobacterales > Steroidobacteraceae > 13-2-20CM-66-19. Next base: position 14,083 of record JBOIAD010000016.1, read on the forward strand.
CAGGGAGGGCAATCCTCACGCCCATGGGGCGATCTGGGACGGCAAGGGCACGAACTTCACCCTGTTCTCGGCCAACGCCACGAAAGTCGAGATCTGCCTGTTCGATCCGCGCGGCGAGCGCGAGCTCGATCGCATCGAGCTGCCGGAATACACCGATCAGATCTGGCATGGCTATCTTCCCGAGGTCGGCCCCAGCACCGTGTATGGATTCCGGGTGCACGGACCGTATGAGCCTGAGGCCGGTCACCGCTTCAACTCCAACAAGCTGGTGCTCGATCCTTATGCGCGCGCGCACATCGGCGAGCTGAAGTGGGACCCAGCCTGCTTCGGCTACACGATCGGCGCCGAAGGCGGCGATCTGACTTTCGACGAGCGGGACAGCGCCCCGTTCATGCCCAAATGCGTGGTCGTCGACCCCCATTTCGATTGGAAGGGGCAGCCTCGGTCGGGGCCGACCTCATGGGATGGCACGATCATTTACGAAGCACACGTCCGCGGCTTCACTAAGCGCCATCCGGGCGTGCCGGAGCGTCAGCGCGGTACGTATGCGGGATTCTCGAAGGACGTGATTTCCTACATCAAATCCCTCGGTGTCACGACGGTCGAGCTGCTGCCGATTCATACGTTCATCAACGACAGCCATCTGCTCGAGAAAGGACTGACGAATTATTGGGGTTACAACAGCATCGGCTTCTTCGCGCCCGACCCGCGTTACGCATCGGAGCCCGAGCAATCGCTCCGCGAATGCAAGGAGATGATCTCCCGCTTTCACGATGCGGGACTGGAGATCATCCTGGATGTCGTCTACAACCACACGGCCGAAGGCAACGAGCGCGGCCCGACGCTGTGCTTCAAAGGAATCGACAACGCGTCGTACTACCGGCTGCTGCCGGACAAGCCACGCTACTACATCAACGATACTGGTACCGGTAATACGCTGAATCTGTCCCATCCGAGAGTCATCCAGATGGTGACGGACAGCTTGCGGTACTGGGTCAGTGAATTGCACGTGGATGGATTCCGGTTCGATCTCGGTACCATCCTGGCGCGCGAGCCGAACGGCTTCGACAATCAGAGCGGCTTTCTGAAGGCCTGCAGCCAGGATCCGGTGCTCAACACCGTGAAACTGATCGCCGAGCCCTGGGATTGCGGTCCCGGCGGTTACCAGGTCGGCGCCTTTCCGCCGGGCTGGTCCGAGTGGAACGACCGGTATCGGGACACCGTGCGGGATTTCTGGAAGAGCGCGGCGAGCGCCAAGGACATCGCCCAACGACTGTGCGCCTCCGGCGATGTCTTCAACCACCAGGGCCGCCGGCCCTGGGCTTGTGTCAACTTCGTGACGGCTCATGACGGCTTCACGCTGAACGACCTGGTGACGTACAACGACAAGCACAACGAGGCGAACGGCGAGGACAACAAGGACGGCAGCAACGATAACCGTTCCTGGAACTGTGGCGTCGAAGGCCCGACCGGCGATCCTGCCGTCAATGCATTGCGCGCCCGGCAGATGCGCAACCTGCTGGCTACCCTGCTGCTTTCGCAAGGAACGCCGATGATGCTGGCGGGGGATGAGTTCGGGCGCACGCAACAGGGCAATAACAATGCCTACTGCCAGGACAATCCCATCAGCTGGCTCGACTGGGACCTCAAGGACAAGGGCCAGTCACTCATCCGGTTCGTGCAGAAGCTGACCTGGCTGCGGCACAAGTACCCGATCCTGCGGCGCAGCCGCTTCCTCACCGGTGAATACAATCAGGAGCTCGACGTCAAGGATCTGACGTGGATCAACGCATCGGGCGAGGAAATGCGTGCCGAGGACTGGAGCGACGCGGGCATGCGGTGCTTCGGCATGCTCATCGACGGCCGCGCTCAGCCAACGGGCGTGCGGCAGCGCGGCGCGGAGGCGACCATGCTTTTGGTCCTCAACGGGCACCACGATCTTGTCGAGTTTACGTTGCCCGCCTGCCCGGGCGGCAATACCTGGATACTGATGGTGGACACCAACCTCCCCGACGGCGGGAGCTCGCCTTCCTTTGCGAGCGGCGATTCCTATGCAGTCACTGCGCGCTCGCTGCTTCTTTTGGCCCTGAGCGAATGAGCTGATACGCACCAGGCATCCCGCGTGGATGCAGCGCGGCTCAGTTACCCGTTCCAGCCGTCAACGCGGCGAACAGCGCTTGACCGTTCGGCACGCCCAGTCCCGTGCAGGCGTTCCAGCCCGGGCCCGCCTCATAGCCCAGGCTCGTGCCGCCGGCAATGTTGTCGCCCTGAGTGATCTGACGGAGCAGATCCGGATGCGCATACAGAAACGGCAGGAAGAAACCGATGGGCTGGGGCGCGGCCTGGTTGATCAATGCGGTGAGTCCGGCCCACAGCGGCGCGACGGCGCTTGTCCCGCCGACCACTTCGGACTGGCCGCTGACCACGAGGCGATAGCCCGTGCCGGGCGCCGCGTCGCCTGCGACATCGGGTACGCCACGGCGTCCCGTCTTCCCGTCGTTTACGCTAGGCGGCAGGACGGTCTTCTGTTGAAACGAGGGCACAGCGAACAGATCGCTGATGCCGCCGCCACTGCCGCTATCGCCGTCGTTCCATACTGCTTCGCCATCGATGGAGTTGCCGGAGACCGTGATCGAGGTGCCGCCGCAGCCGATCGCCCACGGACTCGAGGCCGGGAAATCAACATGCGCCTGGCCGTCGGTGAGGCCGTCGGTCGCCAGGCTGTCACCCGATGCCACGAATACCGATACGTTGACTGTCGAGGCATCCTCCAACGCGCTGTTCATGCTCTGGATCGCCTGCTGTGTCCAGTTGGCCTCAGCACTGCCCCAGCTGATCGAGACCACGCTGGGAGCGTTGGTCGCGTCGTGAACCGCGGAAGCGATCGCGTCGACGAATCCGGCATCGGTGTTGGGTGCGAAGTAGACGGCGATCTTCGCGCCCGGTGCCCCACCGCCTGCAACCTGTATGTCGAGGGCAACTTCACCGTCCGCGCCATCATCCGGAGACGGCTTGTTCGCACCGCCATCCACCGGCACGGCGACTACCGTGGGAGCCGGGAGTCCCATGGCCTTGAACGCCGCGTCGGTGTCCGATGAGTTGAAGCCGCCCCCCAACTCGATGAGCGCGACGCACTGGCCTTTGCCGGTCACACTTGTCGGGAATCGGTACAGCGAAGCCACCTGGTTGGGCAGATAGGCGGCGGTGACATGGGCAGCACGCCGGAAGACCAGGCGCGGCTGCGCCGCCGGACGCGAATCGAGACCCAGCACGGCCTCGACGATGGGTAGCAACTCGTCCGGCAGGCTGAGCGAACCGCTGCGCGCGCGAAACATCCGCCGGCCGTCATGATAGTGCGACAGCTTGGTCTGGAATGCAGCCTGAAACTGCGCGGCCGTACCGGAGAGCCTCATCAGCCGCTTGCCCGGCTCCACGCTCAGGACCGACAGCCCATGATCTTGCGCGAAGCTGCGCAGCAGCTCGAAGTCGGCTGCGTGCTGCGCGCTGCGCCGGGCGAGCAGATCGGCGCGTGGGTTTGCGCTGCCGGTCATGGCGTGCGGATCGTTGCCGCGCGGCTTCAGGTAAATGCTCACTTCGAGCTGCTCGTTTGCGGGGACATCCCCGACGAGCCTGCACGAAGCGTCCGGTGCGGCGCGGTGGCTTGCGCGAAATTCCCTGTACGACCTGCTGACCATGAGCATGCTCCCTGTGTAACGGCGATCGGCCGCAACCGTTATAGCGTAAAGTCGAGGGAGAGCTGAAACGTCGCTGCTCGCGTACAGAGCAAGCTACAGGTCAAGCTGTTCACGTGCCGCTGGCCGCCGCTCCCAGCAACGCGTACCGCCGGCCTTGCGGCAGCTCGTAGCGATGTACGATGGCCGCGAGGCCTTTGCTCGCCAGGGTTGCGGCAATTCCGTCATCCGGCTCCGGTGTCGGATGAATGCGGTTGAGAAGTTTCGTGACCTCCCCGGGCGCCCGTCCCGGCAGCTTGACGAGTACGTGCGCCTGGCTGCCGTGTGTCCGGAACCAACTGCTGACCACGCGCTCGGGCGTCTCCGAATCCGTATGCAGAATGGTAAAGGGCGCCTTCAGGCGGGGGTCGAGCAGCGTGTCGACCGGCTCCAGCAAGGCCAGGTGACGATGATCCAGCATCGCGATAGTCGTCTCGTCGGGCTCCAGCAGGCCCAGGGGACTGCCGCGGGAGTCATCGCGGATATGCTGCGCCAATGCCGGAAGATCCTGCCACCGGTCGATTGTTGGAAATACCGCAAGGCCTCCCAGCGTGAGCGTCGCTGCATAGGCGGTGTATGTCCAGGCCAGCCCGCGGAACACGTCGTTGCGACTTTGCACGTAGCCGGCATATCGCAGGGCGATTATCGCGAGCGCAGCCACCGCGACTGCTGCAGTGATGTACCTGGCATCAGACGATGCGGCCGCGAGGATTCCCAACACGGCTATCAACGCGCAAACGATCAGTCCAACGAGCACGCGTGTAGCGCGGATAACGAATCGATCCAGCCGCGTGGGCCGTTGCTCGAAGTGGCCAACCGTAATCTCGGTCGCCCAGAGCCCGATGAGCAAGCCGAAGCCCAGCAGGATCGGAGCGGCGTAGATGTCGCGGCCCGTTGCGGCGACGGACAGCAAGGCCAGGAACGGTACGATCGCGGCAATTGCAAATCGCCAGGGCGTTCCTTGAGCGCCTGAGCTCCGTACGCGATCCCACGCACGACGCAAGGCAGCCACCGCGAGCAGGGTCCAGGGAAGCAGGTAGACCGGCAGCTCCACGAGGTATTTGCCGAGCCAGTTCTGGTGTCCGGTCGTGTAGTCGAGTCCCGCAGGAGAGGAGATCCGCGTAAAGCGCCCGACGACGTTGTGCCAGAACAAGACGAGCAGGGCGTCTGTGCCATGCGCCGTGAGGGTCACCGAGTAGAGCCATGGTCCGATGATGAGTGCCTCTGCGACGAATCCTGCGTACAGTTCCCATCGTCGCAGCTCGGACCAGCGACGCTCCCATAGGATGATTGCAATGAGCGCGAGGGCCGGCACCAGCAGACCCGGGGCGCTCTTCGACATGAATCCAACTGCGGCCCCGGCGTGCATCAACGTATAGCCGATCAGCTTGCGGCTGCCGGCCGGTGCGGTGTAGCCGACATACGCGCCCAACAGGGCGACGGCGCAGCCGGCGAGCAGGCAGGCATCCGGAGCCAGCCAGACGGCCACCCGAAAAGCTGTGATAGCCGTACCGGCAACCAGCGCGGCCACGACGGCGGTGATGGCGCCTTCCATGGCGAACCCGAGTGCGCCGATCGCGAGCGCGGTCACCGAGGCATACAGCAAGTTTGGAACGCGTGCTGCGGCGGGAGAGTCCCCGTAAATGCGCAGCGACGCGGCCGACATCCAGTAGGAAAGAGGCGGTTTCTCCAAAAAAGGCGTTTCCGCCAACTGCGGCAGCGTCCAGTCTCTTTGGAGGCTCATCCGCCAGGCTATGTCCGCCTCGCGCGGCTCATCCGGAGTCCAGGCACCGCGGTACAGAATGCCAATGAGCCACACGGGTGCGAGCGCGAGAATGATGACCAGTGGCCAGCGACGCACGGGTAGTTCCGAGTCCGCAACGGGCAGTTCGCCCCAAGGGATGATTATGCCGTGCTGGGACGGCCTTTGCCCGCGGCGTTTTTCACAATCGCCTCGAGCCGGCTGACGTCGAGCCCGCGCAAGTGCAGTCCGAGCTTCGTCCGCCTCCAGAGGATATCGTCCGCCGTGCGGGCAAACTCCTCGCGGCGCAGATAGTTGACTTCGCGCTCGTAGAGCTGCGGCAAAAGCTCTTCGCCCATATCGGCGAGCGTGCGGGCATCGCCGATGACGCGCTCGATGCGAGTGCCGTACGCATGCGCGTAACGCCGGCGTACTTCGGCAGGCAGCCACGGATAGGAGCGCTCCACAACACGCAGGAATGCCGCCAGACTGCCGCCGGGCAGGTCGCCTCCAGGCAGTTTGGCCCCCCGAGTCCATGCGGCGGCCCGTGAGCCAAGCTGCGCCGCCAGAGTGTCCACGGCGGTCTCGGCGAGCTTCCGATAGGTCGTGATCTTCCCGCCAAATACCGACAGCAGCGGCGCGGGATCACGATCCAACTCGAGCGCGTAGTCCCGGGTGACGCTCGCCGGATCGGAGGACTCGTCGCTCAGCAGTGGCCGCACGCCCGAATAACTCCACACGACATCGGCGGGGGTGGTGGGATGTGCGAAATAACGGTTGACGATGGCACACAGGTACTCGATCTCCTGCGCATCGATCCGCACCGCATCCGGGTCGCCGGCATAGTCCCGGTCGGTGGTGCCGATGAGCGTGAAATCGCCTTCGTAGGGAATGGCAAAGACGATGCGCCGATCTGCGTTCTGGAAGATGTAGGCGAACCGATGCGCAAAAAGCTGCGGAACCACGATATGGCTGCCTTTCACCAGCCGCACGCCATGCGAGGCGCGCACGGGAGTCACGTCCCGCACGAATTGACTGACCCAGGGGCCGGCCGCGTTCACGACCGCACGGGCTTCGATCGTGAAGCACCGGGCGTCATCGCGGAGGGTTGCAATCCAATGGCCACCCTGCGCCTCGAGGCGCTCGCAGCGGGTGCGGGTCATTACGGCCGCGCCACGGTTGACGGCGTCGATTGCATTGTGCACGACCAGGCGGGCGTCATCGGTCCAGCCGTCGGAGTAGATGAAGCCGCGGCGATATTGCGGGAGCAGGGACACCCCGGCAACGTGCTTGCGCAGGTCGACCGAGGAGGATGCCGCCAGAAGCCGGCGCTTTGCCAGGTGATCGTATAGAAACAATCCGGCGCGAATCATCCAGGCCGGCCGCAGATGCGCATCGTGCGGCATCACGAAACGCAGCGGACGCATCAGATGGGGCGCGGCACCCAGCAGCACTTCGCGCTCCTGCAGCGCCTTGCGCACGAGGGCGAAGTGGAAGTCTTCCAGGTAGCGCAGGCCCCCGTGGATCAGCTTGGTACTGGCCGAAGAGGTGTGGGCCGCGAGATCGTCCTGCTCACACAGCAGGACGCGGAGGCCGCGTCCGGCCGCATCGCGGGCGATTCCGGTGCCGTTGATGCCCCCGCCGACGACCAACAGGTCGTATCGCCCGAGCGGATCGCTCACGCGCTGTGCGGCGTGTGCGGCCGTTTGTAGTAGTCGGGATAGTCGTCCGTAAGGCCTTTGAAACGGCGGTGAATCCACAGGTATTGTTCGGGCACCTTGCGTACCTGTGCCTCGATGAGGTGGTTGAAACGCTCGGTGTCGGCGATCGGACAGTCGCTGGGAAAGTTGTCGAATGCGGGGTGGATGACGGCGCGGTAGCCCTGACTTCCCGGCAGGCGCTCGAAGAAGTACGGCAGGACCGCCGCACCCGTCATGCGTGCGAGCCGCGAAGTGAACGTGTTCGTGGCGGCTGGAATGCCGAACAGTGGCACCATCTGCGCTCCCTTCTTGCGGTAGCTCTGATCCGGCGCGTACCACACACATTCATTGTTCCTGAGTGCGGTGATCAGTGCGCGGATGTCATCTCGCGGGATCGGCCGGCCGCCGAATCGACACCGGCAGCGGCCCAGGAAGTAGGCGACCAGCTCGTTCTTCGTCGGCCGGTACAGGAAGCTGATGGGCTCCACCGATGCAAGCATGCGGCCCCCCATCTCGAGCGTCGTGAAGTGCGCAGTGAGCAGAATCACGCCGCGGCCGCGGGCAAGCGCCGCTTGCAGATGCTCACGGCCTTCGATCGTGATGATGCGATTGACGCGCCGCGGAGGCGTCCACCAGGCCAGCGCGATCTCGAACAGACCGATCCCCAGGCTGCCGAAATGCCGTTCGAGCAGTCTCGCGCGCTCGCTGGCGCGCAGCTCGGGCAGGCACAGCTCCATGTTCCGCTGGGCCGTGCTGATGAAGCCCATCGGCAGGTGGCGGACGAGCGCCCCGACAGCCTTCCCCATGGCCACGAGCGCACCGTACGGCAGCAGTGCGAGCGCCCGAAGCAGGAGCAGCCCGACCCATGTGGGCCAGTATCGAGGTGCGAACAGCCTAATGGGCATTGCCTGCCTCCAAGCATGCGAGAATAGCTCATCCACGAGTTGGAACTGTGAATCAATGCGGCGATCCGGAATCTCCGCCGCGCGCTACGTCGAAGTGCGCCTGCGGCACCTGAATCTGCGCAGGCAGGAACGGGCGGTACTGAACGATGTCAGTTGGACCATAAGGCCGGGACAGCGGTGGGTGCTGGCGGGCGGCAATGGCGCCGGCAAGACGCAGCTGCTCAAACTGATTTCCGGTGCGGTCTGGCCGACGCCGGATGCGCGGTTGGGATGGCGGCTCGCGCGCCGCTACCGGTGGCGCAACGAAAACTTTCTCTCGCCTTTGCAGGTCAAGGAGGAGATCGGCTACGTCGGTCCGGAACGGCAGGATAAGTACGAGCGCTACGCGTGGAATCACACTGTGGAACAGATCGTCGGCACCGGTCTGCACCGCACCGACATTCCGCTCGACCCGTTGAGTGCTGCGGATCGGCGGCGCATCGCGGCGTTACTGGCGCGCGTCGCGATTGAGCCGCTCGCGCAGCGCGGATTCCTGTCGCTTTCTTACGGCGAACGGCGTCTGACGCTGCTTGCGCGAGCCCTTGCGTCACGGCCGAAGTTATTGTTGCTGGACGAGTTGTTGAGCGGTCTCGATGAGCTCAACCACGCGCGTGCGATGCGTTGGCTACAACGGACAAGCGGCTCCAGTCTTCCCTGGGTGCTTGCGACGCATCGGCTGGAGGATGTCCCTGCATCCGCGACTCATGCGCTCGTCCTGGACAAGGGACGTGTCGTATATAAAGGTGTTCTGTGCAGCGCTCCACTTCGCCGGTGGTTGCGCGCACATGAGTCCAGTCACCCTCCCAGCAGCACGGACCCCCCGTCCCGCTCTGCCGGTGCCACGACCCGCAAGGCGAAGACCGGCCGCTTCATTCTCAGACTCTCCCGGGCTTCGGTGTATCTGGACGAGCACAAGGTGCTCGGGGGGCTCTCCTTCGAGATTCACTCGGGTGAATGCTGGGTGGTGCACGGGCGCAATGGCTCGGGAAAGACCACCCTGTTGAGAACGCTTTACGGGGACTATGCGGTAGCCAGCGGCGGCCGCCTCGAGCGGGCTGGGATCGAGTCGGGAGTTGCGCTGCACGAGTTCAAACGCAAGGTCGGGCTTGTCGCTGCGCATCTGCAGTCTGACCATCCCCGGGCGCTGACCGTCGCCGAGGTCGTACAATCGGGCCGGCAGGCCAGCATTGGGCTCAACGATGCGCCGAAACGCTCGGATCGGCTCGCCGCAACTCGCTCATTGGAATTTTTCGGGCTGTCCGATCTCGCTGCACACCGGCTGTGGGAGCTGTCCTATGGGCAGCTGCGGCGGGTACTGTTCGCCAGGGCGTGGGCGTGCAGCCCGAAGTTGTTATTGCTGGACGAGCCGTTCGCGGGCGTGGACACCCCGACGCGGCTGGCGCTGATGGCATTGCTCCCGGCAGTGGCCGTAAAGGGAACCGCGGTCGTGATGACTACTCATCACCGAACGGAGTGGCCTGCCTGCACTACTCACGAGCTCGCGCTTGCCGGCGGGCGCGCTCTGTATTGCGGTCCGGTACGATCATGCGGCGCCCGGTCCCGTGGGTTGGCCGGAGGGAAGAATTGAAAGCGCTGAGCAAGTGGACGGCGTTCGTGCTGGTGGTCCTGGCGGTGCTGGGCATTGCCCATGAGCCGTTGTTCTGGAAGCGGTATTTCCTGGTCCTGGCTCACGGCACCGGCGCATTGCCGCTGTCTTTCTACGAGCCTCGGGAGCGCGTCGCGGGGGGCAACCAGCCGCCCGCGCCTCGCGTGACACCCATCTCGGAGTCCCTCGACCTCAAAGCACTGGAGGCCGCCGCGGACTACGCCGGGGCCCACCAATCGCGCGCACTCATCGTGAGCCGTCACGGATACATCGTATTCGAGAGGTATTGGCAGGGAACGCACTTCGATACTCTGATCGATTCCCAGTCACTCGCCCGCATCATCGTCGCGCTGGTGACCGGGAGTGCGGTATCCGAGCGCAGGATCGGCTGGCCGGACGAGCCCATAGGCCTGATCCTCACCGAATGGCGCAACGATCCGCGCGGGGCGATCACGGTCCGCAATCTGCTGCAGCTATCCAGCGGACTCATGCCTCCGGAGCCGGCCGCCGGCCCCTGGAGCGAAGCGGCTGGCGAAGCGTATGGGAGTGACATCATCGCGCAGTACCTGCGTCGGCCGCTCGCTGGCGATCCCGGCAAGAAATGGCTCAATCAGAGTGCGGATCCCGAGCTGCTCGCGTGGGTCATCGAAAGGGCAACGGGGCAACGGTACGCCCGGTACGTCTCGCAGGCTCTGTGGCAGCGCCTGGGTGCCGGCGATGCATGGCTGTGGCTCGACCGCCCCGGGGGCGCGGCGCACGTGGATCGCGGCTTCCTCGTGCGCCAGGGCGATTGGATCCGTGTGGCCGAGCTGCTCTTGAAGAATGGCAATTACCAGGGTGACGAGGTCCTGGATCCACGCTGGGTGCCGCAGATGCTGCAGCCGGCGAAGAGCAATACCGACTATGGCGCATACCTGCGCCTGGGTGCGCACGTCGCTACGGGCATACCCGCCTACGCGGCGAGTGACCTGTTTCTCATCGAGGGCGGCGGTAACCGGCTGTGGCTGATACCGTCCCTGCAGATCGCCATCCTGCGAACCGGCGATGCCCCGGCGGGCGGCGCCGCCGGCTGGGACGATGCCCGCATTCCCAATCTCATCGTTCGCGGCGCGCGCGATTTCGTGCCGGGGGCGGCGCGGCCGGGCGATCTGTCGAGCATCGTGCCGCATCATTGACGAAAAGGCCCACCGAAGCTTGAACAAGCAACTCGGATCGCTGTTCCTCGTCAGCGTCATCGACATTCTGGGCTTCGGCATCCTCGTTCCGCTGGTGCCGTACATGGCGGTGCGCTTCAACACCCCGCCCGAATGGATCACGCCGGTCATGGGCACGTATTCGCTGTGCCAGTTGCTCGCCGCGCCGTTCTGGGGGCGGCTCAGCGATCGCCATGGCCGGCGGCCCATCCTGATGACGAGCCTGGCGGGTGCGTGCGTGTCCTACCTGATCCTGGGACTCGCCGACAACATCTGGTGGCTGCTGCTCTCCCGGGCGCTCGGCGGCTTCATGGCGGGTAACATCTCCGCGGCGTTTGCCTATGCGTCGGATGTGAGCGAGCCGCACAGGCGGGCTGCGTCGCTGGGTCTGATCGGAGCGGCGATCGGCATCGGGTTTACCGTGGGACCGGCCGTCGGGGGGGTGTTGGCAGGCGATGATTTGCGCACGGCGAGTTTCATGCGCCCCGCCGTGGCATCGGCGTGCCTCAGCGTGCTGGCGATACTGCTGGTCGCCTGCATGCTTCCGGAAAGCAACACCGCGCAGAAGCGTGCCGAGCGTCGTGAGGGTCCGCGCACCGGCCCGGTCCGCCTGCTGCTCGAACGCCCCACGCTGCGGCTTATTGCAGGGGCTGCCCTGCTCGTCACCATCGCGCAGTCGATGCTCGACTCGATTCTCGGTATCTGGGCGTTGAACAAGTACGGCTACGGTCCGCGCACCTTCGGTTTGCTGATGTTCTGCATTGCATTCTTCGCAATACTGACTCAGGGAGTGCTGGTGCGGCTCCTCGTTCCACGCCTGGGCGAGACCAGACTGGCAACCCTCGGCGTGCTGACATTCGTCACCGGGATGGCGATCGTCGCGCAGGCACCGGACGCCCCTCTCACCGTGATAGGCTTGGGCCTGTGCGGAATCGGTGTCGGAGCGTTCGCTCCCAGCAACTCCGCGCTCGCCTCGAAGCAATCGGACTCACACGATCGCGGGATCGTGATGGGAACCTACCAGTCCAGCAGCAGCCTCGCGAGAATCATCGGTCCCTTCAGCTCGGGTCCGCTATACGCGGCGCTCGGATCGAACGCACCCTTTCTGGCCGGCGCCTGCGTGGCGTTGCCGGCGGTCTTTCTGATATGGCGCGCGGGGGCGCGCGCTGCGCACGAGCCAGGCTTTTAGGCCACGGCCGCCACTTCGATCATCCCCTCCACGAGCCGCACCGCGAACGTCGGGAGCGGCACGACTGCAGGCGGTCCCAGCACTTTGCCGTCCCGGATGTCGAAGGATGCTCCGTGCAGCGGGCAAATGATCCGCGTAGCTCGCAGCCGGCCCTCGCACATGCGCGCATGCGCATGCGTGCAGATATTGTCGAGGGCATACACGCCCTCGCGCGTGTGGCAGATCAGAATCTCGCGCCCTGCTACCGTGAACGGACGCATGCTGCCCAAGGGGACCTCGGCGAGCGCCAGGACAGGCTCGAAACGCAGGTCGCCCATGACTAAAGCAGTATGTCCGTCTCGAAAATCGACACGGCCTGTCCGATGATCCACACGCCGTCGACCACCCCATCCTTGAGCTCCAATTCGACGTTGACCCGTCCCGGCCGGTGGAGCTGGTGCCCCTGGATGCCAGTGAACGCCGTGCGCTGTCCGTCGCGCGGCAGAAATCCGGTGCGTGCGAGATAGACGCCTAGAAGCCCATGCGCATTGCCGCTGACTGGATCTTCGGCGATGCCAAGCGCGGGACAGAACATTCGCGATTCAGTCAGGTGGTCGCCGGCATTCGCCGTGAGCGCAAAAACGAAATAGCCGGCCGCTCCCAACTGTGCCGAGAGCGTCGTCAACCGGTTCACGTCGGGCTTGAGATGTTTGAGCACTTCCGGGCTGCGTACGCCGATCAGAAGGCGGGTGCTCCCCGAGCCGACGATGCGCAGCGGACAGCGCGTGTCGAGATCGTCGGTGGCGAGCGCGAGGGAGTCGAGGACGGCGAGCCGCTCGCGATCGTTGAGCTCGCGGCCGATGGGCGGAGTGCTCTGGCGAATCGCGATGCTGCGGTCATCGTCCAGCCCCCGCACTTCGATGTCGACAATACCCGCCTTCGATCTCTGTCTCTGGCGCCGTGGCGCGCCGCTCCGTCTCGACAGCACGTACTGCGCCGCGACCGTGGCGTGTCCGACAAAGCCGACCTCCGTGCGCGGGGTGAAGAATCGTGCGCGCATCGTGTGGTCATCGCCTTCGGGCGCGAGAATGAAGGCCGTGTCGGCGTTGTTGAGCTCCCGCGCGATCGCCAGCATCTGCGCCTCGGTGAGGCCGTCGGCATTGAGCACTACCCCCGCCGGGTTCCCGGTGAAGCGCTCTCGCGTGAAGGCATCCACCTGATGAACCTGGATCTTTCTCGTTGTCATGATGCGATTGTAATCCTATCGCGCGCGGGTGGCGCCTGGGACGTGCCGGGCGCGGGAGTGCGATACCGCGGGAGCCGATGCCGCGGGAGCCGATGTATTTTCACGCCGGAGTGTTAACATAGGTGCGCACAAACCTTGGGGTGGTCCTAAGAGCGTTGGCGCGAAGCTTCCCGGAAGATTCGCGCTGGCCAGAACGCAGGACCTGAGATGCCGGTGGAGCCGGCAAACCCGTTGAACCTGATCCGGTTAGTACCGGCGTAGGGAGCAGGTGATTCTTGCGACATCTCGTCCGTGCTCTTTTGGTGTTGCCTGGCTGCGCGGCCGCCCTGGCATCGCCCGAGTCCCAGCCAGCGCTTGAGGAAGTGGTCATTACCGGCACACTTCGTCCCACATCCGAGCAGGACGTTCCCGGCAGCGTCTCGGTCCTGGACGCCGCTACGCTCCGGGAGGCCGGCCAGCAGCACCTGGAAGATGTGCTCGCGCTGGTGCCGAATTTGAATTGGGCAGGGGATACGTCGCGTCCGCGGTACTTCCAGATCCGGGGCATCGGCGAGCTCGAGCAGTACCAGGGTGCGCCCAATCCGTCGATCGCCTTCCTGATCGACGACATCGATTTCAGCGGGCTGGGGAGCGCGGCGACCCTCTTCGACGTCGATCACATCGAGGTGCTCCGGGGCCCGCAGGGCATGCGCTACGGCGCGGGCGCGCTTGGCGGTCTCATTTACGCACAGAGCGCCGAGCCTGCGAATACAGCAGGCGGTTACGTCGAGTTGGGCGCAGGCAACGATGGTGAAAGATCCTATGGGGCCGTGCTGACGGGACCCATTCCGGACCTGCATTCCGCCTTCCGCCTGGCTGCGCAGCACTACGCCAGCGATGGCTACTACCACAACGTCTATCTCGATCGGGACACCGACCGGCGCGGCGAGCTGACCCTGCGCGGCCGCTGGCGGTATGAGCCCTCGGACCGGCTGCGGGTCGATCTGAGCCTGCTGCACGTTCAGATCGACAATGGTTATGACGCATTTGCGCTCGACAACTCCCGCAATACCCAGTCAGACCATCCGGGCGTCGACGAGCAGCATTCCTCGGGCGGCTCTGTCCACCTCACGTACGCCGGCATCGGCTCTGCGACGCTGACGGTCATCGGCACCTACGCCGATACAAAGGTTAAATATGGTTTTGACGGCGACTGGGGCAACCCCGTGCTGTGGGCGCCTTATGTCTATGACTACACGGATGTGCAGGAACGGCACAGGACGACGCATAGCGTGGAGGCACGCTTCGGAACGACGGCGCAGAAGGGTCTGAGCTGGCTGGTGGGCGTCTACGGAATGCAGCTGCATGAGGGTTTCAACGAAGACAGCGCGGGAATCTTCTTCGATCCGTCCGGGGGCGGGCCGATCCCGCCAATCTCCTCCACACTGACGCAGAGCCACTACCAGTCGCGCACCGGCGCCCTCTTTGGTGAGCTCGACGGCGACCTCACTCCCCTGTGGCGCTGGTCGGTCGGATTGCGCGCCGAGCGGCGCACTTCCCGCTATGCCGACGTCATCCTCAACCCGGACTCGACTCACGACTTTTCCCCCACGTACAACCTGTGGGGCGGCAATGCCTCGCTCACCCGGAAAGTCTCGGCGACGGCGAGCCTCTATACGACGGTGGGACGCGGCTACAAAGCGGGCGGCTTCAATCTGAGCGAGCCCCTGTTGCCGAGTCAGATTCAGTTCGGACCCGAGTCGGACCTGAGCTTCGAAGCCGGCTACAAGGGTGCACTGCTCGAGCAAACTCTGCGCGTGAACGCCGATGTCTTCTACATGCGGCGCAGGTCGCTGCAGGTGAAGACGAGCGAGCAACTGGATCCGAGCGATCCCAACACGTTTGTCCTGTTTACCGGCAACGCCGACAGTGGCTTCAATTACGGGCTGGAAAGCGAGGTGCAGTGGCAGGCCTCGGCAACCCTGGGCTTTGGAGCGTCACTGGGACTCCTGCAGACGCGCTACCATGGCTTCGTTCAAGACGGCGTGCTGTTGCCGGACCGCGCCGTGGCAAACGCGCCGCACTGGCAGGCCGCGATCAACGCGACCTACCGCAATCCGCGCGGGCCGTTCGCGCGCGTTGACGTCACCGGCATGGGCTCCTATCACTTCGACCTGCCGCCGAACTGGACGACTTCCAGGCCTTACGGACTCGTAAACGGCCGGCTTGGCTGGCAGACCGGAGGCTGGTCCGCCAGCGTATGGGGCCGCAATCTGCTCAATAAGAGCTACCCCGTCCGCGGCTTCTACTTTTCGGACACGCCCCAGGACTTTCTCGCGAACCCGCCCGTCAACCGGCTCTACACGCAGCTGGGCGACCCGCGCGCATGGGGAGTTGACGTCCGCTATGCCTTTTAGGTGCGGCGCGCAGCGCGCCGGATAAGACCATTCATTCACAGGAGATCGAACATGGACATCGGAGTGGAAATCAGCCTGTATCCCCTCAACGCCCGGTTCATCCCGCCGATCCAGGACTTCATCGACCGGTTGCACGCCGACGGCCGCTTCAAGGTTGTGACGAACAGCCTGAGCACCCAGGTATTCGGCCGTTATGAGGAGGTCTTCGACGCGCTGGCGCGCGAGTTGCGAGTCACGTTCGAGAACAACGACAAGGCGGTGTTCGTCATGAAGGTCATCGGTCCAATGACGGCATGACCGACTGGGGCCACACTGTCGGCGTGCTGATCACAGGCCTCGAGGCGACATCGCCGCCCGAGGCCGCGGCGGTTGTGTTGGGCCTCGCCTATTCGGTGTTGGCGGTCACTCGCAGCCGCTGGTGCTGGGTGGCCGGTGCACTGAGCTCTGCGATCCTGATCTATCTCGCCCTGCATGCACGCTTGCCCATGCAGGCGGCGCTCCAGGTCTATTACGTGCTGATGTCAGCCTACGGCTGGTGGCATTGGTCCCGGGAGCGGCAGCTGCAGGGGACGCTCGCGGCCAGCACCTGGCCGCTGCGTTACCATCTTGCCGTGTGTCTCGGGGTGGTCGCCGTGAGTGCGCTGAGTGCCCGCTGGCTTGCTACACAGACCCAGGCCGCGTGGCCTTTTCTGGACTCGCTGAGCACCTGGGGCAGCCTATTCGCGACTTGGCTCGTGGCTCGCGTCAAGCTGGAGAACTGGCTGTACTGGATCGCGATAGACTCGCTGCTGACCTTCCTGTTCGCCGCACAGGGGCTGTATTTCCTGGCTCTCTTATCCATCGTCTATCTGGGTGTTTCCTCGGTCGGATTCGTGAGATGGTTGAAGACCTACCGTTCTCCCGTACGCGCGAGCTGAGCCTCGCCGAGGCACTTGCAGACGCATTGGCGCACGTACCCGGCTATGCCCGGGACGATCCTGAGGTCGAGCTGGTGCGACTGCCGGGCGGCAGCGTGAATTGCAGCTACCGGGTGTGCACACCTGTCGGGCGGTTCGTACTGCGCCTGAGTCCGGGGCCGGACGCGTGGCTCACATCGGACCGAAGCGTCGAGCGCGAGCTGCACGCCCGAGCGGCGGCGGCAGGTATCGCGCCGCACATCGTGCGTGCGGACGAGCGCGATCGATGGCTCATAACGGAGCTCGTCGACGGGAGACTGTGGACGAGCGCAGACTTTGCCACCGCTGCAAGTCTCACGCGGCTTGGCGATACGCTGCGCCGGCTGCATGCCGTGCCGCCGCCCGCGTCAGGCCGATTCGACCTCCTCGAAGCTCTTGCCGCCTACGCCAGCCGAATCGAGTCAGCAGCAGCCGGGCGCCCCCGGGGCCGACTTGGCCATTATCTCGAGGAAGCGGCACAGGCTTGGCGCACCTCGGGTGCGTCGCAGCGGCCCGTGGCCATCCTGCACCACGATCTGCACGCCTCGAACCTCATTGAAAGTCCGGACGGGCTGAAGCTGATCGACTGGGAATGCGCCGCAGTGTCCGATCCGCTGCTCGACATCGCCTGCATATTGTCTTATTACGAGGCAGCGCGCGCGTACGCGCCCCTGCTCCTGAAGCACTCTTGCCTGGAGGCCGTCACGCCTCCACAACTCGCCGCGGCGGTCTGGCTGTTCGAGCTGCACACATTCCTGTGGTATCAGGAGAGGCGACTGCGCCTGGTCCCTACGGAAGCGGAGCTCGACGCGCAGCAGCGCCTGTCGGTGCGCGTGGCTCGAGGAATTCCGCAGACCCTGTAGGGGACGACTGGCGGACCGGGCGTCGAATCGGCAAACTACCGGGCCCCGCGAAATCGAGCGTCTTGATGAGCGGCGGATGTATTACGGCGTGTAGGGCTCGATTTCGGGGGTGGTACTACCGGGCCCTCGGTCTGAAGAGGTAATTTCATGGCGCTTTTGCGTGTCGTCGATCGCGACGGAGTCGAGCATGAGGTGGATGCGAAAACCGGCCTGAAAGTCATGGAGATCCTGCGGGAGCTGGATTACGGCGTGGCGGCCATCTGCGGCGGAATGTGCTCCTGCGCGACGTGCCACGTGTATGTGGATCCGGAGTGGACGGCGAAACTGCCGGCCCCGATGTCGGACGAGCGCGAGCTGCTCTGCGAGCTGTCGCATCACGAGGCGAGTTCGCGCCTTTCCTGTCAGGTGGAATTCACCCCGGCGCTGGCCGGCCTGCGCGTGACGATCGCGCCCGACGAATAGACGGCCCACACATGTCGACCCCAACCGTTCAAGTAGAGACCCGCGGCGCCGTTGCGCTCGTGACCCTGAACCGGCCCGACAGCGCGAATACGCTGAATCTGCAGACCGCCATGGATCTGCTGGCCGCGGCAATGACCTGTGCCCGCAATCCGGCCGTGCGCTCGGTCGTGTTGACGGGTGCCGGCCGCAACTTCTGCTTCGGCGGCGACCTGCGCAGCATGGTGGCGAAGGGTGCGGCCGTGGACGGGTATCTGCGCGAGCTCACCGGCTATCTGCATTCGGCAATTTCCCATTTCGTCCGCATGGATGCGCCGGTCATCGCGGCCGTGAACGGCACCGCGGCGGGCGCGGGTGTGGGCCTCGTGGCCATGTCGGATCTCGCGATCTGCGGCAAGAGCTCCAGATTCAACCTGGCGTACACGGGAGTCGGCCTGACACCGGATGCGGGCACTTCCTTCCTGCTCCCCCGCGCCATCGGTGCGAAGCGCGCGATGGAGCTGCTGCTGCTCAACCGCACGCTGACGGCGGCTGAAGCGCTCGCCTGGGGTCTCGTCAACCAGGTGGTCGAGGATGCGCGGCTCATCGAGGAGGCGATCGGTGTCGCCGAGCGGCTGTCAGCCGGGGCCGGGCACGCATTCGGCAAGACGAAGCGGCTGGTGGCCCATTCGCTCGGCGCATTCGAATCCCACATGGTGCTCGAGAGCGAGACCATCGCGTCCCAGGCCGTGACCCCCGAAGGGGAGGAGGGAATCAACTCCTTCCTGGAGAAGCGCACGCCGAATTTCTCCCCGCCTCCTGCCGAAGACGGCAAGGGCAAGAGCCCGCGTTAAGGCCGGCGGGAGGTCTGTTCCATGTTCTGGATGATGGTCGCGTTCGTTGCCGCTGCCGCCATCATCATTGCGCGCATCTACTTCAGGATCCGCAAGATCCAGGGATCGAAGATGGACAGTTGGGACGCCAGGATGGTCGAGCAGCTGCGCGCGCGTGGGTATGCGCCCTTCAACGACTACAGGGTTGATTTCTTCCTGGCGCTGCCCGATGAGGCGGCCTGCGAGGCGGTGCGCGCGCGCCTCGAGCCGGAGGGGTTCAGCGTGGACACGAAGCCCATGGCGGAAAAGACCGACCTGCCGTTCAGTCTGCATGCGACGAAATCGATGCGTCTGATCGTGCCGGACATGCAGGATGTCAGCCGGCGGATGACCGACCTCGCGAGCGAGCATCACGGCCACTACGACGGCTGGGCCGCATAAACCCACTGCTCCGGGTCAGTGTTTCTCGGTCTGGCGGCGTACGGCCTCGGCGGCCGCCGCGATCGCTTGTGGATCTCCCAGATAACGGCTGCCGGTCGGCTTCAGGTCCGGGTCCAGCTCGTAGAGCAGCGGCACGCCGGTGGGGATGTTGAGCTCGACGATCTCGCTCTCCGGGATGTTGTCCAGCATCTTCACCATCGCCCGCAGGCTGTTGCCATGGGCGGCTACCAGTACGGTGCGTCCTGCGCGCAGCTCGGGCGCAATCCGGCTGTGCCAGTACGGCAGAACCCGCTGCAGCGTGTCCTTGAGTGATTCGGTGCCCGGCAGCTCGGCGACGTCGATGCCTGCGTAGCGCCGATCGAAGCGCGGATGGCGCTCGTCGTTGGGTTCGAGCTTCGGCGGCGGAACATCGTAGCTGCGGCGCCAGATCTTCACCTGTGCCTCGCCGTGTTTCTCCACCGTCTGCGCCTTGTCGAGTCCCTGCAGAGCGCCATAGTGCCGCTCGTTGAGCCGCCACGAGCGCTCGACGGGAAGCCACATGCGATCCATCTCGTCCAGCATCAGCCACAGTGTGCGGATCGCGCGCTTCAGAACCGACGTGAAGGCAATGTCGACTTCCAGCTTTTCCTGCAGCAGCTCACGGCCCGCCTGCGCCGCTTCGCGGCGGCCCTGGTCGGACAGATCGACGTCGGTCCAGCCGGTAAACAGGTTCTTCACGTTCCATATGCTCTGGCCGTGGCGGACCAGAATAAGTTTTCCAGCCATGTCGGCCTCCTGCTCAGTCGGTGAGCTTGCGAACGGCTTCCACTCCCACGGACAGGGAGGCGAAATCACTGGCTCCCGAGGCCCGCATTTCCGCCAGTGTGCGCTGCCAGTGTGCCAGTTCCTCGTTGCCCGCCTCGGCCCACGCAGCTACCCGGGCGTGGGCCGTCCCCTGGTCCTTACGCGACAGGACGCGCTCTGCAAGTCGGCGGTGGATGCGCATCGCGGCATCGCGCAAGCCCGTCCGCGCGATCGCCTGCCAGGGGCCTTCGACCGAGAGCTGCTCGATCTGCTCGCGCAGCCAGTCGAGCCCGACCCGGGCGCCGACCTCGAAGTATGCGCGCGCCGCCTCGGCAACCCCGACACCATGCGCGGTGGCTGTTTCCACGATATCGAGCGCCGCGTTGTGGGCACCCAGGCTCGCGATGCGCGCGGCCAGATCGGCCGGCACGCCGGCTTCGACGTGCTCCTGGCGGACTTTCTCGAAACGCTCCCGGTCCGACCCGCCCAGCACATGCACGATTTCCGCTTCGAGCTGGCGGACCCCTCTGCGAAATTCCGCCACGGCCGCATCGACATGCAATTCACGCTTGCGGTGCGCCAACAGCCAATACGTGACATGGCGCAGCAGGCGGCTGGTCTGGAACGCCATCGAGTATTGCAGCTTCGCCGGCACCTTCGTATCGAGCGCCTCGATTTCCGTCCACGTCGTGCGCATGTCGAATATCTCGCGGGCCGCAGTGTAGGCGCGCGCGATCTGCGCGGGCTCGGCGCCGGTGTCTTCCTGGGCGCGCGGCACGAACGCAGGGCCCATGCGGTTCACCAGGCTGTTGGTCGTCGCCGTCGTGATGATCTCCCGCCGCAGCCGGTGCTGCGAAATCGCGCGCGCATAGCGTTCCTGCACCGGTGCGGGGAAGTAGCGCACCAGCTCCGAAGAAAGATATGGATCTTCCGGTACGTCGGAGGCCAACAGATGGTTGGTGAGCCAGATCTTGCTGTAGGCGAGCAGGATGGAGAGCTCCGGGCGCGTCAGGCCGGTGCCGCGCTTGCGCCGTTCGGCCAGTTCGTCATCCGCCGGGAGGAACTCCAGCGCCCGGTTGAGCTCTCCGGAGCGTTCCAGGGTGCGGATCAGGTGTTGATATTCCGCCAGCCGCGCGGCTGCCTGCAGCTCCAGCGTGCTGATCGCCTGGCTCTGCAGGTAGTTGTTGCGCAGCACCAGGGATGCGACCTCGTTCGTCATCCGCGCGAGCAGCTTGTTGCGTTCCCCGCGTGTCAGCTTGCCCGCCTGCAGCAGCGGGTTGAGCAGGATCTTGATGTTGACTTCGACGTCGGAGGTGTTGACCCCGGCGGAGTTGTCGATGAAGTCCGTATTGAGGCGGCCGCCGCCGAGCGCGTACTCGATGCGCCCGCGCTGCGACAAGCCGAGATTGCCGCCTTCGCCGACGACCTTCACCCGCAGCTGCGTTCCGTCGATCCGCACCGCATCGTTGGTGCGATCGCCGACGTCGGCGTTCGACTCCTCGCTCGATTTGAGGTACGTGCCGATGCCGCCGTTCCACAATAGGTCCGCCGGCATTCGCAGGATAGCCCGAATGACCTCGTTGGGCGCCGCGGAGCTCGACGGGAGGCCGAGCATGGCGCTGGCCTCGGGCGCGAGCGGGATGGATTTGGTGGACCGCGCAAATACGCCGCCGCCGCGCGAGATCTTCTTGCGGTCATAGTCGTCCCAGCTCGAACGCGGCAGATTGAACAGGCGCTCGCGCTCGGCGAAACCGGTCATGGCCTGCGCGGCCGGATCGAGAAAGATGTGGCGGTGGTCGAAGGCCGCCAGCAGCCGGATGTGCCGTGACAACAGCATGCCGTTGCCGAAGACGTCGCCGGACATGTCCCCGATACCGATGACGGTGAAGTCCGTCTTCTGGATGTCGGTGCCGATCTCGCGGAAGTGGCGCTTGACGCATTCCCAGCCGCCGCGCGCCGTGATCGCCATTTTCTTGTGGTCGTAGCCGGCGGAGCCGCCCGACGCACAGGCGTCTCCCAGCCAATAGCCGTATTCCATCGAGATCGCGTTGGCGATGTCCGAAAAGGCTGCCGTGCCCTTGTCGGCGGCGACAACGAGATAGGCGTCATCGGCATCCCGGCGTACTACGCGCGGGGGCGGCGCAATCCGGCCCGAGACGATGTTGTCCGTGAGGTCGAGCAAGCTGCGTATCAAGGTCTGGTAGCAGGCAATGACCTCCGCCTGCACCTCTTCACGGGTTCCCGTCGGGAGTCGCTTGCAGACGAAGCCGCCTTTCGCGCCGGCTGGGACGATGAGCGTGTTCTTGACGTTCTGCGCTTTCATCAAGCCAAGGATCTCGGTGCGGAAATCCTCGCGCCGGTCCGACCAGCGAATGCCGCCGCGCGCGACGTACCCCATCCGCAGGTGCACCGCCTCCACGCGCGGGCTGTAGACGAACACTTCGAACTTCGGGCGCGGCAAGGGCAGGTCCGGAATCCTGGAGGGGTCGAGCTTGACGGCTATGTAGCTCTTGCCCGGCTGGTAGAAGTTGGTTCGAAGCGTCGCCTCGACAACGTTCAGGTACGCACGCAGGATCCGGTCTTCGTCGAGACTGGCGACCGCATCGAGATCGGTGCGCAACTGCGCGACCAGCTTCTCGGCTTCGCGCTGCGCGCCGCGCGCGGCACCCACGGCATCCGGGTCGAAGCGTCTCTCGAACAGCCGGACGAGATTCCGGGCAATCGCCGGGTTGCCGGCCAGTGTCCGCTCCATGTACGCCTGACTGAACGGGACGCCCGTCTGCAACAGATAGCGGCAGTAGGCGCGCAACACGACAATCTCGCGCGCGGCGAGTCCGGCGACCAGCAACAGCCGGTTGAACCCGTCGTTGTCGATGTCTGCGCGCCAGGCGGCCAGGAACGCCTCCTTGAAATTGACCTCGACCTTGGAAATCTCGATCGGCAGGTGATCGCGATGCTCGACCTCGAAGTCCTGGATCCAGGCCGAGCCGCCCTCGGGCCAGGCGAGCTCGTACGGACGCTCGGAGATGACCCGCAGGCCGAAGTTTTCCAGCATGGGCAGCAGGTCGGAGATCGGTACCGGATCGCCGAGCTTGACGATCTTGAGGTGCACCCGGTCCGGCTTCTGTTGGGGCGGGCGGTGCAGGCTGAGCCGCAGCACCCCGGTCTTGACCGCCGGCAGGGGCGCGGACTGCTCGCGAAGAGCTTCGAGATCCGCGAGATCCTCGAGCGCGGCGCGCGGCGCGACATCCTCCTCGTACGCCATCGGGAAAGCGCGCCGGTAGCGGTTTGCCAGCTCCAGGCCCGCGGCCTCGCCCTTGCTCTGCACGACGACATCGCGCAGCCGGTCAGTCCAGGTCAGGGCCGCTTCGGCAATGCGATGCTCGATGGCAGCCAGATCGACCTTGGAGCGGCCTTCCGTGTCGGTATGGACCACAACATGCACCCGGGCGTGATTGGAGCCGGAAATCTGTACCTGGGTTTCGACGCTTTTGCCCTGGAAGCCCTCCAGCACGATCTGCTCGATTCTTTGCCGCACCTCGGTGTTGTATCGGTCGCGCGGCACGTAGATCAGGCAGGAGTAGAAGCGGTGATAGGGATCACGGCGCACCAGCAGGCGCACGGTGCGGCGCTCATACAGATTGACCACGCCGCGTGCGATGCGGATCAGATCCTCGACACCGGCCTGGAACAGCTCGTCGCGCGGGTAGGTCTCGAGGACGTTCAACACCGCCTTGCCGTCGTGACTCTGCGGGTCGAGACCGAAGTACTCTATGACGCGCTGTACTTTACGGCGCAGCACCGGTATGTCGCGCGGGCTGCGGTGGTAGGCCGTGGAAGTCCACAGGCCCAGGAACCTGTGCTCGCCGCAGACCTTGCCGCGCTCGTCGAAATTCTTGACTCCGATGTAGTCGAGGTATTCGCCCCGGTGGACGGTCGCGGCCGAGTTTGCTTTAGTCAGGATCAGAAGCTCGCGCTCGCGCGCGCGGGCACGCACTTCGCCGCGCAACACGATGGCGCCGGGACGGGTGCCCGCGCCGCTAACGGTGCGCAATATCCCCAGTCCGGTGCGCGGGTCGGGTACGAGGCGATCCTGGTTCGCGCCGCGTTCCAGCCGATAGTAGCGGTAGCCCAGGAAGACGAAGTGGCGGCCTTCCATCCAGTCCAGCAGCAACTTGGCTTCGCTGACCTCGTCGGCGGAAAGGGGCGGCGGATCCGCGGCCAGCGAGTCGATCAGGCTCTTCACCCTTGCGCGCATCGGCACCCAGTCATCGACCACCATGCGCACATCCGCGAGTGTCGATTCGATCTTGCGCTGCAGTTTCTCGAGTTGCGCAGGGTCGGTCTGGCGGTCGATCTCGTAGAGCTGCCAGGACTCCGCATTTGCCTTGGCGGCTCCGTCGGCGCCGAGGTCTGTCAGCCGGCCGCGGCCGTCGCGCTGGACCTCCAGCACCGGGTGGACGATCAGGTGCACTGCGATGTCCGCACGGCTGAAGACGATACCGACGGAGTCGACGAGAAACGGCATGTCGTCCGTGACGAGCGTGACGAGCGTGTGCGGAGATTCAAATCCGTCGCGCCGCGGATCCGGATTGAACACGCGCACGAGCGAAGTTCCGGGCCTGCGGCGTTGGGATCCGAACTCCAGATGGCCGATGGCCGCCTTGGCGAGTAAGCCGGGTGCGCGCTCCGTGAGGTCTTCTTCGCCCACGCCGCGAAAGTAGGAACGGACGAAGCGCTGTTGCAGGCTATCGCGTCCCTTGCGGGAAACCGCAAGCGCGATCCGCTCGATCAACGCGACGCGTGTGGCGGGAATGCTATGTAAAAGACGGCTGTCTTCAGGAGAAACCTGCGCGTGCATACTTCATCCAGGACGGTGGTGCTTGATCTGGAACTCGTCCGACCCAGGGGTGCTCAATTTCGCGGCCGAGCGGAATTCAAACGGGGCCGGATTATACATGAGGGGTCCCGCCCGCACCCCGCGGCGGCACGGCCTGCCCGGAGGCGCCTATAATGGTTGCGATTGTAACCAATTCGCCTCGAGGGCGCCGGTAGCGCGCCCCGGGCCGAAGGAAGGACGTCATGGCCGATACACACATCAATCCGATGGGCACCGACGGATTCGAGTTCGTCGAGTACACGGCACCGGACCCCCAACTGCTGCGCACCCTGTTCGAGCGGCTCGGGTTTCCGGTGGTCGCGCGCCACCGCTCGAAGAACGTCACCCTGCACCGTCAGGGGGATGTCAATTTCATCATCAATGCGGAAGCTGACTCGTTTGCCCAGGCTTTTGCGCGACAACATGGACCGTCTGCCTGCGCGATGGCGTTCCGCGTCAAGGACGCGGCTTACGCCTACCGCCGTGCGCTGGAGCTGGGGGCGAAACCGGGGCCGCAGAGTGCCGGCCCCATGGAGCTCAACATCCCGTGTATCGAGGGCATCGGCGGCTCCCTGATCTATCTGGTCGATCTGTACGGCGAGCGGTCCATATACGATGTGGACTTCCGCCCGGAGCCGCAGCCCGCGGCGGCCGAGGCGGCCGGCCTGCTGTGCATCGATCACCTGACGCACAACGTGATGCGCGGCAGGATGGATGTGTGGGCGGGCTTCTACGAGAAGCTGTTCAACTTCCGCGAGATCCGCTATTTCGACATCGAAGGCAAGCAGACCGGGCTGTTGTCGCGGGCCATGACGAGCCCGTGCGGCAAGATCCGCATTCCGATCAACGAGTCGCAGGATGACAAGAGCCAGATCGAGGAGTACTTGCGCGAATATCAGGGCGAGGGCATCCAGCACATCGCACTGGGCACCGCCGATATCTATCGCACCGTGGATGCCTTGCGTGCGCACGGTGTCGCGTTCCAGGCGGCGCCGGACACGTACTACGAGACGGTCGATGAGCGGGTGCCGGGCCATCCCGAATCGCTGAGCGAGCTGCGCAAGCGGGCCATCCTGATCGACGGCAATCCGAGCAAGGGCGAGGGTGTGCTGCTGCAGATCTTCACGCAGAATGTCATCGGTCCGATCTTTTTCGAGATCATTCAGCGCAAGGGCAACGAGGGATTCGGCGAAGGCAATTTCCGGGCCCTGTTCGAGTCGATCGAGCTGGACCAGATGCGCCGCGGAGTGCTGTAGCAGGCAACCACGCCTTTGAGCCCGCGGGCAGCGCGAATTTGAGGCTCGAATACGACCCCGCCTTGCCGATCACGGCGCATCGAGCGCAGATTCTCGAGGCGCTCGCGCGCCACCCGGTCATCGTCGTCTGCGGCGCCACCGGCTCGGGCAAGACGACACAGTTGCCGAAACTGTGTCTGGAAGCCGGCCGTGCGAGCTCCGGCCTGATCGGACACACGCAGCCGCGGCGGATCGCGGCGCGGGCGCTCGCAAACCGGCTCGCGCAGGAGCTTGGAACGACTGTGGCGGTTCCGGGCAAGCGCAGCGGCAAGGGCGCGGCGGGCCTCGTCGGCTACAAGGTGCGGTTCAACGATCGTACGGGGCCTGCTACCCGCCTCAAGCTGATGACCGATGGCATCCTGCTGAAGGAGCTCGAGAGCGACCGCAGCCTGAGCCGTTATGACACGCTGATCATCGACGAAGCGCACGAGCGCAGCCTCAACATCGATCTACTGCTGGGGGTGCTCAAGCAGATTGTCCCAGGACGCCCCGACCTCAGGCTCATCGTGACGTCGGCCACGATCGATCCCGCCAGATTCTCCGGCTTCTTCGGCGGCGCGCCGGTCATCGAAGTCTCCGGGCGCAGCTATCCGGTGGAGATCCGCTATCGCCCGCTGACAACGGAAGCTTCGGATGACGAGGAAGCGGTCGAGCTGTCGCTTCCCGAAGGCATCGTGGAGGCGGTGCGCGAGCTCGATCGAAACGGCGCGGGCGTGCGCGGCGATACGCTGGTGTTTCTTCCGGGCGAGAAGCACATCCGGGAGGCGGCCGAGGAGCTGCGCAACGCGCAACTGCGCGACACGGAAATCCTGCCGCTGTTTGCGCGGCTGTCCGCCCGCGACCAGGAGAGGATTTTTGCGAGCCACCTGCAGCGGCGCATCGTACTCGCAACCAACGTCGCGGAAACCTCGCTGACGGTGCCAGGCATCCGCTTCGTGATCGACTCGGGACTCGCGCGGATAAGCCGCTACAGCGCTCGTGGCAAGGTGCAGCGTCTGCCCATCGAGCGGATCTCCAAGGCAAGCGCCGACCAGCGCAAGGGGCGGTGCGGGCGCGAAGCGCAGGGCGTGTGTATCCGCCTCTGTTCCGAGGATGACTTCCTGCGGCAGGAGGACTTCACGCCGCCCGAAGTTCTGCGAACCAACCTGGCCAGCGTGATCCTGCGCATGGCGGCGCTCGGGCTGGGCGAGCCGGAAAGCTTCCCGTTCCTCGATCCGCCCGACACGCGCCTCGTCAACGATGGTGTGCGGCTCCTGCAGGAGCTCAAGGCGATGGATGAAGGGCGGCGCGTCACGAGCCTAGGCGGGAAGATCGCCGCTCTTCCCATCGATCCGCGGCTCGGGCGCATGCTGTTGGCGGCGTCTCATCACAACTGCGTCACGGAGATGCTCGCCATCACCGCCTTTCTCGAGGCACAGGATCCTCGCGAGCGTCCCGCCGCGGCGCAACAGCAGGCGGCCCAGAAGCACGCATTGTTTGCCGACGCGCGCTCGGACTTCGTCACCGTGCTCAATCTGTGGCGGGCGTTCGACGCGCAGGCGCGCAGCCTTTCAGGGAGTCAATTGCGCAAATGGTGCCGCGAGCATTTCCTGTCTTGCATCCGTCTGCGCGAATGGCAGGAGCTGCACGGGCAACTCGCCCGGAGCATGCGGGAGTTGCAAATGCGCCCCAACGAGGTTGCCGCCAGTTATGCCGATCTGCATCAGGCGATTCTCACCGGGTTCCTCGGCTCAATTGGCCATCTGGATGAGAGGCGGGCATATGACGGGCCGCGCGGCCTGCAGTTCGTGATCGCACCCGGCACACCTGTCGCATCCAAACCTCCCAAGTGGGTCGTGGCAGGCAGCCTGCTGGAAACGACACGGGTGTACGCACGCATGGTGGCCGCCGTCGAGCCTGGGTGGATCGAGTCAGCGGGCGCGCATCTGCTCAAGCGCAGCTACAGCGAGCCGCATTGGGTGCACGGCCGCGGATTCGTGGCCGCGTTCGAGTCCGTATCGCTATATGGACTCACGCTTGCCGCGAAGCGGCGGGTCAACTATGGCGCGATCGCGCCGCTCGAGGCACGAGAGATATTCATCCGGGAAGCGCTCATTGCCGGGAACGCCACGCTTCGCGGTGAGTTCCTGCAGGCCAATCGCAAGCTTCGCGACGGGATCGAGCGGCTCGAAGCAAAGATCCGCCGTCGTGACATCCTGGTGGACGAGCAGGCGCAGTTGGAATTCTATGCCGCGCGAGTTCCCGAGCGGGTGAGCTCGGTCGCGGCGTTCGAGCACTGGCGTGTGGTGGCGGAGCGCACTGACCCGCGCATTCTCTACATGTCACGCACGGATCTCATGCAACGCGATGCGCCTGATGCGGGCACCGATAATTTCCCCGACGACCTGCCGATCGGCGCGAATCGTGTGCCTCTGCACTACAGGTTCGAGCCAGGCGAACCGGACGATGGGATTACTGTCAACGTGCCGGAGCCGTTGCTGCAGATGCTGCATCCGGATCAACTTGCCTGGATCGTCCCGGGTCTACGGCTGGAAAAAGTGACGGCCGTGCTCAAGGCGCTGCCCAAGGCACTGCGCAAGAAACTCGTGCCGGTGCCGGATAGTGCGCGCGCGGCTCTCGAAGAGATACGTGGAGCTGGACTTCCGGGATTCTACGAATGGCTCGCCACGTGGGTGACGCAACGTGTCGGCACTCCCGTGACCGCGATGGATCTCGCTGGCCTGGCCTTGCCCGACTACCTGCGAATGAATATTCAGGTTGTGGACGCCGAGGATCGTGTGCTGGCGCAAGGCCGCGAGCTGGCGGCTGTGAAACGGAAGGTTAACGGCTCGGCGCGCCGCGCCGCCGGTGGGTCCGCGGGCGCGAAGTGGGCGACCGGCCCGATAGGGACCGCCGCTACGGCAGAGATTGCCGGCGCGGTCGATGCGATGGGGCCCGGTGCGCACAATGCAGCGGCGTTGCATCGCAAGTGGGACTTTGGCGAGTTGCCGGAAACGGCGCAGATCGAGCGCAATCGCCTGAAACTGATCGTTTATCCGGCGATCGAGGACCGCATGGCGGGCGTCGTGCCGGTCGAAGCGCATAGTCCGGCCGACGCGCTGGCCATTTCACGCACCGGCGTGACGCGGCTGGCAATGCTGCTGCTGCCCCAACAAGCCAGGTACGTCATCAAACGCATGGCAGACGACCGGGAGCTCGTGTTGCTCAGTGGAGGCCTGCCGCTTGCTGGAGCGATAGCCGATGCCATGACGCGCAGATCGTTTCGCGAATGCTTTGTTCCCGCCGATGTGCCGCTGCCACGCAGCGAGCCGGCATTTGCAGCTCTTCTGGAGAGTCGGCGCGCCCGGTTGAGCGAGGTGGCTGATCGCCTGGCCACGATCGTGACCGAGGTGTTGAGAGAGTGGCGCGTGGTCCGCGCAGCGCTGCAGACCCTCCGCGCGCCGGCGTTCGCAACGGCCGCAGCGGAAATCGATTCGCAACTGCGGATGCTTCTGCCACCGGACTTCATCGATGCGACTCAGCGGCCGTGGCTCGACTATCTGCCGCGCTACCTGAAGGCGATCGCGAGACGCATCGAGCGGCTGCCAGCCAACGAGCGGCGCGATGCTGAGCTGGCCGGAAAAATCAGGCCGTACGTCAGCGCCCTGCAGGCATTGATCGCGCAGGCGACGCGGCCAGCCGCATCGCCGGAACTGAGTCTGCTGCGCTGGATGATCGAGGAATTGCGCGTATCACTGTTCGCGCAGGATCTGAAAACGATGCTGCGCGTGTCGGAGCAGCGCCTGGCCGGACAGCTGCAGGCCGCGCGCACCGAAGCGCGAGGCTGAGGCAGTCAGGGGCGGTGCTCCCGCGCCAGGTATTCCTCGCTCTGCATTTCGATCAGCCGGCTTACGGTGCGCTCAAACTGGAGCGCAACCCGATCTGCGCGGTAGAGCTCCGCGGGCTGCGCCGCCGCGGAGACGATGAGATTCACGTTGCGGTCATAAAGCTCATCCACGAGTGCGACGAAGCGCCGTGCTTCATCCTCACGCAAGGAATCGAGTACGGGCACGCCGGCGACGATGACAGACTGATAGTTGCGGGCGATCTCGATGTAGTCATCCTGGCTGCGCGGGCCGGAGCACAGCGCCATGAAGTCGAACCAGACCACCCCGCCGCTTTCGCGCACGACCGGGATGGGGCGCCCTTCGATTTCAATGGTGCCTGCGCAGCGGCCGGCCTGGTGGACGGGGTCCGCAGGGTCGGCGGCGTCCGCAGGGTCGGCGGGGTCGGCGGGGTCGGCGAGGTCGGCGGGGTCCAGAGGGTTGGTCTGGCTGTCGTGGTCGGCAAGCTCACTGAACAGCGCTTGCAGGCGCCGCGCTGTGTCGGTCGCGTCCACCGGCAGGTATGTCCCCGCCTGCGTGAGCCGGCGCAGCCGGTAGTCGGGGCCGCCCTCGACGGCCAGCACGGCGACGTGTTGCTCTATCAACTCGATGGTGGGCATGAACCGCTGCCGCTGCAGTCCATTCCTGTACAGATCCCGTGGGCGCACGTTCGAAGTCGCAACCAGCGTGACGCCGCGCTTGAAGAGGCCCGCAAACAGGCCGCCGAGAATCATGGCATCGGCAATATCCGCCACGAACAGCTCATCGAAGCACAACACCCGGGCGTCCCGCGCAATCCGTTCGGCGACCACGTCGAGCGGCGATTCGCGATCCTGCAGCGTCCTGAGCTCCGCGTGCACGTCGTGCATGAAGCGATGGAAGTGCCTGCGCCGGCGCTCGCCGAAGGGCAGGCTTTGACAGAACAGGTCCATGAGCCAGGTCTTGCCCCGCCCGACGCCGCCCCACAGATACAGGCCGCGCACGGGCTCGCTCGCGGGCCGGGTGCCGATCGCTCCGAGCCAGCGCCGCAGCAGGGATGAGTCGGCTTCGCGGGCGGCAATCAGCCGGCTGCGCAGCTCATCGAGCTGCCTGACGACCGCGCGTTGCACCGGATCGGGACTGAACCCGCGCTCCAGCACCTGTTGCGCGTAGAGCGCGGGCAGATCCATCTGCGCCGTCAGCACGCCAGCTCGGGCAGATCGCGAAAGTGCTCCAGCGCAAGCGGATTCGCCAGCGCATCGAGGTTCTTCACCGGCTGGCCGTGAACCACGTTGCGCACGGCCAGCTCCGTGAGCTTTCCCGAAAGTGTGCGCGGGATGTCCGGTACGCCGATGATCCGTGCCGGCACGTGCCGTGGCGTGGTGTTCGTCCGGATGATGTCGCGGATCCTCTTCTTCAATGCCTCATCGAGCACCACATCCGGCTTCAGACGGACGAACAATACTACGCGCACGTCACCCTGCCAGTCCTGCCCGATCGCGAGGGTTTCGACGACTTCCCCGAGGCTCTCGACCGCTGCGTAGATCTCCGCCGTGCCGATGCGAACTCCGCCAGGGTTCAACACCGCATCCGAGCGGCCGTAGATCACGACGCCGTCGTTCCCGGTCAGCGCTGCGTAGTCGCCGTGATGCCAGACGCCGGGGAACCTCTCGAAGTATGCCGCCTCGTACCTGAGGCTGTCCGGATCGTTCCAGAAACCAACCGGCATGGAGGGGAATGGCGCCGTGCAGACGAGCTCACCGCGCTCCCCCCGCACGGCGTGACCGGCATCGTCGAAGATTTCCACGCGCAGGCCGAGCCCCCGGCACTGGATCTCGCCGCGATGGACCGGCAGGATTGGACAGCCCAGCGCGAAGCACGACACGATGTCCGTACCGCCGGATATGGATGCAACCTGCACGTCGGCCTTGACGTCACGATAGACATAGTCGAACCCATCGGGCAGCAGTGGTGAGCCGGTGGACAGGATGGACCGCAGAGCCGTCAGGTCCACTTCCCGGCGTGGAATGAAGTCGCTTTTCCCGAGCGCGGAAAGGTATTTCGCGCTCGTGCCGAACAGCGTGATCCGTTCCTGCTCCGCCATCCGCCAGAGTGCGCCGGCGTCCGGGTGAAAGGGGCTGCCGTCGTAGAGTACGAGCGTGGCTCCGGTCGCCAGTGCGCTGGTGAGCCAGTTCCACATCATCCAGCCGCAAGTGGTGAAATAAAACAGCCGGTCGCTGCGCTTTACATCCGTATGCAGCACGTGCTCCTTCTGATGTTGCAAGAGTGTTCCGCCTGCGCCATGCACGATGCACTTGGGGACACCGGTCGTGCCGGAAGAGTACAGAATGTAGAGCGGGTGATTGAAAGGCATGCGCGTAAAGCTCGGCGTTGCACCGCGCGTACCGAACCGATCAAACCGTGTCGCCGGGCCGGCTGCGCCGCCAAGGCGTTCAAGCCGCGGTTCGGCGTTGACGTAGGGGATCACGACCACGCACTGGACGCACGGAAGCTTCGCCACCATTTCAGCGATGGACGCGAGCGAGTCGATGGTCTTCCCCGCGTAGAAGTAGCCGTCGGCCGTAAAGAGCACCTTCGGTGTGATCTGCCCGAAGCGATCCAACACACCGCGCACGCCGAAATCCGCAGAACAGCAGGACCAGACCGCCCCGAGGCTTGCCGCGGCGAGCATGGCGATGGTTGCTTCCGGAACGTTCGGCAGGAAGCCCGCCACACGGTCGCCCGCGACGACACCGGCGGATCTCAAACCGTCGGCGACGCGCCCCACATCGTCATACAACTGCCGGAACGACAGCTCGCGCCGCAGCCCACGCTCGTTTCGGAACACCAGGGCCGGCTGCTCGTCGCGGAAGCGCAGCAGGTTCTCGGCAAAGTTCAGGCAGGCGTTCGGGAAGAATCGCGCGCCGGGCATCCGCTCGGCATGCTCGAGCACCGGACCGGTGCCCCAGTCGGCGCGCACGTCCGTGAAGCGCGCGAGCTCTTCCCAGAACTCGGCCGGTCGCTGGATTGACCAGGAATACAGGTCGGCATAGCTGCGCAGCCGCAGGCCCCTGCGGGCACTGACGCATTGGATGAAGCGCGTGAGATTCGCGTCGGCCACGCGAGCCGCTGAAGGACGCCAGATCTCGGACATGCCGCAAGTGACCTATCGGTACCCGTGAGTATTGTTACCCGGCGCGCGTCTCACCGCTACGCCCAGCGGTGCATCCGAGCCTGCCGGAGGACAGTTGCGCGCAGTGCTTCAAAGCGACTGGTAGTTCGGTCCCGAGCCTCCCTCGGGCGTCGTCCAGTTGATGATCTCGTACGGGTCCTTGATGTCGCACGCCTTGCAATGGACGCAGTTGGCGGCATTGATCTGCAGCCGCTTGCCGCCCTGGTCGTCCGCCACCATCTCGTAGACATTGGCCGGGCAGAAGCGCTCGCAAGGGTTGCCGAACTCCTTCGCGCACCGCCCCGCGCAGATTGCGGGATCGAGGATCTTCAGGTGCACGGGCTGGTTCTCGTCGTGCGTATTGCCGGCGAAAAACACGAATGAGACCCGGTCGCGGGGCGGCAGCGTCCGCTCGACCCAATGACGGTCCGGAGACTCGTATTCATCCAGCTTCCTGAGCCGGGACCAATCGGCCGTATTGCGCAGCGTCCAGGGTGATTTGCCGCACGTCAGCGTCTCCCACGCCGAGTTGACGAGACCCAGCCAGAGATTGCGCTTGAATGCGGGCTTGAAATTGCGCGCGCGGCGCAGCTCCCGGCCGCCTTCGGAAGCGCGCCATTTCGAATCGAAGCCCACGCTGTCGCCCGTCTCGGCAACGTGCTCCGCCGCGAGGGCGCCTGAGCGGATGGCCTGATGCACGCCCTTGATCTTGGCAAAGTTCAAGGTGCCCCCCGCATCGCCAATCAACATCGCCCCCGGCATCTCCAGAGTCGGGGTCGACTGCCAGCCGCCGGCCGCGATCGTGCGTGCGCCGGCCGACAGGATCTCGCCTCCCTGCAGCAGCGCCTTGACGTCGGGGTGATTCTTGTACTGCTGGAAGGCCTCGAACGGCTGCAGCCGTGGATCCTGGTAATCAAGGCCCACGATATAGCCGACGTACACACGGTCGTTGTCGAGGTGATAGAGAAAGCTGCCCGCATAGGTCTTCGAGTCGGCCGGCCAGCCGAGCGCGTGCTCGATACGCCCGGGACGCACGCGCCCCGCCGGTAGCTGCCACAGCTCTTTGCAGCCGAGCGCGAAAGTCTGGGGACAATGGCCGCGCGCAAGATCGAATTTCTGGATGAGCTGCTTGGAGACCGAGCCGCGGCAGCCTTCGGCAAGCACGGTGACCTGCGCGTGGATTTCGACGCCCGGTGTGTAGTTCGGACCGGGCTTGCCGCTGCGCTCCAGGCCCATGTCGCCGCTGCGCACGCCTGTCACCCTTCCGCTGGAATCCAACAGAGCTTCCGCGGCGGCGAACCCGGGAAACACTTCCACTGCGAGTGCTTCGGCCTTCCGGGCCAGCCATGGCGTGAGCTGGCCGAGCGAGACGATGAAGTTGCCGTGGTTGTTGAACGGAGTGCCGTAGGTCATCGAGCCCG
This sequence comes from Steroidobacteraceae bacterium, assembly GCA_050738795.1. Lineage (GTDB taxonomy): Bacteria > Pseudomonadota > Gammaproteobacteria > Steroidobacterales > Steroidobacteraceae > 13-2-20CM-66-19. The sequence goes on from JBOIAD010000016.1 coordinate 48,710, forward strand.
GAAGCAGCTTGACGAGAAACTCCGGGACCGGCTTGAAGGAGCCCTTCTGCGTGAGTACGCGGAAGTCATCCTCGGCCGCGGGCACTTGCATGCCGGTATATTCGGCCTGCCAGCCAGGCAGCAGCTTTTCGAGGGGACCGGGCTCCAGCACCGCACCCGAGAGCGAATGGGCCCCGACTGCGGAGCCTTTCTCGAGCACGCAGACGCTGATGTCGGGCTTGAGCTGCTTCAGACGAATCGCGCATGCGAGGCCGGCGGGACCCGCACCAACGATGACCACGTCGTACTCCATGACATCCCGTTCCACGACGGAGGTGTTCAAGAGTTTGTCCTCTTCGCGCACAAGCAGCGCGCCGCTATCTGGGTTGCATTCTGACCGCCCCGTCGAGGCGGATCGTGTCGCCGTTCAGCATCGGGATCTCGAAGATCGCCGCCACGAGCTGCGCGAATTCCTCCGGCTTGCCGAGGCGATTGGGGAAGGGAATCTGCCCGGCCAGCGACTCCTGCAGCTCCTTCGTCATCGAATCCACCATCGGCGTGTGGAAGATTCCGGGAGCAATCGATACACACCGGATACCGAACCGCGCCAGCTCGCGCGCAATCGGCAGCGTCATTCCAGCCAGGCCCGCCTTGGTCGCCGAGTAGGCGGCCTGGCCGATCTGTCCCTCGAAGGCAGCGACCGATGCCGTATGGATCAGCAGGCCACGCTCGCCATCGGCGTTGGGCGTGTTGTTCTGCATGATGGCTGCCGCTGCCTTGTCGCACAGGAAGGCGCCAATCAGGTTGATGTGCACCACCTTCGCGAAGAAATCGCCAGCCATCGGGCCGTTCTTGCCCAGTACACGCCCCGCTCCTACGACTCCCGCGCAATTGACCAGCAAGTTGATTCCGCCCATGCGCACCTTCGCGCTGTCCATCGTCGAGTTGACCTCGGCTTCGGACGTGACGTCGCACCGGATGAAGCTGGCGTTCGCGCCCAGCGCGGCGGCGGCAGCCTGCCCGGGCCCTTCCTGGACATCCAGGATGACGGCCCTGCCTCCCTGCGCAATGACATGACGGGCCACCGCGGCACCCAGGCCTGAGGCGCCGCCTGTGACGACCGCACACGCGTCTTGAATCTTCATGAGGTGCCCTGCCGGCCGATCATCTCTATTCCAATCGCGACGGCCTCGCCGCCGCCGATGCACAGGGAGGCGATTCCACGCCTTCCGCCGCGGCGCCGCAAGGCGTGGACGAGGGTAGTGAGGATGCGGGCGCCGGTCGCTCCGACGGGGTGCCCAAGCGCGCAAGCGCCGCCGTTGACATTGACGCGCGCGTGATCGATGTCGACGTCACGCATTGCCGCCATAGTCACCGCCGCGAAAGCCTCGTTGATCTCGTACAGATCCGCGTCGTTGGGCCGCCAACCGAGCCTGGCAAGCGTCTTTTTGATCGCGCCGATCGGAGCGGTCGTGAACCACTCGGGCTCCTGCGCATGGCTGGCATAACCCAGCACGCGCGCCAGCGGCTGCAGGCCGCGCGCCTTCGCCGCCGCCGCGCTCATGACAACCAGGGCCGCGGCGCCGTCGGAGATCGATGAGGAGCTGGCGGCAGTCACCGTGCCATCCTTTGCGAACGCCGGCTTGAGCGATGGAATCTTGGCCAGATCGCACGTGCCGGGTGTCTCATCCCGCGCGACGACGGTGTCACCCTTGCGACTCCTGACCGTTACAGGAGTCACCTCGGCATCGAATTCGCCCGCCTCCAATGCCCGCAGCGCGCGCCGCACGGATTCGGCGGCGAACGCGTCCTGTGCCGCCCGCGTGAAGTTGTATTTGCTCGCCGTTGCATCGGCGAAACAACCCATGGCCTTGCCGTCGAACGGACTCTGCAGGGCATCGTAGAACATGTGGTCGAGGATCTCGCCGTGCCCCATGCGATAGCCGCCACGCGCCTTCAGCAGCAGGTACGGCGCGTTGGTCATCGACTCGAGGCCGCCCGCCAGCACGATTTCGACATCCCCGTTCCGCACCTGATCCGCGGCCATCATCACGGCCTTCAGCCCCGAGCCGCACACCTTGTTGATCGTGGTCGCCGGCGTCGCGGCGGGAATGCCCGCTCCAAGGGCCGCCTGGCGCGCCGGCGCCTGCCCCAGGCCGGCCGGCAGCACGCAGCCCATGATCACCTCCTGGATATCCCCCGGTTGAATGCCGGCGGCCTGGATGGCGCCGCGGACGGCGGCGCTGCCCAGTTGCGGGGCGGTGACCGAGGAGAAAACTCCCTGAAAGGCGCCGATCGGCGTGCGCTGGGCTGAAACGATGACGACGTCATGCTCCGACATGTTGAATCCTCCTGGGCCGCAGGCCGCTTTCGGCAATCAGATCAGCGCGCGGCCCGCACGGCGGCCCGTCCCCGCGCAGTCCGTCGTTGCGCGCTGCTCTTGCTCGCTGCCGGGCCACGCGGCCGCAGCCCGCTCTCGAATACTTCGATGAACGTATCGGCGATCTCGGCCGCGGTCATCGGCTGGTTCTCGCGATACCAGTGGGCGATCCAGTTGAGCGAGCCGGCGAGGGCGAAGGCTGTCATCTTCGGATCGCACGGATGGATGGAGCCGTCCTGCACGCCGTCGCGGATCAGGCGGCGGATACCCTGGTCGATCTCCGACTTCATCGCCTTGATGTGGCTGCTCATGGCCGGCGACAGATCCTGATCCTCCACCCGCACCATGCACCAGCCAAACTCCGAGGCGATGGCCTTGGCGTAGTTTCGCAACACGGCATTCAGCCGCTCGCGCGCCGGCACGTCGAGGCTGCGGGCCTGCTGGATGGCTGCGCGGATCTGCTCGACGCCCGTGACGAAGCATTCGAACAGCAGCTGCTCCTTGTTGGCCACGTAGTAGTAGACGGTGGGTTTGGTCACATCCAGGGCGGCGGCGATGTCGTCCAGCGAGGTATTGTGATAGCCCTTGTGATTGAACGCGTGGGCGGCGGCGCGTATCACCGCCTCGCGCTTCACCTCGCGGTCGCGCAGCCGTTCGCGGCTCGCTCGCCAGGGCGATGCGGGATGCCCGTTTATGACCGGTTGTGCCCGGGTCTTGCCCGCATCGGGCGGACGTGCTCGTCGGCTGCTCATTTGTGGGGCGGGATGCTTGAAGGACACCCGATTATAGGATCATACTGGCCGGTAGTCATCCTACCGGCGCGTAAACCCATGAACGGCAGTACCGAAGGCGGCGCGGCGCTCAAGCGGACCGAGCAGGCGCCCGCGAAGCCGCCCCTCAGGTTCATTTCCGCGGCCTCCCTGTTCGACGGCCACGACGCCGCCATCAATATGATCCGTCGCCTGTTGCAGGCGCATGGCGCGGAGGTCGTCCATCTCGGCCACAACCGCAGTGTGGCCGACATCGTGCGCGCCGCGATCCAGGAGGATGCGGATGGCATCGCGGTCAGCTCCTACCAGGGCGGCCACAACGAGTACTTCGAATACATGGTGGATATGCTGCGGGAACGCGGCTGCCAGCATATCCGGGTCGTGGTGGGCGGGGGTGGAACCATCTCCCCGGCCGAGATCGAGGCCCTCGAGCGGCATGGCGTCGAGAAGATCTATACCCCCGAGGACGGGCGCCGGCTCGGCCTGAACGGGATGATCGACGATGTGTACAAGCGCCTGGACGGGGTCACGAAGCCCCCGTACGAGTTCGGTCCGCTCAACGCGCGCGACCACCGCCACATTGCGCGAACCATCTCCATCCTCGAGGGGGCGGAGGAATCGGATGCGCAAGGCGACCAGATCAGGCGCGCGCTCGCCCGGTCCAGGCACAAGGTGCCGGTCGTGGGCATCACGGGCACGGGCGGCGCCGGCAAGTCCAGTCTCAGCGATGAGCTGCTGGCGCGCTTCGTGCACCATTTTCCAGGCAGGCAGATCGCCATGGTCGCCATGGATCCGACGCGCCGCCGCAGCGGCGGCGCGCTGCTGGGCGACCGGATACGCATGAACAGTCTCGCCTCCGAGGAGATCTTCATGCGCTCGCTCGCGACGCGCCGCCAGCATCTGGCCACCTCCGCCGTGCTCCGGGACGTCATAGATCTGTATAAGGCCGCGGGATTCGATCTCGTCATCGTGGAGACTGCCGGCATCGGGCAGTCGGATACGGAGATCGTCGATCTCGTGGACCTGTCGCTGTATGTCATGACGAGCGAGTACGGCGCCGCGAGCCAGCTCGAGAAGATCGACATGCTCGACTTCGCCGACTTCATCGTTCTGAACAAGAGCGAGAAGCGCGGTGCCCAGGACAGCCTGCGCGACGTTCGCAAGCAATGGCGCCGCAATCATCCCGGCCAGGCGGCCGTGCCCGATGCAAGCGTCCCGGTCTATCCGACGATCGCGAGCCGATTCAACGACCCGGGCGTGAACAGATTGTTTGCCTCGGTCTGCCAGGCGCTGAGCGCGAGACAGATCGGTACGAGCTCCTGGCAGCTTGCTGCGGATACGGGCCCAAGCGAGCCGGCGATGCGTGAGCCGCTGATCCCGGGCCAGCGCACCCGCTACCTGGCGGAGATTGCACTGCAGGGCCGCAGTGCGCGCGAGCACGCGCAGCGGCAGGCCGAAGCGGCCCGGCGGGCTTTCGGGCTGTATGAATCCTTGAAGGTTCTGCACGACCCGCGGCTGCCCGGCCCGCTGGACCATTTTCCGGAAGCTGCGCTTGCCGAGGAGACGGATGCGACGCGGCGGGAGCTGCGGCGTGTCTACAACAAGGCGCTGGATGAGATCGGCATCGACGCAGTCGGACAGCTCAAGGCCTGGCCCGCCCGCATGCGCGCCGCGACCGAGGACACGTATTCCTACAAGGTGCGCGATCGTGTCCTGGTCGGCGAGAACTACACCGAGAGTCTGGCGCGGCAGCGCATACCGAAGCTCGCCGTTCCGAAGTTTCGCGACTGGGGCGAGATTCTGCACTTCCTCGCTACGGAGAACCTTCCAGGCTCGTATCCCTACACCGGCGGCGTGTATCCCTATCGCCGGGAAGAAGAGGATCCGACGCGCATGTTTGCTGGAGAGGGCACGCCCGAGCGGACCAACCGGCGCTTCCACTACCTCGCCGGCGGTCACGGGGCGGCGAGACTGTCGACCGCGTTCGACTCGACCACCCTGTATGGCGAGGATCCGGATACGCGGCCCGACGTGTATGGACGTACGGGCAACTCGGGTGTGTCGATCGCGACTCTGGATGACATGAAGAAGCTCTATTCGGGCTTCGATCTGTGTCAGCCGACGACGTCCGTCTCGATGACCATCAACGGGCCGGCGCCGATGATTCTCGCCATGTTCATGAACACCGCCGTCGACCAGCGCGTGGAACGTTACCTGAAGAGCGAAGGACGCTGGAGCGAGGCGCAGGCGCGGATCGCTTCCCTCACGCAGAAGCAATGCGCCGGCGGGATCGCGCCGCCGGCCTACAAGGGCGAGCTGCCGCAAGGACACGACGGCATGGGTCTTGCGCTGCTCGGCGTGACCGGCGACCAGCTCATCGGGCGCGAGCTGTACGAGCGGATCAGGTCGGAGGCGTTGCAGGCGGTGCGCGGCACCGTGCAGGCCGATATTCTGAAGGAGGACCAGGCACAGAATACCTGCATCTTCTCGACGGAATTCGCGCTGCGCATGATGGGCGACGTACAGCAGTACTTCATCGATCAGCGGGTCAGGAACTTCTATTCCGTATCGATCTCGGGCTATCACATCGCCGAGGCAGGCGCCAACCCGGTCTCGCAGCTCGCCTTCACCCTGGCGAACGGCTTCACGATCGTCGAGTACTACCTCGCGCGCGGCATGCAGATCGACGACTTTGCGCCCAACCTGTCGTTCTTCTTCTCGAACGGAATGGATGCGGAATACGCGGTGATCGGGCGCGTGGCGCGGCGGATCTGGGCTCGCGCGATGCGCGAGCTGTACCGCGCGGGACCGCGCAGCCAGATGTTGAAGTACCATGTGCAGACCTCGGGCCGCAGCCTGCATGCGCGGGAGATCTCGTTCAATGACATCCGCACGACGCTGCAGGCGCTGTCTGCCCTGTTCGACAACTGCAACAGCCTGCATACCAACGCGTATGACGAGGCGCTGACGACGCCCACTGAAGAAAGCGTGCGCCGCGCGGTCGCGATCCAGCTCATCATCAACCGCGAGCTCGGGCTGAATAAGAACCAGAACCCGTGGCAGGGCTCGTTCGCCATCGAGTACCTGACCGACCTCGTCGAGGAAGCGGTCTACAAGGAATTCGATTCGCTTGCCGAGCGCGGCGGCGTGCTGGGCGCAATGGAAACGATGTACCAGCGCGGCAAGATCCAGGAAGAGTCGCTCTACTATGAGACGAGAAAGCATGACGGCAGCCTGCCCATCGTCGGCGTGAACACCTACCTGTCCAGGGCCGACGCGCAGGAGGAGCACAAGGGTGCCGAGCTGATTCGCTCCACCGAGGAGGAGAAGCAGGACCAGGTCGCCGCCGTGCGCGCGTTCCAGGCGCGCAATTGCGCAGAGTCTCCCGAAGCCCTCAAGCGGCTGCAGACAGCCGCCGCGCGCGGCGGCAATGTGTTTGCGCAGCTCATGGAGTGCGTGAAGTCCTGCTCGCTGGGACAGATCTCGCACGCGTTGTATCAGGTGGGCGGACAGTATCGCCGCAACATGTAAACGGAAAATCAGGCGTCCTGTTGCACGGCCTGAGTTTTCCGCCCGGGTAGAGCTTGATCTTCCGGGGTGGCGCACAGGTCCGGCTCGCCCAGCTCACGCAGTATCGCCTCGCGGGCCCGGTCCCGAAGATCCATCGCAACTGCATCCGGCGAGTCGGGGCTTGCCGTGACCGCCGGCAGGATCTCGACCACGATGCGCCCCGGGCGCGGCAGGCCTCCCTTGGGCGGCAACGCGACGCGCGTTCCCCGAACGACCGCCGGTACGACCGGACACCCCGCCCGGGCCGCGGTGAGGAACGCTCCGGTGTGAAACTTCAGCAGCCCCGGTGTTCGGGTGAACGTTCCTTCCGGAAAAAAGACCAGGGAGTCTCCCCCCACTGCGTTGCGTAACACACGCCGCGCATCCGTCGCCCCGCGATGCCGGTTGAATCGCTCGACAAACTCGGAGCCCAGCCGCCGCAGCAACAGGCCCGCCAGGGGGACGGCGGCCATTTCCCGCTTGATCACGAATCCGAATTGCGGCGGCAGGGCGGCCGTGAAAACGAGCCCGTCGAGGTAGCTCGCGTGGTTCGAGACCACCACACATTGCCCCGGTGGAAGCCGCTCCGCCGACCTCACCGTCAGAGGCATGCCGGCCAGGCACAGGAACGCGCGCGATACGGCGCGGACGGCGGCCCGCCGGCGCCGGAAGCCCGGAAGCAGCAGGGTCGCCAGAAGGGCGCACGCCCCCAGGACGAGAAACAAGGCGACGGCGTAGATGCCATAGGCAATGCGGGCGAGGGCGCGCAGGCAATCGCGCGTTCCGGTGAGGGTTGATCTTGGATCTTCGAGTGCCATTGTGCGTATATCGGGCTGCGCTCCCGCGGCGGGATGTGATCTGGTTCTCTTTATGTTAATGCTTGCGGACAGATGTGATGACAATCACGCAGCTCGCACGGGGGGGTCACCATACTGCGTCTGCGACATCGGAATGTCGAAGTCTATACGTCGAGGCCTGTTTTGCAGGTGCGCCGGACGGCGTGCGCAGGCCTCAAGCGAGATGGGATCTTGTCGAAGCAGGCTGCCGCAATCGCCGTGACCGGCCACACCGACTCTGCCGATCCGGCGGTGTCCCGGTTTCTCGATGCCGTATGGATGGAGAGGGGCCTGTCGCCCAACACCTTGGCCGCGTATCGAGCGGATCTCACGGCTCTGTCGCGGTGGCTGGCAGAACGCCAAATCCCGATGATGCGTACGACGCGCGCCGACCTTCAGGATTTCATCGCATGGCGGGTCCATGCAGGCGCCCGGCCCCGCTCGACGGCACGCCAGCTTTCCAGTTTCCGCCGCTTCTTCCGCTATCTCGTGCGCGAAGGGGTCATCCGCGAGGATCCCACCGCGCAGATCGCGATGCCGAAGATCGGCCGCTCCCTGCCCAAGTCGCTTACGGAGGAAGAGGTCGAATCGCTTCTGTCCGCTCCGGTCGTCAGCGACCCGCTCGGCAACCGTGACCGCGCGATGCTCGAGGTGCTGTATGCCACGGGCTTGCGCGTCTCGGAGCTCGTCAACCTGCGTCACGGCCAAGTCAACATCAACCAGGGTGTGATCCGCATACTCGGCAAGGGAAATCGCGAAAGGCTGATTCCCCTGGGCGAGGAAGCGATGCACTGGCTGACCGAGTTCGCCAGCGGCGCGCGCGGTGAGATCCTGCTCGAGCGCCAGACCGACTATCTGTTCCCGACCCGGCGCGGCGATCGCATGACGCGCCAGGCGTTCTGGCACATCATCAAGCGCTACGCGCGCAAGTCCGGGATTGCGAAGGAACTCTCGCCACATACGCTGCGCCACGCATTCGCCACGCACTTGCTCAATCACGGCGCGGACCTGCGCGTAGTGCAGATGCTGCTCGGTCATAGCGATCTGTCCACGACCCAGATCTACACGCATGTGGCCCGCGAGCGTTTGAAAGAGATGCATTCGGAGCATCATCCCCGGGGCTAACTGCCCCCGTCGGCACGCGGGTCCACTCCGTTGGGTGGCCGACCTTCTGCTAAACTCCAGCGCATGGTCGCCAGAATCACTTTCCTGCTATTGGCTCTGGCCGGCGCCGCGCTGTCATCCGCGCTGTGGGCTCAGCAACCCGCCAAACCCGATCCGCGCATCCAGATCGCCAGCAGGATTCCCGGCGTGCGGGCGGAGGACCTGCGGCCCTCGCCGATCGCCGGCCTCTACGAGTTGACTCGCGGAACGGACATCGCGTACGTGACCTCCGATGGCAAGTACGCGATCAGCGGCGATCTGATCGATCTGGCGGCGAACGACAATCTGACCGAGCAACGCCGCCGCGATGCGCGCGCGAAAATGATAGGCGCGATTCCCGAGAGCGACATGCTCGTGTTCGGGCCGCGTGATCCAAAGTACACCGTCACGGTGTTCACCGACGTTGATTGCGCCTATTGCCGCCAGCTCCACAGCCAGATCGGCGAGTACAACCGCCTGGGAATCCGGGTGCGGTATCTGTTCTACCCGCGCACCGGACCGAATACCGAGTCATGGACCAAGGCGGAGCAGGTGTGGTGCTCGGGCAATCGGAATGAGGCGCTGACCCAGGCCAAACGGGGCGTGGCGCTCGCGGCCAGGCCCTGCGCCAACAATCCCGTTGCCCGCGAGTACGCGCTCGGCCGCGACTTCGATCTGAAAGGCACGCCCGCGATCGTCCTCGCGGATGGCGAGCTGCTCGGTGGCTACCTGCCGCCGGGCGAGCTGGCGCAACATCTACGGGAATCGCAGGGCCGTTAGCCGCCTGGCCACACGGCCGCATGGGCGCATGGACGCCCGGTCGGCGCGGGAGGGCTATTTCTCCAGCAGCTTGAGCTTGTCCGGCTTGCCTTCCCATTCCTTGGCATCCGCGGGAGCGTCTTTCTTTTCAGTGATCACCGGCCAGAGCTTGGCCAGATCCGCGTTGAGCTGCTTGAAGTGCTCCTGGCCCGTGGGAAGCTCCTCCTCGGAGAAGATCGCCTCGACCGGGCATTCGGGCTCGCACAGCGTGCAATCGATGCATTCGTCCGGATCGATCGTGAGGAAGTTCGGACCCTCGTGGAAGCAGTCGACGGGGCAGACCTCCACGCAGTCCATGTATTTGCACTTGATGCAGTTCTCGGTGACGACAAAAGTCATTCGATATCCTCGCCAGTCGTTCTGTGTCCGGTCTGCCGGCGCGCGTCGCGCCGCTCCCGGCCGCGGTCGTGCGCAACCTGCAGGAAAGCAGGCAAGTTGGGCGCAGCCCACAATAATGCCACGGTCGGGCCTTTCCAGTGAATCAGCCGCGCGGCAGGCGGCGGTCGAATTCCGTGAAATAGTGGTTTTCGCGCCCCGCGGCCCGGTCTTCCAGATACCGGTGCAGCGTGAAATCGGTGCTCGGGAAGGCGATGTCAGGCCATGGAATATCCTCGGGCTCCACCAGGACCGTTTCCAGGCTCTCCGCGCCGGCCCCGAAGGTTGGCTCCCGCAGGGTGGCACGGAAGAACACGTGGACCTGCTGTGCGTGCAGCACGTGTACGATGGACAACAGCGAGCCTATCTCGACATGCGCCAGCGCCTCTTCGTACGATTCGCGCGCGGCAGCCTGCTGGAGCGTCTCGCCGTTCTCCATGAAACCCGCCGGCACGGTCCAATAACCCCGCCGCGGCTCGATGGCGCGCCGGCATAGAAGAATCTTTCCCCGGTGCTCGGGAACGCAGCCGACGACCAGGCGCGGATTCTGATAATGAATGGTTCCGCAAGCGTCGCAGACATGCCGTGCGACCTGGTCGCCCGGTGGAATGCGAAACTCGACCTTCGCGCCGCACTGATTGCAGAAATTCATGATTGGGCCGTAAGCATACCATGGTCGAAACGAAGGCCTGGCGCGGCCAATCGCGCCGGTACCCGGCCGACAGTTGTTAAGATGTGCGCCTCCGGCGACCGGCCATTTGCGCCGGCCGCCCGCAACGGAACGCCGCGCCGATCTCAATCGCGCATCTCGAGGGTTACATGGCACGTCTGTTCACATGGGTCGGCTTCGAGCCTATCGCTTTGGGTCTGCTGTTTGTCGGTCTGTCATTCGCGGCGCAAGCCGAGTCCGCGGGCCATACGCTCATGCGCTATCCAACCCTGTACGGCAATACCGTGGTGTTCGCCGCGCACGATAACCTGTGGTCGGTGCCACGCACCGGCGGTGTTGCATCGAGGCTGACCGCCGACGAGGGCCGCGACCTGATGCCGCGCTTCTCGCCCGATGGCCGCTGGCTTGCCTTCACCGGCGACTACCAGGGCAATCGCGATGTTTATGTCATGCCCGCGGCCGGAGGAACCGCGCGGCGCGTCACGTTCGCTTCGGATGCGACGGAGGAAGCGCCGCTGCGCTGGGGCCCGAACAACATGGTCGTCACCTGGACGCCCGATTCGAACAACATCGTGTTCCTGTCGCGGCGGCAGTCGTGGAATACCTGGTTCGGCAAGCTCTACAGCGTCCCCGCCGGCGGCGGATTGCCCCAGGCGCTCGCCCTTGACCGGGGCGGCTTCATGAGTTACGCGCCGGACGGCAAGCAGATCGCGTATGTGAGGATTTTCAGCGATTTTCGGACCTGGAAGCGCTACGACGGCGGTCTCGGACAGGACATCGACATCTACGACTTCCAGACTCGCCAGCTCAAGCACGTGACCGACTGGGTTGGAACGGAAACCTCGCCGATGTGGTTCGGCAGGACGATCTACTTCCTCGCCGATCACGACGCGCAGCGGCGCAGGAACATCTGGGCCTACGACACCGGCAGCAAGGAGTTTCGCCAGATCACGCACTTCGCCGACTACGACATCGATTTTCCGAGCCTGGGCGCCGGGCCGCAGGGGCAGGCGGGCATCGTGTTTCAGCAGGGGGGCAGGCTGCACGTGCTCGATCTGCCGGCCGAGCAGCTCCACGATCTGGATGTGACCGTGCCGGACGACGGGACCCGCACGGGCACAACCTGGGTCGATGCGAAGACGGCGATCCGCGACCAGGACACCTCGCAGCACACGGATTTCGATCTTGCGCCGAACGGCGGCCGCGCCGTGTTCTCGGCGCGCGGCGAGCTGTTCACGCTGCCCGCCGAGCATGGCAATACACGCAACCTGACTCAGACCTCCAGCGCCGATGAGGATCATCCAGGCTGGTCGCCCGACGGCAGAATGATCGCCTACACGACTGACGTCTCGGGCGAGCAGCAGGTCGCGGTGCGTCCCGCTGAAGGGGGCCCGGAGAAGATCCTGACGCATTTCGATCGAGGCTATTACTACACCCCACGCTGGTCGCCAAACGGCGAGCGGCTTGCCTTCTCGGACGGTGAGCACCGGCTTTGGTTCATACCGGTCGCGGACGGTGAGCCGGTACAGGTCGCGCGCGACACGTTCGCGGAAATACACGACTACACGTGGTCTCCAGACAGCCGCTGGCTTGCCTACAGCATCACGGGTTCCAACCAGCAGTCCGGTATCTGGCTCTACAACGTCGACTCGCGGAAGGCTACGCTCGTCAGCGATGTGCGTTCGAACGATTTCCAGCCGGCCTTCGATGCGGCGGGCCGGTATCTGTTCTTCATCTCCACCCGCCATGAGAACCCGACGTTCAGCCGCACTGAGTTCAACATCGCTACCCTGAAGATGACCGGTATCTACATCGCAACCCTGAAGCGCGGCGCGGCGTCGCCGTTCGCTCCGCAATCGGACGAGGGCGTCGCAAACAAGGACAAGAAGGACGGCGCCGACGCCGGCAAGGAAGCGAAGGACGTGAAGGAGACAAAGGAGGCAAAGGACGAGGATGCAAAACGGAAGAGGACCCCCGCCAGGCCGATCGAGATCGATCTCGACGGGCTGATGGCGCGTTCGGTTCCGATGCCCATCACGCCAGCGGATATCAGCTATTTCGACGTGCGAAACGACAAGGTTTTCTATCTCACCGGCCCGAGCCAGATGATCGAAGGTCCGCTGCCCGGCGAGAAGCCGATCCTGCATGTCTATGACCTGGGCAAGCGCAAGGACGCGAACGTTGTCGAGGGACTGAGCTCTTACGTGCTGTCAGCCGACGGCAAGCGAGTGCTGTACAAGCTCGACAAGGACTATTACATCGCGGATGCGGCTGCGGACAGCGGCCCGGACAAGGCAAACCCGGAGAACAGGAAGAAGCTCGACGTAGCGCACATGCGCGTGCGCGTGGAGCCCACGCAGGAGTGGGCGGAGATGTTCGATTCCGCGTGGCGCCTGGAGCGGGACCTGTTCTACAGCACGAAGATGAACGGCGTCGACTGGCCCGCCGTGCGTGCATCCTATGCCAAGCTGCTGCCGTTGGTGGGGTCGCGAGGCGATCTGAATTACCTCATCGGCGAGGTGATCGGCGAGCTGAGCAACTCGCACACGTACGTCGGGGGCGGCGATGAGATGCCGGAGGAGCGCCGGGTACCGACTGCTTTTCTAGGCGCGGACTTCGCACTCGATGTGGCCTCCGGGCGCTATCGGCTGGCAACGATCTATCCCGGCGACAACACGCGCGACACCTACCGGTCGCCCCTGACGGCGCCCGGTCTCGACGTACACGCGGGCGACTATGTTCTCGCCATCGATGGCATGGAGCTGAAGGCGCCCCTCGATCCATTCAGCATGCTGGTGGGCAAGCAGGACGCCACCATCAGACTGACCATAGCCGACGCCCCGGCCGGGAAGCGCCGCGACATCACCGTTCAGCCGGTCAAGAACGAGGTCGCACTGCGCGAGCGGGCGTGGATCGATCACAACCGTGAGGTGGTGGACAAGGCCTCGGGCGGCCGGATTGCTTACATCTACCTGTCCGACATGGGCGGGCGCGGCATGGACCAGTTCGTGCGCCAGTTCTACTCGCAGCTGGACAAGCAGGCCCTGATCTTCGATGACCGCTGGAACGGCGGGGGCTTCATCGACCAGATCGTGCTCGAGCGCCTGCGGCGCATCCTCATCGGCATGGACACGAATCGCGAGAGCGCAGCGATTCCCATTCCGAACCAGTTGATCATCGGCCCGAAGGTGTGCCTGATCAACCACTACTCGGCATCGGACGGCGACATCTTTCCGTTCTTCTTCCGCAAATACGGGCTCGGCCCCCTCATCGGAACGCGCACGTGGGGCGGTGTGCGCGGGATCCGTGGCGAGTGGACGCTGTTGGATGGCGGCTACATCACCGTGCCCGAGGCGGCGGAATATGGCCTCGACTCACAATGGGTCATCGAGAATCACGGTGTTGACCCCGACATGACGGTGGATGACTCACCCGCGGACTGGATGCAGGGGCATGACGTACAGCTCGAGTCCGCAGTCAACTATCTGCTCGGCGAAATGAAGAAGCATCCGGCCGCGCTGCCCGCCCCGCCGCCCGCGTTGCCGGCGTATCCGAAGGGGCAGGGCGATGGGGACGCTCGTGCGCGTCGCGGGACGGCGACACATCACGCGTAACGTTGTTGCTCAAGCTTGGCGCGATATCGACGGCGCGCGCAGCGCGTCAATATCCGAGGATGCGGCGAAGTCCGCCTTCGTTTATCGTTTGGACGATGGCACGGTCAACTTTCTGCCGGCGGACGAAATGATCGGACGTTTCCGCAACGCCATGTCGCAAGGATGGTCAGCGCGCGGCGTGCTGCGGCGGGTACGGTCGGTGCGCGGCAAGCTGATGCGAATCGTGGTGTTGACGACTGCGATTGCGCTGCTGGCCGCCGGGATCGCCATGTTGACGCACGATCTGAGCGCTTATCGCGAGTCCTGGATGACGGATCTGGATACACAGGCCAGTATTCTCGCGACCTCGACGGGTCCTGCGCTTGAATTCAATGACCACAGAGCGGCTGCACGGATTCTCGCTGCGCTACAGGTGCGTCCGACCGTGCTCGTGGCGGCCTTGTACGCGGCCAATGGAACCTTGTACTCGGGGTATGTGCGCACCGGGCAGGCGCCGCCCCCCCAACATCTGCACTCGACCGAACGGTGGAGCAATGTCTCGGGAAGTACCGTCGAGCTCATCCAACCCATCGTGCAGAATGGCGAGCACCAGGGGGCGATCTATCTGCGCGCGCACCACGATATCCTGGGGCGCGTCAATGCGTACCTGGGAATCTTTACCCTGGTGACTCTGATGAGCATGCTGGTGGCGTTGGCCTTGTCCACCGCTTTGCAGAAGGTCATTACGGAGCCGTTGGACGCCATGGCGAGCGTGGCTCGACAGGTCGTGAACCGGCGGGATTATTCGCTGCGAGCCAACAAGACGACTAACGATGAGATCGGAGTCGTCGTCGACGCCTTCAACAGCATGTTGGACGAAGTGCAATCGAGGGCTCGCGCGCTGGAACAGTCGAACGTGACCCTCAAGAAAGAGGTGCAAATCC
>JBOIAD010000017.1:0-5628 GCA_050738795.1 Steroidobacteraceae bacterium
CGGAAAGCCTCGACCAGTATGGCGTGATCTTCCACGGCTAGAACGCGGAAAGCGCGGGCGCCTACAACGGGTTCCTCGGAGCCTGGAACGGCGCGCCGATTCCCTCGCGGATCCACCAGTTTCCAGACGGCAGTGTTGATGTGAACGGTGATGGCAAGTCCAATGGTGTTTTCATGGGTAGCCAGGACATCGGCCTTTACGACTCCA
Source organism: Steroidobacteraceae bacterium (assembly GCA_050738795.1). GTDB lineage: Bacteria > Pseudomonadota > Gammaproteobacteria > Steroidobacterales > Steroidobacteraceae > 13-2-20CM-66-19. Next base: position 208 of record JBOIAD010000017.1, read on the forward strand.
CCATTCAGCGTAAGCGTCAGGCAGCTAATGCGTCGTTCCAGGCGGACCTCAGTCACGGGCTCACGTTGACCAGCGACTTCTTTTACGCGCATCAGAAGCAGTACGAACGCAGCGTCGGCATCCAGTTCAATTCCACCAATTGGCAAGGCGCGACGTACGTGCCGTTGCAGTCGAGAGATACGGGCAGCACTGCTCTAAGTCAGTACAATACGCCACCGGCCGACCCGGCCTGGGCCGGTTCGCACATCTACACCACCCAGGTATACGAAAAATGGCCGGGTGACGTTGAATCGTTCTCCCAGGTCATCCGGAGGGAATCGACCGCGCAGAACTTCAATCTGCAGGTGGATTTCGACAATGGCGGCCCCTTCAAGGCCAGTGTGCGCGGCATCCGCGCAACGGCCAAGCAGGAGTTCATCGAGACCGACATTAACATCTCCGATTCCGATGGCTGCCTGTGGGCCGACCCCAACACTGCCTTACCTTGCGGGACCTTCGTCTATCCGGCTCAACTGGGCGGAGATCGCGTATTCAACGCCAACGGCATTCCCCAGAATACCGTGCCCATCACAGCGGATTTCCGGGGCCGCAATGTCACGATCGGCATGCCGGCTTCACTCGCCAGCGCCTTCGCCAACCCGAACGCTTGGACGATGAAGACGCTGGAATCCAACGACGACTACAACCGCAACACCGCGATCACCGCACTGCGCTTCGATGGACACTACAATATCAACGACAGGCTCCATCTCAATTTCGGAATCCGCAACAGTATCCGCAGCGCCAGTAATGATGGGTTCACCCTCGTCACTCCCGTGTACGGCGGCATGGGTGCCAGCGACCCGAACGGGTGCCTGGTGCGTTATGTCGGCTCCGATGTGATCCTGAGTGGCAATGCGACTGACACTACGCCCAGCACCTGGTGTACGGCCGGCAACTCAGAAGGCGCCTTCCGTGCTGGCCCGTTGTCGTCACAGCCGCTTTCGAAGACGCCGCCGCCGCTTGCCAATAACTTTCAGCAATACAACAATCTGCTCGGCTCGGGCATCACCTTCTGGGCGGTCAATCCACACGCCCTGGATGATCCGATGGCGTACTGGAAGTCGCTCTATCCCGATACCACGAGACAGTTGGCGCCTGGAATCACCTGGGCAGTATCAATGAAAGAAACGGCAAGCTACCTGCAAACCGACTTTGGCGGTCACTTGGGAAGCATATCTTACAGCGGTAATGTGGGCGCGCGGTTGATCCATACCGACCTCGATGTGACCCAGCATTTGACCGGCTTACCGGGCCAATACGGCACTGAACCTGCGGATGCGGGCATCCAGGTCACGCGGCGCAGCTACAACGACGTCTTGCCGGCGCTCAACTTCGCGCTGAATGTGACCGAGAAGATGACGGTTCGCCTCTCCGCCTCCAAGAACATGATGCCCCTCGATCTGAGCCAGTGGGGCGGCGGCCTGCAGCTGAACTACTCGCTGTTGGAAACCAAGACCGGTCCGATCTACCAGATCGCGACGGGCTCTTCGGCGGGCAATCCGACCCTCAACCCGTGGCGCTCCGCGAACTACGGGGCGTCGTTCGAGTACTACATCAACCCCACGAGCATGATCAACCTGGAGCTGTTCCACATCGACGTGAAGAGCTTCATCGTAAACGGCTCCGTGACCAATTGCACTTTGCCGGACGAGGATGGCGTGGTCCGCCACCATTGCATCGCGATCACAGAGCCGCTGCAGGGCTCGGGCAACAGCATTCAGGGAGCTGAATTCGACTATCGCCAGGGGTTTACGTTCCTCCCCGGGCTGCTGGCCAATACCGGCATGGAGTTTAACGTTACGTACGCCCCCAGCAAAACTGGAGAAACCGATCTGGCCGGGAACAAAATTCCGTTCCAGGATAACTCCACCGAGTCGGGTAACTTCATCCTGTGGTACGAGGACAAGCACTTCGAGGTCCGTCTTGCGTACAACTACCGCTCGAAACGAGCTTTCCAGGATAGCGTGGGTGGCATCACCGGCTTGGAAGAGTACGAGGCGCCTCAGAGGTATCTCGACGCATCTGCCGCATACAGGTTCAATAAGTACGCGCAAGTGTTCGTGAACGCAACCAACCTGACCAACGAGTATCAGCGGTTCTACCTTGTATGGCCCGATCAGCCGGGGCACTCGAACTTCTCCGAACGCATGTTCACGCTCGGCCTCCGCGGGCAGTGGTGATCGGGGTCTTGGGAGGCGGCTGAGATGGGAAGAACTTGGGGCATGGCCACGATTGCCATGGCGGCGCTGGCGACGATGACGGGCGGGTCGGTCGCTTGCGCCGGAGTCGTCTTCGCGCCCACTCGGGTGGATGGGGGCGCCGGGTCGGACACGCGCATTGCGCATTGGCAGATTCAGTCCAGCGCCAAAGCGCAGCAAAGCGGTGCCGAAGTCTCCTCCGCTGGTTTTTCGACCCGCAGCTGGTACCCGGTGAGCAGCCGTGCGACGGTGATGGCAGGGTTGCTGGAGAATGGCAAATACCAGAACGTGTTCTATGGAGACAACCTGCGTGCGGTGGAGGAGCCGGACTCCAGCAGCAATCTGTTCGTGATTCCCTGGTGGTATCGCACCGAGTTTACCGTGGTCGAAGCAGCGCAAGGGATCCGTACGTTGCTGCGTATCAACGGCATAATCTCGAGCGCGGATGTGTGGATCAATGGGCACCTGGTCGCCGAACAGTCAGCCGTCGCTGGTGCCTATCCCCTGCATGAACTCGACGTGACACGCTGGGTACAAGCAGGCACGAATACCCTCGCATTGCGCGTGTTTCCGGCCGATCCGAGGGCGAGTTTGTCGATTGGCTGGATCGATTGGAACCCCACGCCGCCGGACAACAACATGGGCCCGTGGCGGGGCGTGGATATCGTGCGGAAGGGGCCGGTCGAGATACGCTTTCCGCAGGCGACCTCGACCCTCTCGCTTCCCGATCTCGCCCGCGCCGCGCTGACCGTGAAGATGGAGGCACGAAACGTTGATGCGTCGGCGCACGCTGCAACGATCACTGGCATCGTGGCTGGTGTGTCATTGCGGACAATGATCCACCTCGCTCCCGGTCAGACGCAGACGGTAGTATTTTCCCCCAAGAGCGATCCGGAACTCGACCTCAATCATCCGCAGGTCTGGTGGCCCGCCGGCATGGGTGCGCAGCCGCTCTACCGTTTGCAGATGACTGCCACCGTTGATGGTGCGATCTCCGACCAAGCCAAGGCGACGTTCGGCATACGCAGCGTGAGCTCCCACCTCACCCAGCAGAGCTATTCCCAGTTCGTCATCAACGGCAAGCCTGTCCTAATTCGCGGCGCGGGCTGGGCGCCGGACATGTTCCTGCGCGACAACCCCCAACGCATGGAGGCCGAGTTCAGTTACATCCTCAATCTCGGACTCAACACCATTCGCAGTGAGGGCAAGCTGGAGGACGCACGCTTCTACGACCTCGCCGACCGTGACGGCATCATGATCCTGGCCGGGTGGGAGTGCTGCGACAAATGGGAATCGGCAGCGAAGACGGGTGGCGAGCCTTGGGACGCTTCGGATGAGAAGGTGGCCGCAGCCTCGATGGCGAGCGAAGCGCGTCTGCTGCGGAACCACCCATCCGTGGTCGGTTTTCTGATCGGCAGCGACAACGCGCCGCCGGCGGCACTAGCGAAGATGTACGTCGATACCTTGCATGCCGAAGACTGGCCTCTGCCGATCATCGCGGCGGCCTCAGACCAGGCCACGGCGGAGACCGGACCGTCCGGCATGAAAATGGCGGGGCCCTACGCGTGGGTTCCGCCGGCGTATTGGTACGGCGACAAGCTGGGCGGCGCGTTCGGGTTCGACTCCGAAGTCAGCGCAGGCGCCACCATCCCGCCACTAGAAGATCTGACCCGCATGCTTTCGCCCCAGGAGCTGGAGGCGCTGTGGAAATACCCACAGGTACGGCAGTATCACGCTTCCGCCGCCTGGTCGACATTCGCGAGCATCGCACCGTTCGATACTGCGCTGGCCAAGCGCTATGGCGCACCCAGGAGCCTAGCGGACTATGTCGCTAAGTCCCAACTCGAAAACTACGACAATGTCCGAGCGCAATTCGAGGCGTTCAATGCGCACATGGATGCGGCCAAGCCCTCCACAGGCGTCATCTACTGGATGCTCAACAACGCCTGGCCCTCGCTGCACTGGCATCTGTACGATTATTTCCTGAATCCGGGCGGCGCCTACTTCGGCGCCAAGATGGCCAACGAGCCGGTGCACATCCAGTACTCATACGATACGCACGCGATCATGCTGGTCAATCACACGCTCACCAGCGAGCATGGATTGAAGGTGACCATCCGCGTACGCAACTTGGACGGAAGCGTGCACTACGAGCGGCGCCTGCAGGCTATCGATCTCGCCGGAAACATTGCGCGGCAAGTGGCGATGCTGCCGACGCTGGCCGGCTTGTCGCGCGCCTACTTCATCGAGCTCGAGCTCGCTTCCGCCAACGGCCAACCGATGAGCCGCAACGTCTATTGGCTCTCCACCGAAACCGACGAGCTCGACTGGGTGCATTCGAACTGGTACCTCACGCCGGTGACCCGATACGCGGACTTGACCCCATTGCAGTCCTTGCCGAACGTGACGAGCGAGGTCTGGGCAACAATGCGGCACGAGGGTGCCGAAGACATTACGACGGTCACGCTGACGGTACCTCCGTCCTCTAAGGCCGTAGCGCTGTTTCAACACGTGTCGATCAAGCGCTCCGAGGGCGGGGAGCTGATGCTGCCGGTCCTGTGGAGCGACAATGACGTCACACTGTGGCCTGGAGAATCGCTAACCCTGAGCGCGCATTCCGCGACGCCAAGTGCCGCGACACCGATCGTCGAGGTGAGCGGATGGAACGTTCCACCCAAGAGCGTTCGGGTCGCCGTTGAGGGCCGGCCGGCCGCTTCGAAAGAGAGGAGTCATTGAATCCGGCCGCCTTTCATGACGTGCGACCCATCGACGGCCGATGTCTTTGACGATCCCGCGCCGGCATCTGGGGTTTGGTGCGCCATCCAGGCCTCGAGTGCGCCCGGGCTGAGGGAAGAACCGGCGTCGGTAGTTCTCGACAGCGCCCACGGCATACCCCGGACGGGGTACCATCCGCCGGAAACGCGGTTGGGCGTTCTTATATACAATCCACATCACCGATCCACAGGAGAGGGCCCCATGGCTGCGGCACCCCACGTCGCGAAGTCAGCCCAAAAATTCCACTTCATTTCCGGGCTGCCGCGCTCGGGCAGCACGCTGCTGTCGGCCATCCTGAAACAGAACCCGCGCTTCCACGCCGGCATGACCAGTCCGCTGGGCGACATGGTCAGCACGCTGGTAGCCGAAATGAGCGGCAAGAACGATTTCTCGGTGGTGATCAGTG
>JBOIAD010000018.1:0-4605 GCA_050738795.1 Steroidobacteraceae bacterium
CAATGGATTGGCGGAGCCAGGCGGGATCCGCCGACCTCTTGCATGCCATGCAAACGTTGCATTCCTGCGCGTGCCGGTGCATTCCTAGCGCGTGGATCGGCAAAACAGCCAAACACCTGCATTTCCCCGGCAATCTACACCGGAACAGGCAAGCATCGCCAGGAACCTCCGAGAACGTATTTGCTGGTACCCCAAGGCGCGCCCAGCGATCGAGATCTGCAGGTAAAGCACGGCGCCATCGAACCTGGAGCTTCGCGGGTACGGTATCCCAGAGGGATGGTCCGCAACCAAGAGTGGCGGCCACGCGGCCGCTCTACAAAGGCCGCAGCGGCAGAGCATGGTCTGTGGGCCGCCGCCATTAAGGCGGCGCTCATGAGGAGCACAGTTTACAATGCCGATTAGGATAGTCTGTCGAAACGATGAGCTTCACCCATCCATACCACTCACAGCTTTGGATTCGGTCGCGGGACCGCGGCCGTCTGGGCAGTCCGTAGGTGACTAACGAGGCGACAACGCCGATCGGGGTCGTTGCCGTTGGGGCGTCTGCTGGCGGCCTGCAGGCCTATAACGAATTGCTCGAAGCGCTACCCGCGACAACGGGCATGACGTTCGTCATCGTGCAGCACCTGGCGGCCGGCCACGAAAGCTTTCTGGCTACCCTGCTCGGGCGCATTACTTCGATGCCGGTCATCGAAGTTCAAGACGGGCCGCGCATGCAGGCCAACACCATTTACGTCATTCCACCCAATCGAACGATGGTCATTGAAGATGGGCATCTGAGGCTTTGCGAGCGGGAACCGGGACTACACCTGTCCGTCGACATCTTCTTCAAGGCTTTAGCGTTGAGTCACGGCCCGCGCGCAATCGGCGTCGTGCTGTCCGGCACCGGCAGCGACGGTATGAAAGGCATCGAAGCGATCAAGACCGGCGGTGGTACCACCTTTGCCCAGGACCAGTCCGCGCAGCAATCGGGAATGCCAACGAGTGCCATCAACACGGGCTGCGTTGATTTCGTGATGTCCCCACGAAACATCGCCCTTGAAATTGCGAAGCTCGCGAGCGTTCCTGAATTGGCGTTCGGCGGCGATCCGGTCGAGCCTGCGGAGAGCGTCGATGCCATCCTGGGGCTGGTGCGCGAACGTGTGCGCATCGATTTTTCCCAGTACAAAGAAAATACCTTGCATCGACGAATCCGGCGCCGCATGGCATTGAGCCGACGGGATAACCTAGATGCTTACGCTGCACTGCTGCACGACAAGCCCGAAGAGGTCGAGGCACTTGCCCAAGACATCCTGATCAGCGTCACCAGTTTCTTTCGCGATCCAGAGAGCTTCGAGGCATTAAAGTCAATCGTATTTCCACGCCTGCTGGTACGTGACTCAACCGCGGAGGCGATTCGGATCTGGGTGGTGGGATGCTCGACCGGCGAGGAGGCCTATTCGCTCGCCATCGCGCTGCTCGAGGCCATGGATGAAGCCCACAAAAGATACCCCCTCGCGGTTTTTGGTACCGATGTGAATGCCCAAGCCATCGAGCGGGCGCGCCGCGGCTGGTTTCCAAAGAGCATCGCGGAAGATGTCTCCAAGAAGCGGCTCGAGCGCTTTTTCAGCGAAGTAGACGGAGGCTACAGCGTCAATAAATGGGTGCGCGAGCTGTGTATTTTCGCCCCGCACAACGCGATCACGGATCCGCCCTTCTCGCGCATGGACCTGGTGAGCTGCCGCAATTTGCTCATTTACTTTCAGGGTGGCCCACAGCGAAAGCTGCTGCCGCTGCTGCACTACGCGCTCAAACCCGGCGGCACACTTTTTCTCGGCGCCTCCGAATCGATCAACAACTACCGCGACCTGTTCGACCAAGAGGATGCACGGAATAAAATCTACATCAAGCGCGCCGTGTCCTCGCGAGTCAGCGAGGCCATTGCTCGAGCGACGCCGACCTTGCCGGCCTCGACACCAGGAGCGCGCAAAATTGTCAGACCTCCCCGGGAACCACAGAACGATCGGCATCGCACCGCTGAGATGCTGGCGCTTAAATATTTTGTGCCAGCGGGTGTACTTGTCGATGCAGACGGCGAGATTTTGCAATTTCGCGGCGATACATCGCCCTATCTCACGCAAGCCGATGGAAGGGCGAGCCTGAACTTGCTCAAAATTGCGCGAGAAGGTCTATTCGTGGCGATCCGCGCTGGGCTGCAACACGCAGTCACAGAATCCGTCCCCCTCGAGACCGAAGGCGTGATTGTAAAAAATGACACAGGGTTGACCACGGTGTCGCTCGTTGTGATCCCTGTCGTCTATCCTTCTGCAGAGACTCGCTGCTGCTGGATATTCTTCGATCCCAACTCGCCGAGCCGCGCGCAACATCCGGTTGACCGGTCCAAGCAGGCCTCCACGGTCGCATTGGACGCGGACACCGCACGCCAAATTTCGGTCCTGACCGATGCACTCATGGCGACACGCGATCACTTGGAAGCGACGATCCAGGAGCAGGAGTCGGCGAACGCGGATCTGCAGGCTGCCAATGAGGAGGTGCAGTCGTCCAACGAAGAGCTACAGAGCACCAACGAGGAACTCGAGACCTCGAAGGAGGAAATCCAATCCAGCAATGAAGAGCTTTCGACGGTCAACGACGAACTGCGTTTGCGCAATGAGGAACTCGATCGTGCAAACAACGATCTCCTCAATCTGTTCAGCAGCGTGCGAATGGCCGTTGTGATGGTGTGGCCGGATCTACGCATCCGGCGTTCCACGCCGCTCGCCGAGAAATTATTCAATATCCGACCCGTGGATGTCGGGCGCTCGATCACCCATATGCATCACCACATCGACATCGAGGATTTTCCAGCCCTGCTCAAGGAGGCGATCGAGCACGGGCGTGACGTTGAGAAAGAAGTGCAGAGTGCAGATGGTTACTGGTATTTGCTTCGCCTGCGGCCGTATCGCACTCAAGAGGGAAGTATTGACGGGGCTATCGTTCTCTTGGTCGATATAAATACGTTGGCCCAGACTCAGGAGAGCCTGCGTAGGCGGGTCGCGGAACTCGCCGCCGCCGATCGACATCGAAACGAGTTTCTGGCGGTTTTGGCGCATGAATTGCGCAATCCGCTCGCACCGCTGCGCAATGCGGTGCAAATTCTGCGGCGCGCACCGGGCGATGCCGCAGTGAGTTCCAAAGCGCGTGATTTGATCGACCGCCAGGTGCATCACATGTCGCGGCTGGTCGGTGACTTACTGGATGCGGCGCGCGCTCAAAATGGACAAATTCAGCTGCAAAGAACGACCTTTGACCTGCGCTCTTCTATTGAGCACGTGACGGATATGATGCGCCCGGTATTCGAGAGCAAACGACAGAGCCTGCGCGTGGCCGTGCCGGAAGAGTCCGTATGGGTCGATGGTGATTCTATTCGGCTCGAACAGATCTTTACGAACCTACTGAATAATTCGAATAAGTTCACACCAGAGGGAGGCGATATACAAATCATTCTTTCCTCTGTTATCACCGCAGATGAAAAGGCCTACGCAGTAGCTCAAGTCATCGATAACGGGGATGGCATCGATGTGGAGCTCGTGCCCCGACTGTTCGAATTGTTCACGCAAGCGGATCGGTCCCTGGCGCACTCACAAGGAGGCCTTGGCATAGGGTTGAGCCTGGTTCGCACCCTCGTCGAAATGCATGGTGGGCAGGTCGCAATTCGCAGCGGCGGAAGGGGCCGAGGCAGCACCTTTGAAGTACGAGTCCCGATGACGCGCGCACCGTCCAACCCGTCAGAGTTGGCACCCGCTGCAGGATCAGCAAATGGGCGGTCGCATCGTTTACTCATCGTTGACGATAATAAGGACATGCGGGAAAGCAGCTGCGAGCTGCTGGCCATGGCGGGCTTTGAAGTCACGGCGGCTTCTACGGGGCGTGAGGCATTGGAAATAGCGCCGGTGTTTAAACCAACGGCTATCTTGCTGGATGTCGGACTGCCGGACCTGAGCGGCTACGATGTCGCCCGGCGCTTAAGGGGCATGCCGCAGTTTGCAAGCACCCTGCTCATTGCCATTACCGGTTACGATACTCAGGAGGCACACGTACTGTCGGCGGGCGCGGGCTTCGACCACCATATCAGCAAGCCGGTGAGTTTCGACAAGTTACAAGCATTGCTGAACCTGAACTGAGCAGCGAACCGCTTGTCCGATCGGCAGGGTATCCTGCGCCCATAAGATCAAATCAAACATTATTGTTGTTCAGGCTGACGGCGTTAGTTGCGCCACTTTTCCCAGATGACACAACCCTCTTGGCTTGCCGCCGTTCGACAGGCACATCAATCCGGGAGACCTTGCATGCGCCATGCAAGCTTGTCCGTCTCGCGCGTCCACTCCGCGAGCCTCTGACCTGCCTGGCGTTTTGCGGACCAGCTGATTCTTGAGAGGATGGCTTGCCGGGGAACCGAGGGAGCGAGGGAGCCATGAAGAGAGCCGATTTAACGAAGAACAGATGGTGAAGATCCTGCGCGAGGCGGACACGGCGCCAGTGTCCGAGGTGGCCAAGAAGCACGGGGTCAGCGAGCAGACGATCTACCTGTGGCGCAAGCGCTTCGGCAAGCTCGAGGCGGTGGAC
>JBOIAD010000019.1:0-130457 GCA_050738795.1 Steroidobacteraceae bacterium
ATTTTGAGCATTTTGTGCACTGGTCATTGTTCGATTCCCGAAAGTCGCGCAGAGCGGCTCAACAGCTGCGGAGCGCGACGTGTGAGCTTGCGGCGAGACCCGCCGTTCATGATTTCACGTTGCGAAACCTCAGTCCGACAAGCTCCTAGGGGCCGGCCATTTGTAGAGGCGTGCGCGTGCGGATTACCCATCGGGGCGCTGCGCGGGCCTCCGCGTCTGACGCCGTATAGATGTGCGCATTCGCCGGATCAGGCCGCTGAGACTGAAAGTCTCTTGCAAAGCGGGAGCAGTCCATAGATGTAAAAGGTTTTGCGAGACAGGCCGAAGTGTCGGCAAGTCTGCGCGACGCTCCTGGGCATGTCGCTCGCCTGTCGCAACAGCTTCAAACGCCAGGCCATCACTCGGTTCTGCTCGTTCTTATTCATGGGCTCTCTCCTGGGTCAGAAGGGAGCCAGAATGTCACCTTAGACTTGGGACTTCACATGATTTTATTGGTAGCGGGGGCAGGATTTGAACCTGCGACCTTCGGGTTATGAGCCCGACGAGCTGCCAGACTGCTCCACCCCGCACCAGGATAGCCGGTCATTGTACAAGCGGGCTTGACGGGCGGCAACCCCTACTGCAGTGAGCGGTCCGCACGTATCGCGATGGATGGGCTGGCGCCGCTACCGGCGGTTCCTTGCGGAATGGCGCCAGGCTGCCCGGAGTCTGTGGAGTTTGTCTGGGTGGCCGTCAGCATCTGATCCAGCATTTCCGCATTTACGGGCTTGATGAGGTGATGGTCGAAGCCCGCCCGGCGGGACCGTTCCAGGGCGTCCGGCGTTCCGTATCCCGTGAGGGCCACGAGCAGCACCCCCGTGCCGCCTGCGCCGCGGAAGCGTCGCACGATTTCATAGCCATCCAGACCCGGTAGTCCGACGTCGATGAAGGCGACGTCGGGCGCCTCGCTTTTGAGCATCCGAAGTCCCGCGTAACCTTCTTCGGCCTCGAGGACTTCGTGGCCGGAGAGCTCGAGCATCAAGCGAAACATTTCGCGCGCGTCGTGATTGTCCTCAACGATCAGCACGCGGCATCTGATGGTACCGAGGTGGGATGCCGAAGCTGGCTTTGCGCTCCGCGATGCGGCTACCTGGGGAAGCCGGACGGTGAAAACGCTGCCGCGGCCTGGTCCATCGCTTGCCACTGACACCCTGCCCCGATGAAGGGCAACGAGACGTCGGACGAGCGTCAGACCGATGCCCAGGCCGCCCTGAGCACGTTCGAGCGTCCGTTCTCCCTGCACGAACAGGTCGAAGACGAGCGGAAGGAATTCGGGTGTAATGCCGCAACCGCTGTCCTGGATGCGCAGCACGGCCTCGTCCGCCTCGACGCTCAGTGATACACGAATCTTGCCTCCGGGCGGCGTGTACTTCACCGCATTGCCCACAATGTTGGTTACGATCTGCTCGATCCGTACTGCGTCGCCCTCGACCCATACGGGCTCAGACGTGACTTCGATATGATGTTCCGCCGTCCGATCGTCGATGATGGCGACAGTTCGTCGTACGAGGTCGCAAAGATCGACCGCGCGCCGGTCGAGCACGATCTTGCCGGTCACGACGCGGCCGACGTCGAGCAGGTCATCGATGAGTCGGGACAGATTCTGGACCTGTCTTGCGATGATGGAGCGTGCGCGGAAGGTCACCTTCTCGTGCTCGTGGCTGCTCACGGTCTCGAGCACCTGCACGGCCGCCGTGATCGCGCTGAGGGGATTGCGCAACTCGTGCGCGAGCATCGCCATGAACTCATCCTTGGCCTGGCTCTGCCGCTCGGCGCGGTCGCGGCTGCCTGGTGCGTCCAGCCGCTCGCTCAGATCGGTGATGATGAGATTGCGCCTTTCGATGTCGTCGCAAACCGAGGTGGTAAGCGAAAGGAACACGTTGATCGTACGGCCGTCCGCGGCGGTCAATTGCGCCTGCCGCTTGCCGGCGCCGGCGGTGAGAAGGGCCCTGTACGCGGGGCGATCCGCACTGTTTACGAAGCGCTCCATCGCGCCGCCGACCGCGTTTTCGAGTGGTACCGCCACCAGCTCGGCGAACCGTCTGTTGCAATACACGATTGCGCCGTCGGTGGTCAGAATGGCGGCGCCCTCGAACATGTCCTCCACCACGTTGCGATAAGGTTGCTCCGCATTGCGCAGCGTGCAGACCTGCTCACCCTGGGGGCCCTGGACGATGAAAGCGTCGATCTCGCCTGAGCGCACTGCACGCAGCGTCTCCTCCGCTTCTTCCAGCCTTGCGGTCAATTCTCTGACCTGATCCGTCGCGTCCATTTCATCCCGCATAGGAGGCGTCTTCCAGTTTCTCGGAATGAGATCCAGGCCGACCAGCACGCGGCTCTCGTCGGACAGGCCGCCAATGAGGCGCCTCGAAGGCAGTGGCAGCTTCTTGATGAGTGTCGGAGCGGCGATCAGTTGCTCCGGCTTGGCAAGCGCCGGCTGCTGGTAGACATCGATCACCTGAAGATCGTACCGGCCTCCGAGGTGTTTCTCGCAGAACGCCCGCACATCCGTCACTGCGCGCGCCGAGCGCGAGGTCATCCCCGCGACGTAGAGCCACAGGATATACCGCTCCTCGCCCGGAGCCGGGGCCGTTGTTGCATTCGCCGTCTGCGGCGGTGCTTCGGTCGAGGTGGTCATCTGCATGGCGTTTGAGAAGCCTAGCAAGGCACGGACCCAAGGGGCCCGGGACGCGTATGTGCCAGGATGCAAAGTCAGCGCTTTCGCTCGAAGAGGCCTTCCGGCCCCGCAACGTTGCCCCTCAGGCCACTGCCTCGCGAATCCGTGCCGCGAGTAGCCCGGCTTCGGTGGGGTCCAACGCCCGCGCCGGCCAGCCGATCCGAAGCCCCTCCTGCTCATTCGGCTTCGGAATGATATGAAAATGGACGTGCAACACTACCTGGTGCGCGCCCGCTCCGTTGTTCTCCAGCACGTTGTATTCCCTCACGCCGGTAGCCGCGATGACTGCACGGCACAGACGCGGCAACACGCGCCCGAGAGCCGCAGCCGCTTCATCGGACAGGCGATCCAGCGTTTCCGCGGGTTCTTTGGGGATGACGAGAACGTGGCCGCGCGTGAGTGGATTGATGTCGAGGAACGCGAGCACCCTGTCGTCCTCGTACACCTTGTGGCAGGGGATTCGGCCTGCAATGATTTTGGCAAAGATCGTGTCGGCCATGGAAGCCTCTGGAAGTGGGATCGGCAGGTCATTGTCGCGCCTGTCGCGGCGCCGAAACAGGGCCGCAGCCGCACTGGCGGCCAGCGGACGGACAGCCGATCAGCGGACGGACCTCGGACGGCGATCAGCGGCGCGCGGTCTGTCTCGCGGGAAATGCGATCCCAAGACGGCGCATCTTGCGATAAAGCGTATTGCGCCCTATGCCGAGCCTGGATGCGACGCGGCTGATGTTGCCGTGGTGCAGGTCGATCTCGCGCAGCAGTGCCGCGCGCTCGGCCTTTTCCAGCGGATTGAGCGACTGGGCCTCGGGCGAGGACTCGCGCGGTTGGGGCTCGGCGACCGGCAATCCAATCCCGTAGTCCGCCGGCAGGTTCGCGACGTCCAGTCTATCGCTCGTGCGCATGGCGATCATGCCGCGCAGCACATTGCGCAACTGCCGGATGTTGCCCGGCCACGAATACGCGCACAACGCGTCGATCAAGTCCTCGCTGAGCGTGACCGCGGGTGTCGCGGCGACTTCCTGCGCAAATATGTGACGGATGAGCGCACCCTTGTCGTGCCGCTCGCGCAATGGCGGCAGCGCCAGAACCAGACCCTGGAGCCGATAAAAAAGATCCTCGCGGAATTCTGCGCGCCGGACTTTCTCCTGCAGCGTGCCCCTGATTGCGCACACGAGCCGCACGTCGATCTTGATTGGGGAGTCGCAGCCGTGCGGCATGACCTCGCGCTCCTCGATGACGTGGAGCAGCTGCGCTTGCAACTCGAGCGGCAGGTCACCCACGTCATCCAGGAACAGCATCCCGCCGTTAGCCTGCACGATTCGCCCGCGCTCGCCGTCGGCCGCACCCACGCTCCCGGAACGTCCAAACAGCTCGTTCTGCATGAGCATTTCCGGCAGTGAGCCGCAGTTGACCGCGACGAACGGCTTGTCGGCCCGCTCGCTCGCAGAGTGCAGCGCGCGCGCGAAAAATTCCTTGCCGGTGCCTGACTCGCCGACGAGCAGGAGCGGGATGTCGCGCGCCTCGAGCCGCTTGGCCGCCTGGATGTTGCGGCCCATCAACGGATCGCCAAGGTCGAGCTCATCGAGAATGCTGCGGCTGAGGTTGGGAGCCGAGCGCTCCTCGTCCGCGCTCGTCTGCGGCTTGCCTGTCTGCTGGCGCTTCGAATGCGGCGCCTGCGCCACGGCGAAGAACCGCCCGCCGTGGCGGGTCTCGTAGATGGGCAATGCGTGGAAGGATTTCTTCTGGCTGCGTCCGAGCAGCGCCGACAGTGAAATGTTGAATACTCGCTCGAGCGGCGCGCCAATCAGCTCGCTCGCGCCCTTGCAGCCAAGCTGGAACAGCGCATTGCGATCGAGCGCCGCGATCATGCCGGCGGCATCCAGGGCGATGATGCCTTCCCCCCAGGTGCCGACCAGCTCGGGCCGGCTGTGGAAGCGCACCACGAACGCGTCGCGGAAGCGATTGAGGAACAGGCGATTCTCGATCATCTGCGCCGACATGTTCACCAGCACGAGCGTGTGCTGCTGGGCCCGATCGGACTCGCCGGAGGCATCCAGTACCGCCACGAGCTCGCCGCGGTAGTCGAAAATGGGGGCTGCGCAGCAGGTGAGCCCGATGTTGCGCGAGAAGAAGTGCTGATCGCGGTGAATGATGAGTGGGGCGCGCTCGAACAGGCAGGTGCCCATGCCGTTCGTGCCACCGTGCTCTTCACTCCAGACGGCGCCCAGGACGAGTCCGGTCCGGAACGCCGCGTTGCGGAAACTCAGGTCGCCGTAGTAGTCGAGCAGGACGCCGTCGTGGTCGGTCAGAATGATGGAGTATCCGGAGCCGGCAAGCTGGTGATACAGATGCGCCATCTCCGCATCTGCAAATGAGACGAGCTCAAGGTTGAGTTCCTTGCGGGCCAGGCGCTCTTCGCGCGGCAGCACGAACGGCTCGCGCTGCGATTGCGGATCCAGTCTGTACTGATTGAGGCAGCGTACCCAGGAACGCTTGACGTAGTCCGGCGTGCTCGCACTGTCTTCGCGCGAAGTACCCCTCAGGACCGACTGTATGTAACGGGCATGGCTACCGATCGGCTGGAGCATTGCCTCCCCCTCATGTCTGGCGGAGCTCCTGATGATCACGGTGTGTTCTCGCTTTCGGCGGCATTATGCCACGCGAACGGCACACCGCAGCACCCAGCATCGAAATCGATACACCGCGACCGGGCACTGCTCTGTTTTGGAACACTGGTTCAACGTGCGCAGCGGGGCCGGTTTTTTTTCGCGTGCTCAGCCACCCTGCGCGTATAGATTGCCCCGTTGGACTAGCTGGAAAGATACGCGCAGACTGCGCGCACGCCCCCGGCGCCTTCAAGACTTGGACTGTGAGCCTGGAAAGTCAATGCTATGAAAACCAAAGCCGCAATTGCCTACGCTGCGGGCAAGCCCCTGGAAGTCGTGACGCTGGATCTCGATGGTCCCAAGGCGGGTGAAGTGCTGGTCGAGATCAAGGCCAGCGGAGTATGCCACACCGATGAGTTCACGCGCTCCGGAGCGGACCCGGAGGGCCTGTTTCCCGTGGTTTTCGGCCATGAGGGCGCCGGTATCGTCGTGGATGTCGGTCCCGGCGTAACCTCCGTCAAGAAAGGCGACCACGTCATTCCGCTGTACACGCCCGAATGCCGGCAATGCAAGTCCTGCCTGTCGAGGAAAACCAACCTCTGCACCGCGATCCGGGCCACGCAGGGCAAGGGCGTGATGCCCGATGGCACGAGCCGTTTCTCCATGGGCAAGCAGATGGTCCATCACTACATGGGATGCTCGACCTTCTCCAATTACACCGTCCTGCCGGAGATCGCCGTCGCGAAGATCCGCGAGGATGCACCGTTCGAGAAAGTCTGCTACATCGGCTGTGGAGTGACGACCGGTGTGGGCGTCGTGATCAACACGGCCAAGGTCGAGCCGGGCGCCAACGTCGTGATATTCGGCCTGGGCGGAATCGGCCTGAACGTCATTCAGGGCGCGCGCATGGTCGGCGCCAACAAGATCATCGGCGTCGACGTCAACCCGAAGCGCAAGGTGCTGGCCGAGAAGTTCGGCATGACGCACTTCGTGAACCCCAGGGAAGTGGGGGGAGATCTCGTGGCGCACCTGGTTGCCCTCACGGACGGGGGAGCGGACTACAGCTTCGAGTGCGTCGGCAACGTGGACCTGATGCGCCAGGCACTGGAGTGCTGCCACCGCGGCTGGGGCGTTTCGGTGATCGTCGGCGTGGCGGGGGCCGGCCAGGAAATCAAGACTCGCCCTTTCCAGCTGGTCACCGGCAGGGTCTGGAAGGGTACGGCCTTCGGCGGCGCCCGCGGCCGCACGGATGTCCCGAAGATCGTCGACTGGTACATGGACCACAAAATCAACATCGATGATCTCATCACCCACGTGATGCCGGTGGAGAAGATCAACGATGCGTTCGATCTGATGCACAAGGGCGAATCGATCCGCTCCGTCGTCACATTCTAGGGGCGAGAATCCACACACGGAGGGTCACCGGTTACGGATTGTCTCCCCTACGTATCCAACCGCTGAAAGGAACAACATCATGGCTGTCAAAATTCATCCCGCCGTGGACAATGGCGTCAAACCCGGAGCTGCCAATTTTGCCGGCGGCACCCTCACCTGCAGGTGCGCGACCTCGCCCGTCACGGTGAGCCTCAAGGGTAATGTCTCGTTCAACCACATCTGCGGCTGCACCAAATGCTGGAAGCCGGAAGACGCAGTGTTCTCGCAGGTCGCCGTCCTCGGACGCGACAATGTCACCGTGGCCTCGAACGCGCAGAAGCTCAAGGTGGTGGATCCCTCGGCCGCCATCCAGCGCCACGCCTGCACGGGGTGCGGGGTCCATATGTATGGACGCATCGAGAACAAGAACCATCCGTTCTACGGCTTCGATTTCGTGCACACCGAGTTGTCGAAGGAAAGCGGCTGGGCGCCGCCGGAATTCGCCGCATTCGTCTCCTCGATCATCGAAGGCGGCACGAAGCCTGACCAGATGGGCGCGGTGCGCGCGCGGCTCAAGGAACTGAAGCTCGAGCCGTACGATTGCCTCAATCCCCCGCTGATGGATGCAATCGCCACGCACGCCGCGAAGGCGAAAGGCGTGCTGGCCGCCTAGGCGCTTTCGGGAAAAGCTTGCGACCCGCGGCGCGCTTGCCTGGGGTTGCCCGCCGATTCCAGGGTGCTTGAGTTTGCGTTGGGCGCGACGCCCGCATGGCAGCATGCGGGCGTCATCATTTGCGCCTCCACCTCCAGTCCGATCGGAGCTCGCACCGATGCATCCACGCGTTGCTGGCCGGCATTTGTGGCTGCGGAGCGGGTATCTTGCGCTCCTGATGGCGGGCCATTGGGCCGTGGCGGCGGACTATCCCGCGGGCCGGGAAGGCGACTTCGTCATCCACGATTTCAAGTTCACATCGGGCGAGTCCCTGCCCGAGCTGCGCATCCACTATCACGCATTCGGCGAGCCGAAGCGCGATTCGCACGGGCTCGTGCGCAACGCCGTGCTGATTCTGCATGGCACGGGCGGCAGCGGTGCGAGCCTCATCCGCCCTGAGTTTGCGGGCGAGCTGTTCGGCGCCGGGCAATTGCTGGATGCCAGCCGCTACTTCATCGTGCTGCCCGATGGCATCGGCCACGGCAGATCGAGCAAGCCGAGCGATGGCCTGCATGCGCGGTTTCCCCACTACGGCTACCTGGACATGCTCGAGTCCGAGTACCGCCTGTTGAGGCAGGGCCTGGGCGTCAGCCATGCGCGCCTGATCATGGGCACGTCGATGGGCGGCATGCAGACGTGGCTGTGGGGCGAGCAACACCCGGATTTCATGGATGCGCTGATGCCGCTCGCAAGCCTGCCGACGCAGGTTTCCGCCCGCAACCGGGTCTGGCGCCGCCTGATCATCGATGCGATTCGCAACGATCCCGCCTGGCATGACGGGGAGTACTCGGCGCAACCTCCCTCATTGCGAACCGCCCTGCAGATGATCTGGCTCGTGGGAAGCAATCCGGTGCTACGCCAACGGGAGGCTCCGACGCTTGCGCAAGCTGACAGCGTGATCGATGCCTACGTGGACAAGAACATGGCGGTGGATGATGCGAATGACGTGCTGTATGCGATCCAGGCTTCGCGCGACTACGATCCGGGCCCCGGTCTCGAAAAGATCCGCGCACCGCTGTATGCCGTGAATTCCGCGGATGATCTCATCAATCCGCCGGAGCTGGGCATCCTCGAGCACAAAATCAAACGTGTGCCGCGCGGCAAGGCCGCCATCATTGCGTACAGCGGGCAGACTCGGGGCCACGGCTCGCATACGATCGCCATGTTGTGGAAGCAGTATCTCGAGGAGCTGCTGCGGGAGTCGGCGCCATAGCCCACAGCGGGGGGCCCCGGGCGCTTCAGCCCGTGGACGATCGCAGCAGATGAGGACCCAGCTCGGGCACTGACCGGCAGCCGAGCTGGCCGAGCACACGGTCGATCTCCGTCGTCAGGATCTGCAGGGCACGCTCGGCGCCCGCCTCGCCACCGGCAATCAGTCCGTAGAGCGTCGCCCGGGCGATCATCACCGCATTCGCGCCCAGCGCAAGGGCCTTGACGATGTCGGTACCGCGGCGAAAGCCGCTGTCGATGATGATCGTCATGCGCTGACCGACGGCCGCCGCGATTTCGCCAAGGACTTCGATCGGCGCGACACAACAGTCCAGCTGCCGGCCGCCGTGATTGGTCAGGACGATGCCATCACAGCCGAGATCGGCCGCACGCTGCGCATCCGCAACGCTCAGCACCCCCTTGATCAGCAGCTTCCGAGGCCAGAAATTGCGGATCCAGGCAATGTCATCCCACGTGATCGTCGCCTCGAACATCGGCGGCAGGATGGTGCTGCCGCCCACCGCTCTTGCGTCACGGGGAGACAAGAACGCTTCGAGGTTCCTGAATCGCGGCATGCCGTCGCGCGCGATGACCTCATAAAACCAGCGCGGATGTCTGAGGACGTCCAGCATCACACGCAGGTGTGGCTTGCCCGGAGCGCGATAGTTGCGCTTGTCCCACTCGCGGCTGCCGAACACGTTTGCATCCGTAGTGAATACCAACGCCTCATAACCTGCCGCGTCCGCGCGCCTCATGATGTCCTCGGCAATTGCCCGGTTGTTCAGTACATACAGTTGCATCCACAAGCGTCCGCCTGCGTGGGTGGCAACGTCCTCGAGCCGTGTGGTTGACACCGTACTCAGGCAAAACGGGATTCCCAGGCGTTGAGCGGCCCTGGCCAGGCAGATATCGCCCTCGCGATGCAACATTCCGTTCGCGCCCGTTGGAGCGATCACGAGCGGCGCGGCGCACTCCCGGCCAAACAACGTGGAGCGGAAATGCCTGCCGGCCGTATCGACCAATGTTTTGGGAACGAAGCGCAGCGATTCGAACGCCTGTCGGTTGCAGCGCAGTGTGACCTCGTCTTCCGCTCCGCCTTCCAGGTACTCGAAGATGAAACCCGGGATGCGGCGCCGGGCAATCTCGCGCAGATCCGCGATGTTTACGGCACGTGAGATATCACGGTTTCTCGACAGCCGGCGCCGCCAGGGCATGGTGTTACTGCTGCGCCAGGTCGATCCGGTATGCGGTGAAGGTGCCGGTCGCGGCATCGTAGTGACCGAGCGCAACGAGCTTCTGCAGCGCGTTGGTACCATTCAGCGTCGAGCCGATTTTCGTGAGAAACCCTGCGAAGGTGTTGAATTCGAACACACCCTTGGTCGCATTGCCGATTGCGAAATGGCCTGTCATGGTGGTATCGGCAACGATGAGCGGGCTGACCGCCGGATGGGTGAGATCGAGGCTGGCAGGTCCTGTCTGCACGGCGTGCGCGGTGCCCAGATGGGTATTCGCGATATTCACCACCAACCCTGCGGTGCTCGCGCTCGAGAAGGGCGCGGTTGCCCCGCCACTGATCCAATCGATGACGAGCGCCTGCTCGGTGGAGGTGCCGGGCGTCGCGGCGATTGCGGTGAAATCGGGCGGCGCCTGGCCGAAGGCAGTCACGAAGCCGTCCATGCGCAAAAGGGTGGCCGCCGCCGTGGCGCTCTCGTCGAGGGTCCCCGTACTGACCCGGTATGCGGCGGGATTGGTCGCCGGTCCCGCGGCGGCGGAGGTACCGGCAAAGTTGAAGGCCGCAGGCGCGAAGCCGCCCAGGCTGAGCAGATCGAGCGAAACGTCCGCGGCGGTTGCACCCGCGTTGAGTGTGCCCCAGACAGGGGTGAGGCTCAGGCGGACCTGGCCCGCGGTTGCATCCATGGAGGCAATTTTTCCAGCACTGTCCGGGATGAGGTTTCCGCCTACGTCCACTTGCTGGCCGACCGAGATGGATTGCTGGTCGGGCCCGACCGCACTGGGCTGGCCATCGATGTTCACGACCGTGGAATCCCCGACGGTAAGGGGCAGGTCAGGCAGATAGGTGACACTTCCACCGCGCGTAAAAACGGTCGCACCGTGCACCGTGAGCGTATTGCCCGTGCGCGCGCTGATGACCCCTGAAGCGCGGTCTTGCAGGGGGCTTTCCACGCTCGTGCCCGCATAGACCTGGGTCGCATTGAATGCCGGAGTGATGCCCGACAGACTGCCGAGCGTTCCGTAAGCGGCAACGACCGTGTTCACCTGCAAATGGCTGACTGCCGCGAGACCGGCGGCACCGGTGTAGCTGGTCCCGTCGATGTTGTAGGTGGTCTGCGCCGTGGTCTGGACGGTCACCGCGCCGAAAGGTTGCGATTGGATGTCAAAGAACGGCTGAGTGTTCATGGTGAAGATGCCGGCATTGGTATCCGCCGCCACGAACACGCCGCGCGAGCGGATCGACTTCATCTGGACGGGCGCCGTATTCAAGGTCAGAAATGGCTGTACGACCACTTTGACCGGAGAGACCGCGGCGTTGACGACACTCGAGGCGCTCAGATCGAAGTTGAGATCGACGGGCGTCGAGACGCCCTGCTGCACGACGAGCGGGTGTGCCGGGTCGAACGTGACGGTGTAGGTCACCTGAGTCACGGCCGCGCCCGTAGCGCTGACTATGGTTGCAGGCTGCGATTTGCCGTTGACGTCGACGTAAATCACCGCTCCGGTGTAATCGACCGAAATCGATGCCGACAGGTAGGTTCCCGTCGGGATCGCGGGCGCGCCAAACAGCTCGGACAGATCGGTGAGGCTGGTGAACTCCACCTGCTCTTCCTGCACCTCGTTCGGCACCAGCGCGACGGGGGTGCCATCGTCCCGGGTGAGCGTTACGCCTATCAGGCCGACGAGATAGCTCGAGAAAGGGCCTGGCGCCGAGTTCGACACCGTGATGACCGGGGTGCCGAAGACGAAAGTGTTGTTGCCGCAGCCGCTCGCCACGAGGCTGAGCACCGCGAAGGTTGCACAAATCAGGGCGCGCAGCACCGAGCCCGCGCCCGATCTGGCGCGACCGCATACAACTGTCATCAATTGGTCTCCCTCTCAATGGAATGCTGGGGGGGCGCATATTGCCCGGAATCGGTCGATTAGAGGTCCCCGGCACCGATCCGTTCGCGCAGATTACATTTTGTCACGCTGTCCGGTGTGCGTGGGAGCCTCCCGACATGGCCCAGCCGCAGTCCCGCCGGACGGTTCGACCTGGAGGTTCCCACAGTGTCAGCAGGATTCGCCTCAGTCAATGCTCAAGCCGAGGCCCGTGATGCCGCCGGTCCGCAGGTCGGCGGCCGTCGGATAGGCCTCGCGATTCAGCGTCCCGGCCGGATTGGCGCTGTTCCAGGTACGTACGGAAAGGAAATAGAGCGCCTGGTCAAAGGTGCCGGAGAGACTTCCACCGGGGATTCCCGGGATCACGATCGTGCCGGTGCCCCCCTGCGCGAGCAGCGTGTCGAGCGGCGCGGTCGCCACAATTGCGCCGTCATGGCTGACGATCAGATCACCCTTGTCGTATTTGCCAGGCGTCAGCTCGGTTACGGCTACGGACATCGAGTCCGATGCCGCCCCCGAAACGACGGTCATAGGCGGCAATGCAACGAGGGTCGGGCTGGTGGTTTTCCCTGCGGGCCTTGCGACCCTCGTCGCGAGCGCACCGTCGGTGAACAGGGGGGCGGTAGCCGATACGCGGTAGCTGGCGGCGCCCTCGGCGGCTGCAGCGTTGCTGAGGGTGACAGCCGAGCCGGATGCGAAAGTTCCCGAGTCGATCGTCCCGGCGGAAACCGCCTGATCCGTGGCGAAGATCCGACTGAACGGATCGACGGGACGCTCTTCGATGAGGTACGGCACCTCAGCGGCCCCCGGCAAGGTCTGGTAGAAACCGGCCAGCGCCCCGGCCGGCAAGGGGGTGGTCGACTTCGCGAGATTCACGGTGTACGAGCTCGCAGTCCGTAATGCGATCGTGCCGATCGATACCGGGGTCGTGGTGGAGGGATCGCCGGCGCTTACCGTGACGCCTTTGACGATGACAGTGGCTATCGCGGGCCCATGAATGACGAGATCGTAGCTGGTAGCGGACGATGAACTGGTAGTGGACGATGAAGTGGTAGTGGACGATGAAGTGGTGCTGAGCGGGTACAGCACAAAAGTGCCATCCGAGCCAACCGGTGCGCTGTTAACCGCGATATGACGCGTACCATCCGCGCTCAGCGACTCGGCAGTGACGGTGATGTCGAAACGCCCGTTGGAAGCCGTGATTCCGGTCAGGCCCGAAGTCGTGAGCGTGCCCTGAATCGCACCGACCGCGGCGGCATCGTACGCGGTGTCATGCGGATTCAGCAGTACACCGGAGAGATTGCTGTACGTGAAGGGCACCAGATCACGCGAGCCATCCACATTTATGGCGATGGATATCGGCTTTACGGTCGCAGCCGTTGTAGTGGATGTCGTCGTGTTCGTGGTATCGGTAGTGTCTGGAATTGTCGTAGCCGTGGTGTCCGTCGCCGTATCCACGGGGTTGGCGGGGCTAGTGCCCGTGCCCGTCGTATCCACCGGGTTGACGAGGCCAGTGCTCGTGCCGGTGCCCGTCGTCCCCGCAGTGCCGTTCGCGTTGCCCGAGAAAGTCCCGTTCAAGTCATTCGAAATGGTGAGCGCCGCGGCGATTCCAATTCCTTGCGCCGGATTCTGCAATTCGAGCGGCGCCTGTTGAGTACCCGCGCCGTCGGCGTAGTCTGCTTCGGAGTTGAAGAGGGCTCCCAGGCTTTTCGCCGACGCGACCAGAGGGGCGGTGGAATCGAGAGGCAGCAGCCGGACCTGGTTGTACGTGCCGGCCGGGATGGAAAGCGCCGTCGCGAGCTGGGAAAGCGTGCCATCCGTCGCCGCAAGCAGATCGACCGTGACGGGCGTGCTGAGAGTGAACTTGATCCAGGCGGTATCGTCGGGCCCCGCCGTGGCACTTGGATTGAACCAGAGCTCCTGGGTCGTCACGTACACGTGTGAGTATCGCGCCGGGGCATTGCCGGTGACCGAAACACCGGTCTTGGGTGCGCAGCCCGCGAGCGCCACGCACGCCAATCCAAGCAGTCCCGTCCACGGAATGCAGCGTTTTAAGTTAAACATGCGCTCTCCCGGCCCGAGCCTCATCTTATGCGCGCGGCGTGACTGTTCGCGGGCACGCCCGCGTGAACAATTGAGCGCAAATTGTGACTATTTGCGAGCCCGGCGGCCAGCCCCCGCCGCGCTGAGCTGCGCATTGCCGCGCTCCCGCTCCGCGCCTCCGGCGCGCCTGCCGCACAGGCCCCTCGCGTGCCCTCAGGCGAGCCGGTTGCGCGCCTCCTCGAGCAGTTCCCAGCGGGCGAACTTCGATAACAGCAGGGCTTCAATCTCGTCGCATCGCCGCCGGTCATCGCGGATCCGCTCCGCGCCCCGCAGGTGGTAGCCGGGCCCGCTCATGAGCTCGGTGAGCTGAGTCTGTTCCTGCTCCAGTGCCTCGATCTCATCCGGCAGCGATGTCAACTCGCGCTGGTCCTTGTAACTGAGCCTGCTGCGCGGTCTGTCCTGCGGTGCAGGCTTGTCCTCGGCAGGCTCCCGGGCGGGCGCGGCGGACTTGTGCTTGCGCGGCGCGGCGGAGCGGTTGCGCTGTTGCAGCCAATCGCTGTAGCCGCCAACATACTCGCGCCACAAGCCATCAGTCTCCGGCGCAAGGGTCTGCGTGACCACGTTATCGAGGAACCGGCGGTCGTGGCTGACGAGCATGAGGGTGCCTGCGTAGTCCTGCAGCTTCTGCTCCAGCAGCTCCAGAGACTCGATGTCCAGATCGTTGGTCGGCTCATCCAGCACGACGAGATTCGCCGGGCGCGCGAACAGTCTCGCCAGCAGCAGGCGGTTGCGCTCGCCGCCGGAGAGCATTTTCACCGGCGACTGGGCCCGCTGGGCCGGAAACAGGAAGTCGGCGAGATAGCCCACGATGTGCTTGCGCTCGCCGCCGGTCTGCACCCAGTCCGAGCCGGGGCTGATCGTCTGTGCGACACTCAGATCGGGATCGAGCTGCGCGCGCAGCTGATCGAAGTAGGCGACCTGCAGGTTGGTTCCGAGCCGCACTGTGCCGCTGTCGGGCGCAAGCGTGCCCAGGATGATGCGGATGAGAGTCGACTTGCCGGCGCCATTGGGGCCGATGAGTCCGATGCGGTCACCGCGCATGATGCGCAGCGAGAGCCCGTCGATGACCTTGCGGGCGCCGAATCCCTTGGTCACTGCGGTGAGCTCGGCCACGAGCTGTCCGGAGCGGGCGCCCGCATCGAGGCTCAGATTGATGTTGCCGATCCGCTCACGCCGGTCGGCGCGCTCCACGCGCAACCGTTCGAGCCGCCTGATGCGCCCTTCGTTGCGGGTGCGCCGTGCTTCGACCCCCTTGCGGATCCAGACCTCTTCCTGCTGCCAGAATTTGTCGAAGCGGCGCCTGGCGAGATCCTCGGCCGCGAGCTCCTGGTCCTTGCGCGCCTCGTAGGCGGCAAAATTGCCCGGGTAGGAGCGCAACACACCGCGGTCGAGCTCGACGATCCGGGTGGTGATGCGGTCGAGAAACGCCCGGTCATGAGTGATGACGATCGTGGCGGGGACCTTGAGCAGCAGTTCCTCGAGACGCTCGATGCCATCGATATCGAGGTGATTCGTGGGCTCATCGAGCAGCAGCAGATCGGGTTGCAGCGCCAGGGCCAGCGCCAGGGCGGCGCGCTTGCGTTCGCCGCCCGAGCTGCTTGCGGGGGCACGCTCGGCATCCAGATCGAAACGCTGCATGAACTCCGCGAGTCTCGCTTCCATCCGCCATCGCTCGCGCTCGTCGGCATGCGCGTGCGCCGGCTCCGGAGCGAGCGAGGCGCGCTGCAGGAGGCTTGCTCGCAGCGTGGAGCTGGCGGGAAGCTCGGGCTCCTGTTCGACGAGCGTGATGCGTAATCCGTCGCGGCGCTGGATCTCGCCATCATCGAGCTGCTCGAGACCGGCGATGATCCGCAAGACGGTGGACTTGCCCGTGCCATTGCGGCCGATGAGACCGACTCGTTCGCCGGGGCGCACCACAAGCTGCGCTCCGTCGAGCAGGGGACGGTCGCCGAAGGCCAGGTGCGCATCGAGAAGTGTGACGAGTGACATGCCGCCGATTGTCCGGATTGGACGCGGCGGTGCAAATTCTGTACAGTCCGCGGCCTCTAGAAGGTGCGCGGTCAGCGCCTCGTTCCGGGCTGCGGCCCCATCCAACTAAATTCCTCGCAACTGACCGCGGCAGCGCACGACGCTGCGTGCGAGTCCATTTGAGAGGTTAATCGATGTCATTTGCCGATCTCGGGCTCAAGCCCGAGCTATTGCGTGCGGTAGCCGAAAAGGGCTACAGCGTGTCCACCCCCATTCAAGCCCAGGCCATTCCGGCCGTACTCGCCGGAAACGATGTACTCGCCGGCGCCCAGACCGGCACCGGTAAAACAGCCGCATTCGTGCTGCCGATGCTGCAGAAGCTGGGTCAGCCATCCGGTCGCGCGCCGCGCGCGCTGGTTCTCACCCCCACACGCGAGCTCGCGGCCCAAGTGGCCGAGAGCGCGCGCACGTACGGCAAGTATGTGGGTATTCGTACTGTCGTCGTGTTTGGCGGAGTCAGCATCAATCCCCAGATCGATTCGCTGCGTGCCGGCTGCGATCTGCTGGTGGCGACGCCGGGACGATTACTCGATCTGGCCGGACAGGGCGTGGCCGATCTGCGCAGCGTGCAGTGCTTCGTGCTCGACGAAGGGGACCGCATGCTCGACATGGGTTTCATTCCAGCCATCAGGCGTGTCATCAAACTTCTACCGGCGCAGCGCCAGAACCTGATGTTCTCCGCAACCTACTCCGACGACATCCGGCAGCTCGCCGGCCGTATCCTGCGCAACCCGATTACCATCGAGGTCGCGCCGCGCAATGCGACACCCGAGAAGGTCGAGCAGCACGTGTACCGCGTGCCCAAGGAGCACAAGCGGCATCTGCTTGCGCATCTCATCGACGATGGCAACTGGCACCAGGTGCTGGTCTTCACCCGGACCAAGCACGGCGCCAACCGCCTGACTCAACAACTCGAGTCCAACGGCATCCGCGCCGCCGCGATTCATGGCAACAAGAGCCAGGGCGCCCGTGTGCGGGCACTGTCCGATTTCAAGGCCAACAAGATCACGGCCCTGGTGGCTACCGAGGTGGCGGCGCGCGGCCTCGACATCAAGGAGCTGCCGCACGTCGTCAACTACGAGCTGCCGAACGTGCCAGAGGATTACGTCCATCGCATTGGGCGTACCGCGCGCGCGGGCGGCGCCGGCTGTGCCGTTTCGCTCGTGTCCCCGGATGAGACGCCGCTCCTGAAGGATATCGAGCGGCTTTTGCGACGGTCGTTGCCGGTGGCGGCGTTGCCCGAATTCCCGCTCCTGGCGCAGGCAGGCTCGGCCGTCTCCGCAGGCGGGTCCGCCTTGCAGGACCGCCAGGGCAGCGTGAAACCGATGCATTCAGGCCGCCAGGTCAGCGGGGGTGGCCATCCCGGCCGCCCGGCTCAAGCGCAACGGCGCTTTTCCTCCGGAGGGCAGCGGTACCGCGCGGGCGGAAGGTCATCCGGGCGCAGATAACCCAAGGCGGCCTGTGTCCGCGCCAGATATCCTGTCCGTAGTTTTCCGTGCCGTCAGCTTCG
Source organism: Steroidobacteraceae bacterium (assembly GCA_050738795.1). Taxonomy (GTDB): domain Bacteria; phylum Pseudomonadota; class Gammaproteobacteria; order Steroidobacterales; family Steroidobacteraceae; genus 13-2-20CM-66-19. Next base: position 17,373 of record JBOIAD010000019.1, read on the forward strand.
TCCTGCTGCTGCAGGCGGCGGGTATCGCCATTTTCATTGCGATGTTCGGCCGGCGCCTGTCCGACAGCTTCACCGTCATACGACGCCTTGGCCGAATCCTGGCGTTTGCGGCCATGGTGGCGGTTGCGGGCCATTTCTTCCTGGAAGGCGCCCGAATGGCGGGCGCCATGGGAGGGGCCATCGATCCGTCGATGCAGATGATCGCACTGGGCTCATCGACCGGGGCGGCATTCATCCTGCGCTTGTTCGGCCTAACGCTCATCGCCATCGGGTTGCGCGAGGGAATCAGGACGGACGCTGCTGGCGTGACACGTCTTGTGGGCGTCGTGGGCGCATTCCTCGCCCTGGCGGCCTTCGCGCTGACGGGGCACACCTCCGTGAGTCCGCATCGCGCAGTGCTGGCGACTCTGTTGATTCTGCATCTGCTGGTGGTTGCATTCTGGCTCGGTGCGCTTGCGCCACTGTGGCTGGCAACCATCCGGGAGCCTCGAGCGCGCGGCGCACAGATTGTCGCCGCCTTTTCCGCCATTGCGGTGTGGCTGGTGCCCTGCATCCTGTTTGCAGGTGTCGGCCTGACGCTGCTGCTGGTGCCCGGCTGGAGCGTTTTCGGGCAGCCTTACGGAAAGCTTCTGCTGACCAAGGGAGTTCTCTTCGCCGTGCCGCTCGCCGTGGGCGCGCTGAACAAGTGGCGATTCGGACCCCGGATCGGTCGCGCTGGGCCGGAGGCAACCTCGGTATTTCGGCGGGCGTTGGCTATCGAGTACATCCTCATCTGCGCGGTGCTTGCGGTCACGGCTGTCATGACGACGTTTTATTCACCCGAGCCTGCATGATGGCCTTGCGCACGTCCGCCAGCGGAGCAGTGTCGTTCAGATGCACGGCAGCGCCATCGGCCTCGACCCCGAGTTTGCTCCACAGAGCGGGCAGATCCGGGCTGACGGGCGTATCTTTCATCCGCGCGTAGAGATCGGCCAGCACCGTCGTGCCGGTCGCAGCATCCGCGGTGGCGAACACGCGCGTTATTGGCCAATCCGCCGAGAGGCCCCCGCTGGCCTTCGCGACGGCGCGCATGGCGTCCTGCAGACCCGACCGATTGCCGGTCCGGCGATGGATTTCAACGTCGGCCAACAGGCAGAACATGGCGCCTCCCCAGTAGGTGCGCCCCCACGTGTGAGTGTGATCCAGGCCCCGGTCTCCAGGCTGTGGCAGGCCGCGCGGCATCGACCTGATTTCCTCGGCAAACACGTCCTGCTGCGTCCTGTTGCCAGCCTGCTCCCGCGCAATGCCCTCCACATACACGGCAAGCCCTTCGGACAGCCAGGCGTGATCCTCGCCGACATCGGGCAGAGCGAGGTGGGTCATTTCGTGCACGAGCACCCAGTCGTTGAGCAGTTGCGAATCGGTGACGTCGCGGCCGACCTGCACGCGGATGAGTCCGCCGCGATAACCGAATGTCTTTCCGCCGCGGACACCGCCTCCGTCCTCGGCGACGATCCGGATTCGCAACGTGCGGGTCGGAAATCCTCCGTAATAAGCCGTCACGATCCGCAGCGAGCGCCTGATCCAGCTCATGAGCGGATCGGGACCGCCCCGCAACGCCGCATCACCCAGATCCACCTGAACGTCGACGCCGTCGCTCGCGATCTGCCGCGTTGCCGGGCCGTCGGCAGCGGCCGGCGCCCATCCCTGGATGAGTAACAACGCGCTGCACAGAACGCACGCACGCAAGTGGCTTTTCATTGTGAGCCCTGTGTCCGGCGCACGCGCGGTAAATCGCCGATGGCCTTGTGGATGATCTGTCCGCCGTGCTCCAGCAGGAACGAGCGGAACGCCGCTGCGATGGGCGAGAGCCGCTTTTCACGCAGGTGGATCACATACCAGTCGCGCACGATCGGCAGGCCCACCACATCGAGGCTGACGAGCTTGCGCGCGGCCAGCTCGAGCCCGACAGTATGTGCCGAGATGAAACTGATGCCCATGCCGGCCATGACAGCCTGCTTGATGGTTTCATTGCTGCTGACCTCCATGGAGACGCGAAACGGCACGTGCCGTTCGCGGAATACGTGCTCCATTGAAGCGCGCGTGCCGGAGCCTTCCTCCCTGATCAGGAATTGCTGCGCGGCGAGCTGCTTCAACTGGATGCGGCGTTTCGCCGCCAGCGGATGCTCGGGTGGTGCGATGATGATGAGCGGGTGCTTGGCGAACGGTTCGGCGATCGTGTCGAGCTCGCGGGGCGGGCGTCCCATGATCACGAGATCGATCTCGTTGGCGGCCATCTGCTTGATGATGTCCTCGCGGTTGCCGACTCCGAACTTGATGGTGACCTCCGGATAGGCCGGCGTGAACGCCGACAGCAGCGAGGGCGCGAAATACTTCGCGGTGCTGACCGCGCCGAGCTTGAGGACACCGCGCTTCAGGCCGCGCATCGCGGCCAGCGATTCCGTGGCCTCGCGCAGCAGCTCGATTGCCTGCCTCGCGTAGCGCAGCAGCTCCTCGCCCGCGGGCGCGAGCTGCACCCGGCGCCCGATCTTCTCGAACAGCGGCAATCCGACTTCCTGCTCGAGCAGCTTCACCTGCTGCGATACGGCCGGCTGAGTCAGATGCAGCTCGCGGGCGGCGCGGGTGAAGGACAGGTGACGCGCCACGGCGGCGAACACCTTCATCTGCCGCAGGGTCACGTTGCGCATGCGGTGTCTCGTTCGATAACCAAGAACTTATACCAAGGCCAATAATATCTAACTGGACCTAATGCAAAGCAAGCGCCACGATCGGGTCATTCGCGCACTGGAGCCCTGCGGCAGCGCACGGCACCGCGGTCATAGACTATCAAGGGGATACGACATGCAGGAAATCAGCGCAGCCACCGGCAATGGCGCCACGGCCAGGCCCAAAGGCGCGGCACGCTACCAGGCCGGAGTGTTGAAGTACGCCCAGATGGGCTACTGGGACTCCGGTTACCAGCCGCGGGATACCGACATCCTGGCATTGTTCCGGATCACTCCCCAGGAAGGCGTCGACCCCATCGAAGCGGCTGCGGCCGTGGCTGGCGAGTCGTCCACGGCGACCTGGACGGTCGTGTGGACGGATCGCCTCACCGCCTGTGAGCGCTACCGCGCCAAGGCATTCAAGGTCGAGCCGGTTCCCGGCTCACCGGACCAGTATTTCGCCTATATCGCCTACGATCTGAACCTGTTCGAGCCCGGCTCGATCGCCAACGTCACCGCCTCGATCATCGGCAATGTCTTCGGCTTCAAGCCGCTCAAGGCGCTGCGCCTGGAGGACATGCGGTTTCCCGCCGCTTACGTCAAGACCTTCGCGGGGCCGCCGACCGGCATCGTCGTCGAGCGCGAGCGTCTGGACAAGTTCGGCCGCCCGCTGCTGGGAGCGACCGTCAAACCCAAGCTGGGGCTGTCGGGCAAGAATTATGGCCGCGTGGTCTACGAGGCGCTCAAGGGCGGGCTGGACTTCACTAAGGACGACGAGAACATCAACTCGCAGGCGTTCATGCACTGGCGCGACCGGTTCCTGAACTGCATGGAGGCCGTGAACCGTGCGCAGGCGGCGACCGGTGAGGTGAAGGGGCATTACCTCAACGTCACCGCGGGGACCATGGAGGACATGTACGAGCGTGCGGAGTTCGCGAAGGAGCTGGGCTCGGTGGTCGTCATGATCGATCTGGTCATCGGGTATACCGCGATCCAGTCGATGTCCAGGTGGGCGCGCCGCAACGACATGCTGTTGCACCTGCACCGCGCGGGACACTCGACCTACACGCGGCAGAAGAACCACGGCATCTCGTTCCGGGTCATCTGCAAATGGATGCGCCTCGCCGGAGTCGATCACATCCACGCCGGCACGGTGGTCGGCAAACTCGAGGGCGACCCCAACTCGGTGCAGGGGTTCTACAACGTGCTGCGCGAGGGCTGCAACCCCGTCGATCTGCAGCGCGGGGTGTTCTTCGAGCAGGATTGGGCCGGTCTGCCCGGTGTCATGCCGGTCGCCTCGGGTGGCATACACGCCGGGCAGATGCATCAACTGCTGCACTACCTCGGCGAGGATGTCGTGCTGCAGTTCGGCGGCGGCACCATCGGCCATCCGATGGGAATCCAGGCGGGCGCCACGGCAAACCGGGTCGCGCTCGAGGCCATGGTGCTGGCGCGCAATGAAGGACGGGACATCTGGAACGAAGGTCCCGCGATCCTCGATGAGGCGGCGCGGCACTGCACGCCGTTGAAGGCGGCTCTGGATGTCTGGGGTGATATCACCTTCAACTACACCAGCACCGACACTCCCGACTTCGTTCCTACCGCGACGCCCGCCTGACTCGAGGAGACACCATGAGACTGACACAAGGCGCATTTTCGTTCCTTCCGGATCTCAGCGACGAGCAGATCGCGCGGCAGATCGGGTATTGCCTGCAGAGCGGCTGGGCGGTCTCGATCGAGTACACCGACGACCCGCACCCGCGCAACACTTACTGGGAGATGTTCGGCCAGCCCATGTTCGACATCCGTGACGCGGCGGGCATCATGGGCGAGCTGCAAGCCTGCAGACGGACATTTCCGCAGCACTACATCAAGGTCAATGCGTTCGACTCAGCCCTCGGTCGGGAATCCCTGCGCCTGTCGTTCATCGTCGGGCGCCCCGCCAGGGAGCCCGGGTTCGCGCTCGAGCGCCGCGAAGGTGCGGGCCGCAGCGTGCGCTACACGACGCGTGCCTATGCGACGGAACGGCCCGAGGGCGAGCGGTATTGATTCGCGCGTATGAACGCTTCAGCCGGTCAAGCGCAAGGCGCGCAAACTCAGGAGCTGGAAGCCGCACAGACGCGGCTCGACCTCGAGGCGGCGTTCCGGGAGTCCCACATCGGGGAGGTGCTGGACAAGCTGAAGCGTGAGTTGGTGGGGCTCGAGCCCGTCAAGAGCCGCATTCGCGACATCGCTGCGCTGCTGCTCGTCGACAACCTGCGTCGCACGCTGGGTCTGAGCGCCGGCGCCCCATCACTGCACATGAGCTTCACCGGCAATCCCGGCACGGGAAAGACGACTGTTGCCATGCGGATGGCGGAGATTCTGCACAGGCTCGGTTACATACGCAAAGGCCACCTCGTCGCCGTGACGCGGGACGACCTTGTTGGGCAGTACATCGGACACACGGCACCGAAGACGCGGGAAGTGCTGAAACGCGCGATGGGCGGTGTGTTGTTCATCGACGAGGCGTACTACCTGTACCGGCCGGAGAACGAGCGCGACTACGGCCAGGAGGCGATCGAGATCCTGCTGCAGGTCATGGAGAACCAGCGCGCGGATCTGGTCGTGATCCTGGCCGGCTACAAGGACCGGATGGATACGTTTTTCCGCAGCAACCCGGGCCTGTCGTCGCGCGTGGCGCACCATATCGACTTTCCCGACTACACGCCGGCGCAGCTGCATGCCATCGCCGGGCTCATGCTCGGCCAGATGCAATACCGCCTCAGCCCGGAAGGGGACGTTGCGCTGCTGGAGTACATCGAGCGGCGCATCGTGCAGCCGCACTTCGCCAACGCACGTTCAGTGCGTAACGCGCTGGATCGCGCGCGCCTCCGGCAGGCCAGCCGGTTGTTCGACGGCCGCGGCGGCGGGCTGTCGAAGGACGATCTGATGACCATCGAGGCGGCTGATATCCGCGCAAGCCGGGTGTTCGCCCATGAAGATGACAATAACGATGAACGTCAAGGGGAGAAGGCGCCATGACCGAGGCGAAGAAGTTCACGACCAAGACCATGACCCGGTTTCTCATCGAGGAGCAGCGCCGGTTCAATCATGCAACCGGAGGCTTCACCGCGCTCGTCAATGATGTACGACTCGCGTGCAAGCGCATTGCGAAAGTCATCGGCAGGGGTGCGCTGTCGGACTCGCTGGGCGGCGCGGGCACGACCAACGTGCAGGGCGAGACCCAGATGAAGCTGGATATCATGGCCAACGACATCTTCGTGCGCACCAACGAGTGGGGCGGCCAGCTCGCGGGAATGTTGTCGGAAGAAATGGAGGATCCATACCCGATTCCCTCCGAGTATCCGCGCGGCCGCTACCTGCTTCTGTTCGACCCGCTGGATGGATCGTCGAATATCGACGTGAATGTGTCCGTGGGCAGCATCTTCTCCGTGTTGCGCTGTCCGGACGGCGTGACCGAGCCGACCGAAAAGGATTTCCTGCAACCGGGCACCGCGCAGGTGTGCGCGGGTTATGCGATCTACGGTCCCTCGACCATGCTGGTACTGACGACCGGCCGCGGTGTCAACGGCTTCACGCTGGACCGCGAGATCGGCGAATTCATGCTGACGCATCCGGACCTGACCATCGAGCCGGACACGGCGGAGTTCGCCATCAACGCGTCCAACTCCCGCTATTGGGAGCCCGCCATCAAGCGCTACGTCAACGAGTGCCTGGCGGGCAAAAGCGGCCCGCGGGGCCGGGACTTCAACATGCGGTGGATCGCCTCCCTCGTGGCGGAAACCCATCGCATTCTGATGCGTGGCGGCGTCTTCATGTATCCGCGGGACCGCAAGGACCTGTCCAGGGCCGGGCGGCTGCGACTGTTGTACGAGGCGAATCCGATCGGCTTCCTGATCGAGCAGGCGGGCGGGCGGGCCAGCACCGGACATCAGCCCATCCTCGAAGTGCAGCCGCAGAGCGCCCACGAACGGATCGGTTTCGTGTTCGGCGCGCGGCTGGAAGTCGAGCGGATCGAGCGCTATCACCGCGATCACAACGAGTTCGAATTCGACGCGCCCCTTTTCGGGACGCGCGGCCTGTTCACCACGCAGGCTTGACACGGGAGATCACGAGCATGTCGGCCAGGCATCCCATCATCGCGGTCACCGGCTCCTCCGGAGCCGGCACGACCTCGGTCATGCGCACGTTCGAGCAGATCTTTCGCCGCGAGCACATCACGGCCGGGTTCATCGAAGGGGACAGCTTTCACCGCTACGACCGCCTCGAGATGAAGCAACGGCTGAGCAGCGCGCTCGAGCGCGGCGACCATCAATTCAGCCATTTCGGCCCGGACGCGAATCTGTTTGCGGAGCTCGAGGAGCTGTTCGGCGATTACGGGCAGCGCGGCCAGGGGCGGTTTCGCAGGTATCTGCACGATGAGCCCGAGGCGGCGCGCTACAAGCAGCAGCCCGGGACATTCACGGAGTGGGAGGATCTCCCGCCGCAAACGGATCTGTTGTTCTATGAAGGGCTACATGGCGCGATCGTCACGGAGGAGGTAAACGTTGCGCGCCACGTAGACCTGCTGATTGGCGTGACACCCGTTGTCAATCTCGAGTGGATACAGAAACTGCATCGGGACAACGCAACGCGCGGTTATTCGGCGGAGGCGGTGACGGACGTCATTTTGCGGCGTATGCACGACTACGTGCACTACATATGTCCGCAATTCTCGCGCACCCACATCAACTTCCAAAGAGTGCCGATCGTGGATACGTCGAACCCGTTCATAGCGCGGTTCATTCCTACGCCGGACGAGTCGTTCCTGGTCATCCATTTCTCCAATCCGCGTGGCATCGATTTTCCATACCTGCTGTCGATGCTGCACGACTCCTTCATGTCGCGGGCCAATACGATAGTGTGTCCGGGCGGCAAGATGGACCTCGCGCTGCAGCTCATCTTCACGCCGATGATCTGGCGCTTGATGGAGTGCAGGAAGGAGAGTCTCGCGCGCGCGGTACAGGCAGTGCGCAGATGATGCCGGTGCAGGCGCTGATCTTCGATGTGGACGGCACGCTTGCGGATACCGAAGAGCTGCACCGGCAAGCGTTCAACCACGCGTTTTGCGCCTTGGGCCTGGACTGGAACTGGGATACGGCGCTGTATGGCGAGCTCCTGCGGGTGACGGGGGGAAAGGAGCGGATTGCCAGCTACATCGCTCGACTGCGCAGGTCCGCATCGGAGCGTGATCGCCTGCAGCGTCTGGTTCCCGAGCTGCACGCAATCAAGACCCGCCGCTACCGGGAGCTGATCGAGCTCGGGCAGGGCAGGCCTCGCGCCGGCGTGCTGCGGCTGATGCGGGAGGCGCGGCAGGCGGGCGTGCGCCTGGCGATCGCCTCCACGACATCGCCCGAAAACATCGAACCGCTGATCAGGTCGGGGTTCGGCTCCGATGCCATGAGCTGGTTCGGGACCATCGCCACCGGCGATGTCGTGCCAGCCAAGAAGCCCGCGCCGGATATCTACAAGTTCGCTTTGGCGGCATTGCGCGTGGCGCCGGGACGCGCGATCGCGATCGAAGACTCCGCCATTGGCGTGCAGTCGGCCAAGGCCGCCGGGTTGTTTACGCTCGCCACACCGAGCATCTGGACGCGGGAGCAGGATTTCTCCACAGCCGATCTCGTGCTGGGCTCCCTGGGCGATCCGGATGAGCCTCTGGCGGCGGCGGACCAGAGCCGCCTGGGCGCGCAGTATCTCGTCCTGGAAGGGCTCGTGGCGCTGCATGCCGCCTCTCACTTTGAAGGAATTGCGCATGGCGAAGCCTCGTGACGGCTTCCGGGCCGCCGCTTTCGATCTCGACGGCACACTCATCGACACCATGCCTGACCTGGCCGCTGCGGTGAATCTGATGCTCAGCATGTTCGGCGCCACCGAACTGCCCGAGCCGAGGATCAGGGCGCTGGTCGGCGACGGCGTCGAGCGGCTCGTGTTGCGCGCGTTGAGCGAAAGCCTCGGCAACAGCACGCTGCATGCCGCGCAGCGTTCCGCTGCTCTCGCGCTTTTCCGGCGGCTATATGGCCAGGCATTGTTCAAGCACAGCCGGATATATCCCGGCGTGCAGGAGGCGCTGCGCGCACTGTCGGATGCGGGCATCGCGCTGTGTTGCATCACCAATAAAGACAGCACCTTCGCGGTGCCATTGCTCGAGCAAGCCGGGCTGCGGGAGTTCTTTGCGTTCACTCTGTGTGCCGACCGGGCCGAGGATCGCAAGCCGAATCCCCATCTGCTGCTCACCGCCTGTACCCGATTGGGGATAGCGCCGGCCGAGATGCTGTACGTGGGCGACTCCCGGAACGACATCGTGGCCGCGCGCGCGGCGGGATGCCCCGTCGTTGCGGTCACCTATGGCTATGAGGCGAACCATCCGCTCGAGGATGCCAAGCCGGATAGGCTGATCAACACGCTGACCGACCTTGCAACAATGGACCTGCGACGGCTGGCCGAGCGCGCCGGTCTGGCGGTGTGTCCTACAGGAGCGATCTGATGAATGCCGAAGCAAAAGCCCGATCGGTCGACAGCGAAGCGCAACGCCGCGACGTCGTGAACGTGCTGCGCGCGCTCGCCATGGACGCGGTGCAGAAGGCAAACTCGGGCCATCCCGGAATGCCCATGGGCATGGCCGAGATCGCCGAAGTTCTGTGGCGCAGACACTTGCGTCACAACCCGGCCAACCCCGGCTGGGCGGACCGTGATCGATTCGTGGTCTCCAACGGGCACGGCTCGATGCTGTTGTACGCCCTGCTGCATCTGACGGGCTATGCGCTCCCGATGGAGGAACTGCGCCGTTTCAGGCAGCTCGGCTCGAAGACACCCGGCCACCCGGAATACGGCATCACTCCCGGCGCCGAGACGACGACCGGGCCGCTGGGCCAGGGCATCTCGAACGCGGTGGGAATGGCCATCGCCGCAAGGCTGCTCGCGGATGAATTCAACCGCCCGGGGCTCGATCTCTTCGCCCACTACACCTATGTGTTGGTCGGGGACGGATGCCTGATGGAGGGTGTCTCGCACGAGGCCTGCTCCCTGGCCGGGACACTCGGACTGGGCAAGCTCATCGTGTTCTACGACGACAACGGGATTTCCATCGACGGGCGCGTGGCGGGCTGGTTTACCGACGACACGCCAAAGCGCTTCGAGGCCTACGGGTGGCACGTCATGGCGGGCGTCGATGGTCACGACAGCGAGGCTGTGCATAGCGCGATTGTCGCGGCCAAAGCCGCGTACGACCGGCCATCGATCATCTGCTGCAAGACCATCATTGCCCAGGGCGCTCCGACGAAGGCGGGAACTCACGAGTCGCATGGATCGCCGCTGGGGGAGAAGGAGATCGCTGCGGCGCGGGCGCATCTCGGCTGGGCATACGCGCCATTCGAGGTTCCGCCTCACGTGCAGCAGGCGTGGGATGCTCGCGAGGCAGGCGCAATCGCGGAAAACAGTTGGCGGTTGAGACTTGCCCAGTACGCGCGCGCCTATCCGGCACAAATGCACGAGCTGCAGCGACGCCTCGCGGGCGAGCTGCCGACGGACTTTCCGGCGCGCGTGCAGCAGTTGATCGCCAGGGTGGTGGACAAAGCCGCGGCCGTGGCGACCCGCAAGTCCTCCCAGGAGGTCATCGAGGCTCTGGCTCCAGGCTTGCCCGAGCTCATCGGCGGCTCCGCCGATCTCGCCGGCTCCAACCTCACCATGTGGTCGGGGTCACGAGCGATCAGTGGCACGAAAGGCGGAAACTACATTCATTACGGCGTCCGCGAGTTCGGGATGGCCGCGATCATGAACGGCATCGCCCTGCATGGCGGATTCATTCCCTACGGGGGCACCTTCCTGACCTTCAGCGACTATTGCCGCAATGCGCTGCGCATGGCGGCACTGATGGGAATCCGCTCGATCTTCGTGTTCACTCACGACTCGATCGGCCTGGGCGAGGATGGTCCGACACATCAGCCCGTCGAGCATGTGGCCTCGCTGCGCCTGATACCCAACATGGATCTGTGGAGGCCGTGTGACAGTGAAGAGACCGTGGTGGCCTGGGCCGCGGCGCTCGAGCGGCGGGATGGCCCGACATGTCTGATCCTGAGCCGCCAGAATCTGCCTCATCAGAAGAAGTCCGCCGCCGCGGCGCAAAATCTCCGCCGCGGGGGCTATGTGCTGATCGAGGCCGAGACTGCGCCGCAAGCCGTCATCATTGCGACAGGATCGGAGGTTGCACTGGCCGCCGAGGCGCACAAGCTGCTGTTGCAGGCCGGCATTGCGGTGCGGGTCGTGTCGATGGTATCGACCACGGTATTCGATCGGCAGGCGCCGGGCTATCGGGAGGCCGTGCTGCCGCCGGAGCTGCCGTGCGTTGCCGTCGAGGCGGGAGTGGCCGACACCTGGCGCAAGTATGTCGGCAGGAGCGGCCAGGTCCTCGGCATGAGCCGCTTCGGCGAATCCGCACCAGCCGGCGAGTTGTTCCGGCATTTCGGCATTACGGCCGAACGTGTGGTCGAGGCCGTCATGTCGGCGCTGGCGCGGCGGCCCGCCCGGCCCTGATCGGACCCTCAGCGCGCAGCCGTCTGTCCGAACAGGATGCGGCGCGATTCCTCGGAGTCGACCGTCGGCTGCGTGTTGATCGCTTGCGCCTTCTCATAGGCGCGGATCGTCGCGGGGCGGTCGCGGATCGCCTCGAACCAGCGCTGCAGGTGCGGAAACTGCTCGAGCTTCTGGCCCTGCGCCTCGTAAGGCACGATCCAGGGATAGGCCGCGATGTCGGCGATGGAGTATTCACCCGCGACGAACGGGCGGTCGGCGAGCTGCCGGTCGAGTACGCCATACAGCCGATTCGTTTCGTTCACGTAGCGCTCGATGGCGTAGGGGAGCTTTTCGGGCGCGTAACGCGCGAAGTGATGGTTCTGGCCGGCCATGGGACCGAGTCCCGCCATTTGCCAGAAGAGCCATTGCGTGACCTGCGCGCGCCCGCGCACGTTTCTTGGCAGAAGGCGACCGGTCTTCTCTGCGAGATACAGCAGGATGGCGCCGGATTCGAACACGGACAGGGGCACGCCGCCATCGGCCGGCTCGTGGTCAACGATCGCCGGGATGCGATTGTTGGGCGCGATCGAGAGGAACGCGGGGTCGAATTGCGCCCCTTTGGAGATGTCCACGGGCACGATGCGATAGGGCAGCCCCGTCTCCTCGAGAAACAGGGTGATCTTGTGACCGTTCGGCGTGGTCCAGTAGTACAGATCGATCATGAGGCAGCCGGCCTAACTGGGCTTGCTGCCGGGCTTCGGGCCTGACTTGTCTCCGGATTTCTGGCCGCTCGCCGAGAGGTCGTTCGCCGCGCCCGGAACTTCATCCGCGAAGTATAGATTGCGCGAGCCCTCGCCCGTCTCCGGCTCCACGGCGAACAGCAGATCGGCCATGTCGTCGGCATGCTCCTCCTCCTTGGCCAGAATCTCCTCCATCATGCGCTTGGACGTCGGATCCTTGTCGCCGAAGAACCGGACGATCTCGCGGTAGGTCTCGATCGCAATCCGCTCGGCGATCAGATCCTCCCGGATCATGTCCGCCAGCGAAGTGCCCTCCTTGTACTCGCTGTGGCTGCGGCCGGCGAGCACCGCGGGGTTCAAGTCAGGCTTGCCGCCCAGCTGTTTGATGCGCTCGGCGATCTGATCGGCGTGCTGCTGCTCCTCGGCGGCGTGCTCCTTGAACTCCTCCTTGACCGACTGCGAGTGGATGCCCGAGGCCATGAAGTAATGGAACTTGTAGCGCAGCACGCAGACGATCTCGGTGGCCAGCGCCTCATTCAGGATATCGATCGCCTTCTTGCGGTCGAGCTTGTAGTCCTCGGTCACGGCGCCATCCCTGATCTGCTGGCGGGCGCGCTCGCGAATCTGTTGAATCTGCGTGATGTGGCTCATGCATTGTCCTCCAGCCCGCGCGCGAGCTTCCGATGGTAACGGTACGGCCGCGAGCCAGGCAGCAAGAAACGCGCCCACCTGGGGCGCGGCCACGCCGGTAAATGGCCGGACTCGCGGCGGCAGGCGCCGGATCGAGTCGAGATCGCAATCTTCAGGGCGCCGGGACACCCTCGGCCGACGAGCGCCCGTCTATCCAGGTGTCCAGCACGCGCAGCTGATCGTCGGCCAGCACCAGGTTGGCCCGATATCCGGGCGCGATGCGTCCCAGCTCCCCTCCCAGGCCCAGGAATTGCGCGGGATACCGGCTCGCCATTCGAACTGCCTCGGGCAGGCTCAAACCCAACATCGAAACCGCGTTGCGCACGCAACTGGCCATGTCGATATTGGAGCCGGCAAGGCGCCCATCCTCATCCAGGCACAGGCTGCCCGAGACGCTGATCCTGCGTCCCTGCAGATTGAACGATCTGTTTTCGGTGCCGACACTCGGCATGGCGTCCGTGACGAGCATGAAGCGGTCATGGCGTTTGCAGCGCAGCGCGATCCGCAGCACGACGGGGTCGGTGTGCTCGCCGTCCACGATGATGCCGCACCAGCTATCGGGATCGTCCAGAGCTGCGCCCACCACTCCCGGCTCGCGGCCGGTGAGCTGCGACATCGCGTTGAACAGGTGTGTGAAGCCTGTCAGTCCATGACGCAGGGCAGTGCGCATCTCGGCGTAAGTGGCATTCGTATGCCCCGCCGAAACCACCACCCCGGCACTGACGAGCTTCTGGATCAACTCGGGTGTGGTCATCTCCGGCGCAAGGGTCACCAGCGTTCGGCCGCCCTGCAGCGAGGTCAGCAGGCCGATCGCGCCGTCATCCAGCTCGCGCAGCTTGGCCGGATCATGCACGCCCTTGCGTGCGGCATTGAGAAAGGGACCCTCGATGTGGATGCCCAGAACTCCGGGCACCCCGGCCTTGATCGCGGCCTGTACGGCGCCGATCGCCCGCCCAACGACCTCCAGATCCGCGCTGATCAGCGTCGGCAGCAGGCCTGTCGTGCCGAACTTGCGGTGTGCCAGCCCGATATCCCGGATCACCGCCACGCTGGGGGCATCGTTGAACAGGATTCCGCCGCCGCCGTTGACCTGGGAATCGATGAAGCCGGGCAGCAGCATCTGGCCGCCCAGATCGCGCCGGTTCGCTTGCCGGCAGCGGGGATCGGAGCTGGGCACGACCTCGAGAATGCGGCCCTCCTGCAGGAGCACACACAGACCCTCGGCCAGCCCGTCATCCCTCAATACCCGGCCGTTGACCAGTGCTGTCGCCATCAAACGGTCTCTGTGACTTTGCGAAGGTGAGGTGGATTGTCCGGATCGTACCCGCGCGCCAGCGCCAAGGCGTTCACCAGGCGGTAGAAACTCTGGATGATGAGCATCGGCTCGATTGCCGGTGGCGCGCGTTCTGTCGCCAGAATCAGCGATTTCGCGGCGACGGCGCCGGCGAGCATGATCTGCGCGCCGCGCGCGCCAAGCTCCGTTGCCAGCGCCTCGACGCCGCCCCGCGTCTCGTCGCTTTGCGCGAAGATCAGCACGGCGAACCCGGACTTCACCAGCGCCATCGGTCCATGGCGCAGCTCGGCCGCGCTCAATGCTTCCGCATGAATCCCGCACGTCTCCTTCAACTTCAGCGCTGCTTCCTGCGCGCTGCCGAGGCCCAGGCCACGGGCGACCACATACAGGTCGCTTGCCGGCCGCAGGGGCTCGAGCGCTGCGCTCCAATCCAGCTTCCACGCGCTCTCGAGCTGATCGGGAGCCATGCCGAGCGCCTCCAGCATCGGCCGATCCGAGGCCCACGCCGCGACCAGATGAATGATCGCGGCGAGGGAGGCGATATAGGACTTCGTCGCCGCGACGCTGTGCTCGAGCCCTGCGCACAGTGGAATGGCGCAATCGGCGGCCTGCGCCAGGGGCGAGGACTCCGCATTCACGAGCGCGATGATCAGCGCGCCGGCGGCCTTCGCATTCGCTACCGCTGCAAGCAAGTCGGGGCTCGCCCCCGATTGCGATATGGCCAGCAGTACCGTACCGGCGAGATCCGGCTTGGCCTCATACAGCGAACTGATGGAGGGCGCGGCGGAGGCAGTCAGGATTCCGAGCCGCGTCTCGATGAGGTATTTGGCAAACGTCGCCGCGTGATCGGAGCTGCCACGCGCGCACGTGACGACGGCTCGAGGCGAGAGGCGGCGCAATCTAGCGCCGAGCTGTTGCATCCGCTCCCGGTTCGCAGCGAGTTGTCTGCGGACGGTGGCGCCCCCTTGCGCAGCCTCGCGATACAGGCTGGTCGCGTGTTCCTGCAGAGTTGGAGCGCGGCTGCTCACGAAGCGACACTGAGCTCGGCGACGAAATCGTAGATGTCGCCGCGATAATAGGATTGAGTGAATTCCGCGGCGCGGCCGTCTTGCAGAAAGCCGAGACGCTCCACCAACAGGCCGGCGTCCTTGTCTTGCGCTTGCAGCAGCTCGGCTTGTTCGCCTGTCAGCAGTACCGCCCGCAGCCTCTGCAGCGCGCGCACAGGCCGGTTGCCAGCGCGCTCCAACGCCTCATACAGAGACGACTCGACGGCATCGAGTGACGGCAGGGATGAGGCGAGAACGGTCGCGTATTCCAATGACATCGGCGCATCGTTCGCGAAGCGGATGCGGTGAAAACGAAAGACCGGCGTCCCCGGGCTCGAGCGCAGAGTCAGT
Source organism: Steroidobacteraceae bacterium (assembly GCA_050738795.1). GTDB lineage: Bacteria > Pseudomonadota > Gammaproteobacteria > Steroidobacterales > Steroidobacteraceae > 13-2-20CM-66-19. The sequence continues at coordinate 32,752 of JBOIAD010000019.1, forward strand.
GCCTCTTCGGGCGTCACGGTGCCCTCGGAACGCTGCAGCCAGACACTGCGAGGAGTGCGGCCGCGCGCGCGCATGTCTTCGGAAAACGATGTCAGCTTCGAAAAGTTCTTCTCGACGCGCGCAATCACGAATGTGCCGGAGCCCTGCCGGCGCACGAGCAGACCCTCATGGACGAGGCCGTCAATTGCCTTGCGCACGGTGATCCGCGACACCGAGAACTCGGTCGCCAGATCGCGCTCGGGGGGCAGCGCGTCATCGGGCCCCAGCACGCGTCGCTCGATAGCCTGGCGCAAGGCACGCTGAAGCTGCTGATAGAGGGGCAGGCTGCTCGATTCATCGAGCGGCCCCACGGTCTGCGAGAGCAGGTTCAAACGCGTTCTCCTGGCGGATCGATCCCGCGGTTCGCGGGTATCATACTACCAATATCATACCACTTAGTACCTAGCGGAAAGATTATTTGAATGCAAGTGATTGTTTTAAAAAAGACTGTCATCTCAATGGAGGATTGGTATGCATAGAGGATAGCATTCTCGCCATAATGGTACTATATTGGCACCTAAGTGGTCCCCAGTCGGGATCTTCCGCTGCACCCTCTATATAGCGGTTCCTTCGAGGGTAGCGGGGCACTGGGAGCTACGCGACGGCGCGCTTCGATAAATAACAGCGGGGTGAGCAATTTATGAGAATCGCAAGGTCTACCTTGGTAGGAACGGCCGTGGCCATGGCGCTGTTCGGACGCAACGGCGCGGTTCGGGCAGACACTCCGGACGCCTCCGATCAAAACGCTCCGCTCGAAGAAGTCGTGGTTCACGGTTACCGGGCTGCCCTGCGCGAATCCCTGGAGACGAAGCGTGATGCGGTCGGCGTCGAAGAAGTCCTGACAGCCGAGGACGTCGGCAAGTTTCCCGACAAGAATCTTGCGGAGGCGCTGCAGCGCGTGCCGGGCGTCGTGACTCAACGTGATTTCGGCGAAGGCGAGCGCATCAATCTGCGCGGCACGCTGACCACTCTGACCAACACGACCTTCAACGGCCATGCGCTCTCCACCGCGGACTGGTTCATTCTCGATCAGCAGAATGCCACGCGCAGCTTCAACTACCTGATGTTTCCCGCGGATCTCATCGGCAAGGTCGAGGTGCAGAAGACTGCCGAGGCCGACGTCCAGGAGGGCGGCATCGGCGGCACGGTGAACATCGAATCGCGCAGGCCGCTCGACCTGCCCGCGTTCACCGGCTACGCATCCATGGAGGGCGCCTATACGGAGACTTCGAAGAAGACCGATCCGTATGGCACGGCGCTCGCGAGCTGGCACGACCAGGACGGCATTTTCGGCATTCTCGTGTCCGGCATTTATCAGGAGCGCCATATCCGCCGTGATGGCTTCGAGGTCCTCGGTTACGCGCCGCTGTCCAGCCTCACCGCGGGCAGCACCGATCCGACCCTCGTTCCCACCCTGATCAACTCTGCCCTGTTCGAGCAGGATCGCATTCGCAAGGGCGGCAACTTCGACCTGCAGGTGAGACCGAACGATCAGATCGAATTCAATCTGAATGGTTTCGTGTCGATCTTCAATGCCGAGAACACGAACCAGAGCTGGCTCGTGGATCCGCAGCGCGCCATCGGCAATGGGGGCACCATAAGCAATTGCGTCGTGGACCATGGCACGTGCATTGCCGGCACGGTGACATCGCTCAACAATGGAACATCCGACTTCGGAGTGTTCTACGATTCGTTCCATCGTATCGCCAAGACGACCAGCCACGACATCGATCTCGACACGAAGTACACACCCGCTGACGACTGGACCGTGCACCTGGACTTCGGGTACACCGATGCGACGGGCAAGACCGATCCGCAGTACTTTCCGGAGTTCGGCGCACCGGCCTCCTTCAGCTACGATTTTTCACACGGCGCGCCGCAGGTCACGATGCTGCCGAACGGCAACGGGAAGACGGTCAACTGGACCGATCCGAATTCGTTCGTGTTCGACTTCGCCAACGACGATGTGTTCCTGAACAAGGACAAGGAAGCCTATGTCTACCTGGATGTGCTCAAGAAGCTGGATCTGGGCATGCTCAAATCCGTGAAGTTCGGCTTCAAGGGCACCAACCACGAGCGCGACGCCTCCGGCGACTTCACCACGTACGGCGGCTTCTATGCGCCGATCAATACGTTGCCGGCGTCGGATTTTGCCGGCGGGCTGGCGCCTGGCGATTTCGCAAAGAACATCGCGAACGCCGGCTCGCTGACCCAGTTCTGGATCGTGAACGCCGCGGCCGCCCAGCGGATTCTGAGCGAGCAGGAGCTGAAGTCCGGACGCACGCCCTATCCGCAGGGAGGCTTCACGGCGCAGGAGAAGACCAAGGGCGGCTACGTCATGGCCAATCTCGGGGGCGATCACTGGCGCGGCAACGCCGGCGTGCGCTTCGTGCATACGGACCAGATCACGGCCGGAGCGGTCTTCGTCGCCGACCCGACTCTCCCGGGAGTCATCGCAAACCCCTTTGGAGCGTACATTCCGACGACGGCCGAGAGGACCTACAACGACGTTCTGCCGTCGTTGAATCTGGCATACGACCTCAGCAACGATCTGGTCGCGCGCTTCGCCGCGGCGAAGGTGATGTCCCGTCCGGACTACACCGACATGGTGCCGCGGGTCCTGCTGAATACCGGGGCTCTCACCGGTACCGCGGGCAATCCCAACATCGATCCGTATCGCGCGAATCAGGCGGACGTTTCGCTGGAGTGGTATCCGGACAGGGATACCTCGTACGCGATCGCGTTGTATTACAAGGACATCAAGTCGTTCATCGTCGACAAGCCGACCCCCGAGATACTGCCTTTCACGGGTGCCTCGGCGCCGGCTTCCGCGTGCACGACGACTGCGCCGAACAGCTTCGAATGCCCCTTCACGATCAACGTCCGCTCCAACGGCGGGGGTGGCAAGCTCAAGGGCGTCGAGCTGGCGGCCACCCAGCCGGTGTGGGGAGGTTTCGGATTGCAGGCCAACTACACGTACTCCGATGCAACGCTGGACAGCGGCGATCCCTTCCCCGGCAATTCGAAGAGTACCTACAACATCACCGGCTACTTCGAGAACCACCTGCTGAGCGCACGGCTGTCCTACAGCCGGCGGTCGAATTTCTTCGTGACCTTCGACCGGACGTCGAACCTGGACGAGGCGGCCTTGAGCTCTCTGGATGCCTCCCTGGCGGTAAACGTCACGAAGTGGCTGGCCGTCACGGCTGAAGCCCAGAACCTGACCGATGCAAAGGTCGTGGAGTACTCGGACTACCTGTCGCATCCGCGGGCGCTCTACGACAATGGCCGCGTGTACTTCGCCGGCGTCAAGCTGAGGTTCTGAGCGCGGGCATGGGCGGCCACGATGCTACCTGCGTGGCCGACCCTGCCGACTCTATTCGTACCCGAACGCGGCCATCGTTGCCCGGAGCCGCGCCGCGTGCTGCTTGAGTTGCGGCGCGTAGTGCCGGTGCCGGCCGATGGAGCGGTCGTTCAGCTTTTCCGTCACCTGCGCGTAGCTGGGCGTCGGTGCATAGCGCCGGTTCTCGTGAAAGCGCAGGCAGCTCGCCTCGAAAGGCAGCCCGAGGTAGTCGAGCAGCTTGCGGGTCTGCCCCGGCTGGTCCGCCACCAGAGACTCGTATCGGAGCACGAGCTCAGCGGGCTCGAGCTCCCGGCCATAGTGCCCGACCAGATCGCAGACCGCGGCCAGGTGATGGACGATGTCCTCGATGCGGTAACCGCAGTGGAAGCCGTGGGTCATGTTGTTCGCCAGCATCGACACGCATACGTCCAGGGGGTGGCGCACGACGCGAACGATCCTGGCCTCGGGAAAGGCCATCATGAGCAGCGGCAGGTAGATCTCGTTGAACGGCATCTTGTCGGTGAAAAAGGCCGCGGCTTTCAACAGTCCGTACTGCTCGGCGCGCGCGAGGTAATAGTCGCGGAACAGGGCCGCGGTGTGGTGATAGTCTGCCATCCAGGCGTGGGCCAGGTTTTCCGGGAAGCGCTCCTCGCCGGGAAACACACCGCCGGCGAGCTTGCTGAGGTCGCGCACGAAGGGCAGCTCTCCGCCAGCCATCACGGCGGAGTGGCTGCACAGGATCTGCTCGACCAGGGTGGTGCCCGAGCGAGGAAAGCCCATGATGAAGATGGGCTGCGGCACACCCGGCCGCTGCTTCGCCCGCGGCAGCAGTCCGACGTTCTGCCGCGTGAAGAACTGCTTGCAGCGCTCGAACAGCGCATCGACCGCGTCCGCGCGATAGTCCGTTCCGGGAGCTTCTTTCAGGAGCTTCGCCTTGCCGGCGACGAAGTCCTGCCACGCCGCGGCATGGTTACCGAGCCGCTCGTGCAGCCGCCCGCGCGTCAACTGGCCTTCGCCTGCCAGCGTCCCGGCCCCATCGAGAATCGCGAGCGCCTCCCGATGCCGCCCCGAGCGGGAAAGAAGGTTGGCCCGCAGGAGATTGACATCCGCGGGGGAGGAGAGCGCCTCAGCCCGGTCAAGGAGTGTCCCGGCGCGTTCGAGGTCGCCGCGCGCCTCGTGCAAGGTCGACCAGTACGCGAGGGTTTTCATGTCCTGGGGCGCCAGCTCATGAGCCTGGGTGAAGTAGCCGTCCGCCTCGTCAGTGCGCCCCTGTTTCATCAGATTGAGCGCCAGGTTCATCAGTACGGAAGCTTGCGGGCCCGCAAGCTCCAGGGCACTGCGGAAATGCCATTCGCCCGCGGGCAGGTTGTTCATCTCCGACAGGATGGTGCCGAAAAGGTTGTGGGCGTGCGCGTTGCGGGGATTCGCGCGCAGCGCTGCCCGGGCCACCTTCTCGGCATCCTCCGCCTTGCCGTGCGTCATGAACAGCTGGACCAGCTCGTTGTAGGCCCAATCCGCGCGCGGGTCGATTCCGATCACCGTATCCAGCGTGCGCGCGGCCTGCCCAAACTGGCCGCGACGCTGCTGGACGATGGACCGAAGCTCGAGCGCGTTCACGTCCCGGCCTGCGGTCTTGAGGCGCTCGTCGGCAGCCGCTTCCGCGGCGCGCATGTCGCCGCGTGTCAAAGCTTCGCGGCCGCGGAGGACGAGAGGATGCGGAGAGTGGGGCATGAACGAAACCTCGGGAAGCGGGCGCAGACTCGGCTGCGCAGACCCGCTATGGTGCCCGCTTCCACGGCGATTGTTTAGGGCATGTGATTCATGGCGGGCGCCGGACTGAAGTGGATCGGGATTGCAGCCCTGGCCGGGGCGCTCGCAGCCCTGGCCGCCGCAGCCAAGGCTGCCCCCCAGGCTGTGACATCCCTCAGCGGACCCCCTGCAGCGGTTGCTGCGATGGGCGCGGCTCTCGCCGGGCAGCGCACGGAGGCACCGGACACCACAGTGGACGTCGTTCCTCAACCAGCGTATGTCCAGCCTCAGCCCGGAGTTTTCGAAATCCGCGCCGGTACACGACTCTCGGCCTACGGAGACGTCCGCGCCGCGCGCATCGCACGTTATTTCGCCGATCTGCTGCGCAGGACCCGTGGCATGGCTCTGGAAGTGGCCGCGCGGCAAGGCGCTGCGGGGTCTGCACGCTCGATCGTCTTCAGGATCGATGGGCATTCCGCGGCAAATCCCGAGGCGTACACGCTCAACATCCTTCCGGACCACATCGAGCTGTCAGCGGGCGATCAGCGCGGGTTGCTTTATGCTGCCGTGACCTTGTGGCAGCTATGCACTTCCGACCTCTCGCACGTTGACCTCATCACCGTGCCCGCAATGAGGATTGCCGATGAGCCGCGATTCGCATGGCGCGGGCTCATGCTCGACTCGGCTCGCCATTACCAGCCGCCCCGATTCATCCTCCGGCTGCTCGACTGGATGGCCCTTCACAAGCTGAATCGGCTGCAATGGCACCTGACCGACGATCAGGGCTGGCGCCTCCAGATCAGGAAGTACCCGCGTCTGGCGACTACAGGCGGCTGGCGGGTGCCGGCCGGCGCCGGGCCCGCCTCCGACATCGATCCACGTACGGGCCGGCCGCGGCTGTACGGCGGCTTCTACTCGCAGCAGACGGTGCGGCGGATCGTTGCCCACGCGGCGCAGCGCAACGTGACGATCGTGCCGGAGATCGACATGCCTGGACATGCGACCGCGGCAATCGTGGCGTATCCATGGCTCGCAACGTCGCAGCCCGCGCCGCGGACCATTCCATCCGACTGGGGTGTATATCCGAACCTGTACAACGTGGAAGAAAGCACATTCGCATTTCTCCAGAACGTGCTCGCCGAAGTGATCGAGCTGTTTCCCGGTACGTATGTCGATATTGGGGGCGATGAGGCCGTCAAGGACCAGTGGAAGGCCTCGCCGCGCGTCCAGGCTCGCATGCGCGAGCTGGGCATCGCCGACGAGCAGCACCTGCAAAGTTACTTCATCGGGCACATGGAGAAATTCCTCAATGCGCGCGGCCGGCGCCTGGTGGGTTGGGATGAGATCCTCGAAGGGGGCATTGCGCCGGGTGCGACGGTGATGTCCTGGCGGGGAATCGCCGGAACGTTGGCCGCGGCGGCCGCAGGCCACGACTCGGTGTCGTCCCCGTCACCGACGCTCTACTTCGATTATCGGCAGGGTAACCCGCCGGCTGAGCCGCCCGGACGCGGGCGTGTGGTTCCGCTCGAAGAAGTGTATCGGTTCAATCCGGTCCCCGCCGCGTTGCCGGAAGATCAGCGGTTCCACGTCCTCGGGCTGCAGGGGAACATCTGGACCGAGCACATTCGCACCACAGAGCGGGTCGAATACATGACATTTCCGCGCGCTGCGGCAGTCGCCGAAGTCGGTTGGTCGCCGGCGCAAAAGCTGCGCTGGGAGGGGTTTCTCGCGCGTCTGCCCGCCCAGATGAGCCGCTATCGGGCACTGGACCTCCATGCATCCGACGACGTATTCGCCATCGCCGTCGAGCCGCGGCTCGAGCGCGCACGGGAGCGCGTGGAGGTTCGACTCTCGAATCAGGCCCACAGCGGCCAGATTCACTACACGCTTGACGGGACCGAGCCGACCGTTACCTCGCCGCAGTACGGGGGGCCGCTCGATCTGCCGCTGCGTGGCGAGATACGCGCCAGCGCCTTCGCAGGCGCCCACGCGCTCGCGAGCCCGGCGGCGCGCTCTCTCGAATTGGCCTCGCTGCAGAGGCGCTCGAGTCACGAGCTCAAGAGTTGCACCAGCAATCTCGTGCTGTCGCTGGAGGATGATGCACCCGTCGCGGGCAAGCGCGCGATCTATCTGGTTGACATCATGAATCCGTGTTGGGTCTACGAAGCGGCAGACCTGACTCACGTGACCGCGATCACGGCTGCCGTCGGACAGGTGCCATTCAATTTTCAGCTCGGCGCCGATGTGCACTCCATCAAGCTGCGCGAGCCCCGCAGCGCATACGGGGAGCTCGAAGTACGGATCGATGGGTGCGAAGGCGAGCCGGTCGCGATACTGCCCCTGGCACCGGCCGTCGCAAACAGCGCGGTGACCCAGCTACCCGCGGCGTCCATTGCCCACCGCGACGGCTCGCATGACCTTTGTTTCAGGTTTACGCAGCACTCGCTCGATCCCCTGTGGGTGCTCGATTGGGTTCAGCTTCGGGAGTAGATGTGACGCTGTCCAAACTGGTCCTGGTTGCGCCGCTGCAGGGATGGAGTACGCCGCTCGATGAGGCGCCCGACCCGGTATTCGCCGGGCGCATGCTTGGCGATGGCCTCGCGATAGACCCCACCGGTGCGACACTGTATGCCCCCTGCAGCGGTACGCTGATCGGCGTGCCCGCATCGAAGCATGCGGTGACCCTGCGCGCCGAGAACGGCGCCGAGATTCTGCTGCATATCGGAATCGATACGGTCGGCCTCGGAGGCAAGGGATTTCAGGCGCATGTTCGCGAGGGACAGAGCGTTGCCGCCGGCGAGCGGCTCATCAGCTTCGATCTCGACCAGCTCGCCCGCCAGGCCAAGAGCGTGCTGACGCCTGTCATTCTGACGGATGGCAATGGATTCACCATCTCCAGGCGGGGTCAGGATCGTTCGGTCGAGGTCGGCGATTTTCTGATGGAGATTTCGCCCGCGGCCCCAGAGGCAGGACAACGCGTGCTAGAGCAACCTGTCGTGGGTACGCAGATTCCGGAAGGCCTTGTTGCGCGCAGCGTACGTGTAGCATTCGAACACGGGATTCACGCGCGCCCCGCCGCGCTGCTGGCCGGATCCATAAAGAATCTTCTCGCGGAGGTCAATATCGTGGCGGGGTCGCGCAAGGCCAACGCGAAGAGTGCCGTTGCCTTGATGTCACTGGGCGCTCGTCTGGGAGACCGGATTACGATCCAGGCGTCCGGACCCGATGCGGAGCTGGCGGTCGCGGCGCTGGAGCATGCACTCATGGTTTCGGGAAAGGAGGATGGCACTCCTTCATCGCGACGCGCAGCTACACCAACCGCAACACGTGCCACGACCGTTTCCAGCTCGCTCGCGGGAACTCCCCCCGATGCGGCCCTGCAAGGTGTCGTGGCCAATCGCGGCGTCGCGATCGGCCGTGCGTTCCAGATCTCGCGAGTGAGTATCGAGGTGGCGGAAACGGGAGCGGGGCCCGCGCAGGAGAGCGCGGAGTTGGAGCGCGCGCGCGATCGGGTCCGAAGCGAGCTGCAACTGTCAGCTGACTCGGGCAAAGGCGCCGCGCGGGAAATTGCCGAGGCACATTTGCAGCTGCTCGACGACCCTGAGCTCGTTTCCGGTGCGCGCAGCCTGGTCGAAAGCGGAAAGAGCGCCGGCTACGCATGGCGGCAGGTCTTGCGCGCCGGGGTCGACGCGCTGCGCGCGCTGGACAATCCGCGCATGGCTGAGCGCGCCGACGATCTTCTCGACCTCGCAGCCCGTGTCCTGACTGCTCTGGGTGGGCAGAAGGAGCCGATGGCTGAGTTGCCGGACAATTCGATCCTGATCGCCGCTGAGCTTCTGCCGTCGCAACTCGTGGCGCTCGATGCCGGGAAGCTCGCGGGCCTGTGCCTTGCCGGTGGCGGGCCTACGTCCCACGTGGCGATCATTGCGTCGGCACTGGAGCTGCCGATGTTGGTGGCCGCAGGTCCGGGCGCATTGCGGGTGTCAACCGGCACTCCAGTCGTGTTGGACGCCGAGTCGGGCTGGCTTTGGGTCGCGCCGCCCGCGCAGCGGCTGGAAGCGGCTCGAAGCCAACTGGCGCAGAGGCGCGAGCGGCGCGCCGCCGAGCAAGCAGCCGCGCAACGCGAGTGCCGCACTGCCGATGGCGCACGGATCGAGGTCTACGCGAACATCGGTTCGGTTGCGGAAGCGCACGGTGCGGTTCGCAATGGTGCCGAGGGTTGCGGCCTGCTGCGGACCGAGTTTCTGTTTCTCGAGCGTACGCTGCCGCCCGACGACGCCGAGCAGACGGATCAGTACCAGCAGATTGCGAATGTGTTGGACGGACGTCCGCTCACGGTGCGAACACTGGATATCGGCGGCGACAAGCCGATTCCTTACCTGCCGCTGCCGCGGGAGGCAAATCCTGCGCTGGGCTTGCGAGGAGTGCGCACCAGTCTTTGGAGGCCGGAGCTGTTGCGGGTGCAATTGCGTGCGGTGCTGCAAGTGCGGCCGGTCGGCCAGTGCCGCCTCCTGCTGCCCATGGTCACCGAGCCGGGCGAAATCCGGACGGTGCGCGGCATGCTCGACGATTTGCGTGATTCCATGGGATATCGCGCACCTGTTGCGCTCGGGGTGATGATCGAGACGCCAGCCTCCGCGGTGCTGGCGGATCGGATTGCGCATGAGGCGGACTTCCTGTCCATCGGGACGAACGACCTGACGCAATACACACTTGCCATGGATCGTGGCCACCCCGACCTGGCCGCACGGCTCGATGGCCTGCATCCTGCGGTGTTGCATCTCATCGCCAGGACGGCTGCGGCCGCCCGGCAGAACGGCCGTACCCTTGCCGTTTGCGGCGCACTGGCTTCCGACCCGATGGCGGTGCCGATCCTCATCGGGCTGGGTGTACATGAGCTTTCGATGATCCCTGCCGTCATTCCACAGTTGAAGGCCTTGATTGCGACCGTCCGTACCGACGACTGCAACATGCTCGCGCAACGCGCTCTTGCGACCGAGACGGCGCAGGCGGTGCGTGCCCTGATATCGCAAAGCGTATCCGGATTGGACGCCCTGCGTCTGGCCCACGAGTGACATCATGAAACACATACTGTCCAGTCTGCAGCGCGTGGGCGGCGCGTTGATGCTGCCGATCGCGGTATTGCCGATCGCGGGATTGCTGCTGCGGCTGGGGCAGCCCGACCTGCTGGATTTTCCGTCCATGGCCGCGGCCGGGGACGCCATCTTCGCCAATCTGGGATTGCTGTTCGCCATCGGCGTGGCGGTCGGACTCGCACGGGAGAATCATGGCGCGGCGGGACTTGCGAGCGTCGTCGGATACCTGGTCACCACGAAAGGCGCGGAGGTGTTGATTTCCGTACCCCCCGATGCGATCGCCGGGCTTGCCGGGCAGGCTCACGATCTGGCCGTGGCGGCCTACAAGGCGCGGGAGCTGGCGAAGCTGAGCGTGCCGGCGGGCATTCTGTCGGGCCTGCTGGCCGGGGCATTGTACAACCGCTTCAGCGAGATCCGCCTGCCCAGCTATCTGGCTTTCTTTGGCGGCCGGCGCTTCGTGCCCATCGCGAGCGGATTCGCGGGGCTGGTGCTCGCGGCCGCGTTTGGTTGGGAGTGGCAACGGCTCGAGCACGGCATGGACATCCTGAGCCGGTCCGTGCTGCATGCGGGAGCCTTCGGCTTGTTCGCCTATGGCGTGCTGAACCGCCTGCTGATCGTCACCGGCCTGCATCACATCATCAATAACATCGCCTGGTTCCTGCTGGGCGACTACAACGGCACGACGGGCGACCTGAAGCGCTTCTTCGCCGGGGATCCTACCGCGGGCGCGTTCATGGCCGGATTCTTTCCCGTCATGATGTTCGGACTGCCGGCGGCATGCCTGGCGATGTATCACGCGGCGCTACCGGCGCGGCGGCGCGCGGTCGCGGGATTGCTGGGCTCGATCGCGCTGACTTCGATCCTGACCGGCGTCACCGAGCCCATCGAATTCACGTTCATGTTCCTCGCGCCGGCGCTTTATGGAGTGCATGCGCTGCTCACCGGAGCCGCGTTCGTCATCATGAACGCCCTGCACGTGCGTCTCGGCTTCGGATTTTCGGCTGGGCTGTTCGACTACGTGCTCAATTTCAGCAAGGCGACGCGCCCGCTGCTGCTGGTGCCGGTCGGGCTGTTATATTTCGCCTTGTACTACGCTCTGTTCCGGTTCGTGATCGTCAGATTCAATCTGCAGACCCCGGGCAGAGAGGCGGGCGCGGCGGCTGCCCTGAGCGACCGGCAGAGAACACCTGCGGAACGGGCACTGGCCTATGTCGCAGCCCTTGGGGGCGCCGTCAACATCGTCTCATTGGACGCCTGCACGACGCGACTGCGGCTCGTCGTGGCAAACCAGGCCGCGGTCGACGCCGATGCGCTGAAACGCCTTGGCGCGCGTGGCGTAGTGCGGCCGGCGGCAAACGCCCTGCAGGTTGTGGTGGGCACCGATGCCGATCAGGTTGCGGGCGAAATCAAGGCGGCGCTTCATGCCGGCAGTGCGGAGTCAACTCTCGAGTCGTTGCTGGCTGCGCTGGGCGGCCGCTCCAACATAGCGGCGGTCGAAACCGCAGCAAGCCGTCTGCGTATCAACATCCTGAATCCTGCAGTCGTGAGTGAAGCCAGGATGGCGTCACTGGGCCTGCGCGGTGTCGCCGTGCCGGCGCCGAACTGGATTCACATCATCATCGGACCGCGTGCCGCGGCCGCAGGAGCGCACCTGCGCCGACTGTTGGCTTGAGAGCGGGCTTGCGCAAGAGCGCAGCCGCAAGCGGGCGGGCAGCTTGATTCGCCCCCCGGAGCACGGACAAGCTTGCGCACGAGTGCCGTCCCGCGGACGCGGGTGAGGCGCGGAGGTGGTTCGGTAATCGTTCGACCGGCGCAACCGCGATTGTGTGCGCTACCGCCGATCGTTACGATAACCCATGCCGCGTCCCGCCAGAGACGGCGGTGCGTGTTGGGTCCTTTAAAATGCCGCATGACGAACCTCCCGCCTGCCAGCCGCCCGATCCCGGCACGCGCCGCCCCACGTATCGCGCGCCGCCCGGCGCATGCGATGCGCATTGCCACATCTTCGGCCCTGGTGACCGTTATCCGTACGCACCCGATCGCACCTATACGCCGCCGGATGCGCCGCTTTCGCAGTTCAGGCGGCTTCAGTCCATTCTCGGGCTCGAGCGTGCCGTGCTCGTGAACGCCAGTTGCCATGGAGTCGACAACACGGTCATCGTCGATGCGATCGCCCAGAGCGAGGGTCGCTACCGCGGCGTCGCCAATGCGGACGATTCCTTTACCGAGCGGACTTTCGAAGCGTTGCACGTTGCCGGATTTCGCGGCGTGCGCTTCAATTTCGTGCAGCATCTGGGCGGCGTGCCGGACATGGACGAGTTCCATCGCGTCATCGCGCGCATCAGGCCGCTGGGCTGGCACGTCGATCTGCATTTCGACGCCGTGGATCTGGCCGGGCATGCTGATCTGCTGCGCTCTTTGCCGGTGCCGTTCATCATCGATCACATGGGACGCGTGCCCGCCGGCGCCGGCCTCGGGCAGGAAGCATTCCGTTACCTGGTCGAGCTGGCGCGCACCACGGCCACCTGCTGGGTCAAGATCTCCGGCGCTGAGCGCATCTCGAGCAGCGGTCCGCCGTTTGCGGACGCCGTGCCTTTCGCGCAAGCACTGATCGCGGCGGCGCCGGACCGGGTCCTGTGGGGCACCGACTGGCCTCACCCCAATATCGCCCGGCACATGCCCAACGACGGGGATCTGGTGGACCTGTTTGCGCAGTTCGCGCCCGATCCGGCCCTGCAGCGCATGATTCTCGTGGACAATCCGCACCGGCTGTACGGCTTTGGTGCGTGAGGGGCGCTCAATGAAAGAGCCGGACGCGTTCGATGATATTCCGGGCACCACTCTGTTCGACGCGCAGCGCTCGCGGCAGGGCTATCACCTCAACATGTTCTGCATGTCGCTGATGAAGGCCGAGAATCGCGCCCGCTTCAAGCAGGACGAAGCGGGCTACCTGCAGGAGTGGCCGATGACACCGGAGCAGCGCGCGGCGGTCCTGAAGCGCGACTGGGGCCGGATGATCGAGCTCGGGGGCAACATCTATTTCCTCTCGAAGCTGTTTTCCACCGACGGCCTGTCCTTCCAGCACGTAGCGGCCACGATGACGGGCTGCTCGCAGGAGCAATATGCGCAGATGATGTTGGACGGTGGCCGTCCGGTCGAAGGCAACCGCAGCAAATCGGAGCAGGACAAACGTGGCTAGGATCCTCGCCAGCGTGAACTGCTCGCACGTGCCGGCCATCGGTGCGGCCTGGGATCTTGGCAAGAGCGGCACGCCCTACTGGGCGCCCGTCTTCGCAGGCTTCGATTTCTCGAAGAAATGGATCGCGGACCTCAAGCCCGATGTGCTCATCCTCGTCTACAACGATCATGCCTCGGCCTTCTCGCTCGAGATCATTCCGACCTTCGCGCTCGGCTGTGCGGAGGAGTTCAAGCCAGCGGACGAGGGCTGGGGTCCGAGGCCGGTACCCGTAGTCAAGGGACATGCGGTGCTCGCGAGCCATATTGCGCAGTCGGTCATTCTCGATGAGTTCGACCTGACGATCGTGAACAGGATGGACGTGGACCACGGCCTCACCGTGCCGCTGACCCTGATGTTCGGGCAGCCGCAGCAATGGCCGTGCAGGATCATTCCGCTTGCGGTCAATGTCGTGCAATACCCGCCCCCGACCGGCAACCGCTGCTTCAATTTCGGCAAGGCGATCAAACGCGCCGTGGAGTCGTTCCCGGAGGATCTGCGCGTGGTCATCTTCGGCACCGGCGGCATGTCGCATCAGCTGCAGGGCAAGCGCGCCGGGCTCATCAACCGCGAGTTCGACCGCCGGTTCCTCGACCGGCTGTCGCAGAATCCGCAGGAGGTCGCCGCGATTCCGTTCATCGAATACGTGCGCGAGGCAGGTTCCGAGGGCATCGAGATGGTCATGTGGCTGATTGCGCGCGGCGCGCTCGACGAGAAGGTGCGAGAGGTGTACCGCTTCTATCATGTGCCTGCCTCGAACACGGCGCTGGGACACCTCATCCTGGAAAATGAGGAGCAACCATGAAGATCGCGATGGCAGGACAGGGGGCCTTCGGTGTCAAACACCTCGAGGCCGTGCAGAAGATCGATGGCATCCAGGTCGCCTCGCTGGCCGGGGGGAATCCAGAGCAGACCGCCGCGGTTGCGGGCAGATTCGGCATCGCGCATTGGACGACCGAGCTTGCGCAGAGCCTGGCGCAACCCGGCGTGGAGGCGGTGCTGCTGGCGACTCCGACCCAGATGCACGCGAGACAGGCGGAGCAATGCATGCGTGCGGGCAAGCACGTCATGGTCGAGATCCCGATCGCGGACAATCTTGCGGATGCGGAGCGGCTGTTGCGGGTGCAGGGGGAAACAGGTGTCGTTGCCATGGGCGGCCACACGCGACGCTTCAATCCCAGCCATCAATGGATCCACCAGCGCATCCAGGCCGGTGAGCTCAAGATCCAGCAGATGGACGTGCAGACCTACTTCATGCGCCGCACGAATACCAACGCGCTCGGCAAGCCCCGCAGCTGGACGGACCACCTGCTGTGGCATCACGCCTGCCACACGGTCGACCTTTTCCAGTATCAGACCGGCGAGACCGCCTCGAAGGCGTACGCGCTGCAGGGCCCGAAACATCCGCAGCTCGGTATCGCCATGGACATGAGCATCGGGCTCGAGGCGCCCTCGGGTGCGCTCTGCACGCTGTCGCTGTCATTCAACAATGACGGTCCGCTGGGCACCTTCTTCCGCTACATCTGCGACCACGGGACCTACATCGCGCGCTACGACGAGCTGGTGGACGGCAACCAGAAGCCCATCGATGTCACCCGGGTGGACGTATCGATGAACGGTATCGAGCTTCAGGACCGGGAATTCTTCGCCGCGATCCGCGAGAAGCGCGAGCCGAATGCGAGCCTTGCGCAGGTGCTGCCGGCCATGCGCACACTGGACCGGCTGGAGCGGATGCTGGGCAAGGACGGCCTGAAGCCATGATCATCGACTGCCATGGCCATTACACGACCGCTCCGGGCGGGCTGCAGCAGTTCCGCGATGCGCAGCTCGCGCGATTCAAGGACCCTGCGCTGGCTTTGCCCGGCATGGATCTTGCAATCAGCGACGCCGAGATCCGCGCAAGCCTGGAGAAGGCCCAGCTGAAACTGCAGCGCGAACGCGGCACCGATCTGACGATCTTCTCCCCGCGCGCCTCGGCAATGGCGCATCACCTGGGCGATGAGAGCATCAGCGTGGGCTGGTCGCGGGTATGCAATGACTTGATCCAGCGGGTCTGCGCCCTGTACCCGGCGAACTTCGCCGGTGTCTGCCAGTTGCCGCAGTCGCCCGGCGTTGCGCCCGCCAACAGTGCCGCGGAGCTCGAGCGCTGTGTGTGCGAGCTGGGATTCATCGGCTGCAATCTGAACCCGGACCCCTCGGGGGGCCATTGGAATTCGCCGCCGCTGACGCACCGGCACTGGTACCCGTTGTACGAGAAGATGGTCGAGCTCGATGTGCCGGCCATGATCCACGTGAGCTCCTCATGCAATCCGAGCTTCCATGCGACGGGCGCGCATTACATCAATGCCGATACGACGGCATTCATGCAGTTACTGACCGCCGACCTGTTCAAGGACTTTCCGACGCTGCGATTCATCATTCCGCACGGCGGCGGCGCGGTGCCGTTCCACTGGGGGCGGTACCGCGGGCTTGCCCAGGATCTGAAGCGGCCGCCGCTCGAGGAGTTGATGCACGATAATGTGTTCTTCGATACCTGCGTGTATCACCAGCCCGGGATCGAGCTGTTGTTGAAGGTCGTGCCGCTGGACAACATCCTGTTCGGCTCGGAGATGGTTGGCGCGGTCAGGGGTATCGATCCGCGCACCGGCCACTATTACGACGACACCAAGCGATATATCGACGCCCTGCCGTTGAGCGAGGCGGACCGGGCGAAGCTGTTCGAGGGCAACGCGCGCAAGGTGTATCCCCGGCTCGGACAGCGGCTCGCGTCCACGAACCGGGCAGCTCGCGGCTGAGGACTCAGTGTCCCGCCCAGACCGATTCCGGGACGAAGGTATGGCCGTCCATGAGCTTGCGTGCCGTGCGCAGCAACGCCGCACGGTCGACGCGAACGGTGCTTCCGTCCGTCGCGATGTCTATTTCGACAGTAAAGAAGCCCGTTGGATGTTCGACGTCAAGGCGTCGAGAGCGGCCGGTGCCGGCGACGCGCGCAACGTCCGCGGTCACTGCCCCTGGTACCACGCAGGCTGTTGCAACACTCACCGCGCCGAATACGCCGATGGCCTTGTGCACTGTGTGCGGAATAAAGTTGCGCGTGCAAATGGCCCCGCCATGCATGGGAGCGGAAATCAGGCACATCTTCGGTACCGTCTTGCGCGTCACGTCGCCCAGGTTCATGCGGTGCCCGGCCTGGAGCCGTATCGCCTCCACACGGGCTCTTAACGCTTTATCAGCCTCAAGTTCGGCGGGTGATTCGGCTCCTGTCTTGCCGACATCCGACGCGCGCATGACCACTACGGGCATGCCGTTATCGATGAGCGTCATCGGCACGCCGGCGATGACGTCACGAGCGTTTCCCGTCGGCAATAGTGAACCGCAGCTCGAGCCGGCGATGTCCAAAAAGTCGAGCAGGATGGGTGCCGCGGTCCCTGGAACTCCATCGATGGAGGCCTCGCCACCGTAATGCACCTCGCCCCTTGGGGTTTGAATCTCCGCGACCGCCATGCTTTGGGTATTGACCATGTGAATACGGACCCGCGTCCGTTCACCCGTAGCGGGCACGAGTCCCTTTTCGATGGCGAACGGCCCGACGCCCGCCAGCATGTTGCCGCAATTCTGTGAGCTGTCCACGCGCGGCTCGTTCACGACTACCTGCAGGAACAGGTAATCGACGTCCGCGTCCGGCCGGGTCGCGGGGCCGACGATTGCAACCTTGCTCGTCAGGCTGTCTGCGCCGCCAAGGCCGTCGATCTGCCGCATGTCAGGCGAGCCCATCACGGCCAGAAGTACCCGGTCGCGCGTTTCCCTGGCGGATGGCAGGCTGGCTGCCAGAAAAAACGGGCCTTTTGAAGTCCCTCCACGCATCAACGTGCAGGGGATGGCGGTCAGTCGGGCGCTCGCCATGTGGGGTTCCGTTGAATGGGTGCGGCGAATGGGGTGTCGGTGAATGAATAAATGAGCGCAGCGCCGCCCGATTCAGGGACTCAGCGGTATTCCAGGCCAAGCGCGGCCAGCCTGTCGCGCATCTTGTACAGATCCAGGCCGAGCTCGCCGGCTGCGAGACGCCTGCGCTTCTCCTCCTCGTTCGCGATCCGTTCGCGGGCGGCGGCGGCCACTTTGACCGCGTCGGCGCCAGCCACGGCGAGAACGCCGTCATCGTCCGCGACGATCACGTCGCCTGCCTGGACGCGCTGACCGGCGCAGATGATGGGCACATTGACCGAGCCGAGGCTGGCCTTGACCGTACCCTGAGCCCAGATGTTCTTGCTCCAGACCGGAAACCGCATCTGCGTCAGGGTTGCGACATCGCGCACGCCGGCATCGATGATCAGTGCCTTGACGCCTCGGGCCTGCAGGGATGTGGCGAGCAGATCGCCGAAATAGCCATCGGAGCATGGCGAGCTCGGCGCTACGACCAGCACATCGCCACGCCTGCACACTTCCACGGCGACGTGAATCATCCAGTTGTCGCCCGGCGGAACCAGGACCGTGACCGCGGGTCCGGCCAGTGAAGTGCCGGCGTAGATGGGTCGCATGTACGGTGCTAGCAGACCCGTGCGTCCCTGAGCCTCGTGGACGGTTGCTACGCCACATTCCCCCAGCGTGTTGATCACGGAGGGATCCGCGCGAGAAATCTCGCGAATGACGACGTGCTTGCTGATAACGGCTCCGATTGGCGTCGGGGGACGCTTCGCTGCAGTGAGTTTGATTATATCCAGTGCGATTTCCCACTGCCAAGGAAGCTGAATCGTGCGCTCGCTGCGTACGGCTAACGAACATCGCCCGCAACGGGCTGCGCCCGGTTCGCAGGCTGACGGGTTGGCGGGCCCCGGGGAGTCCTGCTAGGGTCGTGGCGCGGGAGAGCTTAGGAAACCGACCCATGAAAGACGTGACGGGAAAGGTGGCATTCATTACCGGCGGGGCCAGCGGTGTGGGGTTTGGCATGGCCAAGGTGTTTTCCGCGGCCGGAATGAAAGTGGTGATAGCGGATATTCGCCAGGATCACATCGACACGGCGATGAAACACCTCACCGGCGCGCAGGTTCACCCAATTCGCCTCGACGTCACCGACCGCACGGCAATGATGCACGCGGCCGACGAAGTCGAGCGCGTGTTTGGAAAGGTGCATGTCGTGTGCAACAACGCCGGTATCAACCTGTTCAACGATATAGGCTCGGCAACCTATGACGACTGGGATTGGATCATGGGCGTCAATCTCGGCGGCGTCATCAATGGCGTACAGACGTTCGTGCCGCGTATCAAGGCGCATGGCGAGGGCGGACACGTCGTCAACACTGCATCCATGGCCTCCTTCATCGTCGGTGCCGGCGCGGGCATCTATACAGCCTCGAAGTTTGCAGTGCGTGGGGTCACGGAAGCTCTGCGCTGGAGCCTGCTGCCGCACGGAATCGGCGTGTCAGTCCTGTGCCCCGGACTCGTGAAGTCGGCCATATTCGCAAGCGAGAAGATCCGGCCGCCGCATCTGTCCGTGCACGCAACTGCGACCAGCCCGGAATTCCTGAGCCGCCTGGAGCAAATCCACCAGGTCGGAATGGAGCCCGAGGAAATCGGCGAGAAGGTGCTGCGCGCCGTTCGCCGCAATGACTTCTACATTTTCCCCAATCCGGAATTCCGGCAGGAGCTGCAGGCGGTATTCGCTGAGGCGCTCGCGGCGCTGCCTGATGAGACGGTGCCCGCCGCCCGTCTGGCGTTCGAGGATGGCCGGCGGGCCATGGCCGCAAAAGCCCGTGCGGCGTGGCCGAAACTATAGGCGCGGCAGCCGGCGTACGCGAGCGTCCAGATGTCTGACAGGGTCACGTCCACCGCGCGCTGGGAACTCGCACGCCGGCTCCAGCGTTGATGCTCCGCCGCCACGACGGCGGCACGCAATTGAAGGCATTCCGCATGGCTCGGGCATTCTGGAAAGGCGCCATCTCATTCGGACTGGTCTACATTCCCGTGGACCTGTACTCCGCCACACATGGCGCGACCATCGACCTGGACTTTCTCGACAAGCGGGACTTCTCGCCGGTCGGCTACCAGCGCTACAACAAGCGTACGGGCGAGCCTGTCGAATGGAAGAACATCGTGCGGGGGTATCAGTACGAAAAGGGCCGCTACGTCGCGCTCTCGGACGAGGACTTTCGGCAGGCGAACGCCAAAGCGGCGCAGACCATCGAGATCACGAGTTTCACGGACGCCACCAATATCACGCCCGAATACTATGAAACTCCCTACTATGTCGCCGCGCAGAAAGGCGGCCAGAAGGTCTACGCATTGTTGCGCGAAGCCTTGAAGCGTACGCAGAAAGTCGCAATCGCCAACGTGGTCGTCCGTACCCGCCAGCACCTGGCCGTGCTATTGCCGGAGGATGACATACTCACGCTCAATACACTGCGTTTCGCGGATGAGCTGCGTCCGCCGGCGGATATGGGAGTCGCGGGACCCAGTGCGAAGGCCGCTGGACTGGCTCCGAAAGAGCTCGCGATGGCGCAGAAGCTCGTTGCGGAGATGAGCGGTCCGTGGGAGCCGGAAAAGTATCGCGATACGTATCGCGAGGACCTGATGAAGCGCATCCACGAGAAGGTCCGCAATCGCGAAACGCATTCGTTGCCCGAAGCGCCCAGCTCGGCCAAGCCGCAAAAGAGCGCGCAGATCATCGACCTCATGGCGGTACTGAAGCAAAGCCTGGAAAAGGGGGGTCGCGGCGGCCGCGCCGAGTACGGCGGACGGCGCGCCGGGCATGCGGCCCGTCAAGAGAAGCTGGGAAGAAGGAAATCCGCCAAGGCTTGAATCGCGGGTGTACGGATGATCTTCGCCGTCGCGTCGATGTCATCCGCCAGCAGCCGGTCCTGCATTGCGAACGGGATGTGTGCCCGCAACGCCCCATGAGCCTGCTGGAGCGGACCTGAGGTGCGCAGCGGCTTGCGAAAATCCACGCCCTGGCAGGCCGCCAGGAATTCGATGGCGATGATGTGCAGAGCGTTCGTCGACATGGGCAGCAGGCGGCGCGCTCCGTGCGTGGCCATGCTGACGTGGTCCTCCTGGTTGGCGGAGGTTGGAATGCTGTCAACGCTGGCCGGATGACACAGCATACGATTCTCGGCCACCAGTGCCGCCGCGGTGACCTGGGCCATCATGAATCCGGAGTTGACGCCGCTGTCGGGCGTCAGGAAGGGCGGCAGTCCGCTCATCTTCGGATCCACCAGCAGCGCGATGCGCCGCTCCGCGATCGAGCCGACCTCGGCGCAAGCCAGCGCCAGGATGTCCGCCGCGAACGCCACGGGCTCGGCGTGGAAGTTGCCTCCCGAGAGCACTTCGTTCGTCGCGGCGAAAATGAGCGGGTTGTCGGTGACCGCGTTGGCTTCGGTCAGCAGCGTTTCCGCGGTCTGGGTGATCAGGTCGAGACAGGCGCCCATCACCTGGGGCTGGCAGCGAAGCGAGTACGGATCCTGGACGCGCTCGCAGGTCCGGTGCGATTCGCGGATCTCGCTGCCGGCCAGCAGCCCGCGATACACCTGCGCGACGCGCACTTGCCCCGGATGGCCACGCAGTGCGTGGATGCGCGGATCGAAGGGCACGTCGCTGCCCTGCAGGGCATCGAGCGACATCGCTCCGCTGACGACGGCCGCGGCGAACGTCTCCTCGAGCTCGAAGAGCGCTGCCAGGGCCAGGGCCGTTGAAACCTGGGTGCCGTTCAGCAGCGCGAGGCCTTCCTTGGGACCCAACTCCAGGGGCGCCATGCCTTCCTGTGCCAGTGCCTCGGCGGCAGGCCGTATCTCGCCGTGACGCCTGAGTGTGCCGAGACCCAGTACAACCAGCGACAGATGCGCGAGCGGCGCAAGATCTCCGGACGCTCCCACCGAGCCCTGTGAGGGTACGCAAGGGTTGAGACCGGCATTGATGAGCCTCTCCAGGAAGCGCGCCAGCTCTTCGCTCACTCCCGAGAATCCCTGCAGGAGGCTGGCGAGCTTGAGCACCAGAGTCAGGCGGACGACGGCGTCATCGAGCAGCGGTCCGACACCGGCGCTGTGGGAAAGGATGATGTTCTTTTGCAGCAGTGTGCGCTGATCGGCGGGTATGCGCGTCTGGGCCAGCAGCCCGAAACCGGTGTTGATTCCATACGCCGGCGCGTCGGCGGCCGCAAGATTGCTCGTGGCCGCATGGGAAGCCCGGACGGCCCCGATGGCGCGGTCGTGGATTCTGACCGGGATGGGATCCCTGTAGATCCGCCGCAACTCGTTCAGGGTGAGCGGCCGGGCGCCGAGCTGCAGAGGCGTGTGCCGGTTCATATTGCGATTCTACCGGCCCGCACGACGCTGCGGCGCGGGTTGAAACCGATCCAGTAGCCGAGCTCCTCGACCGAGCGGACGTTCCAGATGACGAAATCGGCCGCCTGGCCCGCGGCCAGCGTGCCGCGCCTGGCTTGCTCGCCGAGCGCGCGGGCGGCGTTTCGTGTCACACCGGCCAACGCCTCGTGCGCCGTCAGGCCGAAAAGACGCGTCGCCATGCTCATCGCCAGCAGAAGCGATGTGCCCGGGGCGGAGCCCGGATTGCAGTCGCTGGCAATGGCCATGCGCGTCCGCGCCGTGCGCAACGCCTCAATCGGCGGCTTGCGTCCCGCTGCGAGGCAGTAAAACGCAACCGGCAGCAACACTGCCACGGTGCCCGAGGCAGCCAGGGAAGCGGCATCCTCCGGCGTGGCATATTCGAGGTGGTCGCACGAAAGGGCTCCGCGGCGGGTTGCCATCTGCGTTCCACCGAGATTCGACAGCTGTTCGGCGTGCATCTTTACCGGAATTCCGAGCGCCTGGGCCGCACTGAAGAGACGCTCCGATTGCGCCAGGCCGAACCCGATGGATTCGCAGAAGACATCGACGGCATCTACAAGCCCGTCCGCATGCAACAACGGCAGCCATTCGTCACAGATGATTCGCACGTAGTCATCAGCCCGCCCGCGGTATTCGGGAGGCACCGTGTGCGCGGCGAGAAGTGTCGTCTTGACGGTAACCGGGAGCGCGCGCTCGAGCGCGCGGCCTACGCGAAGCATCTTTCCTTCATCCGCGAGGGTCAGTCCGTACCCCGATTTGATCTCGACCGTCGTTACGCCTTCCGCAAGCAATGCCTGCAGACGCGGCAGGCTCTCGTCGAACAGTTGTTGTTCCGAAGCGCTCCTGACGGCTCGCATGGTGGATAGAATGCCGCCGCCGCCTTGGGCAATCTCCTCATACGAGCGCCCGCGCAGCCGTTCCGCGTATTCGGCAGCGCGCGTACCGGCGAAGACAAGGTGCGTATGGCAGTCAATCAATCCTGGAGTGACCCAGGCTCCATTCAGATCGCGCACTTGCGCGGGCGCGCGGAATTCCGGCAGCGCACGCTCTTCGCCAACCCATTCGATTCGTCCGCCGCGTGTCAGCAGCGCACCGTGCTCGAGCACGGTCATCGCCTCGTCGCAGGTTGCGACGCGTCCGTTCCGCCACAGTGTCAGCGCATCGGCCATGCGATTTCTTCAGCCCTCGAGAAACGGGAGGTTCAGCCCATGCTCATGCGCACACTCAATCGCGCTCTCGTAGCCCGCATCTGCATGCCGCATGACGCCGGTAGCCGGATCATTCCACAGTACACGCTCGAGGCGCCGGGCAGCGCCCTGAGTACCATCGCACACAATGACCACGCCGGCGTGCTGAGAGTAGCCCATCCCCACGCCGCCGCCATGATGGATCGACACCCAGCTCGCGCCGCTGGCCGTGTTGAGAAGCGCATTGAGCAGCGGCCAGTCGGCAACCGCATCCGATCCGTCGCGCATCGCCTCGGTCTCGCGGTTCGGACTGGCAACCGAGCCCGAGTCCAGGTGGTCCCGGCCGATGACGACGGGCGCACGCAACTCGCCTTTTGCCACCATCTCGTTGAAGGCGAGCCCAAGGCGATGCCGCTCGCCCAGCCCCACCCAGCAGATCCGCGCCGGCAATCCCTGGAACTGGATGCGCTCGCGCGCCATGTCCAGCCACCGATGCAGGTGGGTGTCCTGCGGCAGGAGCTCCTTGACCTTCGCATCCGTACGATAGATGTCCTCGGGATCGCCTGACAGCGCGGCCCAGCGAAACGGACCGATACCGCGGCAGAAGAGGGGCCGGATGTACGCAGGGACGAATCCGGGAAAGGCGAACGCATCCTTGACGCCGGCGTCGAATGCAACCTGGCGCAGATTGTTGCCGTAGTCGAACACGGGAATGCCCTGTCGCTGGAACTCGAGCATCGATTCGACGTGCCGCGCCATGGAGGCGCGGGCTTCCGAGGCCACACGCTGGGGATCCTCCACCCGCAGGCGATCCCATTTCTCCAGGCTCCAGCCGGCAGGCAGGTAGCCATTGACCGGATCGTGCGCGGAAGTCTGGTCCGTCACCGCGTCGGGGCGGATGTTCCGGCCGAGAAGCTGCGGCAACACTTCGCACGCATTGCCGAGCAGGCCGACCGATACCGGCCGGCCCGTGCGGCGCGCTTGCTCCAGAATCTGCAGCGCCTCCTCCAGACTGCCGGCCTCCACATCCAGGTACCGGGTTTGCAAGCGCTTGGCGATGCGCTCGGGCCGGCACTCGATGGCCAGCATGGACGCGCCTGCCAGGGTGGCGGCAAGCGGCTGGGCGCCCCCCATGCCGCCAAGCCCGGCGGTGAGGATCCATTTTCCGGCGAGCCGGCCCCCGAAGTGTTGCCGCCCCATCTCGACGAATGTCTCGTAGGTCCCCTGCACGATTCCCTGGCTGCCGATGTAGATCCAGGAACCGGCGGTCATCTGGCCGAACATCATCAGGCCCTTTCGATCCAGCGCATTGAAATGGTCCCAGTCAGCCCAGCGCGCCACCAGATTCGAATTCGCGAGCAGCACACGCGGAGCGTCGGCGTGGGTCCGGAAGACGCCGACTGGCTTGCCCGACTGGATCAGGAGGGTCTCGTCCTCGCCCAGCGCCCGCAGGGCCGCGACGATCTCATCGAAGCATTTCCAGTTGCGGGCCGCCTTGCCGATGCCGCCATACACCACCAGATCCGCGGGCCGCTCGGCCACCTCCGGGTCGAGATTGTTCATCAACATGCGCAGCGCGGCTTCTGCGATCCAGTTGCGGCAACTCAGAGCGGGTCCGCGCGGTGCGCGCAAAGGGGAGCGGGCGGGGGCGTCTGCCATGGTCGGTCTCCGGGTTCGGTTGGCGCTGCCTGTCTAGACAAGTGGGGGATGAGCCCGTCACGGCCGCCGGCCGGCGGCTGTCTGGAACGCTCCTGTCAGCTCATAGCGCGATCCAGGATGATAGAGGTCGGCCACCGTGGCAATACGGCCGCCGGTCCAGGTGCGCCGCCTGATCAGCAGGCACGCATCCGTGCGCTCGAGTTTCAACATTCTGCGAATGCGGCCATCCGGGATGATGGCGCGGACGGTGTGCTCGGCGCTCTGCAACGGCGCCGCGTGCATCAGGAATTGATGCGGCGTCGTGCGTGTGAAGTCATTGCGCAGGTAGCCCGGCACCACGGTCGGATTCACGTAGCGATCCTCGATCTGCAACGGCGTGCCGCCCTCGAAATGGACGAGCAGCGAATGGTCCAGCCTGGCACCGGCGCTGACACCGCAGCGTTCGCCGATCTCGCGCGATGCGCTGATAGAGCCCACGCAGATGATCCTTGCGGCGTATTCGTGGCCGCGGGCGCGGATCTCGTCGGCAATGTTGCGCACTTCGAGCGGGTGCGAGTGCACACGGCGCTCGGCGACGAACGTGCCGACTCCAGCCACCCTGACGAGCACGCCCTCAGAGGCCAACTCACGCAGCGCGCGGTTGGCCGTCATTCGAGCGACGTCCAGCTCGCGAACCAGCTCGTTCTCCGACGGGACCCGCTCGCCGGCCCGCAGGGTGCCGCCGGAAATCTGCCGCAGGATGAATTGTTTGACCTGCAGGTAGCGAGCGGTGGCGTTCGGTTGCTGCGGCAAGTTGCACCTGCGGGAGGGCCCTGGGCGGCGCCGGGAAGTGGCAGCCTGGCATGTCCCGCCCGCCCTGTCTATACAGGTATAATCCAGGCGGCCCGCGAGGCACCGGCACGCAAAAGCTGCATTCGGGTTTCACTGCCCGCCCGGTTTGGGTAGAATGCGCGCCCCCGCGGGCCTCGGCCGCGGGGACCGGGCGGCGGCTGGGCAGGTGCTTGCAAGACCTGCGGATTCGCCTCGCTGTAAGCGCCCCCGTGCGAAGTGCTTGTCCCAGAAAGCCCCCCGAGGGGCTTTTCTTTTTTAGGGGCTGCCATGGCCTGGCGGCTACGGCAGCACGGGTGCGTCATGGGCCTTCAGGCCCATTTTTGTTTGTAGCGGCGGGTAGTTGCGATGACGGCGACCTTGCGTGAGCGGCTCATCGCCCTCATTGAGCCTCTGCTCGCCCGACTGGGCTATGAGCTGGTCGAGCTCGAGTATTCCGCCGGGCGCTCGCAGGCCGTGGTGCGCCTTTTCATCGACTGTCTCGCGGGGGTGGGGATCGAGGATTGCGAGCGCGTGAGCCGCGAGGCCGCAGCGTTGCTCGATGTCGAGGATCCGATTCCGACCGCCTACACGCTCGAGGTGTCTTCGCCGGGATTCGATCGGGTGCTGTGTACGGCGGCTCATTTCGAGCGATTCGTGGGCTCCCGCGTTTTCATCGAGCTGAAAGCGCCGCGGGCCGGACGCCGCCGGTATACGGGCGTCCTGCAGTCGGTGAGCGGTTCAGGCATCGAGCTCGAGGTGGATAAGCAGAAGGTGGAAGCGCAGTTCGAGGAAATTGCCAAGGCACGGCTGGCGGGTTGACGAGGTGGAGATGTGAATAAAGAGATTCTGATGGTGGTGGATGCCGTCTCGAACGAGAAAGGCGTCGATAAAGAAGTCATCTTCGAGGCTCTCGAAGCTGCGCTCGCGTCCGCCACGCGCAAGAAGCATGGGGAAGAGTGGGACGTCCGCGTCGCCATCGATCGCAAGAGCGGGGACTACGAGACGTTCCGCCGCTGGAAGATATTTGCCGACGATTCCAAGGAGCTGGAAGTGCCGGAGCGCGAGCTGCGGCTGGACGACGGACGCGATATCGATGCGGCCATCGAGGTAGGCGGATTCGTCGAGCAGTCGATGGAGTCCGTCGCATTTGGACGCATCGCCGCTCAGCAGGCGAAGCAGGTCATCGTCCAGAAGGTTCGCGAGGCGGAACGGGCACAGGTCGTGGACGCCTATCGCGACCGGGTCGGACAACTCGTGAGCGGCGTCGTAAAGCGCGTCGATCGCAACGGAATCTATGTCGATCTGGGCAGCAACGCCGAAGGCTTCGTGCCCCGTACGGACATGATTCCCCGTGAGCAGGTCAAGCCGCAGGACCGCATCAAGGCCTTCCTGAAGGAAGTGCGCTCCGAGCCGCGCGGGCCGCAGCTGTTTCTCACCCGAACGGCGCCGGAGTTTCTGATCGAGCTGTTCAAGCTGGAGGTACCCGAGGTCGGCCAGGGCCTGATCCAGATCCTGGGTGCGGCGCGTGATGCGGGCGTGCGAGCGAAGATCGCCGTGCGCAGCAACGATCCGCGTATCGACCCCGTCGGGGCGTGCGTGGGCATGCGTGGCTCACGCGTACAGGCGGTCTCGAACGAGATCGCCGGCGAGCGCGTGGACATCATCCCGCACGACGAGAATGCCGCGCAGTTCGTGATCAACGCGATGTCGCCCGCCGAGGTCATGTCCATCGTCGTGGACGAGGATTCGCACAGCATGGACATCGCCGTCTCCGAGGAGAAGCTGTCGCAGGCAATCGGCCGCGGCGGCCAGAACATCCGCCTGGCGAGCCAGCTCACCGGCTGGGACCTGAACGTGATGACGGAGTCCGACGCCGAAGCGAAGAGCGAGACCGAGGCGAAGGAGCTGGTCCAGAACTTCATGAAGCAGCTCGATGTGGATGAGGATGTCGCGACGATTCTCGCGCAGGAGGGATTCTCGACGATCGAAGAGATTGCCTACGTTCCGCAGGCCGAGCTCGCCGCGATCGACGAGTTTGACGAGGATATCGTCAAAGAGCTGCGCAATCGCGCGCGCGATGTGCTGCTGACGCAGGCGATCGCGAGCGAGGAGAGCCTCGATCAGTCGATGCCGGCGGACGATCTGCTGTTGCTCGAGGGCATGAGTCCCGATCTCGCGCTTGCGTTGGCGCGGCGCGGCGTGCGCACGCGGGAGGATCTCGCCGAGCAGTCCGTGGATGATCTGGCGGATATCGACGGGCTTGCGGCCGAAGAGGCCGGAAAGCTCATCATGACGGCACGCGCCCCGTGGTTCGAAGCGGGCCAGTGAGGGGAGCGGGCAAAAAGGGTTCCAGCCTATGGCAGAAGTAACGGTTTCCCAATTCGCGGAAGTTCTGAAGGTGCCGGTCGATCGGTTGCTCGTGCAGCTCGATCAGGCTGGAATCAAGGTCGAGGGCCCCGACGACCGCATCAGCGACGATGCGAAGCTCGAGCTGCTCACGCATCTGCGGCGCAGCCATGGGAGCGGGGACGACGGCGATGCAGCGCCTCGAAAGATCACGCTGCGACGCAAGACGCAGAGCGAGCTCAAGCTCGCAAGCGCCCAAGGTCGCGCGCGAACCGTCAACGTCGAAGTACGCCGGCAGCGCACGTACATCAAGCGCGATGTGCTCCAAGAGCAGGCGCGCCAACAACAGGATGAGATCGATCAGAAGCGGCGCGAGGCCGAGGAAGCCGTGCGACGTGAGACCGAGCGTGCTGAGAATGAGCGGCGCGAACGGGAGCGGCTCGAAAGCGAAAACCGTCGGCGCGCCGAGGAAGAGCAGGCTCGCAAGAGGGCACAGGAGGATGCGCGCCGCATGGCCGAACAGCGTGCGCGCGAGGATGCTGAGCGCCGCGAACGCGAGCGCGAAGAGCATTCGCAGCAGCGACGCGGTTCAGAGCCGGCGCGAGAGCGCCCGCGTGCAGCCGCGGCGGCTTCCGCGCCCATCGGTGTCGTTCCGGCAGCGCCCGCCACCGCGGCGGCACCCACGGCACCGGCTGCGCGTGAGCGGCCGGCCGTAGCCGCAGTGGCGTCGCCCGCAGCTACCGGTGCGGATGACAAAGGCGCTACCCGATATGGCCGTCAGGAGCTTCACGTTGCGGGCGACGTCAGCTCTCGCTACAAGAAGAAGCGCCGCACGAAGTCGCGGCCTTTACCCGCAAGCGCGGAAGGCCGACATGCGTTTGAAATGCCGACTGCTCCGGTGGTTCGCGAGGTCAGCATCGGTGAAACCGTCACCGTTGCGGAACTTGCACAGAGGATGGCCGTGAAGGCCACCGAAGTGATCAAGGTGCTGATGAACGTCGGCGTGATGGCCACCATCAATCAGCCGATCGACCGGGATACCGCGGTCCTCGTTGTCGAGGAGATGGGGCACACGCCCAAGGTGCTCAAGGAAAACCAGATCGAGGAGGATCTGCAGGGTGTCGCAGCCGAGGACGCCAACACAGAGCCGCGTCCTCCGGTCGTTACGGTCATGGGTCACGTCGATCACGGAAAGACCTCTCTCCTCGACCACATCCGCAGCACGAAAGTCGCGGCGGGCGAGGCTGGAGGCATCACGCAGCACATCGGCGCGTATCACGTCCAGACTGCAAAGGGTGGAATAACGTTTCTGGATACGCCCGGCCACGCCGCATTCACGGCAATGCGGGCGCGCGGCGCAAAGGCGACTGACGTAGTGGTATTGGTCGTGGCGGCCGACGACGGCGTCATGCCGCAGACGATCGAAGCAATCCAACATGCTCGCGCCGCTGGAGTGCCGATCGTCGTCGCCGTGAACAAGATCGACAAGAACGATGCCGATCCGGATCGCGTACGCACCGAGCTCTCGAAGCAGGATGTCATACCGGAAGAGTGGGGTGGACAGACCATTTTCGTGAACGTCTCGGCTCGCACGGGCGCCGGAATAGATCAACTTCTCGATGCGATCCTGCTGCAGGCCGAGGTGCTCGAGCTGCGCGCGCCGCGCGATGGGCTCGCCTCCGGCGTCGTCATCGAATCCAGCGTGGAGAAGGGCCGCGGAGCGGTTGCGACCGTACTCGTCAAGAAGGGCACACTGCGCATGGGCGACCCGATTCTCGCTGGCTCGGAGTTCGGGCGGGTGCGCGCCATGTTCGATGAGACGGGACGGGCGGTACAGGAAGCCGCACCATCGATGCCGGTCGTCGTGCTCGGCCTTGCCAGCGCGCCCAACGCGGGCGATGACTTGCTGGTGGTCGAGAGCGAGCGCAAGGCGCGTGAAGTGGCTCTGTATCGCCAGGGGAAGTTCCGGGACGTGAAGCTTGCGCGCCAGGCAACCCGTGCCGAGGATGTTTTCTCACAGATGGGAGAGGCCAAAGCCGGCGTAGTCTCCGTTCTCATCAAGGCCGACGTGCAAGGCAGCGCCGAAGCGTTGCGCGAGGCGCTCGCGAAGCTTTCAACCGAAGAAGTGCAGGTCAAGGTGCTCGGCAGCGGACTCGGGGGCATCACGGTTTCCGACGTGCAGCTTGCTGCGGCCTCGAAGGCGCTCATCATCGGCTTCAATGTGCGAGCCGACGCGGGCGCGCGGGATGCGCTGAAAGAGACCGGCGTGGAGGTGCGGTACTACAGCATCATCTACGAAGCCATCGATGACGTGAAACAGATGATGTCGGGCATGCTTCAGCCCGAGATCAAGGAGACGATCGTGGGCGTGGCCCAGGTGCGCGAAGTGTTCCGCTCTAGCAAGTTCGGGGTCGTGGCCGGCTGCCTCGTGACCGAGGGCCTGGTGAAACGCAACAATCCGATTCGCGTGCTGCGCGACAACGTGGTGATCTTCGAGGGCGCGCTCGAATCGCTGCGTCGCTTCAAGGATGACGCCGGCGAGGTCAGAGCGGGCACGGAGTGCGGCATTGGCGTGAAGAACTACCAGGACGTGCGCGTCGGCGATCAGATCGAATGTTTCTCCCGGGTAGAAGTGGCGCGGACACTGCAATAGTGCCTGCAAGGAGCTCCTGCCGGCGCCTCTGCGCGCCGGTCGAGCGCGTGAAATGAGCCCGGAACCGCAGCGCAGGCGGCGAATCGAGGCCGAGATCCAGCGCGTGCTCTCGGAGGTCATCGTGCGCGAAGTGAAAGATCCACGTGTGGGCAATGTCACGATCACGGCGGTCAGCGTCGCCGCGGATATGGGCGTCGCACGTGTCTACTTCACTCCATTCGCTTCGCGGAATCCGCACGAGGAGGTGCGGATCGGACTTGCGCATGCGGGTGGTTTTCTGCGTGGCGAACTGGGGCGGCGGCTGCGCCTGCGGCATGCGCCGCGGCTCGAGTTCATTTTCGACGATACCGCCGATAGGGCGGCGCGTCTCACCGGGCTCATCGATCGTGCGGTAAAGAGCGATCGCGCCGGACATGTTGACGACGGCGAGCCTGCAGACGACGCCAACACTACCGCTGACGAAGAGCCCGCTGGCGATGGCGCGCCTCGGCATGGGGCCGCGAACGACGAGTCTGCGTGATCAGCGGAATCGTGCTGCTCGACAAGCCCGCGGGACTTTCCTCGAACGCGGCATTACAAC
Organism: Steroidobacteraceae bacterium; assembly: GCA_050738795.1. GTDB lineage: Bacteria > Pseudomonadota > Gammaproteobacteria > Steroidobacterales > Steroidobacteraceae > 13-2-20CM-66-19. The sequence continues at coordinate 63,779 of JBOIAD010000019.1, forward strand.
GGGTCCGGCGCATGCTCGGCGCGGGAAAGGCCGGACATGTGGGCAGCCTCGATCCGCTCGCGACCGGCATGCTGCCCATCTGTCTGGGCGAGGCGACGAAGATCGCGGGCGATATCGTCTGCGGCCGCAAGCTGTATCGGTTTTGCATCGCCCTCGGAATCCGCACCTCGACGGGCGACACCGAGGGTGCCGTCGTGGAGTCGGCGCCCGTGCCGGCGATCGATGGGCAGAGGCTGGCGGCGGTGCTGCAGGCATTCCACGGCCGGCAGAGCCAGATTCCACCCATGTACTCGGCTTTGAAGCGCGCTGGACAGCCTCTGTACAAGCTCGCCCGGGCCGGCATCGAAGTCGAGCGTGCGGCCCGGGAGATCGACATCTTCGGACTGCGGCTTCTGGCCAGCGCCGCGGCAACTCTCGAGCTCGAGGTGTTGTGCTCCAAGGGCACTTATGTCCGGACGCTGGCGGAAGATCTCGCCAGGGCTCTGGGCACCTGCGGCCACGTCTCGTGGCTGCGGCGCGTTCACGTTGAGCCGTTTGCGCAGGAGCCGATGGAGACTCTCGAGTCGATCACGCTCGCTTGCGAGGCGGGAAATCAGCCCAGGATACTGGCACCCGATATGCCGTTGCAGCACCTCGCAGCGGCGCACCTCGATGCCGTATCAGCCGGCAGAATCAGGCACGGGCAGGCGGTCGCGGCCGGCTTTTCCGGGCTCATCGGGCGCGTGAGGCTTTACGACGCCGCCGGCAGTTTCATCGGCCTGGGAGAAGCGGACGGCAGCGGCGGCGTGCTGCCCAAGCGGCTGTTTGTAGAGTGATGCAATTTAGCCGCTTGTCGGACTTGCACGTTGTCGCCGAGCAGACCGCAAAAGGTGCGACGCATGCCTCGTACCCTTTTGCGGCCGGAAATGCAGCCACGGTCCGAAAAAGCGCCGCAGGCGACTTTTTCCGATGAACTAGTTGCGCGGCATCGAACTGATCCGGCCGGGCGATGGGGGCTGCCCGACCCGATCGGCATCACCTTGGGAAGTCTGGGTCGCCGGGGTGGAGAGTACGCAGTCGCGACGCGCGATCCTGGAAGTCGTGGGGACGCAGTTGGCAACCGTTTTGGGGGGAGCATGCACCCGCGGCCACCCATTCGCGCAGCCGCCAATGAATGCCGCGATTATCGTGCACAGCAACAATATCCTGAGCATCGCGACTTCCTTCAGTGCGCCGGCGTCAGCTCAATGCGGAAACAGGATGAGAGGATATACGGTCCGCCACAAAAGTCATGCACGGGCGACCGGGAACGTGCGGCCGTGCCGTTTTGCCCTGCCTGGTCGACGGCCAGAGGAATTGTTCAATGATGGACGGTGACCGAGGGGTCGAGCATCCGCAGCGCGTTGCCGACGTCCGTCTGCCCGGTGCGATCAATGTCTTCGTGAGAATAGCTGCGCCCCGCAACGTCCTGACATCCCTGCGGGTTCGCCGGTATGCGCGAGCCTGAATCGCGGATGCACGTGATGGGCACGGTGTTGCTCGCCGATGCGGCCCGTGCATCCGGGGATGAAGGCGTGCTCGTGCAGGCAACGGCGCATGCCGAGGCTACGGTGCAGATGAGAAGTGCCCTGAACATGGTGGCCTCCAGTCCCGAATGGACCCTTGCGAATCATTGGACTGCAGCCAGAGTACACGGTTCCGGCCGGCCGTTTAAACTTGTGGCGAAGGCGTTCCACCGGGTAGAATTCCGCGCTTACCAAAAAGGCTCTTAAGACAAGTGTTTAGGTGTACCGCGCAATGGCTTTAACCAGTGAGAGAAAAGGCGGAATCGTCGCGCAATTTCGCCGAGACCAGTCGGATACCGGTTCCCCCGAAGTACAGGTTGCGCTCCTCTCGGAGCGCATCAATGGCCTCGGCGAGCACTTTACCGCCCACAAGCGCGATCATTCCTCGCGGCGCGGCCTCGTGAAGCTCGTGAACCAACGCCGCAAGCTCCTCGATTACCTGAAGTCGACGCAACCCCAGAAGTACCAGGAGCTCGTCGAGCGCCTGGGTCTTCGCCGTTGAATCGATGAGCGGGCAGTCACGCCTTTTGCCCGCGGGGTCGATCGAGGGAAAGTCACACCTCCCCAGCACGTCGCAGAGCGCCAACGCGCCTTTCCACGCAATGCCGCGGGGCCGCGCAATAGCCGCAGCGCCTACGATCATTTCGGTGGGCTCGGCGGGCTGTAGGCTGCTTTCGACAATCGAGACAGCCCCGCAAGCCGTTTTCGACAGATGAGAGGCACCGTTTTCCTACGAGCGGCTCTCATGCTTTCGCCCACCGTTTCCCAATTCGAGGATTGAAGCTTGAGCGCTGTCAGCAAGTCTTTTCCATATGGTCCCCACACCATCACGATCCAGTCGGGCGAAATGGCCCGCCAGGCCGAAGGTGCCGTACGCGTTTCAATGGGTGACACCATTGTCCTCGTCACGGCCTGCGCTGAGCATACTGCCAGGGCAGGACGCGATTTCTTTCCCCTGACCGTCAACTACGTCGAGAAGACGTACGCTGCCGGCAGGATTCCGGGGGGCTTCTTCAAGCGTGAAGGGCGGCCTACCGAGAAAGAGACGCTCACGTCGCGTCTGATCGACCGGCCGATTCGGCCGCTGTTTCCCGACGGCTTCTACAACGATGTCCAGGTCGTCGCGACCGTGTTGTCGGTCGATCCTGAGATCGACTCCGACATACCGGCCCTTCTCGGTGCGTCCGCTGCGCTCGCAATCTCGGGAATTCCTTTCAGCGGTCCCATCGGCGCGGCTCGCGTCGGCTGGAAGGACGGCAAGTACCTCCTGAATCCCACAGCCAAGGAACTGGCTGAGTCCGCACTGCACCTGGTCGTAGCCGGTACGGAGCAGGCGGTGCTCATGGTCGAATCCGAGGCCAAGGGACTGTCCGAAGAAGTGATGCTGGGATCGGTGGTCTTCGGGCACGAGCAGATGCAGGTAGCGATCCGGGCCATCAAGGAGCTGGCGGCCGAGGTCGGCAAGCCGCGCTGGACGTGGGAGGCACCGGCCGAGAATGCGGATCTGGCCAGCGCGGTGGCATTGCATGCGCAAGCCGCCCTGGGACAGGCCTACTCGATCACCGAGAAGCAGCAGCGTCACGCGCGCATCTCCGAGATCAAGGCCCAGACGCTCGCCACGCTCACCGGCGGGGACAGTCCCAAGTGGACGGCCGAACAGGTCGAGAGCGTGATCTTCAAGCTCGAAAGCAACATCGTCCGCCAGCGGATACTGAATGGCGAGCCGCGGATTGACGGCCGCGATGCCAGGACGGTCCGCCCGATCACGGTCAAGGTCGGGGTGCTGCCACGGACGCACGGCTCCGCATTGTTCACGCGCGGCGAGACGCAGGCATTGGTGGTCACGACGCTCGGCACGACGCGCGATGCTCAAATCATCGATGGCCTCGACGGCGAGCGCCGCGAGCCGTTCATGCTTCACTACAACTTTCCACCATTCTCGGTCGGCGAGACCGGCATGATGGGCTCGCCCAAGCGTCGCGAGATCGGCCACGGCAACCTCGCGCGTCGCGGCGTCAAGGCCGTGATGCCCGACATGACGGCGTTCCCATATGTCATCCGTGTCGTGTCGGAAATCCTCGAGTCGAACGGGTCGAGCTCGATGGCCAGCGTGTGCGGCACGGCGCTTTCGCTGATGGATGCGGGTGTGCCCATCAAGGCACCGGTCGCAGGCGTGGCGATGGGGTTGGTTCTGGAAGGCAGCCGCTTCAAGGTTCTCACGGACATACTGGGTGACGAGGATCATCTGGGCGATATGGATTTCAAGGTGGCCGGAACCCGGGACGGCGTCACCGCGCTGCAGATGGACATCAAGGTGGAGGGTGTGACTGCCGAGATCATGCGGGTTGCGCTCGATCAGGCCCGCGAGGGCCGGTTGCACATTCTCGGTGAGATGAACAAGGTCATCCAGGAGCCGCGCGGCAAGATGTCGGAGTGGGCGCCATCGATCATCACGCTGAAGATCGATCCGGAAAAGATCAGGGACGTCATCGGCAAAGGCGGTGCGGTCATCCGCCAGATCACGGAGGAGACCGGCACCACCATCGATATCGAGAACGACGGCACGGTGAAGATCGCCTCGGTGAGTGGAGCTGCCGGCCGCGAGGCGCAACGGCGTATCGAGCTGATTACCGCGGATGTCGAAGTGGGCCAGATCTATGAGGGCAAGGTTGCGCGCCTGATGGACTTTGGCGCGTTCGTGACCATCCTCCCCGGCCGCGACGGGCTGGTACACATCTCGCAGATCTCCAACGAGCGCGTCGAGCGTGTCAGTGACAAACTCAAGGAAGGCGATGTCATCCGCGTGAAAGTACTCGAAGTCGACCGCCAGGGGCGCATCCGCCTCTCCATGCGGGACGTCGACGCCGCCTGAGGATCACGCACACGCCGCTGCTCCCGGCTCGTGTCGGGGGCAGCGATAGCTTCGCCCGGGCTCAGTCCTGAACCGAGTGCGGGTTGGCGGCGGGCGCCTTCGGGTCGTCGTACAGCTCGGATCGGCCGCGGGCTGCATCCAGCAGCGTTCGGAAAATCTCGTCCTGTACCGAGCGCCAGCGCTGGTAGTTGCGCTGCGCAAGGTGATTCATCGCATCGGCGCAGGCCTGATCGCCAGCACCCTTGCCGCGATCCCGGGTGTCGCGCTGCTGGCTCGCGAAGAGCTTCAGGCTCTGCTCGAGATAGCTGCCGATCATTCCCTGCGCCGCACCGCCGTACGAGCGGATGATCTGCGAGAGAAAGTCCCGGCTCATCAACGGGTCAGCGCCATGCTCCTGCTCCGCGATGACTTGCAACAGGATCGAGCGAGTGATGTCTTCCTGCGTCTTCTTGTCGATGACCACGAAATCAATGCGATCGATGACCAGTTTACGGATGTCGCAGAGAGTGATGTAGCGGCTCTCCACGGTGTCGTACAACCGTCTGTTGGGATATTTCTTGATTGTCCGCGGTTCGCTCATCTCTTAAGCCCCCATGTGCATGCAGGACACTCCCAGTCCAAAGGGCGCGAAGATCAATGCCGCCGCTACCTTAGTCCATTACCGCACCAAACCCAACTCTATTGCGCGAATTCGTGCGCTCATCGCGGCAAGTGAGCCGGCGCCGGAACGGTGCGCCAGCCGTGGAATGCGTCCAGATGCCAGGTGCGCGCGGCCCATTCGAGAAGGTTGCCTGGGCTGCCATGCTCCAGTTCGCGGGGCGGCGGATGATTGAGCAACCGCAGTGCGCAAGCGAGCTGAGCTCCCGCGCTTGCAGCGTCCACGGGCACGGATCTTCTGGATTTTGCGAGCTTTGCGCGCGTTGGCTCCACGACGAGGGGCAGGTGGGCGTAGCGGGGAGCGGGCCGCCCGAGCGCGCGCTGCAGCGCAAGCTGCCAGGCAGTGCTGTCCAGCAGATCGGCGCCTCGTACGACATCCGTGACGTGTTGTTCCGCATCATCCACGACGACGGCGAGTTGGTAAGACGGGACGCCGTCCTTGCGAGTGATGATGCAGTCGCCGAGCGCCTGCAACTCGATGCGGCAGCCGCCCTGCACGCGGTCTTCGAACGACACGATCTCGCTCTCGTCCATGCGAAACCGTGTTGCTACCGGGCCACGACGGGTCGGGCCCCCGCGGCACGTGCCGGGATAGCCCGTGTCACCGTTCCCGGAAAGATCGCGGCGCGAGCAGCTGCACTGGAACGTCAGGCCCTTTGCGGTCAACTCGTCGGCCACCGCCGTGTAGTGCCCGATCCGGCGGCTTTGCCAGCTCACTTCGCCGTCCCACCACAGTCCGAAGCACTCGAGCGTTCGCAGGATCCGGTCCGCGCAGCCTGGAATCACCCGGGTCGAATCCAGGTCTTCGATCCTCAGGAGCCAGCGGCCGCCGTGATGCCGGGCGTCAAGGTAGCTGCCGACCGCTGCGACGAGCGAGCCCAGATGCAGATCGCCCGTCGGCGAGGGGGCGAATCGACCCACATAGGGAGGAGGCGGGGCCGCCCGCAGGCTGCGGCTCGCGACAGTTGCCGGCGAGAGCGAGCTCGTCCGGGCGCCGATCACCGGTAGCGGTCGTCGCGGTCGCCGTACTGCCGTTCCCGGCGTTCCCGGCGCTCCTGGGCCTCGATGCTCAGGGTGGCTACCGGCCGCGCCTCGAGGCGCTTGATGCCGATCTCCTCACCGGTCTCGAGACAATAACCGTACGAGCCGTCCTCGATCCGTTTCAGCGCTTCGTCGATCTTGCGGATCAGCTTGCGCTCGCGATCGCGCGTGCGCAGCTCGAGACTGAATTCCTCTTCCTGCGTGGCCCGGTCGTTGGGATCGGGGAAGTTGGCGGCCTCGTCCTTCATGTGCGAGACGGTCCGGTCGACCTCCACCATGAGGTCCTGTTTCCAGCTGAGCAGGATCTGCCGGAAGTGCTCCAGCTGCTCCTTGCTCATGTACAGCTCGCCACGCTTGACGATGTAAGGCTGTACGTTGCGGGGGCCTGCCAGGAGGCTCCCGGGCTCGGCGGCGTCGTTATCGTCGGCGTCCGTCACCGCTAGCACGGGGCTCGCGCGGGGTGGAACGACAAACTGGGTCGAAGCACCCAGAGCCGCGTTCAGCGGCGTCTCGGGCGCCGGCTCTGCAGCCTTGCGCATCTCGGTTGTTTCTTCCGTCGTGTGTGTGGATCGGTGCGGCAACGCCTTCCTGGGCGCGACCGCGCTCTTGCGCACGTGTACCGCCGCGACGACCTTGACGCGCTCGGCGGGCTTGCGGGCCACCAGTGGCTTCCTGGCCGGTGGCCGGCTTGCCGCCTTCTTACCCTTCGCGGCCTTGGGCGCGGGTTTCTTGGCCGGCATCAATCGCTCCTCAAAATATTTCGTGAGCCTGGACCATCCACCGGGTCTCGAAATTCGGCACGGCACCCGGTGAAGGACGCGGGATTATACCGGCGTCAACCAGGTTGTCACGGCCTGGATTGTCAGGGGCGCTGGCGCGGCAAGGATACCGGCGCCGGCGCGAGCCAGGCCGCCTGGCGGCGCTCGGCGACGACCGTCGTATAGATTCCTCCACGCACATTGAATCGGGCCTTGAGGCGCAGGAAGCGCGGATCGAGTGTCCCGGCCAGTTTGTCGGCTATCTCGTTCGTCACGGCCTCGTGGAAGGTGCCGCGATCCCGGAACGACCAGATGTACAGCTTCAGGGACTTCAGCTCCACGCACAGGCGATCGGGCACGTACACGAGCTGCAGCGTCGCGAAGTCCGGCTGCCCCGTCTTCGGACACAGGCAGGTGAACTCCGGAATCCGCATGCGGATCGTGTAATCACGCTCGACGGCCGGGTTGGCAAAGGTCTCGAGCTCGAAACAGGGTCGTGACGGCATTGTTACAATTACTCTACACTAGGTGGATTGCTGCAACAGGCCTGTGGCCGTTGCATGAACATGCCCAGAGTCAAGAGTAGCGGATGAGATGCGACTGACTAAAATCAAGCTCGCCGGCTTCAAATCCTTCGTCGATCCCACCCAAGTCAGCTTTCCCAGCAATCTCACCGGAGTCGTCGGCCCGAACGGCTGCGGCAAGTCGAACGTGATCGATGCGGTGCGCTGGGTGATGGGTGAGCTGTCGGCCAAGCATCTGCGTGGCGACAACATGGCGGACGTCGTTTTCAACGGGTCGGCGGCGCGAAAGCCTGTCGGGACCGCATCCGTCGAGCTCATGTTCGACAATGCCGACGGCAAGATCGGCGGCGCTTACGCGAGCTACAGCGAGATTTCGCTGAAGCGCCAGGTCTCGCGGGACGGCTCATCCGCCTATTACATCAATACCGCACGGTGCCGGCGCAAGGACATCACGAACCTGTTCCTGGGCACCGGCCTGGGCTCGCGCAGTTACGCAATCATCGAACAGGGCATGATCTCGCGGGTCATCGAGGCCAAGACCGAGGACATGCGCGCCTTTGTCGAGGAGGCGGCCGGCATCTCACGTTACAAGGAGCGCCGCAAGGAAACGCAGAGCCGGGTCGCGGACACACGCGAGAATCTGGAGCGGCTGCAGGACTTGCGCGACGAGGTCGAGAAGCAGATCCGGCATCTGCAACGCCAAGCCGGGAGTGCGCGCCGCTATCAGGCGTTCAAGGAGCAGGAGAGGCGCCTTACCGCCGAGCTGCTCGCATTGAAGCTAAGGGACCTGGACAGTGGCGCCGAGGTGCACGACAGCGCGATGCGCGAACGGGATCTTGCCATGCAGTCCGCGCTCGCGGACCAGCGGGGAGCAGAAGCCGCTATTGAGAAACAACGTGCGTTTCACGCTGAGCAGAGCGAGCGGGTATCGGCGGTTCAAGGCCGCTATTACGAAGTCGGTGCTGAAATTTCGAGGCTCGAGCAGACGCTTCAGCATACGCGGGAGCTGCGAGAGCGGCAGCGAACCGATCTCGCTCAGGCGCATGCGACACTGGCCGACCTGGCATCGCAGATCGGTCGTGATGAGCGTCAGCTCACCGAACTGCGCGACGAGATTGCCCGCCTCGCCCCGGAGCTGGAGGGCGCACAGCTCGCCGAGGTTGCGGCGGCTGAAGCGCTCGAAGCGGCCGACCTGCAGCTGCAGGACTGGCAGCAGCGTTGGGAGCATTTCAATCGGGCGCTTGGCTCGGCGGACCAGACGACGCAGGTGGAGCGTGCGCGCATCGAGCAGCTCGAGAATCAGCTGCGCCGTCATACGGCGCAAGCCGATCGGATTGCGCTGGAGCGGGAGGCGCTGGCGGCCCAGAATTCCACCGAGCAGCTTGCGATGTTGACGGAGCAGGAATCGGTTGCGCGCGCGGCGAGCGAGGAGCTGTCGAACGCTTTGAGCGCCGCGCTCGAGCATGCACAGGCGCTTCGCGCCGACCAACTTGCGGCGGAGAATCAGTTGGAAGTCGCGCGCGCTGAGCGCGAGCGCGCGCGCGCTGAACAGACCTCCCTCGAGGCCTTGCAAAGGGCTGCGCTCTCGCACGATGCCGGAAGCGCGACGGAATGGCTTGCGGGCGCGGGTCTCACACACCGGGCACGTGTGGCTGAGACTCTCGATGTTCAAAGCGGCTGGGAGCGCGCGGTCGAGACGGCTCTGGGCGATTACCTCGAGGCGGTCTGCGTGGACGGCCTCGATGAGTTGGCCGGTGCCCTGGAGAGCTTCTCCAGGGGCCGTGTTGCTCTCGTTGAGGCAGTGGCGGGCGCGAACCCCGGCAGCGGCGCGAACCCCGGCAGCGGCGCGAACCTGGCCGCGAAGGTGAATGGACCGTCCGCAGTCGTCTCGCAGCTTGCCAATGTCCTGACGGCTGAAGCCTTGGCCGAGGCTCTCGAGCGCCGCGGTGCGCTGTCGGAGGGCCAGTCAATCATCACGCGCGGCGGTGAGTGGATCGGCCGGAACTGGCTGCGTGTCAGTCGAGGCCCGGATCACCATGCAGGCGTGATCGAGCGCGAGCACCGCCTCAAAGGATTGCGCGCAGCGGTTGCAGTCGCCGAACAGCGTGCAAGCGAAGTCGAAGCCCAGCTCGGGGCGGTGCGCGAATCCCTGGCACGTTCCGAGTCCCAGCGGGATCAGGCGCAATCGGGCATCCAGGCCGCTCACCACCGGCACGCCGAGCTGCTGAGCCAGCTCGAAGCGACGCGCGCCCGCTCCCAGGAATCGACGCTGCGCCGGGAGCGGTTGGATGCGGAAGGCGCGGAGATCGCCCAGGAGAATGCGGCAACGCTCGAGGCGCTGGCGAAGGCGAGTGCCCAGCTTGACCGCGGGCTGCTCATGTTGGGCGAACTCGATTCCCGCCGTCATGAGCTCGAGGCCGCGCGCGAGGATCGCCGCGAGGCGGTCACAGCCGCCCGCGCGCGCGCACAGAGTGCGCAAATCGCGGCGCGCGACCTTCTGATCCGGATCGAATCCCGCCGCTCATCCGAACGCTCCATGGCGGTCGGCGTCGGCCGCATGATCGAGCAGCGGACACAGCTCGTTCAGAGGCGGGGCGAGCTCGAAGCCGAGCTTGCGGGCGGCGATGAGCCGATTGTGCAGCTCGAGGTACGCCTGCACGACTCGCTGGCGCGCCGGCTCGAGGTGGAGGCCGACCTATCCGCCGCGCGGCGCACGCTCGAGGATGCCGACCTCGAACTGCGTGCACTCGATGAGAAGCGCGTCGCGGCCGAACGGCGCGTCACTGAAGCGCGCGAAGCCATGGATATCGCGCGGCTCGCCGCACAGGAGACGCGCGTCCGCCGTGAGGCCATGGCCGAGCAGTTCGCGGAAACCCGCTTCGAGCTTGCCGAGATCCAACAGAGCCTGGGCGCGCAGGCCAATGTGCCGGACTGGGAGCAGTCCCTGGTCCAGGTGCGCGCCGACATCGAGAAATTGGGCCAGGTCAATCTCGCCGCGATCGACGAGCTGAAGGAGACCACCGAGCGCAAGGAATATCTCGACCGCCAGTTCCAGGATCTGACCTCGGCGCTGGACACCCTCGATCAGGCCATGCGGCGCATCGACAAGGAGACGCGCACGCGCTTCGAGGAGACGTTCGAGCGCATCAACGCGGGCATGAAGGAGAAATTTCCGCGCCTGTTCGGCGGCGGACACGCCTACCTGGAGCTCGTCGGGGATGACATCCTGAGCGCGGGGGTCGCGGTGATGGCCCGGCCGCCGGGGAAAAAGAACAGCACCATCCACCTGCTTTCCGGCGGCGAGAAAGCCCTCACGGCGGTGGCGCTCGTTTTCTCGATCTTCGACCTCAATCCTGCGCCGTTCTGTCTGCTCGACGAGGTCGATGCGCCGCTCGATGAGCACAACGTCGGCCGGTTCTGCGATATCGTGCGGGAAATGTCGGCCCGGGTGCAGTTCATCTTCATCACCCACAACAAGAGCACCATGGAGCTTGCCTCCCAGCTCGTAGGGGTGACGATGAACGAGCCCGGCGTGTCGCGTCTCGTGGCCGTCGACGTCGACGAGGCCATGCGGCTCGCGGCCGTTTGACCCAAGGGGTGCGTGATGCCCGAGCTGCGCTGGACGCTCCTCATCATTGGGGTGGTGTTCGTGGCCGCGCTAGCTTGGTGGGAGCGGCGCAGACCGCACCAGGCTTCGCGCCAATCACCGCGCGATGGTGTGGAACCGCGCGTGACCGGCAAAGACTCCGCATGGGGTTCGGACGGCGAGCCGGCAGTTACCCGCGCGATGCGCGAACCTACGCTGACCCTGCCAGAAATCAGAGCCCGCGAACCGGCCCCGCCCCACGATCTTCCCGTAGTGCAGATTGCGGATGATGATTCGCTGATCGGCCTGCGTCTCGATGGCGAACCGGTGGAAGAACAGGCCGCGGCGGCCGAGGCGGCGCATGCGGAGGAGCCGCCAGCGCAGGTCATCGTGCCGAGCGTGCCCGAGCCGGTGTCAGACCAGATGCCCCAGCCGCCGCCGGCGATCGCCAGTGTCGAGCCGATCGTCGACTGGCCCCCGGAGGATGAGCGACGGCTCGTTGCGCTGCGCCTCGTAGCGCCTCAGGCCGAGCGCTTCGCGGGGCGGGCCGTGCGCCAGGCCCTGTCTGCGGAAGGATTCGTGCTCGGCAAGTTCTCTATCTTCCACAAGCCGGACGCCGAAAACCGCGCCGTGCTCAGCGCCGCGAGCCTGACCAAGCCGGGAGTCTTCGATCTGGAAACCATGGACACCCAGCGCTTCGGTGGCTTGAATCTGTTCGCCGTGCTGCCCGGACCCAAGTCGCCGCTCAAGGCCTTCGAAGAGCTGCTCGCCACCGCTCGAACGCTCAACGAGCGTCTACAGGGGGCTTTGCAGGACGAGCGCGGCGGCCCGCTGACTCCGACACGTGTGGCGGCCCTGCGTGACGGCCTGGAGGCCGAGGCGAATCCGTGAGGCGGGATGCCGAGAGACGTGTCGCCGAACTGCGCACGCAGATCGCCCGCCACGACTATCGATACTACGTGCTCGACGATCCCGAGCTGCCGGACGGTGAGTACGACAAGCTGATGATCGAGCTTCGGGCGCTCGAAGCCGAGTACCCCGACCTCGTCACTCCGGATTCCCCAACGCAGCGCGTCTCGGGAGAGCCGGTGAACGCATTCGGGGTCGTCACCCACAAAGTGCCCATGTTGTCCCTGGACAATGCATTCACGGATGACGACGTACGAGCCTTCGATCGCCGCATTCATGATCGCCTCGGCGTCGAAGGAGACCTCGACTACGTCGCTGAGCCGAAGCTCGATGGGTTGGCCGTGACTGTGATCTATCGCGACGGCAAGCTCGAGCGCGCCGCGACGCGCGGAGACGGCATCAAGGGAGAGGATGTCACCGCCAACGTCCGCACCATTCGCACGGTCCCGCACACGTTGCGAGGACACCCACCCCGCGGGTTGGAGGTTCGGGGGGAAGTGTTCATGCCTATTGCGGGGTTCGAGCGGATGAACCGGCTCGCGCGCGAGCGTGGCGAGAAGGTGTACATCAATCCGCGCAATTCGGCTTCCGGGAGCCTGCGCCAGCTCGATCCTCGCATCAGCGCTTCCCGCCCGCTCGACATGTTCTTTTATGCGCTCGGCGCGGTCGAACCCGAGGGCAAGCGCGGCGGCGGGCCATCCGCGCTGCCGGACACCCAGTGGGGGCTGCTCGGGGCATTCAAGGAATGGGGATTGCCCGTCAGTCCGGAGGCGCGGCCGGTGAAGGGCGCGGCGGGTTGCCTCGAGTATTACCACGCGATGGGCGCGATGCGCAGCTCACTGGCCTATCAGATCGACGGGGTGGTGTACAAACTCGACCGCCGCGCCGATCAGCAGCGTCTGGGATTCGTGTCGCGTGCGCCGCGCTGGGCCACCGCGCACAAATTTCCGGCCGACGAAGCCACGACGGTGCTCGTCAATGTTGAATTCCAGGTTGGACGCACCGGCGCGCTGACCCCGGTTGCGAGGCTGGAGCCGGTATTTGTAGGCGGTGTAACTGTCAGCAACGTCACATTGCACAACATCGACGAGGTACGCCGAAAGGACGTGCGTGTCGGCGACACGGTGGTCGTTCGCCGCGCGGGCGATGTGATTCCAGAGGTCGTCCGTGTCGTCAAACATGCCTCTGACGATGCGCCCAGGGTGGAGCTGCCAGCACGCTGTCCGGTATGCAACTCGGAGGTCATTCGCGTCGACGCGGAGGCAGTGGCCCGATGTACGGGAGGCTTCACCTGCCGGGCGCAGCGGCAGGAGGCCATGCGGCACTTCGCCAGCCGCCGTGCCATGGACATCGAGGGCCTGGGGGAAAAGATCATCGAGCAGCTGATCGAGCGCGATCTCGTCCGCTCGCCCGCCGATCTGTACGCGCTGAGCCTGGAGCAGCTTTCCGGCCTCGAGCGGATGGGCGAGAAGTCCGCGCGCAAGCTTCTGCAGGCCATAGATCGAAGCCGGGACACCACGCTGGCACGCTTTCTGTTCGCACTCGGAATCCGCGAGGTTGGCGAGGCCACCGCGCTCGCGCTCGCTGAGCATTTCGGCCAACTGGAAAAGCTGCTTGCCGCTGGCCCGGACGAGATCGAGCAGGTTGCCGACATCGGGCCGGTCGTGGCCGCACATGTCGCGGCTTTCATTGCCTCTCCCGAGCACCGCGAGGTCATCGCAAGGCTGCGCGAGCGGGGCGTGAAATGGCCTGATGCACAGCGGCCGGCTCACGAAGATCAGCCCTTCGCGGGCATGACCTTCGTCATCACGGGCACGCTGGATTCGATGAGCCGCGAGCAGGCGCAGGAAGCGCTCGTCGCGCTCGGTGCCCGGGTGTCAGGCAGCGTCTCGAAGAAGACGCGCTACCTCGTGGCTGGTGCGGATCCGGGCTCGAAGCTGCGCAAGGCGAGCGAGCTTGCGGTGGAAGTCCTCGACGAAGACCGGTTCGTGGCACTGCTGAAGGACAGGAACAAGCGCTGAACGACCTACTTCGCGCTATAGCCTCGCCCGTCCAGGCATGCGCTCATGGCCCGCCGATAGTCGGTCGGATCGCCCGAGGTCTGAGCGCCGTGTGTGGGATCGAACCCACTCTGGGCCACGGCCCACTTGTGGCATTCGTACTTGTCGGTCGCCTGCTGCTCTTCGCTCTGCCCATTCTTGGGGTAGACGTACACGTCATTGCTGCCATTGGGCGGCGCTCCTTCGCTGCCGTTGTCCGCAGGAGGAGTATTACTGTCGCCGGTGTCGCCCGCATCGCCTGCCGCCGGCGGCGGATCCGTCACGACATAGCCGTTGTAGCCGGAATTCCAGGCGTAGTAGACGTCATCCGCGTAGTAGTACGGAATGCCACCCCACCAATACGTCGCATAAATCGCCGGAAGGATCGGAAGAAACCAGGGATAGTGCCAACCGTAATAGGCGCGCGGCCAGAAGCCGCCGTGCCAGTAGCCGCCGCCCCAGAAGGGACGATGATATCCAAATCCACCGCGGCCGAAGCCTGGGCCATGAGCGAAGGATCCATGGCCGGCGAAGCCGGGGCGCGCAAAGCCGCCAACATGCCCCCCGTGGAACGCAGCGGAGGCAACTGTTGTACCGTGAAAGGCGCCACGGCCACCCCCCACATATCCGCCGCGAAATGCCGGAGCATAACGCGGGCCGCCACCGTGAAAGCCGCCCGCATGGCCGGCGAATCCGCGTCCCATGAACGCATGCCCGCCGCCGAAACCGCCAGCGTGGCCGCCACCGTGACCGCCGCCGCCATAGCCGCCACCGCCGTGACCGCCGCCGCCACCACCGTGACCGCCACCACCGCCGCCGTGACCTGCGCCGCCGTGAGACTGTGCGAACGCCGGTGTTGCAGCGGCCAGCAGCGCCGCGAGGGCGCCGGCCGTCCAGATCGAATATTTGCCCTTCACGTTCATATGCTTTACTCCGCAGCCAGCACCCTTCGGATGCCCGCACGGCCCCGTGGCCCGATCGATTAGACCCCTAAAATCCGCTCGTGTTCAAGTTTCCGGGCCTGAGCAGGAGCTCTTTTAAGGAGGCTTACCCAGCAAAACGCATTCCGCCGCCGGCCGCTGACAGGAAAGGTTAAACGGCGGGCGCCGGGGAACATGAATTGGGGTCGGGCGACCCCCGTGCAAGGACGCCGGCGGACGCCCGGGGCGCGTCCGCGGCGCGGTTGGCCGCTAGTTGCTCTTCTTTTGGTCGGGAACGGATGGCTCGGGCGTCTTCGGCGCGGGGGCAGGCTGATCGGCCTTCTGGTCGGCGCTGCCCTGATCGGCCTTCTGTTCGGGCGGTGTCTGATCGGCCGTCTTCTGGTCGAGCGTCTTCTCGATCTTGGCGCCGCGCATCAGCTCATCCGCATAGCCCTTGACCTTCTTCGCCTGCACCACCTGCTCCAGGCGCTGGCGCACGCTGTCATAAGCCGGGGGCTGCAGGTCGCGAACCTCCACGAGCTCGATAACGTGCCAGCCATACTGCGTCTGGACGGGTTTGTGCGTGTACTCGCCCGGCTTGAGGGCGACGACGGCATCGGAAAAGGGTTTGACCATCCGATCGGGCGTGAACCAACCGAGGTCCCCGCCATTGTCCTTGGATGAGTCCATCGACTCGCGCTTGGCCACGTCCTCGAATTTCGCGCCCTTCTCGAGTTGTGCCACCACCTTCAGCGCGAACGGCTCGGTCGCGACGAGAATGTGCTTGGCGTGATATTCCTGCTTGGCCAGGGCGCCGAGCTGGGTCTCATATTCCGCTCGCAGCTCCTTTTCGGTGGGCTTGCGGTCTTTCAGATATCTCTCGGAAGCAGCCTGCTGCAGAACGTTGAGGCGAGTCAGCTCGAGCAGGGTGGCGGTGTCCGGGTCCCGGTCGATGCCGTCCTTGATTGCCTGCTGGCCGATGAGCTGCATCCGGATCAAGCGATCGAGCGCCTCGCCGCGCTGGTCGGGAGTGAGCTCATTCGCGGCTTTGCCGGTGATCGCCTTCACGTAGGATTCGAAGAAGTCCCGGCTGATGGGCGTGCCGTTCACGGTGGCTACCGGAGGCGAATTGTCTGCACCCTTGACCGGGGCACCGGCCTTGGGTTGGCAGGACGCTAGGCCGAGGAGGCCGGCCAGCAGAAGGATTCGAGAGTAATTCATGCTGCTTTCTCAGTGAGTTAGATTCAATAGTTAAATGGACTCTTCAGGCGCGCGGGCAACGATGCTCAAGGCATGCACCCCCTGTCCCATGAGCCGTGCGACGGCTGCATAGACCAACCTGTGGCGCTCGAGTTGCGACCGCCCCGTGAAGGCGGCGGACACGAGCGTGACTCGGAAATGGCCACCTTCGCGTGCACCGGCGTGGCCCGCGTGGCGGCTGCTGTCATCGACTATCTCCAGCGATAACGGCGCCAGCTCACGCTCGAGCGCCGAACGGATCTGCGCAACACTGGAGGCGGACATCAGATTCGATGCCTTGCAAGGGGTGCGCTCATGCCTGCGCGGAGGTTTCACTGGAGGCCGCGTCGTTGCGGCGTGTGAGCCATATGACCTGGGCGGCAACGAATACGAGCGTCGCCAGGGTGAGCCCGAAAACCTTGAAGTTGACCCAGGTGCGCTCGCTGGCATTGAAAGCGACCAGCAGATTCAAGCCGCCGAGCAGCGCGTAAAAGGCGATCCATAAACCGTTGAGGCGTCGCCAGATCGCCTCCGGCACCCGGGCGTCTTCGCCGCCGAGCGCGGCGCTGAGCAAGCGCTGCACGAGGGTGCGCTCGCCGATCCAGAAGCTTGCCAGGAATGCCAGGCTCGCGAGCCAGAAGAATACGGTGGGCTTCCACTGGATGAAGCGCTGGTTGTGCAGCAGCAGCGTGGCGCTTCCAAACAGGAAAACCAGCAGGGCGCTCAGGCCATGCATCGGAGGAATCCTGCGCTCGCGTGCGTAGTCGAGGGCCAGGAGAATCGCCATCGCGACCATTAGCACCGCCGTTGCCGTATAGAGGCCCGCGGTGTAGTAGGCGACCAGAAAGGCGGCGAGCGGCGCGAACTCGAGCAGGGCCTGCATAAAAATGATGCCGGTAAAGGTGCGAGCTGGCCAAAATGGCCGCGTATGATAGCCGCTTTTGCGTTCGCTGAAAGTCTCCCCGGGCTTGGCCGCAAGCGAAAGGCGCGGGCGCCTGCTACCGTCCCTGCGCTCCAATGGCCAGCAGATATTTCGACCTTCATCCGATCACCCCGCAATTGCGACTCGTCCGCCAGGCGGCCGAGATCGTCAGTGCCGGCGGTGTGATCGCCTATCCGACCGATTCCTGCTATGCGCTCGGCTGCCACATCAACGACAAGAACGCGCTCGAGCGGCTGCGGCTGATCCGGCGCGCCGATCGTCAACATCATTTCACGCTGGTGTGCGCGAACCTCACCGATGTCGGGCGCTTTGCGCGCCTGGATACCTGGCAATTCCGGTTAGTGAAGGCCTGTACGCCCGGCCCGTATACCTTTCTCCTGCATGCAACACGTGAGACACCGCGTCGCCTGCAGCATGAGCGCCGGCGGACGATCGGAGTGCGAATCCCCGATCATCCAGTCCCTCACATGTTACTCACCGAGCTCGCAGAGCCGCTGATGAGCTGCACGCTGATTCTGCCGGGCGACCCCCAGCCGCTGACTCACGGCCGCGAAATCCAGGAGCGCCTTGAGCATGAGATCGACGCTGTCCTCGACGGGGGCGATTGCGGCGTTGAGCCGACGACCGTGGTCGATCTTTCCTCCTCGCCTGCGGTCATTGTCCGCCAGGGCAAAGGGAGCCTTGCCCCCCTGATCGGCAGCACCGGGTTTGCGCGGGCTCGTGCGCTATAATTGCGCCCCGCCGATTCCAGCCAGCATCAGGACGCCATTGTCTATTTTCATTCGAGGGATGAGGTGAGCGCCGCGGCTCCGGCACGGCGCGTGCTATCGGGCATGCGGCCGACGGGCCGGCTGCATCTGGGCAATTATCACGGTGCGCTGCGCAACTGGGTGAGCCTGCAGTACGAGTACGAGTGCTTTTTCTTCGTGGCGGACTGGCACATGCTCACCACGGGCTACGAAGACACCTCGAAGCTGCAGGAACAGGTGCGTGATGTGCTGATCGACTGGCTGGCGGCGGGCCTGAATCCGGGCGTGGCCACCCTTTTTATCCAGTCGCATGTGCCGGAGCACGCGGAGCTGCATCTGCTGCTGTCCATGATCACGCCGCTCGGCTGGCTCGAGAGAGTGCCCAGCTACAAGGATCAGCAGGAGCAGCTCAAGGAGAAGGATCTGGCGACGTACGGCTTCCTCGGCTATCCGCTGCTGCAGAGTGCTGACATTCTCATCTATCGTGCTGCCTTCGTGCCAGTGGGAGAGGACCAGGTCGCACACGTCGAGATGACTCGTGAGATCGCGCGGCGCTTCAATCATTTGTATGGACGTGAGCCGGACTTCGAGGCGAAGGCCGAGCGCGCGGTCAAGAGCCTGGGCGGCCGCAACACCACCACCTACAAGCAGCTGCGGCGCAAGTTTCAGGAATCCGGCGATATACAGGCGCTGGAACGGGCGCGTGCGCTCGTCCAGAGCAACAATCGCATCACGGTCGCGGACCACGAGCGGCTGCTTGGATTCCTCGAGGGCACGGGCGTGAGCATCCTGCCGGAGCCGCAGGTGCTGCTCACGGCGACACCCAAAGTGCCAGGTCTCGACGGCCGCAAGATGTCGAAGTCCTACGGCAACACGATCGGCATGCGGGAGGAGCCGGAGGTCGTCATCCAGAAGTTGCGGGCCATGAAGACGGATCCCGCCCGCGTGCGCCGCACGGATCCGGGCGACCCCGAGAAATGCCCCGTGTGGGATCTGCACAAGATCTACACGGATGAGGCCACCCGAAGGTGGGCCAGCGAAGGCTGTCGCACCGCCGGCATCGGGTGTCTCGACTGCAAGCAGCCCGTGATCGACAAGATCGTGGAGGAGATCACCAACATGCGGCGGCGGGCCCAGGAATTCGAAGAGAATCCCGAGCTCGTGCGCGGTATCGTGGCGGAAGGAGCGGACAAGGCGCGCGACGCGGCACGGGAAACCCTCGACGCAGTCCGGCGAGCCATGCATCTGCGGGCCGATTGAGCAGGACAGTCGTGCGCACCGCATCATGAAGACCAAGCCGGAACTCAGGATCGTGGTGTCCAATGGGCCCGCGGAAACACCCGCCGCACCAGGGCCACCTCTGGAGGCGCAGCCGGAACAGGTGGAAATGCCGTTCGCCGTCGTGAACGGCGAGCCTGTCACGCAGATGCCGCGGGACCTGTACATCCCTCCGCAGGCGCTCGAAGTCTTCCTCGAGGCGTTCGAGGGCCCGCTGGACCTGCTGCTGTACCTGATCCGCCGCCAGAACCTGAATATCCTGGATATTCCGCTTGCGCAGATCACGCTGCAGTACATGCGCTACATCGAGCTCATGAGCGAGTTGCAGCTCGAGCTGGCCGGCGAGTACATGGTGATGGCCGCGACCCTGGCCGAGATCAAGTCGCGCATGCTGCTGCCGAGACCCAAGGCGGATCCGGATGGCGGCGAGGAGGACCCACGGGCGGAGCTCGTGCGGCGCCTGCAGGAGTACGAGCGATTCAAGCGCGCCGCCGAGAGCATCGATGCGCTGCCCCGGCTGGAGCGGGACGTATGGCCGACGTCGGCTGAGTTGAAGGACCGCAAGGTCGTCCGCCTTCTGCCGCAACTGACCCTTCAGGAAATGCTCGTTGCCTTCAAGGAGGTGGTGGTGCGCGCGGAGATGTTTGCGCATCATCACATCCAGCGCGAGCGGCTCTCCGTGAGGGCGCGCATGGGGGACATCCTGGCCACACTCGAGCAGTCGAGTTTTGTAGAATTCGCGCGCCTGTTCCGGCCGGAGGAAGGGCGGATGGGCATCACGGTGACCTTCGTCGCGATCCTGGAGCTCGTGCGCGAGGGGTTGATCGACATCGTCCAGGCGGAGCCATTTGCACCGCTGCACGTACGGGCCTCGGGACCCAACCGCGTGTTGCGGGTGGTCGAGAACAACGAGGAGCTCGCGGGCATCGAGCCACCGCCTTCGCCCGATGAGGACACTCATGAATGAGTCGCACATCCGCAACGTGATCGAGGCCGCCTTGCTGGCGGCGGGCAGATCGGTGCAGCCCGCGGAGCTGCTGGAGCTGTTCGACGCTGAAGCGCGGCCGCCGTTGCAGGACATCCGCGCGGCTCTGGAGGCGCTGGGCGCGGATTACTCGGGGCGCGGCATCGAGATCAAGGAGACGGCAGCGGGGTTCCGCATCCAGGTCCGGCGGGAGCTCGCGAAAGAGATTGCCCGTCTGTGGCCCGAGCGCCCGGCACGCTATTCGCGCGCTTTGCTCGAGACCCTGGCGCTGATCGCGTATCGGCAACCCATCACGCGCGGCGAGATCGAAGCGGTTCGCGGTGTCGCGGTCAATCCCAACATCCTGAAGACGGTGATCGAGCGTAACTGGGTGCGTGTCGTCGGACATCGCGACGTGCCCGGCCACCCGGAGCTGCTGGGTACGACGCGCGAATTCCTCGAGTACTTCGGATTGAGGAATCTCGATGAGCTGCCGCCGCTCGCCGAGCTGAAGGGCTTGGGCGAGATCGAGCTGCAGTTCGATCTGCCGCAAGAGCATGGGACAGCACCTGGGACAGTTGCCGCGGACACCCGTGCTGGCGCGGGCGCCGCTGAAAGCGGGGCAACCGGCAGCGCTGTGCCGCGCCAGGAGCCTGCCGCGCAGCACGACGAGGGCGCCAGGTCCGGCAGTGGCGAAAAGGCGCTGCAGGAAGCGGAAGAATTCGCAGCCAGCATCGAGGCGGATCTCGCGGCCGGCGACGATGATGCCGCCGACGATGAGGAGCTTTCAGCGGCAGACCCCGGCTCGAGCGAGCTCGTCGCCGGCCCTCGCGAGCTGGACGCCTGAACCTGCGCAGGCCTTGCGCCGCAGGGCGCGGCGATTGCAGATCGAGGCCCGCATGCGCCGCAAGTCCAATTCAGCCCGCCACGGGCGAGGGCCAAAGCCGGCCCGCAATGACGCGCGCCGGCGTGCCGAGCCGCCGCCGGGCGGCAGCCTTGCGGTGAGCGGCCGCCGAAGCGAGCCGGAGCGCCTGCAGAAAGTGCTTGCGCGCGCAGGCCTCGCCTCGCGTCGTGAAGTGGAGAGTTGGATTCGGGCCGGACGCATCACGATCAACGGCGAGCCGGCGACCCTCGGCGTTCGCGTAGGCCCTTGCGACCACGTGCGCCTCGATGGACGTGTGATCCGCCAACGCGCCGCCACGGGGGCGGCGCGAGTCTATCTGTGCCATCGCTCGCCCGGAGAGAATCTTCAGCAACCGCTGGAAAGTGGCGAGCAGCCGGCCCGGCAGGAGTCCGGCGCGCCGCTCGAGACGGCAAGCACTGCGTTGCTGGAACGCTTACCACGGCATGCAGGAAGGCGTTTCATTCCAGTCAGTCCGATGCCGCGCGTCGATGGAGGGCTCGAGCTGGTCACATCCGATGGCGAGCTGGCATCGAAGTTACAGCGTTCCGTGCGCCTCCTGAGGAGTGAATTCAGTGTTCGGGTGCATGGCGAGCTCGGTACGCGGGAGCTGGCGGGAATTCTCGAGGCCAGCCTGGATAGCGGTGCGAAGCTCGACGTCGAGCGCTGTGAGCCTGCCGGCGGCGAAGGATCCAATCGCTGGTATGCATTCGTTGCCCGCGGCGTCAGCGGCAAGGACGTCCGGCAGTTGTTCGAGCGCCAGGGCGCGCTCGTCAGCCGCGTGTTGCGGACCCGGCTCGGATCGCTTGCGCTGGACCGACACCTGGCACGCGGACAGTTTCGCGAGCTGCTGCCCGAAGAGCTGCAGGGCCTGCTTGCCGTGGCGGCCGATGGCGGGTCCGCTGTGCCTGCCTGAGGTGCTTCCTTACGATGTTCCTGGAGGTTGTGCCGCCGCGGGCTGGCCATCGAAGGACATTCCGGTAATTGCGCGGCTCGCGGGGCCAAGCAGAGCGAGGTAGGGCGCAGTCAGGCTTTCCGGAAGTGGCAACGTGTTGAGATCTTCCGCCGGGTACGCCTGGCGGCGCATCTGTGTGCGTGCCGGTCCGGGATTCAAGGCGTTCACACGCACCGCCGAGATGCCCTCCAGCTCCGCTGCGAGCACCTGCACCAGGCCCTCGACCGCAAACTTGGAGACGGCGTAGGCGCCCCAGTAGGCGCGGCCGCGCCGCCCGACCGAGCTTGCCGTAAACAGGATGGACGCGTCGGCCGAAAGTTTGAGCGCCGGCAGCAGGACCTGGGTCAGAGCGAAAGCCGCCGTGACATTGACGTGCATCACGCGGCACCACGTGGGCACGTCATGATGCTCGATGGGCGAGAGCGTGCCGAGAATGCCTGCGTTATGCAGGAGGCCGTCGAGATGGCCGAAGCGTTCCAACACGGCGCGGGCGAGCTGATCGTAATCGGACGCCAGCGCCTTCTCGAGGTCCAGCAGCGCTATCGTGGGCTCGGGGCCGCCAGCGGTTTCGATTTCGGCGTGCACGGCTTCCAACTTGCGTGCATTTCGTCCCACCAGGATCACGGTGGCTCCGCGACCGGCGCATGCGAGAGACACCGCGCGCCCGATCCCGCTGCTGGCGCCGGTGATGGCGATTACGCGGCCCGCGAGCTCGTCCGGGCGCGGGTCGTGGAGACGGGGATCGAAGGGCGTCATGAGATCACTCCAACCTGAATCGACCGGTCGTCGCCCAACGCGCGGCGCGCCACGCGGACCATGCATCGCAGATCGTATCCAGGCGCCGCGGCTGGATATTGTGAGGCAGCTCGTGCTGCGCGCGCCGTGACAATCGCCAGGCGAGTGCGATCCAGACGAGGACGCCCCTTAGCGCAAGCTGCGTCGGACGATCCAGATCGCCGAGGTTGCGGGCGACGGCCGCGCGCAATGCCTCGTGGCGATCCGTTAGCAGTTGTGCCACCGCGCCCGGCCACGGCCTGCGTGCGAGCGCGCCTGGATGCTCGCCAATGAGTTCCAGCTCATCCAGGGGTACGCGCAGCCTTCCGGCATCTGCCTCACGCGCCAGGTCCGTAAGCAACTCGAGCTCGCGCAGCGCTGCCCCGAGGGCGCGCCAATCGCGGCCCGCCCCGCCTCGATCCCGGTCAGGGTACTGGGTCGGGGTGCGAGTGCTGGCGCGCAGCGTGGTTAGTGCGGCCATCGGCTCAATCATCGCCCCCGACCACCGCTCGCAGTACGCCGTCAGCTCCCTGCGGCTTTCAAAGGTCGCACCGGCGAGATCCCAGACTGCCGTGTCGACCAGCCCCACGAGAGCTGAAAGTGGCCGCAAGGAGCGCTCTGGCGGCTGCGCGGTGGGCTCGTGGGATGGGGGCCCGGGCACCTTCGTGAGAGCTGCCACGAGCTCGCGTGTCAACGGATGTACGGGACGGCCAGCCGCGCACCGCTCGCACTCTTCGCGCCACCACTGCAGGCGGGAGTGCGCGACGTGGTGGTCCAGGCCGGGCCGCAGGCTGCCCCCGATTTCGCGCTCGATGCCGAACAGGGCCTGGAGAAGCACTCGCTGCGGCGCCGGGGAATAGAGCCAGGCGAAATACCGGGTGCGAGGCAGATCAGGCGTTGCGGGCATCGTTCTCGCCCGGCCTGGCGGGGTCAGCGGCGCAAGGCGGCGGCTCGCCGTCCCGCCCCGGCCCCGCAGCGGCCGCACGCGCCAATTCGTCGATCGGCTCGAGTACCGCCAGGGGCGCATCCGCGGTGACGCCCAGGTCGGTGAAGCGCCGCGCTTGCGGCAACACCTGCCGCTCGAGTGAGCCTACGGCGGCGTTATACGCCTCGACAGCCGCACCCAACCTCTGGCCAGTACGCCCGAGATGACCGGTGAAACTCGCCAGTCTTCGATACAACTCCTGGCCGAGCTCCCGGATGAGCGCGGCGTTCTCGGCCAGCACCGATTGCCGCCAGCCATAGGCAACGGTCTTCAGCAGCGCGATCAGTGTCGAGGGCGTGGCGATGATCACGCTGTGCTTGAGCGCGGTGTCGATCAGGTCGGGTCGCTCGGCCAATGCGGCGCTGAGGAACTGGTCGCCCGGCAGGAACAGGACCGCGAACTCGGGGCTATGGGCGAATTGCGTCCAGTAACTCTTGGCGGCGAGTTGTCTTACCCGCATCTCGAGGTGTTGAGCGTGGCGCTTCAGTGCGATCTGGCGCGCTTCGTCGCTAGTGGCCTCGAGCGCCTCCAGATAGGCATCCAGCGGCGTCTTCACATCCACGACCAGATCGCGAGAGTCGGGCATGTGGACGACCAGATCAGGCCGCAGCGCGCCTTCGTCGCCGGCAACCTGCAACTGTTCGGTGAAGTCGCAATGCTCGGACATGCCGGCCAGCTCGACGAGCCGTCGCAACGTCAGCTCGCCCCAACGTCCGCGCACTTCCGGGCGGCGCAGCGCGGTGACCAGATTCCGAGTCTCCCGCTGCAGCTGGGAATGGCCGCTCGTGAGCGCTTCGATCTGGGTACGCAACGTCGAGTAGGCGTCGCGCCGCTCGCGCTCCAGTGCCTGCGCCTGCGCCTCCGTTCTTTCCAGGGCGGTGCGCAGCGGTTCGACGAGTTGCGCAATCGCGGTCTCGCGCTCCTTGAGCGAGCTGTGAGCGACCTCCTGGTCGCGCCCCAGGGCCTCATGGGCCATGCGCAGGAACAGCTCGCTGTTTGCGCGCAAGCTCTGTGCGGCCAACGAGTCGAAAGCCGTGCGCAGCCGCGCCTCCGACTCCTCCAGCGACGCGATCCGGTCCGCCTCATGGCGCGTGGCCGATTCGAGGCGCACGCGTGCCGCCTCGAGCTCGACCCGCAATTGCTCGACCCGGCGTGCGCCACGCACCTGGGCGGACAGGAAGCCGAGCAATAATCCGGTGAGCAGTGAGGCCAGTACGATCGCGATCTGCAGTGTCACGGCAGCGCTCACACGCGGCGGCTCGTGCCCGCAGCGGGCGGATCCGTCCGCTCCAGTTGAGCGAGGTAGTTGACGGAAGGATCGCGGCTGAGGCGACAGCTCGAGGTGAGCGGGTTGAATTCGATTCCGGCCACCTCGCGCAGCGACAGACCCGCGCAACGCGCCCAGCGGCCGAGCTCTGATGGCCGGATCAGGCGCTCGTACTCGTGGGTGCCGCGCGGGATCAGTCCGAGCACGTATTCCGCAGCGACGATGGCCAGCAGAAACGACTTGAGGCTGCGGTTGATCGTCGAGACGAACACCGCGCCGCCCGGGCGGACGAGGGTGGCGAGCGTCGCCGTCATGCGGGCGGGATCCGGAACATGCTCGAGCATTTCCATGCACGTTACGACATCGAAGGCGCCGGTCCGCGCGACCGAGGTGTCCTGCGCCGAGACGAGGCTGTATGAGATGTCGAGTCCCTGCTCGGCCGCGTGCAGACGCGCGACATCGATCATGCCGGGAGCCAGATCGATGCCGGTCACCTGCGCTCCGGCCCGCGCCAGGGACTCACACAACAGACCTCCGCCGCAGCCGACATCGAGAACCCGTGCACCGGCCAGCACAGCTCGTTCGGCGACGAAGCGCACCCGCAGCGGATTCAGTATGTGCAGCGTGCGAAACTCACCGCGCGGATCCCAGAAGCGCCCGGCAAGCGAGTCGAACTTTCCAAGCTCGCTGGGATCGGCATTCGTGGCTACGTTCATTGCCCGTCTCCGATTTGCATGCGCTGGCTCCATTGACGCGCGAGCGTGGACAGTTCCTTCTCATCGAACGCGAGAAGATGCCCGGCGCTTACCGCGGCGCGCCCGGAGGTCCATACATCGCTTGCCTGCTGGCGCGTGGCTCCGAACACGATGGCATCCGCCGGCCGCGCGGCCGGCTGGCACGCAAGGGCGCTGAGATCGAAGCAGACGAGATCCGCAGCCTTGGCGGGCTCTATCGAGCCGGTGAGCGAGCCGAGACCGAGTGCCAACGCACCGCCAAGAGTCGCCATGCGCAGCACGCGCTCGGCTGACAATGGAACGGAGCCACCACCGGTGCCGTTTGCGATCTGCACGACCGCACGCGCCTCCGAGAGTATATCCAGCGCGCCGGCGCTGGCGGGATCGCCGGTTCCGAGCCCCACGGTAACCTGTTGGGCATCGAGACGCTGCACGGCACAGATGCCGCTGCCAAGCCTGAGATCCGACTGCGCGCAGGCGACCACGCCGATACCGGTCTTCGCGATGATCTGAATGTCTTGATCGTCGAGGTGGTTCATGTGAATGGCCGTGAAGCCGGGCTGCAACAGTCCAAGCTCCTGCAACCGGGACAGTGGACGACGACCGTGCTGCACCAGACTGTCGTGCACCTCCACATCGGTGGCGTGCACTGTCATGGACACGCGAGCGTCGAGCTCGTCCGCCACCCGGCGTACGCGCAGCAGGGTCGCATCGCTGACCTGGCCGACATCCTGCGGGGCAAAGTACAGACACACCCACGGGTCCGACTTGTACTCGTCCCAGAGGCGCTCGGCCTTGGCGAAATGCGCCGTGGCGCTTTCAGCCCACGCATTGGGTGCATCGGCCACCGGCAGTCCGATCGCGGCTCGCATCCTGGCGGCGGCCGCGGCCCGGGCGGCCTCCTCGGGGAACAGATACATGTCGGCGAATGAGGTGATCCCCGCCAGCAACATTTCGGCTATCGCGAGCTTCGTTCCGTCCCTCACGAAGTCCGGACCGATGCCGCGCCGTTCGGCCGGCCATAGGATCTCGTTGAGCCAGCGCATCCGCGGCCCCCGCACAGCCAGCCCGCGCAGTAATCTCATGGCCGCGCGAGTGTGTGAGTTGACGAATCCGGGCAGCAGAGCGTGATGCGGACGCACCGCGCGCTCGCGCGGCTCGAATCGTGCATTCATCTGCTCGGCAGGTCCCAAGGCGACGATGCGGCCGTCCGTTACCGCGACCGCGTGATCCGCAAGGACGGTGTTGACGGGCGCTATCGGCAGCACCCAGCGGGCTTCAATGAGGAGATCGATGGCTTCCGGGGGCATTAGCGCAAGAGCGCGCGAGAATGGGCCTGGCCGCAGTATATCGGGGCGCGGTGCCGCACGCCCGCGCGCCGTGCCCGGCGCCTGACTCCATGGGAGTGCCGCACGTGCCTGTGTGTTAATATTGGCGTTTCACAGAGCCCTATTCCGCCCTCTTTGCTGAATGGCCGAAATTGCACGCGAAATACTGTCCGTCAGCCTCGAAGACGAGATGCGGCAGTCCTATCTCGACTATGCCATGAGCGTGATCGTCGGGCGTGCGCTGCCCGACGTCCGTGATGGGCTGAAGCCGGTCCATCGGCGCGTCCTGTTCGCCATGCGCGAGCTCGGCAACGACTGGAACAAGGCCTACAAGAAATCCGCCCGCGTCGTCGGCGATGTGATCGGCAAATACCATCCCCACGGGGATACCGCCGTGTACGACACGATAGTGCGGATGGCGCAGCCCTTCTCGATGCGCTACCTGCTGGTGGACGGCCAGGGCAATTTCGGCTCCGTCGACGGCGACCAGCCCGCGGCCATGCGTTACACCGAAGTGCGCATGTCGCGCATCGCGAGCGAGCTGCTGGCCGACATCGACAAGGAAACGGTCGATTTCACCCCGAATTACGATGAGTCCGAGCACGAGCCCGCGGTGCTTCCGGCCCGCATTCCGAACCTCCTGGTCAATGGTCAGACGGGCATCGCGGTGGGCATGGCCACCAACATTCCGCCGCACAACCTGACCGAGATCGTCAACGCGTGCCTGGCGCTGCTGGATGACCCCGGACTGCCGCTCGCGGCTCTCATGCAGCACGTCCCGGGCCCGGACTTCCCGACCGGCGGCATCATCAACGGGGCGCAGGAGATCGCCACCGCGTACCGCACGGGGCGTGGGCGCCTGTCCGTGCGCGCGCGCGTGCAGATCGAGGAAGTCGGCAAGGGCGACCGGCAGGCAATCATCGTCACGGAGCTGCCGTTCCAGGTCAACAAGGCGCGTCTCATCGAGCGCATCGCGCAGCTCGTGCGCGAGAAGCTGATCGACGGCATCGCCGCCGACGGTCTGCGGGATGAGTCCGACAAGGACGGCATGCGCGTCGTGATCGAGCTCAAGCGCGGCGAAATCACCGAGATCGTGCTCAACAACCTGTATGCGCAGACGCCGATGGAAACGGTGTTCGGCATCAACATGGTGGCGCTGCAGGACGGCCAGCCGAAGCTGATGTCGCTGAAGGAGATGCTGGATGCGTTCATCCGGCACCGCCGCGAGGTCGTCACCCGGCGCACGATTTTCGATCTCGCCAAGGCGCGCGAGCGCGCGCATATCCTCGAGGGCCTCGCGGTCGCTCTGGCGAACATCGATGCGATCATCGCACTGATCAAGGCTGCGCCTGCGCCGCCGGAGGCCCGCGTGGCGCTGCTCGCGCGGCCGTGGCCCGCCGGAATCGTGCCGCAGCTTCTCGAGCGCGCCGGAGCCATCTCCACGCGTCCCGCCGGCCTTGCCGCGGATTTCGGCCTGAACGGCGGCGGCTACCATCTGTCGGAGGCCCAGGCTCAGGCCATCCTGGACATGCGCCTGAACCGCCTGACGGGACTGGAGCAGGACAAGATCATCGCCGAGTACCGGGAGCTGCTCGAGAGCATCCGCGACCTGGGAGACATCCTGGCCCGGCCGGAGCGGCTCACGCAGGTGGTCCGCGACGAGCTCATCGAGATCCGGGAGGCATACGCAGATGCGCGGCGGACGGAAATCAACCGCGATCACCTGAATCTCACCACCGAGGACCTGATCGAGCCTCAGGACGTGGTCGTTACCCTCTCCCACGCGGGCTACGCCAAGTCGCAGCCGGTGACCGAATATCAGACGCAACGGCGCGGCGGCCGGGGAAAGGCGGCCACCGCGGTAAAAGACGAGGATTTCGTGGAGAAGCTGTTCGTGGCGCACACCCATGACACGGTGCTGTGCTTCTCGAACCGCGGCAAGGTGTACTGGCTGAAGGTATACGAGATGCCGCAGGCGGGCCGCAACGCACGCGGCCGTCCGATGGTGAATCTGCTGCCCCTGGAGGAAGGCGAGAAGATCAACGCGCTCCTGCCCGTGAAGCAGTACGACGAACAGCACTTCGTGTTCATGGCGACGAGCCAGGGCACGGTGAAGAAGACTCCGCTGACTGCATTCTCGCGTCCGCGCACGAGTGGCATCATTGGCGTGGATCTGCACGACAACGACCGCCTGGTCGGCGTGGCGCTCACCGACGGGCAGCGCGAGATCATCCTGGTGTCGAGCGGCGGCAAGGCGATCCGTTTCCATGAAGATGAAGTTCGCCCGATGGGGCGCGAAGCCGCCGGAGTCCGTGGCATCAAGCTTGGCGAGGCGCAGGAGCTGATTGCGCTGATCGTCGTCGGGGACGGGCACGTCCTGACTGCCTCAGCCACCGGCTACGGCAAGCTGACGCCGCTGGATGAATTTCCGCCGCATGGCCGCGGCGGCCAGGGCGTGATCGCACTGCAGACTTCGGACCGCAACGGCACGACCGTCGCCGCGCTGCAGGTCGTGGCCGGCCAGGAGATCATGCTGATCAGTTCCACGGGAACCCTGGTGCGCACGGCCGTGGATGAGATATCGGTGCTGGGACGCAATACCCAGGGCGTGCGCCTGATCCGGCTGGCCGAGGGCGAGCGCCTGACGGGCATCGAGAGGATCGAGCAGCTCCAGGGCGATGACGAGGCGGTCACTGGAGAAGTTCCCGCACTGGCACCCGATACCCCCCCCGAGAGCCCGCCCGACGGCAATTGATCCGCGCCGCGGTGCAGCTCGCGGCCTTGCGCCTGACACCTGAAAAGTTGGGGCCGGCGCGTGAAAAGTTATTACGAGCCGCGCAGGCAGTTGCTAGTATTTGCGCGTTCCCCCGAAGGATCAAGGCCACTGGCCGGGCGGCGCATGGCGGCTGCTGCCGGCGGTGCGAGAATGTTGCGGGCGCTGCCCGCGAGTTGCATGGCCCGCGGGCCGCTGCGACGCAATCTATGGAAGACAACTCGTGCGTGTATTCAATTTCGCCGCGGGGCCGGCCACCCTGCCCCTCGAAGTGCTGCAACAGGTCCGCGACGAGCTCACCGATTGGCGCGGCTCCGGCATGTCCGTCATGGAGATCAGCCATCGCAGCAAGGCCTTCATCGGCGTCGCGCAGGAAGCGCAGAGCCAGCTGCGCGAGCTGCTACGGATTCCCGCCAGCTACAAGGTGCTGTTCATGCAGGGCGGCGCCACCGCGCAGTTCGCGGCGATTGCGCTCAACCTTGCGAGCGCCGATTCCACCGCCGACTACCTCAACACGGGGGCCTGGTCCAGGAAGGCGATCGGCGAGGCCAGGCGGCTGCTCAAGGTCAATGTCGCCGCCGATGAAGCCGCCTCGAGCTACTGCACCGTGCCCGAGCAGGGTGATCTGCGGCTGACCCCCGGCGCCGCTTACGTGCACTACACGCCCAACGAGACGATCGGCGGCGTGGAATTCCCCTACGTGCCCGAGACCGCCGGCGTGCCGCTCGTCGCGGACATGTCCTCGACCATTCTGTCGCGGCCCATCGATGTGGCGAAATTCGGCCTCATCTACGCGGGGGCGCAGAAGAACATCGGCCCTGCAGGGCTGTGCGTCGTGATCGTTCGCGAGGAGCTGATCGGCGGTGCGCGCCCGGGAACCCCGTCGGTGTGGGACTTCAAGGCGATGGCCGATGAGGACTCCATGCTCAACACCCCGCCCACGTTCGGCTGGTACTTCGCCGGCCTGGTCTTCAAATGGCTGCACAGGCTCGGCGGCCTCGACGCGATCGCCGAACGCAATCGCATCAAGGCGCAGACGCTGTATCGCGCGATCGACGAATCCGGCTTCTACCGCAATCCGGTCGCCCGCAACGCGCGTTCGTGGATGAACGTGCCGTTCACGCTCGCCAGACCCGAGCTCGACAAGACGTTTCTGACGGAGGCGAATGCCGCCGGCCTCACCAATCTGGAGGGACATCGTTCGGTGGGGGGCATGCGCGCGAGCCTCTACAATGCGATGCCGCTTGCGGGGGTCGAGGCGCTCGCCGCTTTCATGAAGGAATTTCAACGCCGGCACGGCTGAGACAGGACATGCGTTACCGAATCCAGACGCTCAACAACATCAGCGCCCGCGGCCTCGAACGACTGCCGCGGGATCGATACGAGATCGCCTCGGACATCGAGCATCCGGATGCGATCCTGGTCCGTTCATCCGACATGCACGCTGCGCCCATCGCGGACAGCGTGCGGGCGATCGGCCGCGCCGGTGCGGGAGTCAACAACATTCCCGTGGCGGAGCTCAGCAAGCGTGGCATTCCGGTATTCAACTCGCCGGGCGCGAACGCGAACGCCGTGAAGGAGCTCGTGCTCGCGAGCCTGTTCCTGGCGGCGCGCAACATTTGCGGCGCCTGGACGTTCTCGCGCTCGCTGGCGGGCGACGATCAGGCGATCGATGCGGCGGTGGAGGCGGGCAAGAAAAGGTTCGTCGGCTTCGAGCTGCCCGGCCGCACGCTCGGCGTGGTGGGCCTCGGGGCCGTCGGCGTCGAAGTCGCCAATTCGGCCCTGGCACTCGGCATGAAAGTCCTGGGTTACGACCCCCAGATCACCGTACGGCGCGCATGGCAGCTGTCCTCGAGTGTCGAGCAGGCACTTTCGCTGGACGATCTGTTCGCACGCGCCGATGCGATCAGCGTGCACGTACCGCTCAACGACCAGACGCGCAAGCTCGTGAGCGAGTCGCGCCTCAAGCTGATGAAGAAGAGCGGCATCATTCTGAACTTCGCACGCGCCGCGATCGTGGACGATCAGGCTATCGTCGCTGCCCTGGACGCGGGCCGGCTGCACGCCTACGTCTGCGATTTCCCGAACAACGTTCTGAAGGACCACCCGAAGGTCGTGGCGTTGCCGCATCTGGGAGCCTCGACCGGCGAGGCGGAGGAGAACTGCGCGGTGATGGTGGCGGAGCAGCTGCGCGATTTCCTCGAGAACGGCAATATCCGCAACAGCGTCAATTATCCGGAAAGCGTGCTGCCCCGGGCGCCGCACACCACGCGGATCGTCATTGCCAACAGCAACGTGCCGAACATGGTCGGCCAGATCTCCACGTGCCTGGCTGGCGCGCGAATCAACATTGCGGACCTCCTCAACAAGTCGCGGGGCGAGTATGCGTACACGCTGATCGACACCGATGACCCGGTGGGCGAGGATATGTTGAAGCAGATCCGTGGCATCAGCGGCGTCCTGTCAGCGCGAATCGTCTGATGGCGCGGCGCAAGAAGGCCGCATCCGGGCGCCAGGGCGCAGCGGCCCCCAAGGCCGCAGCCGTTCGGGCAGCCACCGCCGCGCGCAGCCATTCTGGCGCCTCGAAGGCGCCGGCAGCACCCATGGACCTGGATAGGGTGCGCAACCAGATCGACTCCATTGATGAGAAAATCCACGCGCTGATCAATGACCGGGCGCGGCTTGCTCAGCTCGTGGGGATCTCCAAGACGCGCGAGGGCAGAACGGTGGATTTCTACCGTCCGGAGCGCGAGGCCCAGGTGCTGCGCATGGCGCGGGAGCGCAATTCAGGCCCGTTGCGCGACGAGGAGATTCTGCGCCTGTTCCGCGAGATCATGTCCGCCTGTCTCGCCCAGCAGGAGCCCTTGAAAGTGGCCTTCCTCGGCCCCGAAGGGACGTTCACCCAGAGCGCCGTGCTGACGCATTTCGGTCATTCGGTCCGCGGACTGCCGCTCGCATCCATCGACGAGGTGTTCCACGAGGTCGAGGCGGCCAGTGCCGACTTCGGAGTCGTGCCGATAGAGAACTCGACCGAAGGCACGGTCAATCACACGCTCGATCGCTTCCTGGCCTCGCCGCTGAAGATCTGCGCAGAGGTGGAGCTTCGCATCCATCATTCCATCATGGGAATGATGAGTTCGCTGGGACGCATCGTACGGATCTGCTCCCATCCGCAATCGCTGGCGCAATGCCGGGTGTGGCTCGATGAGCATCTGCCGAACACCGAACGCGTGGCAGTCTCGAGCAACGCCGAAGGCGCGCGGCGCGCCCGCGATGAAAAGGGGTCGGCGGCGATTGCGGGCGAGACCGCTGCCGAGGTGTACGGCCTGAAGATCCTGGCGGCCGAAATCGAGGATCGCCCGGACAATACGACCCGCTTTTTCGTCCTGGGCCGCAAGCTGTTCGCGCCCAGTGGCGAGGATCGCACGACACTGCTGGTCTCGATGAGCCATACGGATGCCCCCGGTGCACTGCACCGATTGCTGCAGCCGCTCGCCGAGCATCGTGTCAGCATGACGCGTATCGAATCGCGGCCGTCGCATCGGCGGAAATGGGATTACGTGTTCTTCATCGACATCGAGGGACATGCGGACGAGCCGCATGTCGCGCAGGCGCTGGAGGAGCTCAAGAAGCGCTCGTCGCTGTTCCGCGTCCTGGGCTCCTATCCCCGGGCGGTGCTCTGAGCATGGCCCGGTATCGTGCTGCGCCCGGAGGCCGCGCCGCGGGCGAGGTCACGGTGCCCGGCGACAAGTCAATCTCCCATCGGGCGCTCATGCTGGGGGGGATTGCCGCAGGCAACACGGAGATCACCGGATTCTTGGCGGGCGAGGACTGCCTCGCAACACTGCGTGCGCTGCAGGCCTCGGGGGTGCGTATCGAGGGCCCACACGAACAACGTGTCACTGTTCATGGAGTCGGTCCAAAGGGTCTGCATGGCGCGGCTGCGCCCCTCGACATGGGCAACGCCGGCACGGCAATGCGCCTCCTCATGGGACTGCTTGCTCCGCAGCACTTCGATTCGACTCTGGTGGGCGACGCATCGCTCATGCGGCGGCCGATGGAGCGCGTGGCGACGCCGCTGCGTTTGATGGGTGCGAATATCGACACCCATGATGGCCGGCCGCCCGTAACGATTCGCGGTGGGTCGATGCGTGCCATCGATTACCTGTTACCGGTCGCGAGCGCACAGATCAAATCGGCCCTGCTGCTGGCAGGCCTGCATGCGTCCGGCCGTACGTGCATCACCGAGCCGGCGCCCACCCGCGATCACACTGAAAGGATGCTGCGTGCTTTCGGGGCACAGGTGTTGCAGCAGGGGTCGACCATCTGCATCGAGGGCGGCCAGCGCCTGCGCGGGACCGCGGTCCACGTCCCCGCGGATTTCTCGTCCGCCGCATTTTTTCTCGTGGCCGGTTGCCTGGCCGCGGAACAGGGCCTGCTGCTGCGGGATGTGGGCGTCAATCCGACTCGCACCGGGCTGCTCGGATTGCTGTTGCAAATGGGCGCCGACATCCGCATTTACCCGCATGCCGATCGGGACGGCGACGCGAGCGCTGAACCGATCGCCGACCTCGAAGTGCGCAAGAGCCGTCTCAAGGGGATACGCGTCCCCGAGGCCATGGTGCCTCTGTCGATCGATGAGTTTCCGGTGTTCTTCATCGCGGCGGCCTGCGCGCAAGGCGAGACGCTCGTGCGCGGCGCCGGGGAGTTGCGGGTCAAGGAAACCGACCGGCTCGCGGCCATGGCCGCGGGGCTGGCCGCCCTGGGCGTCGAGAACCGGCTGCAGCCCGATGGCCTGTGGATTCGGGGCGGCGCGGGGTTCGCCGGCGGCACCGTGGACAGTCATGGCGATCACCGCATCGCAATGGCCTTCGCCGTGGCCAGCCTGGCGGCTTCCGGGCCGATCGACATTCTCGATGTCGCCAATGTCGCGACCTCGTTTCCGGGCTTTGTAGAGATTGCGCTTCAGGCGGGCTTGCGGATCCAGACGCTCTGACCGAGGCTGACGGACAAGACCACCCCATGAGATCAAGCTGGACACCATCGACGGCTTGGAGACCCCGGTGACGCGCGGCGCACCCGTTGTCACCATCGACGGTCCCAGCGGGTCTGGAAAGGGAACCATCAGCCGGGCAGTCGCCACGTTGGCCGGCTGGCATCTGCTGGACAGCGGCGCCCTGTATCGGCTGGTAGCGCTCGCGGGACTTGAAGCCGCCCTGGAGCCGGACGATGCCCAGGGGCACGCGCGCCGGGCCGCAGCCATGACGATCACTTTTGCTGTTCGGCCGGACGGCGGGGAGCTCGTGACCCTGGAGGGGGCGGACGTCACCGCCAGGATTCGCTCGGAGGTTGCGGGGCAGGGAGCCTCCCGGGTAGCCGCCTGGCCTGCAGTGCGGGACGCGCTCCTGGAGCGTCAGCGCGCCTTTGCAAGGCCCCCGGGGCTGGTTGCGGACGGACGGGATATGGGTACCGTGGTATTCCCCCGGGCCGAGCTGAAAGTGTTTCTGACGGCCAGCCCCCACGAGCGGGCCCTACGCCGCTATAAGCAGTTGAAAGACAAGGGGTCGGATGTTAGCCTTCCCGCCCTTTCGCGCGAGATAACCGAGCGGGACCTGAGGGACTCCACCCGAGCGGTCGCCCCCCTGAAGCCCGCGCCCGATGCCGAAGTGATCGACTCGACGGGCCTTTCGATCGAGCAGGTCGTCGATCAGGTAATGGCCTCGGGACGCAGGCACTCGCTGTGGGGGTAAGACGGCTACCGGCCGTACAAATCTGGCACGCGCAGGATGCGCGCGCTGTTGTTGCAATTGCCTGGGTCGCAGCGGACGTGAGGGCCCAGTACATGCACGGCTATTGTTCATAGCTTGGGTCGTGCGAGTGAAGGTATGACAGAAAGTTTCGCCCAGCTCTTCGAGCAAAGTCTCGCCAATCAGCGTATCCGCCCGGGAATGATTCTCACCGGGCTGGTGGTGGACGTCACCAGCGACGTCGTCATCGTCAATGTCGGCCTGAAGTCGGAGGCCGTGATTCCTCTCGAGCAGTTCAAGAACGAACGCGGCGAGGTGGAGGTCAAGGCCGGCGATGAGGTGGAGGTCGCACTGGATTCCGTCGAGGACGGAACCGGGGAAACGCGCCTGTCGCGCGAGAAGGCCAAGCGGGCGCGCACCTGGACGCGGCTCGAGACGGCATTCAACAATTCCGAGATCGTCACCGGAGTGATCACAGGGCGCGTGAAGGGCGGCTTCACCGTCGAGATCGACAACGTCCGCGCGTTCCTGCCGGGCTCCCTGGTGGACGTCCGGCCGGTCCGCGACACCTCCTATCTCGAGAACAAGCCGCTCGAGTTCAAGGTGATCAAGCTCGATCAAAAGCGCAATAACGTCGTGGTCTCGCGCCGTGCCGTCGTGGAGCAGGAGTTCTCCGCCGAGCGCAGCGCGCTGATGGACAACCTGCAGGAAGGCGCGGTCGTGCGCGGTTCGGTCAAGAACCTCACCGACTATGGCGCGTTCGTGGATCTCGGCGGAATCGACGGCCTGCTGCACATCACGGACATGGCCTGGAAGCGGGTGAAGCACCCCTCCGAGGTCGTCAAGGTGGGCGACGAGATCGATGTGCGGATTCTCAAGTTCGACCGCGAGCGCTCGCGCGTGAGCCTCGGCCTGAAGCAGCTCGGCGCGGATCCCTGGGAGAACATCTCCCGCCGCTACCCGCCGCACACCCGCGTGTTCGGCAAAGTGACCAACATCGCCGACTACGGCGCGTTCGTGGAGATCGAGGACGGGGTCGAAGGCCTGGTGCACGTGTCCGAGATGGACTGGACCAACAAGAACGTCAATCCCGCGAAGGTGGTGCACACCGGCCAGGAAGTGGAGGTCATGGTGCTGGACGTCGATGAGGAGCGCCGGCGCATCTCGCTCGGCCTGAAACAGTGCAAGGCCAATCCGTGGAAGGAGTTTGCGGAGAACTACAACCGCGGCGACAAGGTCGCCGGCCAGATCAAGTCGATCACCGACTTCGGCATCTTCATCGGACTGCCCGGCAACATCGACGGCCTGGTGCACCTGTCCGATATCTCCTGGGACCAGCCCGGGGAAGAGGCCGTGCGCAACTACCAGAAGGCCCAGCAGCTCGAGGCGATGGTCCTGTCGATCGACCCGGAGCGCGAGCGCATCTCGCTCGGCATCAAGCAGCTCGCGAAGGACCCGTTCTCGGCCTATATCGCAGAGAATCCCAAGGGCACGATCGTCAAGGGAACCGTCAAGGAGGTCGATGCGCGCGGCGCGGTCATCGATCTGGGCAACGGCATCGACGGGCAACTGCGCGCCTCGGAGCTCGGCCGCGAACGCGTCGAGGACGCGCGGTCGGTGCTGAAAGTGGGCGAGCCGATCGAGGCCAAGTTCACCGGCGTGGACCGCAAGTCGCGCACCATCTCGCTGTCGATCAAGGCGAAGGAGATGCACGAGGAACAGGAAGCCGTGCAGAGCTACCGCTCCGAAACGGCCCCTTCGGGCACAAGTCTGGGCGATCTGCTGAAGGAGCAGATTGGATCCGATCGAAGCTAGTCATGCGCCGCGCGCAACTTTCCCCGGGGTCCGCCAAAGGCGGACCCCGCTGGAGAAGCGGCGCGAAGTCGCGCCGGGTAGGAGAGCTGTGAGCAGCCCATAAGAAGCGCAGACGGTGAACTTAATGACGAAATCGGAACTCATCGAGATCATCACTGCGAAGCAGAAGCACCTGCCGGCGAAGGACGTGGAGCTTGCGCTGAAGCAGATCCTGGAAATCATGAGCGACGCCCTTTCCCAGGGAGAGCGTATCGAGATCCGCGGTTTCGGCAGTTTCTCGCTGCACTTCCGGCCGCCGCGCCAGGGGCGCAATCCGAAGACCGGGGAGGCGGTGGCGCTGTCCGGGAAATATGTGCCGCATTTCAAGCCCGGCAAGGATCTGCGCGAGCGCGTCAACGATGGGGCTGACCGGCCCATCCGCGACTGAGAAACGCGACCCACGGCAGCAACCAGCGCTGTACGCTGTAACACAGTCGCTGCTATCGTCGGGGGCGTGATCGAGCTGCCCCCACTTCTGCTCGCACTTGCGTTCATAGCGGTCGGCTTTGCCGCGTGGATCCTTGGCCGGCGCAACGGCGCGGCGCGCACCGTGCGCCTGCCACGCGACTACTACGTGGGCCTCGATCATCTCATCAACGACCGCTTCGACCACGCGGCGGAGATTTTCGCGCGCATGGCGCAAGCCGACGGCGATGCCGCCGAGATCCAGTTCGCACTGGGCAGCCTGTTTCGCAGGCGGGGCGAGGTCGATCGCGCGATCGCCATTCACTCGCGGCTGCGTGAGCAGGGCGGCACCGTCCTGCGCGACAAGGCCGCATTCGCGCTGGCGCTGGACTATCTGAGCGCCGGCCTGATGGATCGCGCGGAGCGCTTGCTGGAGGAATTGGCCGCCTCGCGTGAGTACCGCAACGCCGCGCTCGATCATCTCGTACGCATCTACGAGCAGCAGGGCGAGTGGGCCAATGCGCTGAAGGTGTTCCATGATCTGCCGCCCGTCCTGCAACTCGAACGCCGCACGGTGGCGGCGCATTACCTGTGCGAGCTGGCCGAACATGCGCTCCTCCAGGGCGACACCGACCGGGCCCGCACCTTGTTGCGCCAGGCCCGTACCCACGACGCCGAGCTTCCGCGTGCACAGATCCTGACTGCCCGCATGACGGAGCTGGCGGGGGATGCGAGCGGCGCGCTGACGCTGTATCTGACTGCGCTCGAAGTGTCTCCCGGCCTTGCGCTCGAGATCATTCCCCGGGTGCTCGCGCTTGCGAAGCTGGTCGGGGAGGGCGATGTGCTCGGCCAACTCGCAAGGCGCCTGCAACGCAACGGAAATGTCAGCGGACGTCAGCTCGCGTGGCTGCTTGCGACAGCGTTACCGCCGCAGGACGTGCGCCGCTTGCCGGCAGTCACCCGTGAGTTCGGAGCCGGTATCGAATCCGCGGCGGATGCCGCCTCTCTGGGTGCGCTGTTGACACGGATCGGCGATGCGGGGGGGCGCTACCAATGCGATGACTGCGGACTGCACAGCGTTGGATGGTATTGGCACTGCCCGAAATGCCGGGCCTGGGACAGCATGCGGCCTGCCGTATTCAAATGGGCCGAGCGCACTGATGACAGTGCGGCGCAAGCCGCGAGTGCGACATGACCGTCACCGCAACGGGGATTTTGTGCGCTGGCATATACTTTGCTGCATCCCAGGCCGTTAAACTCTACGTTTGCACACTGTAGCCTGCGGGAGAAGATCTTGATGAGGACGAATCCGAGGTCGAGCATTCGTACGGCGGTATTTCCGGTGGCCGGACGCGGTACGCGCTTTCTCCCGGCCACCAAGGCGAGTCCCAAAGAGATGCTTCCCGTGGTCGACAAGCCGTTGATTCAATACGCCGTGGAAGAGGCGCTGGCGGCCGGAGCAACTCGCCTTGTATTCGTCACCGGCGCCGCAAAACGCGCCATCGAGGATCACTTCGACTCCGATCAAGAGCTCGAGCACATGCTGGAGGCACAAGGTAAAAGTGACCTGCTGAATCAGCTTCGCAGCGTCCTGCCGTCGTACGCGTCATGCATCTACATCCGGCAGCCCGCGCCATTGGGACTTGGACACGCCGTGCTATGTGCTCAGCCGGCGATCGGTTCCGAGCCATTCTTCGTGCATCTTGCGGATGACCTCATCCGCAGCGAAGTGGCATGCTTGCGGCAGATGGCGGACGTGTACGAGGCGAAGCGCGCGAGCGTCCTGGGTGTGCAGATGATCCCGAGCCGGGACACGGAGAAGTACGGCATCGTCGCAGTGGAAGCCGACAAGTCCGCCACCAGCCGTGTGCGCAGCATCGTTGAGAAGCCGAAGCCGGCGGATGCGCCGTCGAATCTGGCCGTGGTGGGCCGCTACGTACTCATGCCGGCGATATTCGAGCATCTGGAGAAGCTCGGACATGGCGCCGGCGGTGAAATTCAGCTCACGGACGGGATCGCCGCGCTGATGCGGGAGGAGGCGGTCTACGCTCATCGCTTCACGGGCAAGCGTTACGACTGCGGCAGCAAGCTCGGCTACCTGCAGGCGACGGTGGAGTTTGCGCTGGGTCATCCTCAGCTTGGCCGCGAGTTCAGCCGCTATCTGCAGACGCTCAATCGCGCCACGATCAACTCGATCGCGGCCAAGGGAAACGAGTACACCAAGTCGAATCGACGGACCAATGGAGCGGCCGCGGTTGCGCCGCAGGTCAGGGCGACGACGCCCCCTGCCAAGGTGACGCCCCCTGCCAGGGTGAGGCCCCCTGCCAGGGTGGCTACGCCCGCTGCCAAGGCCGCCGGCCGGCGCAAGGGCAAGGCTGCGCGCCTGCCGCAATCCGCCTGAGTGGGCGGGATTCTCGTAAAATCACGGCAGCCAGAGTGTAACCACGGCACCGGGGCCATCGGGACGGTTGGCCAGGCTGATGCGGCCGCCATGCGCCTCGACAATTTCACGGCATAGCGTGAGACCGAGGCCGGTGCCCGTGGCCTTGGTGGAGTAGAAAGGCAGCAACGCATCCCGCAGCACGTTTTCGGCCACGCCGCTGCCGCGATCTGCGACCTCGACGACGAAACCCTGCGCCTGCTCCCTCACCCTCACACTGATCTGCGCGGCGGGTGAGCCGGATTCGGCGGCGTTCTTCAGCAGATTGATCATCACCTGCTCGAGCTGGCTGGCGTCGAGGTTTGCCGGCCGTTGCGGCAATGGGCCTGCCACGTGAAACGGCGCGGCACCCTCCAGGCGGGCGAGAAATTGCCGCCAGTCGATGGGCGCGGGGCGCGGCTTCGGGAGCTTCGCGAAGCGCGCGTAGCCGTCGATGAACGTAGCCAGGTGCGCGGCGCGGTCACCGATCGTCGTGAAGACCCTGTCCAGCTGCGCCGGGTCCGGCTCACGCGCCAGCAGCTGGCCGGAGTGCGCCAGCGAGGAGATGGGCGCGAGCGAGTTGTTGAGCTCATGCGCAATGACACGGATGACTTTCTTCCAGACGAGCACTTCCTGCGCGGCCAGCTCACGTGTGAGCTGCTTGAGCAGGATGAGCTGCTGCGGCTGCGCGTTCAGGTGGAAGCGCCGTTGCGACAGGTGATAGACCTGCGGCTCACCCTCGACATCCATCGTGAAAAGGGTATCGGCACTGCCCGTCAGCGCTGCGCGCAGCGGCGCGGGTGAGTGTTCGAGGAGGCCCACGAAATCGAGGCCTTCGAGCTTACGGCCGCCATTGAAGAGCTGCCGCGCGGCGATGTTGCTGTAGACGACTCTCCCGGTCGAGTTGGTCAATACCATCACCAGCGGAGTCGTCTGAATCACGGTATCCAGCAACAGCTCACGCTGGTGCAGGTCGAGCCGCTCGCGGCGCAGCAGATCGCCGAGTGAGTTGTAAGCCGTGACCAGATCCCCGAGCTCGTCATCCGAGACACGGCCGATGCTGACGCTGAAGTCGTGGTCGCGCAGGCTCACGATGCCGTCACGCACGGCATGCAGGACGCGCGACCATTGCCGCGTCACGCGACTGGCCAGCCACAGAATCAACGGCGTGGCGATGAATACCCCGGCGAGCGCTGCGGTCAGCGGCGCGCGCAGATACTGCAGGGCAACAACGGCGATCGCTGCTGCGAGGGCCGCAACAGCCGTCAAAGCTCCTGCAACGTGTCCCGCAAGGGATAGACGCATCATGTGTCTGGCGGAGGGTGTGGAGCCTCCATCTTCAGGCCCAGCTTCTGCATGCGGCGGTAGAGTGCCTGACGCGACATTCCCAGATCACGCGCCGCCTGGGCAACTACGCCCTGTGCCCGGCCCAGCGCCTGCTCGATCGTGCCGCGATCCAGTGCGGGCTCCTCCAATGCCGGCTGCGTCGCGAGCGGCAGGTTCAGGCAATCCGCCCCTATGACGCGCGTCGGTGACAGCAGGCAGGCGCGGCGGATCGT
This sequence comes from Steroidobacteraceae bacterium, assembly GCA_050738795.1. Classification (GTDB taxonomy): domain Bacteria; phylum Pseudomonadota; class Gammaproteobacteria; order Steroidobacterales; family Steroidobacteraceae; genus 13-2-20CM-66-19. Next base: position 105,503 of record JBOIAD010000019.1, read on the forward strand.
GTTTTGAAGCTCCCGCACGTTGCCCGGCCATGGGTAGCGGACCAGGGCCTCCTGGGCCTCGGGCGCAAGCTCGAATCCCGGCTGCAGGAAGTGCCGCGCCAATGGCGCGATGTCCTCGCGACGCTCGGCCAGTGCAGGCACTTCGAGCTCGATGACGTTCAGGCGGTAGAACAGGTCTTCACGAAAGCGCCCCTCGCGGATGGCCGCGCGCAGGTTGCTGTTCGTGGCGGCCACGATCCGGACGCGGGAGCGGCGTGTGGTGTTGGATCCGAGACGCTCGAATTCGCCTGTCTGCAGGACGCGTAGCAGCTTTGCCTGCCCGCTGCCGGAAAGATTGCCGAGCTCGTCGAGGAACAACGTGCCGCCGTCGGCCGCCTCGAAGCGGCCCGCGCGTACGCGGGCTCCCGTGAAAGCACCCGCTTCGGCGCCGAACAGCTCGGCCTCGATCAGCTCGTTGGGCAAGGCGCCGAGGTTCACTTTCAGATAGGGCTTCGAGCGAACCGCCGAGTTGGCCTGCACGATGTCGGCCAGCACTTCCTTGCCTGCACCGTTCGGCCCCGTGATCAGAATGGGCACGTCCGCATGCGCAACGTGCGTGGCCGTCGCCACCAAGGTATGCATGGCATCGCTCTCGTAGACGAGGCCGCATAGGTCGAATCGCCCCGCGAGCGTCTCGCGCGCCTCGCGCCTGTGGGCGCGTAAAGCCTGCGCCTCGGCCCTGGCGTTTCTCAAGTCCAGCAGATTGCGTACCGTCGTCAGCAGGCGCGCATCGTCCCAGGGCTTGGCGACATAGTCGGCAGCACCAGCCTTGACGAGGTTCACCGCTGTTTCCAGGTGGGTCCAGGCGGTCAAGAGGATGATCGGCATATCGGGGCAGCGTCGGCGGATCTCATGAAACAGTGCGACGCCTTCCTCTCCCGTGGTCGCCTCCCGGTGGAAGTTCATGTCCTGGATCACGAGATCCACGGCGTTGCGCTGGAGCAGACCGATCCCTTCTGCCGGCATTCCCGCCGTCAACACCCGGGCCCCATGCAGCGACAAGAGGACGTCAAAGGCCGTACGGACGGCCTCGTTGTCGTCGATGACGAGAACGGTTCGGTTCGCCAAGATCGATCGCACGGAGCCGTGGTTGACGGAAGTCATGGGCTTCGATGCTATCAGTGGCGAAAGCGTTTGAGTTAGCTCTTCGATTCTCCTCAGCGAGGACCTTGCTCACACCGTTCGCGTTGCAACCGAAGGGGAGACCGTCGAGGCACGCCTGGCGGGCTGCCACACGGCCGCCTGTCCGATGATCCACAGGACGGGTATTCCGCCCGCCAGATAGTACAGATCCAGACGCGGGAGCTTGTACTCGAGCGAGAGCCAGTAACCCACGGCGAGTGCCAGCGCGGTTCCGACGACAATTCCGGTCGTGGTGATCATGGCGTTCTCGACCATGAAATACCGCAGAATGTCCCTGCGGCGGGCGCCGACGGCGCGCCGCGTTCCGATCTGTTTCGTGCGGGTGCTGACACTGAAGGTCGCGAGCCCGAAGATTCCCAGGCAACTGATCGCCACCATCAGCGCCGTGACGGCCACGAGAAAGATTTCCATGTTGCGGTCGTCGGCGTACAACCGGTCCTTGAAACGCTGCAACGGCCGTACCCAGTCGATGAGCCGGTTCGGATTGGAGGCCGACAAGTGCTCTTCCACGGTGCGCATCACCGCATCCCGTTGTCCGGGCTGCGTGCGCACGATGTAGTAGATGGCGCCACTGAACGAAAAGGGTAGCCGCGGCAGAAAGAAGACGTTTCCCAGCTTGGCGAAGTTGACCCAGGTCGCCTGCATGTGCTCGACGATGCCGACGATGGTCGCGGGCTGGTCGGTCGGCGTATAGATTGTCTTGCCGAGCGCGTTTTGATTCGGGAACAAGCCGCGAGCCATGTCCTGGGTCACGATGACCTCGGGTACGAAGGTCGAGGAGGTGCCACTGGCGAGCGGCGGCAGGATCTCCTCGCGCCTGAAGGTCCGGCCCGCCGCCAGATGCAGGCCCAGGGCGTCGATGCCCTGCTCGTCGATTTCCAGGTAGTTGCCGTTTTCGCCGCCCACCCGGTCGTTCGGCCGATTCGTGAGCGTGGTCGCACTGCCGCTTTGACTGAGCGGAACGGAGTTGACACTGGTCGCCGCAATGACTGCGCTCACGCCGCGCAGGTAGGCCAGATCGTCCCGCAGCGCTGCGACATTGTCGTAGCCGCTGCTGAAGCCGGAACTGGAGACCACGAAGATGTTGGCAATATCCATCCCCGTCGGACGCCCCATCTTGTCGACGCGCTGCTTGACGATGTAGACCGCGTTGACCAGCACGGCAAGTGCGATGGCAATCTGGATGGCGACCAGGATCGCGCCTGTCCGGTTGCGCAACAGCGCGGAGACGATGGGACGCAGATGCAGACTCATGGCGATCGCGCTCCTGAGGTTCATTGACTCTTGAGGTATACGGCGGGCGGCAACCGGCCGACGCGCCATGCGGGATACAGACCGGCCGCGACCGTGGCCAGGACCGCCAGCACGATCGCCCAGATGACGCTCGCAGTATCGAAATGGGTGAGCTCCTGGTAGCCGCCGGGCTCGTTGAAACGGGCACTGGCATACAGGTTGTGCACGCCCCACAGGCCGAGCGCGGCCAGCGCCAGTCCGAGCAGTGCGCCGCAGCCGGCCAGCACGCCCACCTCGATCAGATGCTGGGTGAAGATCTGGCGGCGGCTCGCTCCCAGTGCGCGCCGCACGCCCGTGACAGCGGCGCCGTTGAGGAATTTGGCGAGCAGCAGCCCGACCGTGTTGATCAGGCAGACGGCCAGAAAGGCGAATGCGAGGCCCACCAGCACCCGATTGTCGTTCTCCACGACTCCCTGGTTCGCGAGCCATTGAGTGACGTCGGTGAGGCGGTTGTCGCGTGGCCGCGGGAAGCGGCCAGCCTTGTGTTGCTCGGCCCAGTAGGAGTCCATGAAGGACTGCATGCGCTCGCGGCTGCGCGCATCGGGCAGCTCGACCCACATCTCGGTGAATACGCAGTCCGAACCCAGCAGATCCTGGAATGTATCGAGCGTCTCCGGCTTCCAGCAGTCGGAGCTGCCGCCGGTGAGCTGCTCGAGGGCCGCTCCCCAGCCCCAGGGGATATAGGCGTCCTCGGCGACATCGAAACTGCCATTGTTCAGATCGTAGAATTTGGGCTGAGGCGACCACTTGTCCAGCACGCCGATGATGCGGAACTGATGGTTGTTCCACACGATGGTGCGGCCCACGCTGTTGGCTCCGCCGAACAGCTTGTCATTCTCCGTGCGGCTGATCACGATGACCGGCTCGGGGGGCTGGTCGGCGCTCGCGTTCCAGCCGCCGCCATATTCGAACGGCACCTCGAACATCGCGAAGAAATCGGCGCTCGTGATTCTCGAGACGACACGGTGAGGCTTGCGCTCCGCCGTACCGCCAGTCACGATTCCGTTCGCCTTGTACATGATCACCTTGCGCTCGGGGATGTTTGAGCGGAACAGGTACGTGGCGTCCTTGTAGGTCAGCATCGGCGGCGGAAGCTGCGGATGCTCGCGATCGAAAGGCTGATTGGGTTCCCACGAGTCCAGCGTGACGGCGTACAGCCGATCGCCTTTCCACCAGATCGGATTGCCCGACATGGCGTGATAGACCGTCAACGTCATGACGCAGACCGCGATGCCCAGCGCGATTGCGCACACCATGAGCGCGGTGAGGCCCGGATTACGCCGGAAGCTCTTGAACGCGAGACGCATGTAGTAGCCGGACATGGTTGCTCTCCGCTTGCGTTACACCGCAGCCGCGCCGAGCGCAGAGCCGCCCGCGGGCCGCGATTCGTACGCCTTGAAGTCCGTGATCTGCCCATCAACGACGTGCACGTTGCGATGCGCCCGGCGCGCAAGCTCCGGATCGTGCGTGACCAGCACGATAGTCGTACCCATCTCGTTGATCTGTTCCAGCAGGTCCATGACCTGGCGCGCCATGAGCGAATCCAGGTTGCCGGTCGGCTCGTCAGCGAGCAGGAACGCCGGATCGCCTGCGATCGCGCGTGCGATGGCAACACGCTGCTGCTGCCCGCCAGAAAGCTGCGAGGGCATATGCTTGTTGCGCGAACCGAGGCCAACGAGATCGAGCGCGCTCGTGATGCGCTCGTTGCGGTCGGTGGCCTTCAGTCCGCGGTAGCGCAATGGCACATCCACGTTGTCGTAGATGTTGAGATCGGGGATCAGGTTGAAGCTCTGGAAGATGAAGCCGATCTTCTCGTTGCGCAGGCGCGAGCGGGCATCGTCCGACAGCCGGCTCACGTCGCTGCCGTCGAGCAGGTATTGCCCCGATTCGAACGTCTCCAGCAGGCCCGCCACGTTCAGGAAAGTGGTCTTCCCGGATCCCGATGGACCGCTGACGGCGACGAACTCGCCGGCGGCGACCTCCAGTGAGAAGTTGCGCAGCGCGTGCGTCTCGATGAGATCGGTGCGGTAGATCTTGCCGACGTTGTGCATCTTGAGCATAGGGAGCCCTTCAGTTTGCGAGGAGTAATTCGGGGGCGTCGTTGAAGTCACGCGTGTCCGAGATGACGATCCGGTCGCCCGCGGCGAGGCCGTGGAGGACTTCGATTTCCGAGACCGAGGCCGCTCCGAGCTGCACGGGAGTGCGCACGGCCTTGTCCCCCCGCAGGACGTAGACGGAGTGCGTGCCTGCGTCGATCAGCGGGCCGCGCTCGAACTTCAGGACGTGGTCACGCTCATCCAGCACGATCCGCACCGAGGCGCGCTCGTTCTGGCGCAACCCAGGGGGCTGTCCGCGGCTGAAACGCACCCGGCCGGTCACCTGATTCGCGCGGACCTCGGGGGAGATCGCGGTGACGATGCCCGGGTCCGTGCGGCCGTCGAGCGTGATTTCGGCGGCCATGCCGGATTTGATGTCGCGGGCATAGGTCTCGGCGACCTGGAATTCGAGCTCGAAGGCACTCAGATCCACCACGGTGACGATGGCCGCGCTCTCGGCGACCCGGGCCTTTTCCGCCTGTCCCAGGTTGGCCACCATGCCGTTGACGGGCGAACGCACATTGAGCTCATCGACGCGGCGTTTGAGATTCTCGACCACCAGCGATTGACGATCGCGCTCGAGCGTGCGCGTGCGCAGGTCGAGCACGACACTGTCGCGCTCGAGGCCGGCGGTATCGCGCGCATGCTCGAAATTCAGTTTCGCCGTCGCGACGTCATCGATCGAACGCTGATAGTCGCGCTCGCTCATGGCCCGCTGGTCCCACGCCCACTGCGCGCGCTTGAGCTCCCGCTCGGCGGCATTGATTGCGACCTGGGCGAGGTCCGCCTGCTGCTTGCTGGTGAGCAGTTGCCGGCGGATCTCGATTTGCTGGCGGGCGAGCGCGGCGTTCAGACTGTCGAGGGTCGCGTGCTCGCGCTGGTACTCGTTGTTCAGCTCGGGACTGTCGAGCGTGGCGAGAATCTGCCCCTTCTTCACAGTGTCACCCGGCCGCACCAGGTAGCTAACAGTGCCCGGGGCGATCGCGAAGAGTGTGGGATTCACCGCCGCGATCACCGTTCCCTGCGCAGCGACGTCGCGCACGAAGTGTCCGGGGGCAACAGTGACTATGCGCAGCCTGTCCGCGGAGACGACGTGGCTCGAGTTGGACCACGCCCGAACCAGCCATATCGCAACCAGGGCAAACGCTATGGCGCCGCCAACGGAAACGTACAGCCACCGGCGTTTATGCCACGGCCGGTTCGCGTCAGGCAGCGCGGTGTCCTGCCGCTCGGTGCCCCGAACGGTCGTGAGCGGGGAATCGGGGTTGGAGAGGCGTTTGAGTTCGGCGATCTTCATGCCATGGCACCTTTGCCGAACCGGAATGCATCGCTCGTGCCACACTCCATGTGGAAGTAAGAGGCTGATGTAGCGAATATTTTCGCTTAGTCTGCCCGGGCTGGGCGCTCACGCTGGTGTCCGGCAAGCGGACACCGGACAGGTGAACGGACACATCGGCGGACGCATTCCCGGACAGGCTGTGGTCCTGGCTTGCACGCACGTGCAGGCCGCCGCAAGCTCTGATGGCACATCACTTTGGAGCACACGATGGCCACTCGCCGTCCGACCGACACGTCTCGTAACACCACTCGAACCCCAGACATTCCCAAGGAGATCCCCAAGGTCATCAAGGCCGACGACCAGACCGCGGCAGGGCCGATGCGCCAGGAGCCAGCGTCGTCGTCGCGCTCCAGGAAACCGGCCGTCAAGGCGCCCGCGCGTATGGCGATTTCAGATGACGTCCGGCGGGGGATGATTGCCGAGGCGGCTTACCTGCGTGCCGAGCGGCGGAGCTTTGCGCCAGGTCACGAGGAAGAGGACTGGGTGGCAGCCGAAGCGGAGGTTGACGCGTTGCTCAAGGCGAGGCACGGCGGGACTTCGCAGTAGGCAGGCTGCTGCTGCCTGTCGCGCCGCAGGCGGCTCACGGGCCCACGGGCGGCTTGGCCGCTTCTTTTTGATTCGGAGGGCGCAGGCCGTTGGAGTACAGGATCCTGCCGTCGGGAGTGACGAAAATGGCATCGTACTCCGGCATCCGGTTGATGATCTGCAGAGCCTTCTCAGGCCCCAGCACGAAGGCCGTCTTCGACATTCCGTCCGTTTGCGTCGCCGTCGGGCCGAGTATCGTCGCGCTGCGCACCTTGCTCGCCGAGTGGCCGGTATGCGGGTCGATGATGTGGTGATACCGGATACCGTTCTCATCGAAGTACCGCTCGTAGTCCCCTGAAGTGGACATCGCCGAATCGATGATCGGAATGCGGGTGACCACCTTATTCTTGTCGTCGGGGTTGCGGATACCGACGAGCCAGGGCCGTCCCATCCGGTCGCCGATGATCCGCGAGTCGCCGCCCGCGGTCACGACCGCGTGTTTGATTCCCCGCGCCTGCAGAATCGCGATCCCGCGGTCGACGGCGTATCCCTTGCCGATGCCGCCGAGATCGATGCGCATGCCGGCATGCTCGAAGCGCACGCTATGGCGCACGGGATCGAGCAGCAGATTGCGCCAGTTCACCGCCGGCAGCGCCGCCTTGATCTGCTGCTCGTTCGGATGCACATGATGGGGATAGTCATACAGATGACCGACACTCGCATAGGTGATGTCGAAGGCTCCCTCGGTGATCTGCGAGTAGTGCAGCGACAGCTTGATCAGGTCGAACAGCTCCGGATCGACCTGCACCGGCTCCTGGGCGGCGCGCGCGTTGATCTGCGATAGCTGGCTTTGCGGCTTGTAATGACTCATCAGAGCGTCGATCCGGCGCATCTCGGCCATCACGGCATCGATGGCCTGGTCACCCTTCGCGGCATCCTCGTCCCACAATTCGACGTAGATGCGGGTGCCCATGATCGCCTCGGTGCGCTCGCGCCACTCGGCGTGCGCCGGGTCCGGCAGGGCGTTCAGGGACACGAGCAGGGTGAGCAGGGCGGCGAGGCGGAGCGTCATTGCGGACGCTCTAGCCGACGTAGCGCGCGACCGCCATGCAGACGACCGTGATGAACAACAGGCCTGCTGCGATGCGCTGCGGGCGTACCGGGTCCTTTTTGCGCGTCGCGCCCTGGATGCCCGCGGCGGCGATGGCGCACACGATTCCGACGGCGAGCGTCCTCTCCATCGGTCCGAATGGCCCGCGATGCGCGATTCCCCATAAGCCCAGTCCCGCCAGCACGGCAAGCGCGGCGGAGCCCATTTGCGGGCGGAAGAGGGCCTGCGCACCCGCCCCGCGGTTGTGAGCCAGAACGAAAGTCGTTCCTGCCCAGAATGTGCCCGCAACGACGTGCACGCCGATCAAGACGATCAACAGGGTTTGCATGGCATGAGTCTAAACCAGTGCGGCGCGCGGCGCGCGCCGGCGCCGACCGCCTTGTATGATCAGCGGCTGCGGGCTGAATGATAGTGAATGGAACACGAGGGGGCGGCTATGACAGGTTGCGTATCGCGGCGCCGGGTCGTCTCGATGGTGGCTGCCGCAGCGGGAGGTGTGACTGCTGGCTGGCTGGTGCCACGCCGCTCCGCGGGCGCGGAGCAGGCTTCGGGTGCCCCCGGCGCGCCGCCAGCCAAAGTGAGTGAGAAGGACTCCCTGGCGGTGGCGCTGGGGTATGTGTCGGATGCGAAACGAGTCGATCCGAAGTCGAGTCCGACGTACCAGGCTGGCGCAAGCTGCTCGAGCTGCTCGTGGTATCAGGGCAAGCCAGGGGATGCCGCCGGTGGCCCGTGCACGTTTTTCCCGGGAAAGCTGGTCGATCCGCACGGCTGGTGCAGGATGTGGAACAACAATAGCGCGGGCAGGCTCCGGTGAGCGCCCCGCGTGCCCTTGGCACTACGGCTTCGGGCCGGATGGGGTCCACGCGGGCGGCGTGAGCCGGCGCTTGCCATCCGCGGAGCGCTTCACGCCGGGCCCGTCGAGCGCCTCGCGATCCCACAGCTCGCAGGTGACCTGGCGATGCTTTTGATCCAGCGCCTCGCAATAATTGGTATACAGGCACAGGCGCACCTGCGATCCGCAGCCTGCGGCGACCTTGCGAAACCAGTCAGGATCCGCGAGCGCCTGCCGTGCGAAACCCACGATATCCGCCTGTCCGCTCGCAAGAACGGCTTCGGCCTGCTCGAAGCTGTGGATTCCGCCCGTTGCCACGACAGGCGTCGTGAAGCCTCGTTCACGTATGGCTCTTCTCACGCGCGCGGTGGCTTCGAGGTTGCGGCCAAACGGGCCCTGTGCGTCGGAATAGTACGAGGGCATGCATTCGTAGCCACTGCGCCCGGTGTATGGGTAGGCCGCCTCGCCTACTTTGGGCTGTTTGGCATCGTCGAACTTGCCGCCGCGCGAAAGCGACAGGAAATCCATGCCGGCGCGGGCGAATTCAGTTCCGAAGAACACTGCATCGTCCACATCGGAGCCGCCTGCGATGCACTCGTCCGCAAGGTAGCGGCATCCGACAGCGAAGTCCCCGCCGACTTCTGCGCGAACACGTTCGAATACTTCCAGCGGCAGTCGCACGCGATTGACAATGTCACCCCCGTACCCGTCATCGCGCGAGTTGGAGCGCGAAAGAAACGATGCCATCGTGTACGCGTGGGCGAAGTGCAACTCGACACCATCGAAACCGGCATCGCGCGCGCGACGGGCTGCGTTGGCGAACAGGACGGGCAAATGCTTCGGAAGTCCGCGAATGTGCTCCAGATAGGTATCGGTCACCCGCTCGCGCGCGCCGAATTCGAGCGACTCGCGCTCCCGGGCGTCGAGGACCTCCGCGGCTTGCTCCGGCGAAAGCGACGATAGCCAGGCGCGCACTTGCGCGTCGGCGGCCGCTGCATTTCCAAATGCCGCGCGGTGTCGCGGCGTGATGGTCAGGAACTGTGCGAAGTAGCGCGCGGGCGGCGGCCGGCGCCGGATCGAGAGGAAGTCGATCAGCTGGACCAAGAGGCGCGTTTCGCCATTGCTGGCTGCACGTACGACGCGAACCAGCTCGCGCAGACCGGGAAGGAATCGCTCGTGCCCCGCGCGCAGCAAGGGTCCGCTGGGCACATCGCGGATACCCGTAGCCTCCACGACGATTGCGCCGGGGCGGCCCCGTGCGAAGCACTCGTACCAGTCCAGAACTTCGGGGGTGACGAAACCGTCTTCGCTCGCACGCCACGGTACCATCGCCGGCACCCAGGTGCGTTGCAGCAGAGGAAGCGGCCCCAGGTTCACCGGAGAGAACAGACGAGAGGTGGCCGCTTCCGCAGCGCTCGGCCAGCGGCCCGAACGCGCCGCATGTCGAATTCGCTCCGGAGGCCGCCACATAGGCCGTTACCGGTCGACGGACGAGGCGGCGTCGGGTACGACAGCGGTTGCCTCGATCTCGACTTTCGCCTCCGGCTCCATGAGTGCGACAACCTGCACGACGCTCATCACCGGGAAATTCTTTCCCATCACCGCACGGTAGGCGACGCCGATGTTGTCCAGCTCCGCGTGATATTCGTCCCGGCTCGTGACGTACCAGGTCAGGCGCACGACGTGCTCAGGGCCGGCGCGTGCCTCCGCCAGCACAGTGCAGATATTCTCCAGCGCCTGCCTGACCTGATCCGCCAGGCGCGGGCTGTTGAAGCGGCATAGCGCATCCCAGCCGACCTGGCCGGCGACGAAGATCTGCCGGCCGGCGGCAGCGATGCCGTTGCTGTAGCCGCTCGGACGCGGCCAATGGACGGGCTTGAGGATCTCGCTTCCCATTTCGCTCAGACCTTGCGTGCCGCGTTGAGCAGCTCGCGCGCAATGATCAGCTTCTGCACCTCTGTTGCTCCTTCGTATATGCGCAGTGCGCGTATGTCACGGTACAGGCGCTCGACGGTCTCCCCGTGCGTGACTCCGCGGCCGCCGAATATCTGGACGGCACGGTCGATCGCGCGCTGCGCCGATTCGGTTGCGGCCATCTTCGCCATCGCGACTTCCTGTGTGACGGGGTTGCCGCGATCGCGCAGCCACGCTGCCCGATAGGTCTGCAGGCGTGCGCCGTCGATTTCGGTGGCCATGTCAGCCAGCGCGGCCTGTGTCAGTTGCAGGTCGGCCAGGGTTTTGCCGAACATGGATCGGGCGCGTGCGTGGCTCAGGGCCTCATCGAGGGCACGTTGCGCGAATCCCAGCGCGGCGCCGGCGACCGAGGTGCGAAAGACATCGAGAGTACGCATCGCGAGCTTGAAACCCTCCCCCTCGGTGCCCAGACGGTGCGCTGCCGGCACATGGCACGCCGAGAAAGACAGAGTCGCCAGCGGATGCGGGGCGATGACGTCGATGCGCTTGGCAATCGTAACTCCTGGAGTGTCGGCGTCCACGACGAAAGCGCTGATCCCGCGAGCTGCCACCGAGCCGTCCGGGCGCAACTCCGCCTGACTGGTACGCGCGAAAACACAATAGAAGTCTGCGATCCCGCCGTTGGAAATCCATGTCTTCTCGCCATCCAACACGTACTCATCACCGTCGCGGCGTGCGCGACATGTGATGGCGGCAACGTCGGACCCAGCGTCGGGCTCCGAAAGCGCGAAGGCCGCGATGGCTTCGCCCGCCGCGACTCGCTGCAGATAGCGCTGTTTGAGCTCCAGCGAGCCAGCCAGCGAGATGGCACCGCTGCCGAGGCCCTGCATCGCGAAGGCAAAATCGGCAAGCCCATCGTGCCACGCGAGCGTTTCCCTGATCAGGGCCAGCGCGCGGACATCGAAGCCGGTATCCGGGCGTTCCAGCGTGAACGGCGCAGAATAGCGCGTCCAGCCGGCGCCACCCAGGTCGCGCACGAGCTGCCGGCATGTTGCATCGACGGAATCTCTGTCTTGGGCATGAGGCGCCGCGGCCTGCGCGCACAGGCGACTGCCGAAACGCTGACCGGCCCAGGAGTCCAGGCGCTGCGCCAGCTCGCGATGCGCGGGATCGAAAAACGGCCAGTCGAGAAAACCGCGGGTGCGCACTCGTTCAATTCCCTTCAAACTTCGGCTTCTGTTTCGCCGCGAATGCGTGGTAGGCACGCCGGAAGTCTTCCGTCTGCATGCATGTCGCCTGCGCTTGCGCTTCCGCATCGATTGCCGCGTCGATCGACATGTTCCATTCCGCGTGCAGCATCTTCTTGGTCATCGCGTGAGCGAACGTCGGTCCCACGGCCATCTGCGTGGCCAGCCGCAACGACTCCTCCAGCACTTGCTCGGGCGCCACCAGGCGGTTGAAGAAGCCCCAGGCGAGTGCCTCGTCCGCACTCATCGAGCGTCCCGTGAACAGCAGCTCGGCCGCGCGCCCGTGGCCGATGATCCGAGGAAGGAGGGCGCAAGCGCCCATGTCGCAGCCGGCCAGCCCGACGCGCGTGAATAGAAAGGCCGTGCTCGTCCGGGGCGTCCCCAGCCTGAAGTCCGAGGACATCGCTAGAATGGCGCCCGCGCCCGCGCAGACGCCATCGACGGCGGCAACGATCGGCTGCGGACAGTGGCGCATCGCCTTGACGAGATCGCCGGTCATGCGCGTGAATTCGAGCAACCCGGCCGGGCTCTTCTGCGTCAGCGGCCCGATGATCTCGTGCACGTCGCCGCCGGAGCAGAAATTGCCACCCGCGCCGCTGAGCACGATGGCTCGGACCTCATCGACTGCAACGAGCTCGCGAAACAGATCGCGCAGCTCCGCATAGGATTCGAAGGTGAGAGGGTTCTTGCGCTCGGGACGGTTCAACGTGATGAGTCCGACGCGCCCTTCCTGGCGCCATAGGAAGTGGCGTGGTTGCCGGGTGAAATGCGTCATTGCAGCACTCACGTTCCGGACGACTGGCTGATGTGCTGCTTGAGCTCGCCGAGCAGCTGCGCAAGCTGGTTCTTGCGCTTCATGCTCATGCCGTCGAACAGACCGATCACCCACTGCTCGTGCTCCGCCGCCATGCGCCGGAACTGCTTCTGGCCTTCCGTGGTGAGCCTGACCCGGAACACGCGCCGGTCCGACGGATCGGTCTCGCGAACGACCAGTCCCTCTTTCTCGAGGCCGTCGGTGATACCCGTGACGTTGCCGCCCGTCACCATCATGCGTTGCGACAGCTCGCTCATTTTCAGTCCCTGCGGCGCGCGCTCCAGTTGCGCCATCAGATCGAATCGCGGCAATGTCGTGTCGAACCTTGCCTGCAGGCTCTGGCGCACAAAACTTTCGATCCGGTTGGTGCAGGCGAGCATGCGCAGCCACAACCGCACGGACAGGTGGTGATCGTCGTGGATGCGGGTCTCCGCATCCACGTGCGGCTCGATCAATTTCAGTGTCGACTTGTCCTTCGCCATCTCGCTGCTCCCATTAAGTCACTTCGCCGCCGGCCAGCACGATACTTTGCCCCGTGATGCTTTCGGACCCCGGCCGGCACAACCACATGACCGTGTCCGCCACCTCCCGCGGCGCGATGAGACGGCGCTGCGGGTTGGTCGCGACCAGCGCCGCGAGCGCCTCGCTCTCGCTGCGGCCCGTCTTGCTTGCGATGTCCGCGATCGCATTCTTGACGATGTCGGTATCGGCGAAGCCGGGGCAGACGGCATTCACCGTGATGTTGCGCAGCGCATATTCCAGAGCGAGCGAGCGCGTGAGGCCGATGACGGCGTGCTTGGAGCTCGCGTACGCTGAGATGAACGGTGCGCCGCGCAGTCCGGCAGTGCTCGCCACATTCACGATCCGGCCGAAGCCGGCTTGCAGCATGTCCGGCACCGCCTGCCGGGCACACAGGTAGGTGCCGGTCAGGTTGACGGCGATCAACCTGTTCCACAGCTGCGCGTCGGTGTCGGTGAACTTCGCGCTCGCCGCCTGTCCGGCGTTGTTGACGAGGATGTGCACCGGCCCGAATTTGCTCCGGGCGCCGCTGAAGGCCTGCTGGACGGATGTGCAATCGCTCACGTCGGCCGTGATCGGGAACAGCCGATCGGTGCCACCGGATTCGCCCACAACTCGCTCCAGGCTGCCCGCGTCCCGCCCGAACAGCGATACGCGCGCACCGTCCGCCGCGAGGGCGGCGGCGATGGCGGCACCGATTCCCCGGCTTGCGCCGGTGACGACGGCATGCCGGCCCGCGAGGGCTGCAGCGGTGCTCGCCATCACACCGGCCCTCCCGGCTGCGCAGCGCGCTGCAGGTTGCGCTCGAGTTGGGTCTTGCCGGTCAGATATTGCTTGGGCCACCACTGCGGCTGGAATCCCTGGCGCGCCGCCGCATCCAGTGTCCAGGCCGCATTCGCCAGGTGGGGGCGCGCTATTGCGCACAGATCCGCGCGCCCCGACGCGATGATCGAATTGACGTGATCGCACTCGTAGATATTGCCTACCGCCATGGTCGCGATACCGATCTCGTTGCGGATCTTGTCGGCGAATGGCGTTTGCCACATGCGCCCATACAGGGGTTTCTGCGCGGGCACCGTCTGCCCGGTGGACACATCGACGAGATCGATGCCGGCGGCGCGGAAGGCTCGCACGATGCTCAGAGCATCATCGCCGCTCAGACCTCCGTCTGCCCAGTCGGTCGCCGAAATCCGCACCGACAGGGGCTTGTCGGCGGGCCATTGCGTGCGTACGGTCTGCAGCACCTCGAGCGGGAATCGCAGGCGATTCTCCACACTGCCGCCATACTGGTCGGTGCGCAGATTGGTCAGCGGCGAGAGGAACGATGCCAGCAGATAGCCGTGCGCCATGTGCAGCTCGAGCATGTCGAAGCCCGCCTGCCGCCCGAACCGCGTCGCGCGCACGAAATCGTCCCGAACTTTGTCCATGTCCGCGCGCGTCATGACGATCGGCACCTGGCTGATGCCCTCCAGATAGGCAATGGGCGAGGGCGCCACGACCGGCCAATTCCCGGCGGGCAGGGGGTAATCCATTTTCTCCCAGCCGACCTGGGTGGAGCCCTTGCGTCCGGAATGCCCAAGCTGCAGGCAAATCTTCGCAGGGGAATTGCGGTGCACGAATTCCACGATGCGCTGCCACGCCTCGCGCTGCGTCTCGTTCCACAGTCCGGTGCACCCGGGCGTGATCCGGCCTTCGGGCGAGACACAGGTCATCTCGGTGTAAACGAGGCCCGCTCCGCCGAGCGCCAGATGGCCATAGTGAACCAGATGCCAGTCGCCCGGAACACCCTGGTCCGCGCAGTACTGGGCCATCGGAGATGCGACGACGCGGTTGGCGAGCTCCAGGCTGCGCAGTCTGAAGGGCAGGAACATCGGGGGCCGTGGGCCATCGGCTCCCTCGTGGCCCGCGAGCCAGCGCTCGTAGCTCTCGACGAAGCGTGGATCGCGCAGTTTCAGGTTCTCATGCCCGATTCGCTGGCTGCCGGTCAGCAGGCTGTAGGCAAACTGCTCCGGCGCCAGATGGACATAACGCGCCACGTTCTCGAACCATTCCATCCGGTTGCGGGCCGCGCTCTGCAGCTTGAGGACCTCGACGCTGCGCTCCCGGTGATACGCGCCGAGCGCGGCATCCAGATCGTTCGTGCCGGCCATGTGGCGCACCAGCGCAACGGCATCCTCCATCGCCAGCTTCGTGCCCGAACCGATGGAAAAGTGAGCCGTGTGCGCGGCATCCCCGATCAGAACGATCTTCCCATGGTGCCACTTCCGGCACGCCACGCGGTTGAAATTCAGCCATGCCGAACCGCGCAGGTGGTTTGCGTTGCTCTGCAACGGATGACCGTCCAGATAGCTGCCGAAAAGGCCCTCGCAGAAGGCGATGGACTGCGCGGTGTCCGCGCGGTCGAGGCCATGCGCCCGCCACGTCTCTTCCCGCGTCTCGACGATCACCGTCGAGAGCTCCTTGCTGAACTGGTAGGCGTGGATCTGGAACCAGCCGTGCTCGGTGCGCTCGAATGCGAACGTGAAGGCAGCGAATTTCTGCGTGGTGCCGAGCCAGATGAAGCGGCACTTGCGAACGTCGACGTCGGGCTCGAAAACACCGGCACCGGCGTTGCGCGTGCGGCTGTTGACGCCATCGGCGGCGATGATGAGCTCGGCGTCCTGGAAGGCGGAGTCCTCAGTCACCTCGTGCTGGAAGAATTGCTGCACGCCCAGCTCACGCGCCCGCTCCTGCAGAAGGTTGAGCAGCCGCTTGCGGCTGATACCGCAGAATCCGTGGCCGCCGCTCAGGAACCGCCGGCCGCCGAAATGGATCGCGATGTCGTCCCAGTGATGGAAGCTCGCGAGGATGGCCGCATGGGTCTCGGGGTCCGCGTTGCGAAAGTTCCCCATGGTCTGGTCGGAAAAGACCACCCCCCAGCCGAAGGTGTCGTCGGGCCGGTTCCGCTCGTATACTTCGACCCGTACCGAAGGCAGCGCCTTGCGCAGCACAATGGCGGCGTACAGGCCGGCGGGTCCGCCGCCCAGGCACACTATTCGCCTCATCCTGGCAGTTCCCCCGATTGCGCCCATATCGCCGGCATGCGTCGTATGTTATATTGCCAAGTACTTCAAGTGTCAATCATTCTTTCGGCCAGTTTACGAGAGAAATCATGAGCACAGCCCCCCCCAGCGCCGCGCAATCCGCGGCCGCGAATGCCCAGACGCTCGCCCGGCTCGTCGGTGCGCTCGCCGCCGGGCACATCCGTGTGGTGGATCTCACGGTACCGCTCGAATCGGCGACGCCGACGATCCAATTGCCGCCGCCGTTCGCGCCCTCCAAGCCGTTCTCGCTCGAGGAGATCTCGCGCTACGACGCACGCGGGCCCGCCTGGTACTGGAACAACATCGCGTGCGGCGAGCACACGGGCACGCATTTCGATGCCCCCATACACTGGGTTACGGGCAAGGACTATGCCGATAACGCCACCCACAATATTCCCGTGGACCGTTTCATAGGGCCCGCCTGTGTGATCGACGTGGCGGCGCAGGCGAAGGCGAATCCGGACTTCCTCCTGACCCGCGAGGTGGTGGAGGAGTGGGAGCGCAGGAACGGCCGGATCGCCGCACACGCCTGGGTCCTGATCCGCACCGACTGGTCGCACCGCACGGGCGCGAAGGAATTTCTCAATGCGGGTCCGGACGGCTCGCACACGCCGGGTTTCCATCCCCAGTGTGTGCCCTTCCTGGCGAAGGAGCGCGACATTCTCGGGGTAGGCGTCGAGACGGTCGGCACGGATGCCGGCCAGGCACACAGTTTCGAGCCCATGTTCCCCTGTCATACCATCATGCACGGCTCGAATCGCTTCGGACTCGCAAGCCTCACCAATCTCGACAAGCTGCCGCCGACCGGCGCGGTCGTGATTGCTCCGCCCCTGAAGATCGTCAACGGTTCCGGCAGTCCCCTGCGCGTGCTGGCGCTGGTGCCGGCGTAGGCGCGGAGCCGGCCATGGCCGAGCGTTCGTTTACCAGGGAAGTCCAAGCGCTGCGCCTCGGTGAGGGCGAGGAATTTCACGGCGAAGGCATCCTCGCCGTGACCAAGGCGTTGTTGCAATCGGGGGTCGCCTACGTGGGCGGCTACCAGGGCGCCCCGATCTCGCACCTGATGGACGTCATGGCTGACGCCGAGGGAATACTCAACGAGCTCGGTGTTCACTTCGAGGCCAGCGCCTCCGAGGCGACGGCCGCCGCAATGCTGGCCGCGTCGATCAACTATCCGCTGCGTGGTGCGGTGACATGGAAGTCAACAGTTGGAACGAACGTGGCGTCCGATGCGCTTGCGAATCTCGCCTCGGCGGGAGTGAAGGGTGGTGCGCTGATCATCCTGGGAGAGGATTACGGCGAGGGCGCCAGCATCATGCAGGAGCGGACGCACGCTTTTGCCATGAAATCGCAGATGTGGCTGCTGGATCCCCGTCCGCAGCTGCCGGCGATCGTGCGCGCCGTCGAGAATGCCTTCGAGCTATCGGAGGCCAGCAGCACGCCGGTGATGCTGATGCTGCGAATCCGCGCGTGCCACGTCTACGGGCGTTTCAAGACCAGGAACAACCGGCGCCCGGCGTTCTCGGCCGCCGATGCCCTGGCCGCACCTTCCCGGGACTATGGCCGGATCATCCTGCCGCCTTCCACCTACGCACAGGAGCGGGAGAAGCTCGAGAACCGGCTGCCGGCCGCCGTGCGCTTCGTCGCCGAGCGTGGCCTGAATGAGATGTTCGACGGCGCCACGGATGATGTCGGCATCGTCCTGCAGGGCGGCCTTTACAACAACACTCTGCGGGCTCTGGAGCTGCTGGGCTGCGCCGACACCTTCGGTTCCAGCAAGTTGCCGCTTTACGTGCTGAACGTCACGTATCCGCTTCTGCCCGAGGAATGGGTCAGGTTCTGCAGCGGCAAGCGGGCGGTGCTCATCGTCGAAGAGGGTCAGCCTGAATTCATCGAGCAGGCCGCGAGCCAGATGCTCAGAAAGCATGACGTCAACGCACGTATCGTCGGCAAGGACGTGTTGCCGGCGTTCGGCGAATACAGTGTCGATGTCCTTCGCAAGGGACTGGGTGCCTTCATCGATCAATGGGCGCCGCAGCTGCGGGCGGGCGCAGCCGCCCTCCCCACGCGCAAGGGCCAGGTTTCACCGGCATCCGCGGCGAGGCTCGCGGCTCTCGTACCGCCGCGGCCGTCAGGACTGTGCACAGGATGCCCCGAGCGTCCGTTCTTCGCGGCAATGAAGATCCTGCAGCGCGAGATCGGTCCACTGCACATCAGCGCGGACATCGGCTGCCATTCGTTTGCGACGCTGCCGCCATTCAACATGGGCAACAGCATCATGGGGTATGGCCTCGGGGCTGCGGGCGCTTCGGCGTTCGGCACGGACGGAGGCAAGCGTGCAGTTTCGATAATGGGGGATGGCGGCTTCTGGCACAACGGGCTGACCAGCGGCATCGGCAACGCAGTATTCAACAAACACGACGACCTGACGGTAATCATCGATAACGGATACTCGGCGGCAACCGGCGGGCAGGACATTCCGTCATCACGCGCTGCCAACATACACCGTCAAGGAAACAATTCGATCGTGGACGCGGTCAAGGGCGTCGGTGTCAAGTGGGTCAAGCAAACCAGCACTTACGACATGCGCGGAACGCTCAAGATCCTGCGCGAAGCGTTGAGCACCCAGTTCCGGGGGCCGAAGGTTATCGTTGCCGACGGCGAGTGTCAGCTCAATCGCCAGCGGCGTGTGCGCCCGCTGATGCGCAAGGCGATTCAGGACGGCAAGCGGGTCGTGCGCGAACGCTTCGGTGTCGATCCGGACACGTGCACGGGCGACCATTCATGCATTCGACTCTCGGGGTGCCCATCGTTGACCGTCAAGGAGAACCCGGATCCGTTGCGCGCCGACCCGGTTGCGCATGTCGACAATAGTTGCGTCGGGTGCGGGGTCTGCGGCGAGGTGGCGGACGCGGCAGTTCTGTGCCCATCTTTCTATCGTGCGGAACTGGTTTATAACCCTTCGCGGTGGGATCGCCTGGTTCATGGGGTACGGGCCGCCGTGATCGGGGCATTGCAGCGCCGCAGCGAGCGCAATCGCCTGCGCTACCAACTGTAGGCCCCACGGCACGGGTCATGGCCGAGCGGCCGATCAAGCTCACTATCGCGGCCCTGGGAGGCCAGGGCGGCGGCGTGCTGGCTGACTGGCTCATCGAGATCGCCGAGGCCGAAGCCTACATCGCACAGTCGACGTCCGTGCCGGGAGTGGCGCAGCGCACGGGCGCAACGATTTACTACCTGGAGTTCTTCCCACGAGCGGCCGCCGAGCGGGCCGGCCGCGAGCCGGTGATGGCGCTGATGCCGGTGCCCGGCGACGTCGATTGCGTCGTTGCCTCCGAGCTTGCCGAAGCCGGCCGCGCCATTCAACGCGGTCTCGTAACGCCCGAACGCACGACGCTCATCTCATCGACACACCGTTCCTACGTCATTTCCGAGAAGAGCGCGATGGGAAGCGGCGCCGTCGATACGCAGCAACTGACGGATCTGGTTCGAAGCCAGGCGAAGCGCCTCATCCTGTTCGACATGGAGGAGACGGCGGAGCGCAATCAAAGCGTCATCAGTTCCGTATTGCTGGGCGCGCTTTGCGGCAGCGCCGTGCTGCCGTTTCGCAAACAGACTTTCGAAGACGCGATCCGCAAAAGCGGCATCGCCGTGCGGGCGAACCTGGCCGCGTTCGAGGATGCGTCTCAGCGGGCTCAGCGCGGCGACAGCGGTTTCTCGGGAAAGCCCCAGCAGCGGCTCTCGCAGGATGTGCCGCTGCGAGCGCGCACAGCGCGATTGCAGCCGCTGCTCGAGAGGGTGAGGCGCATGCCCCAAGCGGTGCAGCCGGTGGTGTTGGAAGGTACCCGACGCGCGATCGACTATCAGGACCCGGCGTACGCTGAAACCTATCTGGAGCGCGTCGAACGGATTGCCGCGTTCGAGGCTCGATCGCGGATTGACGGTGACGCATACGCGCTGCTGGAGGCGACCGCCCGCAGCCTCGCGCTGTGGATGACCTTCGAGGACACCATACGGGTCGCCGACCTGAAGGCACGCGGCTCGCGTTTCGCGCGGGTCCGCGCCGAGATCCGCGCGGACCCCGGCCAGCTTTTTGGAATCACCGAGTTCATGAAGCCGCGGGTGGCGGAGATGGCCGGCACGCTGCCCGCCGGACTGGGGCGGTGGGTCCTGGGCTCAGCGCGTGTCAGGGGCTGGCTCGCGCGCTGGACCGGCGGCAGACAGATCAGAACCTCCACGATCCGCGGCTTCCTGTTGCTTCACACCCTGGGTGGCCTCAGGCGCTGGCGTCGCTCGACGCTGCGTTTTCAGGAAGAGAACGCGCGGATCGAGAGCTGGCTCGCCCGGATAGAGCAGCTCGCCCCCGGCCACTATTCGCTGGCCGTGGAATTGGCTCGGGCCCAGCGGCTGATCAAGGGCTACGGGGATACTCACGAGCGTGGCTGGCGCAGTTTCACGGCCCTGCTCGGTCAACTCGACGTGCTCTGTGAGCGCTCGGATGGCGCGGTCCTGCTGGCACGCCTGCAGGAGGCGGCGCTGGCGGACGAGGAGGGGGCGGCCCTGACGCGCGAGCTCGCGGCGCTGGCGGCGCTGGCGGCGCAGGTACAATAGGCCATGGCTACCCGCGCCACACAGTTCCGCATACTGCAGGCGGCACTGGAGCTCTTCAACGAGCACGGCACCGCCGCAGTGTCTGCCAATCGGATCGCCGCCCGCTGCGACATCAGCAAGGGCAACCTGCAATATCACTTCCGCAACAAGCGCGAGATCATCTTCGCGGTATTCCAACAGGCTATCGGGGAAATGGACTCCGGGTGGTACCGCGACCATCTCGCCCCGACGCTGGAGCATATGGCTGCGATGTTCGTGCGCCAGCTCCAGCTCATCCTGAAGTACCGCTTCTTCTATCGCGAAATGGCCGATCTGCTGCGCCAGGATCCCCTGCTGCGCAAGCGTTTCGCCGACAACCGCGAGCGGCGCTTGCGGGAGCTGGAGCGTTTCATGCTCGCACTGCAGGGCCGCGGGCTGATGCGCTTTCCCGCCGATCCGCGCCGGCTGCGCGCGATCGTCGATGTCACCTGGATCGTCAATGAGAATTGGCTCAACTACCTCGATTATCACGCTCGGGACATCACCGTCGAGTCCATTCTCGAGGGTTATTCCGAGATCCTCGAGGTGTTGCGCCCATACCTCTGCGCCGACCTTCAGCAGCTCACGCAGGAGTCATACCTCACCATCGAGCGTCTCGCGGCCCAGGCGGCCCAGGCGGCCCAGGCGGTGCAAGAGCCGGACGCCCTGATCGCGGTCTGAGATGCGGGCCGCCGGCACTTTGCCGGGCCGGCGGACGGGGTCTGAAAGAAGGGGCGGATTAGGCCGATCAGCCTAAAGCCGCCCTGTACAAGGCCGCGCCTGTTCGGGAGAGTAGGCCCCGATATGACCCACCCCGTTGTTGCGCGGCCGAAACCGTGTCTGATCAATGTGAAGGCCGGCCGCATGTATTTCTGGTGCGCCTGCGGCCGATCCGCGAATCAGCCATTTTGCGACGGTTCTCACAAGGGGACGGGCTTCTCTCCATTGAAGCTCACCGCGGGTGCACAGGACGAGGAGCTGCTCTTTTGTGGCTGTAAAAACACACGCAATCCACCCTTCTGCGACGGGGCCCATACGAATCTGCCGGGCGGCTCTCCCCTCGACGATCCACACAGTCCGGCAAATCGCGCCATTGCGGTGGTCGCCGAGAGGGATGGACCCCGTGCGCTGTTGAACGGCAGCTGCTACGTCTTTTCGCCGGATCTCGCGCCGATGACGACTCGTGGTGCATTGCGCTATTGCTACGTGGTATCCGCCGAGATGGGCGCTCTGTATCAGACGCAACTGTTGATGGAAGTCGCCGGCGCCGCCTCGCCGCTCATGACGCTGGGCGCGTGCGATGCCATTCTTTTCATCGGCTCCGGGAGCGGCAGCG
Organism: Steroidobacteraceae bacterium; assembly: GCA_050738795.1. Classification (GTDB taxonomy): domain Bacteria; phylum Pseudomonadota; class Gammaproteobacteria; order Steroidobacterales; family Steroidobacteraceae; genus 13-2-20CM-66-19. Next base: position 127,420 of record JBOIAD010000019.1, read on the forward strand.
TGACCATCTCGGGGCGGCAGTTCCGGGTCAAGCCGACGGATGGCCTCTACATCCGGCCATCCGAAGCGATCCAGCTCACGGCGGACGGCGGCCAGCGGATGAAGGTGTTCGTGCTCGCATACCCGCTGGGCAGGCTCGACTGGCTCGAGCGGATGCCGGACAACTTCGATTCGCAATACGAAAATCGCCTCGTGCCGGTGGACCCGGCGCAGCGGACCGCGATGGGGCCCCGCTACTTCCAGATCCTGGTGGACAAGCGTATCGGCTCCAGCCTCATCACGCAGTTCATCGGCCACATACCCCCGTCCAAGGCCGCACCGCACCGCCACCTCTACGAAGAGGCGATCATCGTGCTGTCGGGCGAGGGTTACATGTGGACGGAAGACAGGAAGGCGCACGTCACGGCGGGAGACGTGATCTTTCTGCCGCGCAAACAGCTGCACTCGCTGGAAGCAACTTCCGCGGACGGCATCGATGTCGTCGGCGTGATCTGCCCCGGCGACAATCCCAGCATCAACTACTACGACTGAAACGCCGCTTGCGCCCGCGTCCGCTGCTTCAGGACCGGTGCGCAGGGGGTGAATAAACGACCGACAGGGGTTCCCAATCGTGCCAACTCAACACGGATCACGGTTCATCATGGTCCTCCTCGCCGGCATCGCCTCGCTGGCGGCGCTGCCGCGGCCCGCGGCCGCGGCCGCGGCCGAGGCAACTGCCAGCGCGGGGACGACTACCACTCTGGAGGAAGTCGTGGTCACGGCCGACAAGCGTGGCGAGGAGTCCCTGGAAAGCATTCCGACGGCGATTCAAGCCATCACCGGCGAGGCTCTGGAGCGCAAGGGTGTGGTCGAGTTTGCCGACTTTGCAGGACAGGTCGCGGGCCTTTCGTATGGCGACCTCGGGCCGGGAGACAAGAAATACGTCATCCGCGGTGTAACCTCGGTCGGCCCTTCCACGGTCGGCGTCTATTACGACGAAGCCGTGATCACCGGCGCCAACGCCAATGACGGTGCCGGGCGCGAGCCGGACATCCGTACATTCGACCTCGACCGCATCGAAGTGTTGAAAGGGCCGCAAGGCACTCTCTACGGGGCGAGCTCCATGAGCGGCACGATCCGCTACATCACCCGCAAGCCGGTTCTGGACAAGGTGGAAGGCTACGTCCAGGGCGAGGGATCGGATACGTCCCAGGGCGGCGGCAACTTCATGTTCAACGGGGCCTTGAATCTGCCGATCGTGCCGGACGCGCTCGCCCTGCGGGTGGTCGGCTGGGACATTCAGAACAGCGGATTCATCGACGACATCCGCATCCCGGCGGGGGCGATCGACGATGCCAACTGGGAGAAGACGCAGGGCGGGCGGGCGGAGCTGCGTTGGAAAGCCTCCGACGCCCTGGATATCGTGGCGAGTGCAACCGTCCAGACGACGCACACGGGCGGCTCGGCACGCTACACGCCGCCGGGCGCGCTGTCGTTTCCTCCACCCGCCGAAGCGGTGCCCGGATTTCCGCAGATTCCCGGCGGTGACCTGAAGAACACCGATCTGACGGTGAGCCCATGGAACGAGAACCTGCAGGTGTTCGGCGTGACGGCGACCTACACGATGTCCAATGGCGTCGTCACCGCAACTTCCAACTACTTCAACCGGCACGTCGATTTCGTATTCGATTCGACACCGATTCTCTTCTTCTTCGGCGTGCCGATTCCCGGTATCACCCTGCAGCCGCAGAACCGTGCGATAGCCTCGAACGAACTGCGCTATGCGTCCAAATTCTCCGGCCCGATCAACTTCGTGGTCGGCGCGTTTTCCCAGCATGAGCGCAACGACTTCCTGGTGCAGGTGGTCAAGTCGAACGCGTTCGGCAACGCGGCCGGCCCGTTCAATCCGGACAACAGCGACGATGCGCTGTCCAATCCGAACGGCAACACGTTCTTCGGCCGCACGGACGACAACCGGATCAAGCAATATGCCGGCTTCGGCGAGCTCGATGCCGACTTCACGGACAAGCTCAGCGGCCTGGTCGGGGTGCGCTACTTTCACTCGGAACAGGATTCGGTCCAGAATCAGACCCATCCCTTCGGCGGATTCACTTCGAGCCCGGTGGGTCCGCAGACCAACACGGAGTCCGACGGCAAGACCACTTTCAAGCTGAACCTGTCGTACAAGGCCGATTTCGGGCTCATGTACGCTACCGCCTCCGAGGGGTTCCGCGTGGGCGGCACCAACGCCGCCGACCTGCCTTTCGCCAGCAATATTCCGCGCACTTTCGGTCCGGACCAGTTGCGCAACTACGAGGTTGGCCTGAAGACGGACTTCCTCGACAAGCGCGTGCGCCTCAACATGGCGGCATATGCAATCCGCTGGTCCGACATCCAGATTCAGAGCACCGACACCACCGGCGCGTTCGTCTTCACGACCAACGCCGGCACGGCGAGCGTGGACGGATTCGAGCTCGAGTCGCAGATGCTCCTGACCACGGGACTGGAGTTCGATCTGGCCGCGACGTACGAGAATGCGCGGCTGACCGCCGACCAGCCCAACCCGCGCGGACTGGCGACCAACCCCGGTCAATGTCCCGTTCCCGGCGTGAACTGCGTCTCGAACATTGCCGTGGATGGCGACCACCTGCCCGAGGTCCCGAAGGTCATGCTGAACGGTGCTCTCACCTACACCGTGCCCTTGAGCGCGGCCGCGACGGGCAGCCTGCGCGCGGACCTCACTTACCGGAGCAACACCGATTCGCAGGCGAATACACTGAGTCAGTACAACGTTCCGCTCGGGGCGTATGTACTCGTGGGCCTGCGCGCTTCCATCGATTGGAACGACTGGAACGTGGCGCTGTTCGGCAAGAACATCACCAACAAGCGTGCCCAGATCGATGCGATCAGGTCGGACCAGGATCCGCTGGCGCTCATTACGGTCCGGCCGCGCACGATCGGGCTTCAAGTGACCCGCAAGTTCTGACATCCTGGTGCGTCATCCGCACTTGCGCCGCAGAGCATGAAACCAATATCGATCAGCGAGCGCGAAGGCGGTCT
>JBOIAD010000020.1:0-47943 GCA_050738795.1 Steroidobacteraceae bacterium
AGCGGCGAGCGCAGCTCGTGGGACACGTCGCGCAGAAGCTGCTGCTTCAGCTCGAGCAGATTGCGGACTCTCTCGGACATGGTGTCCAGATCCGAAGCCAGCCGACCCAACTCGTCGCGCCGGCCCCTGAGCTTAGGGGAGACCCGCACGTTGAGGTTGCCGGCGGCAATCTGACGCGTGGCTCGTCGCAACTGATCGACAGGCGCCACCAGATAGCGCGCGAGGAAGAAGCACACGAGCGCGCTCACCACGAGTGCGATCATCAGCGTGGCTGTCGAGACGGCGGGCATCTCCAGCTCGCCGAACATATGAGGGCCTGAACGAAGCGGACCGACGATCACATGAAACGCCTTGCCGTCCGGACCGACCAGCACCAGGGGACCGCCGACCGATCTGATCACGGGATGCAGCAAGCTCGCGCGCTTCTCAGCGGCGCGCCGCGCCGGGGGATCGCTCAGAAAGTCCGGTACGGGACGTCCCAGCATCTCCTTTCCGGTGCTATCGGTGATGTACGTCAGCCCGAAGACATCGGGACGCAGCGCCTGCAACCATGACCGCAGCGCCTGCGCGCCTCCGGACTCGAAAGCTTGAGTCGCCTGCGCGTAAAGCTCGGCGCGCTGCACCCACGGCTGCGAGAACTGCCGTCGCAGCTCGCTGTTCACCACCACGGTGACGGTGCCGATCAGAATCAGCGCCAGCGCCAGCCAGAACGCGAGAAAGATTCGCCAGTACAGGGAATGCATGTTGGGTTCAGGGTGCGCCGTCGTCTGCGCGGGCGGCCAGCGCCAGAGCATAGCCGGTGCCTCGCACGCTCTGCAGGCTGACACGCGAGGTCACCTTCGCGAGCTTGCGGCGCAAGTTGCTGACGTGCGTATCGAGGCTCCGATCCGTCGGCAACAGGCGGCGGCCGAGGGCCTGGGTCATCAGATCGTCCCGGGTCACCGTCTTCGTGTCTGCCCGCACCAGCAGCTCGAGAATCCGCAGCTCGGCTGCCGTCAACTCGAGGTCCTGGTCGTTGACGTCCGCCCGCCGGGCCCGCAGATCGATGCGCAGGGGACCCCACTGCATCGCGCCGTTCGCCGGATGCCCCTCGCCGCAGATGCGCCGCAGCACTGCCCGGATGCGCGCAACGAGCTCGCGCGGACTGAATGGCTTGGCCAGATAGTCGTCGGCTCCCATCTCCAGTCCCACGACCCGGTCAACCTCCTCGCCCCGGGCCGTGAGCATGATCACCGGCACGCGGTTCAGCGCGCGGATCCGGCGCAGCACCTCGAATCCCGACAGCTCGGGCAGCATGACATCGAGGACCACGAGATCCACCGCTCCGCGAGCCAACCGCTCCAGTGCCGCCGGCCCGCTGCCCACCGCCTCGGTCAGAAATCCTTCCGGACCGAGATACTCCGCCAGCATGGAGCACAGCTCGTCATCGTCGTCCACGATGAGCAGTTTCGGCCTTGCAGCCGGGTTGCCGGATTCCGTCATGTCCATGTGCTCCTCAAGATATGCTCTCGGCCCAAGCTCACCCCCACAGGGCAGCCGCGAACCAACGTAGCCACCGCCACGCGAGGCAGAATTAATGGCGCCGGATTCGGGTCCACCGGTCACGGAAGAGCAGCACAGCCAGGCCCGTCTGCGCCGCAAGCGGGTGCTGATCGCGGCCGCTCTGGCACTGGTGGCAGTGATCGGTGTACTCGCACTCCTCAAGCATAACGCCACTGTCAACGCCGAGAGCAAGCGTCGTAGTGATGCGAGCCGCGCTGTCCCGGTGCGCGCTGCCACGGCGACCACAGGAAACGTCGATCTTAGCGTGGACGCTCTGGGTACCGTCACTGCATTGAATACCGTCACCGTGCGCAGCAGGGTCGACGGGCCGCTGATAGACGTACCGTTCCACGAGGGGCAGCTCGTCAAGGGCGGCGATCTGCTGGCGCGCATCGACCCGCGGACTTTCCAGGTCGCGCTCGATCAGGCGGCCGGTCAGCTCGCCCACGATCAGGCGCAACTCCTCGACGCACGCATCGATCTCGCACGCTATAGCGGGCTGCTCGCCAAGGATTCGATCGCCAGGCAGCAGGTCGATTCCCAAGTGTATACGGTGCATCAGCTCGAAGGCACCGTGAAGTCCGATCAGGCACAGCTCGAGAACGCCCGCCTGCAACTGGAGTTCACGCGGATCACCGCCCCCTTTCCCGGCCGCGTCGGCCTGCGCCAGATCGACCCGGGCAACATAATCCATGCGAGCGACACGACCGGCCTCGTGCTGCTCACCCAGACCCATCCGATCACCGTGGTCTTTGCCGTTCCGGCCGGTCAGCTCGCCCGAATCCTCACGCACTGGCGCAAGGGCGAGGAATTGCCCGTGGATGCCCTGGATCGCGACGGCAAGGCGCTGGCCCACGGACAGCTCACCGCCATCGACAATCAGATCGACGCCACCACCGGCACGGTGAAACTGAAAGCGCAGTTCGCGAACACGGACGATGTCTTGTTCCCCGCCCAGTTCGTCAACGCGCGCCTGAGAATCGAGACGCTGACCGGGGTAACGCTGGTTCCCAGCGCCGCCGTGCAACGTGGGGCGCCGGGTACTTACGTGTACGTGGTCAATGCGAAGAGCAGCGTCACTCTGCGCAAGGTCGCATTGGGACCTGCCTCGGGTGAGGTCGTCTCCATCGAGAGCGGCCTGAAATCGGGCGAGCGCGTGGTGATCGACGGCCTGGACAAATTGCGCGACGGCGCGAAGGTCTCCGTGATCGAGGCGGCCTCGAACGCCGCTCCCGGGGCGCCGCCTCGCAAAGGCAGCCGCGCAGACGCGGCGGGTGGCAAGAAGCCCACCACGGGTGGCAAGGCACCCCAGTGAATCCGTCCGCGCTCTTCATCGAGCGGCCGGTCGCGACGTGGCTGCTGATGTTGTCCATTCTGCTGTCCGGAATGATCGGCTACCACGTCCTCTCGGTATCCGCTCTTCCGGAAGTGGACTATCCGACCATCCAGGTGCAGACGCTCTACCCCGGGGCGAGTCCCGACGTCACGACCTCGGCGATCACCGCTCCGTTGGAGCGTCAGTTCGGCCAGATGCCGGGGCTGTCGCAGATGTCCTCGTCGAGCTCCGGCGGCGCGTCGGTCATCACTTTGCAGTTCAGCCTGGACCTGTCCCTGGATACGGCGGAGCAGGAAGTGCAGGCTGCGATCAACGCGGCGAGCTCCTTCCTGCCCATCGACCTGCCGATGCCGCCGGTCTACAGCAAGGTCAATCCGGCCGATGCGCCCATCGTGACGCTCGCCGTAAGCTCGCCGACGCTGCCGTTGACCCAGGTCGAGGATCTCGTCGATACCCGGCTGGTTCCGAAGCTGTCGGAAGTCCCAGGCGTGGGTCTCGTCAGCCTGGGCGGTGGTCAGCGTCCGGCCGTTCGCATCCGGGTCGATCCCACCGCGCTCGCATCCCACGGCCTGATGCTGGAGGACATCCGCACGGCGATCGGCAACGCGAACGTCAATCAGGCCAAGGGCAGTTTTGACGGTCCGCTGCGCGCATACACGATCGACGCCAACGATCAGCTCCGCAGCGCAGACGACTATCGCAATATCGTTCTCGCGTACAACAACGGTGCCCCGCTGCGCCTCGCGGATGTTGCTACGGTGGTCGAGGACGCCGAGAACGTAAAGCTCGCTGCGTGGTCGGCCACGGCGCGGGACGGCAAGCTGGTTCCCGCAATCATCGTGAACATTCAGCGCCAGCCCGGCGCGAACGTGATCCAGACCGTCGATCGCATCGAGGCGTTGCTGCCGCAGTTGCAGACCAGCCTGCCCGGGGCCATCGACGTCGCCATTCTGACAGACCGTACGACCAGCATCCGTGCGTCGGTGCGGGATGTACAGTTCGAATTGATGCTTGCCGTCGTGCTGGTCGTGATGGTCATCTTCCTGTTTCTGCGAAGCGCGTCGGCCACCATCATTCCAAGCATCGCCGTGCCACTCTCCCTGGTGGGGACGTTCGGTGTCATGTATCTGGCGGGGTTCTCCCTCAACAACCTCTCGCTGATGGCCCTGACCATTGCCACCGGTTTCGTCGTGGACGATGCCATCGTCATGATCGAGAACATCTCGCGCCACGTCGAAGAGGGCATGCCGCGCAAGCAGGCGGCGCTGGAGGGCTCCCGGCAGATCGCCTTCACCATCATCTCGCTGACGGTCTCTCTGATCGCCGTCCTCATCCCCCTGCTGTTCATGGCGGATGTGGTGGGACGGCTGTTCCGGGAATTCGCCGTCACGCTGGCCGTGTCCATTCTCATCTCGGCATTCGTCAGTCTGACGTTCACGCCGATGATCTGCGCACGCATTCTCGTTCCCCCGGACGAGAAGACAGAGGGGCGCCTGCTGCGCGGAGCGGGCCATCTGTTCCAGCGCCTGACCGAGCAGTACGGGCGCGCCCTGACGTGGGTGTTGGATCACGAGCGCCTCACGCTGATCATAGCGGGAGCGACGCTTGCGCTGACGGTGCTGCTGTACATACTCATTCCGAAGGGCTTCTTCCCGTCGCAGGACACCGGCCTCCTCCAGGCCATTACGCAGGCGCCGGCGTCCGTCTCGTTCTCCGAGATGTCGCAGCGCCAGAGCGCCCTCGCCCGGCTGCTCCTGCAGGATCCAGCCGTGGACAGCATCTCCTCGTACATCGGCGTCGATGGCACGAACACCACGCTCAACAGCGGCCGCATGCTCATCAATCTCGTCGCCAAAGGCAGCCGGAACGTGGACGCTCTGGGCGCGATCCGCCGGCTGGAGCCGAAGATTGCCGCCGTCCAGGGCATCACGATGTACCTGCAGCCCGTGCAGGATCTGACCATCGACGCGCGCGTGAGCCGTACTCAGTACCAGTTGAGCGCCGTGGATCCCAATCCCGTGGAGTTGTCCACCTGGACAGGCCGGCTCGTCGCCAGACTGCAGGGCGATCCGCAGCTCGCCGATGTGGCAAGCGATCTCGAAGATCAGGGCCTCGAGATCTATGTGGATATAGATCGCGACGCCGCCGGCCGCCTTGGAGTCACCGCAGCCGCAATCGACAATGCGTTGTACGACGCGTACGGCCAGCGTCTCGTCTCGACCATCTTCACGCAATCGAACCTGTACCGGGTGATCCTGGAAGTGCGCCCCCGCGACCAGGAGGGTCCCGAGAAGATCCGGGATCTGTACGTGGCGGCGGTGAACGGCAACAAGATCCCGCTCTCGAGCGTCGCCAAGGTCTCCGAGCGAATCTCGCCTCTCGTCATCAACCACATCGAGCAATTTCCCGCCGCGACGATCTCGTTCAATCTCGCCCCGGGTGCCTCGCTGGGCAACGCGGTGAGCGCCATCCGCGACGCCGAGAAGGCAATCGGACTGCCGGCGAGCGTGGAGACCAGCTTCCAGGGCGCGGCGCTCGCGTTTCAAGCCTCCCTCACCAACACGCTGTGGCTGATCCTTGCGGCCATCGTGACGGTCTACATCGTGCTCGGAGTGCTGTACGAGAGTTACATCCACCCGGTGACGATCCTGTCCACCCTTCCCTCGGCCGGTGTCGGTGCGCTGCTCGCTCTGATGGTGGCGGGCCAGGACCTGGGGATCGTCGGCATCATCGGTATCGTCCTGCTCATCGGCATCGTCAAGAAGAACGCGATCATGATGATCGACTTCGCGCTGCAGGCCGAGCGGGGCGAAGGCAAGTCCGCCCGGGAGGCGATCTATCAGGCGGCGCTGCTGCGCCTGCGGCCCATCCTGATGACGACGATGGCGGCGCTGCTGAGCGCACTGCCCCTGATGCTCGGCACCGGCATGGGATCGGAGCTGCGCCACCCGCTGGGCATCACCATGGTGGGCGGTCTGCTGGTGAGCCAGGTGCTGACACTCTTCACCACTCCGGTGATCTACCTGGCCTTCGACAGTTTGTCGCAATGGCGGCGCCGGCGGCCGCAGAACAAGCGCGGCGATGACGCCGGAAATACGCCGGTGACGGTCGCATGAATCTGTCACGGCAATTCATCCTGCGCCCGATCGCCACGACGTTGCTCACCATGGGCGTGATCATCGCCGGTGCCGTCGCCTTCAGCCTGCTTCCCGTGGCGCCTTTGCCGCAAGTGGATTTTCCGACGATTTCGGTCTCAGCGTCTCTGCCGGGCGCCAGCCCCGACACGATGGCCGCTACCGTCGCGGCGCCACTGGAACGCTCGCTCGGCCGCATCGCAAGCGTCACCGAGATGACTTCGGGGAGCTCGCTCGGCTCCTCGCGGATCACGCTGCAATTCGATTTGAGCCGCGACATCGATGGCGCCGCGCGTGACGTCCAGGCCGCCCTCAATGCGGCCCGCGCGCTGCTGCCGACCGGCCTGCCGAGCAATCCGACTTACCGCAAGGTCAATCCCGCGGATGCGCCGATCATGATCATCGCGCTGACTTCCCAGACGCTGTCGCGCGGACAGATGTACGACGCGGCATCGACGGTTCTGGCGCAGAAGCTGCTGCAGGTCCGCGGCATCGGTGACGTGACGGTGGGCGGCGGCTCCTTGCCGGCGGTCCGGGTGGAGCTGAATCCCTCGCAGCTCAATGGGTACGGATTGAGTCCTGAGACCGTCCGCAATGCCATCGTCGCCACGAATCCCAATCGCCCGAAAGGCTCGCTCGACGACGGCGAGCACCACTGGCAGATCCTAGCCAACGATCAGGCCAAAACCGCGGCCAACTATCAGCCGCTCATCATCACGTACAGCAACGGCAACGCGGTCCGGCTGCGTGATGTGGCCGAGGTCCTGGACTCCGTGCAGGACGTTCGTAACGATGGGATCTCCAATGGCGAGCCGGCGGTCCTGCTGGTGCTCTTCCGGCAGCCTGGCGCCAACATCATCGAGACGGTTGACGGTGTCAGGGCATTGCTGCCCAGCCTGCGGGCGTCGATTCCGGCAAGTGTTGCGCTCGCCGTGGTGATGGATCGCACGCCTACGATTCGCGCCTCACTGCATGAGGTCGAACGTGCGTTGATGATCTCCGTCGCGCTCGTCGTGCTGTCGGTCTTTCTGTTCCTGCGCAGCGGCCGCGCTGCTCTCGTTCCGCTCGTCGCCGTGCCGGTCTCGCTCATAGGCACCTTCGGCGTGATGTACCTCGCCGGCTACAGCCTGGACAATCTTTCCCTCATGGCTCTGACCATCGCCGCAGGCTTCGTGGTCGACGACGCGGTGGTGGTACTGGAGAACATCTCGCGGCACATCGAGGAAGGCATGCCGCCGCGAGAGGCCGCGCTGCGGGGCGCGCGCGAAGTCGGATTTACGGTCCTGTCGATGAGCCTGTCGCTCATCGCCGTTTTCATCCCCATCCTGCTTATGGGCGGCATCGTCGGCCGGCTGTTTCGCGAATTCGCGGTGACCCTGTCCGCGGCCATTCTCGTCTCACTCCTGGTGTCGTTGACCACGACACCGATGATGTGTGCGCGCCTGCTGCGCTCCCGCGACGAAGAGCCTCCTCACGGCCGCTTCTATTACGCGAGCGAGCGGGCGTTCAACTCGCTTCAGTCCGGCTATCACCGCACGCTCGACTGGGCGCTCGAGCACGGGCGCACGATGATGCTCATCCTGGGCATTACCGTGGCCCTGACCATCTATCTGTACATCGCCATCTCCAAGGGATTCTTCCCGCAGCAGGACACCGGGCGCCTCAGCGGCTCGATCCAGGCCGACCAGAGCATTTCCTTCCAGGCCATGCAGGCGAAGCTCAGGGACTTCGTCGCGATCGTGAAGCACGATCCGGCTGTGGATGGGGTCGTGGGCTTCACCGGCGGGGGCCAACGCAACAGCGGCAACATGTTCATCTCGCTCGAGCCGCGCACCCAGCGCAAGCTCTCCGCGGACCAGGTGATCGCGCGGCTGCGCGGCAAGCTCTCTCATGAAGCGGGTGCCAACCTGTTCCTGCAGCCCGTACAGGACATTCGTGTCGGGGGGCGTTCGGGAGGCGCGCAGTATCAATACACGCTGCAGGCGGACACCACCGATGAGTTGCGCGCGTGGGAACCGAAGGTCAGGGCGGCTCTCTCCAGCGTACGGGATCTCGCCGACGTCAACACCGACGCGCAGGACAAAGGTCTGCAGACATCGCTCGTCGTGAATCGGGATGCGGTCGCGCGGCTCGGGCTCAGCCAGAGCCTGATCGATGCGACCCTGAATGACTTGTTCGGTCAGCGCCAGGTGTCCACGATCTACAATCCGCTCAATCAGTACCACGTGGTCATGGAAGCCGCACCCGCGTTCTGGCAAAGCCCCACTGTGCTCGAGACCGTGCACGTGATCGCTCCGGGCGGAAAACAGGTTCCGCTCTCCGATCTCGCTTCGTGGGGAACTACGTCCACGCCGCTCGTCGTCAACCACCAGGGACAGTCCGCCGCATCGACGATTTCGTTCAATCTGGCTCCCGGCGTATCTCTTTCCAATGCGACGCGCGACATCGATGCCGCCTTCGCGAAGCTCGGCGCGCCGGCCACGTTGCGCGGAACTTTCCAGGGAACGGCCAAGGCGTTCCAGGATGCACTGGCGAATCAGCCGTTGTTGATTCTCGCAGCCCTGCTTGCAGTGTACCTGGTCCTGGGGATCCTTTATGAGAGCCTGGTGCATCCGGTGACCATTCTGTCAACGCTGCCGTCCGCGGGTGTTGGCGCACTCCTCGCCCTGCTGCTCACCGGAACGGAATTCAGCATCATCGCCCTCATAGGCGTCATCCTGCTGATCGGCATCGTGAAGAAAAACGCCATCATGATGATCGACTTCGCCCTGCAACTGGAGCGGGAGCGCCAGCTCGAGCCGCGGGAGGCCATCCATCAGGCCTCGCTTATGCGCCTGCGGCCCATTCTGATGACGACGGTTGCCGCCCTATTTGGCGCGCTGCCGCTGGCGGTTGGAACGGGCGACGGCGCCGAGATGCGCCGGCCGCTCGGCATCGCCATCGTCGGCGGACTCATCCTGAGCCAACTCCTCACTCTGTACACGACCCCGGTGATCTACGTGTACTTCGACCGCTTCAGCACGTGGGCGAAGACTCATCTGAGACGTCGGCAGGGGGCACCGAGCGCGCCTACCGCACAGGGTGCGGCATGATCAAGTGCCAGGCCTGTGCGCTTACCCTGACGTTGGCTCTGTCGGGATGCATCTCGGTTGGTCCGAACTACGTGCGTCCCCGGGTCGAGACGCCTCCCGCTTTCAAGGAGGCGGAGGGCTGGAAACTGGCGCAGCCCAACGATGCCGCCGCGCGCGGGAACTGGTGGGATGTCTACAACGATCCCGTGCTCGACAAGCTGGTGAAGCAGGTGCAGGTATCGAATCAGAACGTGATCCTGGCGGAAGCTCAATACCGGCAGGCGCTCGCCCTCGTCAGCGGCGCTCGCGCGAACTATTTTCCGCAGATAACCGCCAATGCCTCCAGCACACGCAGTCAGAACGCCTTGACTGCGCAAGTGGCGGGAGCCGGCACCCAGACCCAGCCCGGGACGACGCAGACGGTGCCGGCCCAGACGAATACCAGCGATCGGGTGAGTCTGTCGCTCGCCTGGGAGATCGATGTCTGGGGCCGCATCCGTCGCACCGTGGAGTCGAACCAGGCCGCGGCCGTGGCGAGCCAGAGTGATCTCGCCAACGCACTGTTGTCGGCGCAGGCGATGCTCGTACAAAGCTATCTGCAGCTTCGAGCCATCGATACCGATCTCGACCTGTACGAGCGCTCCATCGTCTCCTACGAGCGCGCTCTGAAAATCACGCAGAACCGCTACGACGCCGGTGTCGCACAGCGCACCGACGTCACCCAGGCGCAGGCCCAGTTGGAATCAGCGCGGGCCGCGGGCCTGGATCTCGCGGTCACCCGGGCAACGCTCGAGCATGCGGTCGCAGTCCTCGTCGGCCGCCCGCCGGCCGACGTCATTATCGAGCGCACCAACACCCTGCCCATGGTGCCGGAGACGCCGGTAACCGTTCCAGCGTCGCTGCTCGAACGCCGGCCGGACATAGCCGCTGCCGAGCGGCGTGCCGCATCCGCCAATGCACTGATCGGTGTCGCGCGTGCCGCGTATTTCCCCGACCTCACGCTGACCGGCACCGGCGGCTACCAATCGCAGCGTTTCTCGGACCTCTTCAACGTTCCGCACCGCTTCTGGTCGCTGGGTCCCCAGCTTGCGCAGACCCTGTTCGACGCTGGCGCCATCCACTCGCAGGTCAAACAGAACATGGCCGCCTACGATGCAAGCGTAGCCTCCTACCGCGAAACCGTGCTCACAGCCTTCCAGGACGTGGAAGACAACCTTGCGACCCTGAAGCTCCTCGCGCAGGAATCCGTCGCGGAAGCAGCAGCCGCCTCCGCTGCGGAGCAGACACTCGCGATCACCCAGAACCAGTACGAGGCCGGCACCGTGGACTACCTGAACGTGGCCATCGCGCAGCAAACCGCCCTGAGCGCTGAGCGGACATTGCGCGACCTCAACAGCCGCCGCCTGACCGCCAGCGTGGGACTGCTCAAAGCACTCGGCGGCGGCTGGCAGACCCTGGATTTGACCCACTGAGGGACTCCGGCGCCAGAGCTGCCAAAGCACACGCCCCGACCCATATCGCGTTCGGCGCGGGTTTCACGCATGTTCCGACTTGCGAGGGCGCCCGCCGAGTTTGCCGTTTGCGCGGGCGGCGGCCTGCTTTGCCGAGGAGGTGGAGCGCCCGCCCGCCTTGCCCATCATTCGCGCCATCCAGCGTCGCGTGCCGAACACCCCCTCCATCAGAGCCGGCAGATACAGATCCGCATCCAACCGTGGCCAGTGCAGCCCCAGACCCGTCGGGCTGATTTCGATAGCCGACAGGTCGGCCGGCTTTGCGCCCGCGAGCCCCTGGGCAAGATTGACAGGCACCCCGAGCTCGAGGCCGTTGCTCAGGCCCACGACAATGCGCGCCCCCCGTCGATCGTAATGCGCAGAGGTGGCACGCGGTTGCCCTTTCAGGCGCGCCTGCATACGCTTTTCAGCTCGTCTAATGTCAGCGTCAGTCAAACTCATGGATACTCTCCCACGCGCTGCACAGCTCGAGCAGCGCGGCGTTTAATTGGTCTGCCAAGCGTCGCAGCTGCCGTCTCGTGAATCCGTAGGATTCACGGAGCATAACCGGCCCGTCGGGACAACGCAGTTCCAAGACCGCCTCCCGGTCTGCCCCGATCACGTGAACATGCTCGGGCGAATGATCATTTGGATAGATCACGACGCGCAGGCCACCCAGTCGCACAATCGTAGGCATGGAGCAACTCTATCAGAAACCCAAGCGTTTGGGAACTAGCCCGACAATTGGCAAGCTTGAAAATTAGAGGTACCACTTCTATGTTTCACGACAACGTCTCACGCCGAATCGATCTCGAACGGCAGCGCTTCCAGCCATCTGCCAAGTGGCACGACTTTGATTCCGGACTTCTCCCGAGCTCGATCCAGATTGAGCACGAGTTGCAGCGACTCCCGGGGCTGCAACTTCCCGGTGTAGTACCTGAGGGCGGTGCTGAGGTCGCCGTCAGAAGCCTTCACTTCGATGAGCCAGTGCACCCGCCGGTTGCGGGTGACAACGAAGTCCACTTCCCTCCCCTCCTTGTCGCGCAGGTAGAGCAGATCCCAGCTCTCTCCGGCCGCATCCTTCCTGAATTGCATGTACTTCAGAAGACTGCAAGCGACCAGGTTCTCGAGCTGGGCACCTCCGGTCGCGTCGTACGCTGTGGCACAGTCGAAGAAGTAAACTCGACGATCCTTGCGGATACTGCGTGCCAGACTGCTCGAATAGGGCGGCAACAAAAACACGACGTAGAGTTTTTCCAGCAGCTCGACCCAGGATTTTGCCGTCGGAGGTGAAATGCCGAGACCTTGGGCCAGACTGTCGTAATTCGTGGGCTTGCCTACCCGCTCGCGCAACAGCTCCACGAGATCTGCGGGGCCGCGCCACGAGCTGACCCGGGACAGGTCGCGCAGATCTTCCCGAGTGACCAGTTCCATGCGGTCGTTGCGCAGCCGCGCAGCGTCCTTCGGGTTGAGAAAGGATTCCGGAAAACCGCCGGCTTCGAGCAGGCGCTGCACACGCGCAGCGAGCGCGAGGCCGGGCAGGAAGCTCTTCGACTCGGCGACGTCGATCGGATGCAGTCGATAGAAATATTGGCGTCCCGTCAGCGCATCACCGCTTCTGCGGAACGCATCGAGGCGCGCGCTGCCGGTGACCAGCACCGGCGGCTTGTTACCGAACTCGTCAACCACGCCTTTGAGCAGATTTTTCCATTTTGGCGCCTTGTGCAGCTCATCCAACACCACGAGCGAAGCGTCCTTCGGCCAGGCGATTTCGCGGATGATCTTGCGGTCCCTGACGATGTCCCAATTCAGGTACTGCCCGCGGTCATCCAGCAGTGATTTGGCAAGAGTCGTCTTGCCGCATTGACGTGGTCCGGCGAGGAGGACCATTTTCCTGCGCAGATCGTGTTTCAGCCGGGATGTCAGATAGCGCATATGGCCATTATAAAGTCAACTTTATTTTGGTCAAGGCCATTCTAAAGTCGGCTTTACTTTGGCCAGAAGCAGCCCACCCGGGCGGACTACGCCGGATTCTCCAGGCTGAACGCCTGCTGGTTGTCGTCGTACGCGAACGCCTCGGCGTACCGCCCCCAGCTGATGACTGTGCGCAAAGTCTGCTCGGCCGCCTCTTCCGCCATGTAGTCTTCGAGCTCATCGAAGAACCGGCTCTTCGGTGCCGAGCGCCCCTTGCGCTCATCCAGCACGCGCCGGATGTGCGCAGCCAGCGGCACGTAGGTCAGCAGGTGCCGCGAGAACAGCCGTTTGCGCTCGTCCGTATCGTCCTTGGCGAACTGCGATCCCGCCTCCGTCAGCCGGATATCGCCCCGCTCGATCTCGGCGAACCGCAGCATCTGCAGCGATTCCGCGACCGGCAGGAGGTCCCCGGCCTCCATGTGCAGCATCTGCGCAATTTCCGGCAGATCCGCCTTGCCGCGGAAAGGCTCGTCGCTCACCGCTTCCATGAGGCCTGACAACAGGTTCGAGGACACATGCGTGAGAATCGTGCCGATTCCCGTGCCGGGAAAGCGCTCGACCCGCGTGCCATGCCTTTGCTCTCCGGCGGGGCGCGCCGTCATCTCGGCGTAGACCCGGTCGACCAGTGCGATGTAGCGGGGATCCAGGGCGTTCCGCGGCTTGGGCAGATCGATGGGAATCTCGCTGACCACACGCCCCGGGTGGGTGGAGAAGATCAGCAGGCGATCGCACATCTGCACCGCCTCGTCGATATTGTGCGTCACGAGCAGCACCGCCTTGATCGGTAGCTGCCCCTCGCACCACAGGTCGAGAAAGTCGTTGCGCAGTGTCTCGGCCGTCAGGACATCGAGGGCCGAGAACGGCTCGTCCATGAGCAGGATGTTGGGATGCACGACCAGGGCCCGGGCGAAGCCGACACGCTGGCGCATGCCGCCCGACAGCTCACGCGGATAGGCGGATTCGAAGCCGTCCAGGCCGATGAGGTCGATGGCGGCAAGGGAGCGGCGGCGAATCTCCGCCGGCGGCACCCCCAGCGCTTCTAGACCGAGCTGCACGTTCTCCAGGACGGTCAGCCAGGGGAACAGGGCAAAGCTCTGGAAGACCATCGCAATGCCTGCTGCGGGCCCACCCACGGGCTCGCCGAGGTAGCGCACTTTGCCCCCGGTGGGCACATTGAGCCCGGCGATCACCCGCAGCAGCGTGGACTTTCCCGAGCCGGAACGGCCGAGCAGGCCGATGATCTCCCCCTCGCGCAAGGTCAGATTGACGCCCTCGAGCACGAGGAGCTGATCGCCGTCGGGCTTGCGAAAAGCCTGCGACACGCTTTGCACATCGAGAAGGGGTAGCGCGTTCACTCAGTCTCCCGGTCAAGTCAGCACTCGCGCAGCCGCGCTTCACGTCAGGCGAAATTTGCGCTCGGCGCGCGTGTACAACGGGCGCCAGAAGAACCGGTTGATGAGCACCACGAACAGGCTCATCACCACCGTGCCCAGGGCCATGCGCCGATAATCCGCCGCTGCCGTCGCATTCGCGATGTAGGCCCCGAGGCCCAGCGCGGTGAGCTTCGCGTGTCCCCAGGTCGCGACCTCCGCAACGACGCTCGCGTTCCAGGAGCCGCCGGAAGCGGTGATCGCGCCGGTCAGGTAGAACGGAAACACCGCGGGCAGCGCGATTCGCCGCCACCACAACCAGCCACTGACGCGCAGGTTCTGCCCGACATGCCGCAGCTCTGCGGGCAAGGCCGAGGCCCCGACAATGACGTTGAAGAGAATGTACCACTGCGTGCCGAGGACCATCAGGGGACTCAACCAGACACTCGGGTTGAGTCTCAATAAAACGATGCCCGACACGACCAGGGGATAGAACAGCAGCGCCGGAAAGGCCGCCAGGAACTGTGCGATGGGCTGGGCGATCCGCGCGACATTGGGCCGCAATCCAATGAAGATGCCGATCGGCACCCACACGAGGCTCGCGGCCGCGATCAGCACCACTACCCGCAGCAGCGTAAGGAGCCCAAGAAGCGCCACGTGCACGATCTCGCCCGGCGCCACTTCGGTCAGGACGAACCGCGCGGTTTTCCACATCGCCCCGAGGCTGACGACAGCGACCACGGCGTACCACAGCCAGTCCATCCACCAGCGGTTGACATCGGAATCCGCCGAGGAGCGGACCGCGCGGACGGACCCCGGGCCGGATCTGCCGCCGGCCTTCAGAATGCCCGCGAACACTTTCGCGAACACCGAGAGAATGCGCGAGCGGCGCATCATCGTCAGCGCCCAGGAATGCGACGGGGTGAGCCCCGCTTCCTGCTCCAGGCGAAACCAGTCGGCGCTGGCGATGAGCGGGCGGAACAGGAGCTGGTCGTAGACCAGGATCACCACGAACATGGCGAAGATCGCCCAGCCGATGGCGCCGACATTGCGCTGCTCGATGGCGACCGCAATGTAGGAGCCGACGCCCGGAACCGTTACGGAGGTATTGCCGACGGAAATGGCCTCCGCGGCCACCACGAAGAACCAGCCGCCCGACATCGACATCATCATGTTCCAGATCAGGGCCGGCATCGCGAACGGCACTTCCAGGCGCCAGAAGCGCATCCACGGGCCCAGTCGAAAACTGCGGGACACCTCGCGCAGCTCGTCCGGAATGCTCCGCAGCGACTGGTAGAAGCTGAAGGCCATGTTCCACGCCTGGCTGGTGAAGATCAGGAAAATGGCGGCCATCTCGGCCCCCGCGACGCGGCCGGGCGTGAGCGACAGGAAGAAGACGATCACGATGGAGAAGCCGAGGATGGGCACCGACTGCAGGATGTCCAGCAGAGGCACGAGCACCATCTCGGCCCGCCGGCTCTTCGCCGCGAGCGTCGCGTAGGTAAACGTGAAGACGAGAGACGCGCCCATCGCGATGAGCATCCGCAGTCCCGTGCGTGCGGCATACCCGACCAGGTTCCAGGGGTTGAGCGAGATCGGCGTCGCCTCCAGAGGCGCAAGCGGCAGTGTCAGGCCGTGCGCCGCCTCGGCGAGGTAGACGAAGAATGCGATGACGAGCACGAAGGCGAGCACATCCCACTGCCCGGGGACGAGCCGGTTCTTGATGATGGAGAGCGGTGGGAAGTCAGGCAGACGCATAGCCGCGGAAGTGTGCCCGAAGTGCCCGATCATTGGCACCGCAATCCACCCGCACAGCCATCCTCCACGGGCTCGCGCCGGGCGCGACGCCCGCACTGGCGGGTGCGATCCCTTCGTTAAGCTTTCGTTAACTTGGCCGCGCAAACCTCACTACAATGGCCTTCCTGAATCAGGCCAGTCATCCGATGCGTCTGCTGATCGTCGAAGATGATCACGAGCTGCGCGAAGCGCTGACCGCCCTGCTGCAGCAATCCGGCTACGAGGTCGATGCGTTTGCGGACGGGCGCCTCGCCGCCAACACGCTGATGTCGAAAGAGTACGACCTGGCGATCGTGGACCTCGTGGTTCCCGGCATGGGCGGACTGGCGCTCGTGCGCAATCTGCGGCGCCAGCTCTCCGGCCTGCCGATCCTGATCGTGACCGCGCGTGATTCGCTGGAGGACCGGGTATCTGGCCTGGATGCCGGCGCGGACGACTACCTCGTGAAGCCCTTCGAGATGCCCGAGCTCGAAGCGCGGGTCCGCGCCCTCGTGCGCCGTCATCGCGCGGACCGGGGGGCGGAGATCCGCATCGGGCCGTTGGCGCTGGTGCCGGGGGAGCCGCGGGTGTCCCTCGGCGGGACGAGCGTCGATCTGCCGGCCAGCGAGATGGCGCTGCTCGAGACTCTTGCGAGCCGGCCCGGCCGCGTCGTCAGCAAGGAGGCGATCGCGGACCGGCTGAGCCGCGGCGCCAACCCGCCCTCGGATACGGCCATCGAGATCTGCGTGCATCGGCTGCGGCGGCGGCTCGGCCCGTATGGATTGAAGATCCGCACGCTGCGCGGGTTCGGCTACCTGCTGGAGACGACTGTCGATGGCTGATCGCAGCCTGCGCACCGGGCTGCTGTCGTGGCTCGGATTCGTGTTGGTCCTGCTGCTCGCGCTGGATGCCCTCGCCTGCTATTTCACCGCGCTGCACTTCGCGAACCTGGTCTATGACCGGTGGCTCACGGACTCCACGCGCGCACTGGCCCAGGCGATCCGCTCCGAGCACGGCACGATCGAGTTCGACCTGCCGCGCGTCGCGCAGCAGATCATCCAGTTCGACGCGATCGACAAGACCTATTTCAGGATCAGCTCGCGGCGGCGCGGCTACATCGCGGGCGCAGCCGTCCTGCCCCAGGGAGGCACGCTGCATAGCAACGGCATACGGCGCGCCGATGGAATCGTGAACGGACAGCGCGTTCGCGTCGTATCGACCCAAGTCACACCGGCGCTCGCGAACGACACGGTCACGGTCACCATCGCCGAAACTCTGATCAAGCGGGTGACTCTGGCACGCGACATCCTGGTGGCGATGGTGGCGCCGCAAGTGGCGCTGCTGGCGATCGCCGTGGCGCTGGCGTGGCTGGGCGTCTCGCGCGGATTGAAGCCCCTGACCGACCTCGCCGCCCAGATCGAGGCACGGGACCAGAACAACCTGTCCCCGGTCCCCCAGACGGATCTCCCACGGGAAGCACGGATCCTCGCCGCCCGCATCAACGAGCTGCTCGCGCGCCTCGGCAGCGCAATGCGAGCGCAGAGGCGTTTTGTTGCCGACGCCGCGCATCAGTTGAGGACGCCGCTCGCGGCGGTCATGCTGCACGCTGAGCGTGCTCAAAGGGCACCCGACACTCCGAGCGAACGTGAAGCATTGCGCGCGCTGCATCGTTCCGTCGAACGAGCGGGCCGGATGAGCCAACAACTCCTGGCCCTGGCGCGCACCGACCCCGAAGCCCTTTCGGCAGTCGAGCTGCAGCCGCTGGATCTCGTTGCGCTGGCGCGGCGGGTTGGCGAGGAGTGGATCCCGCGGGCGCTGGAGCGCGATATCGACTTCGGCCTCGTCGTGCCGGATACGCCTGTATCGGTCAATGGCGACCACCGTCTGCTGGGCGAGCTGCTTTCCAACCTCATCGACAACGCATTTCGCTACGGACACAGGCCCGGCAGCGTGTCGGTCATCGTCGAAGGCGGCCCGCAGCCGACACTCTCCGTGCTGGATGACGGACCCGGGATTCCGCAGGACGAGCGCCCGAAGATATTCGAGCGCTTCTACCGCATGGCGGACTCCAACGGCGAAGGGTGCGGCCTCGGACTTGCGATCGTGGAGGAGATCGCACGCCTGCACGGCTGCACGGTCGAGGTTTCAAGCGGAATCGACGAGCGTGGCAGCCGGTTTTCCGTTGCATTCAAGCAGGGGTAGCGGCACAGTTCGCGGATGCTGCGCTCCATCATCCTCCGGTTCGTCATGCCGCTGGCCCTCGCCTCGGCCGTCGTCGCCTATTTCGCCATGCCGCACGTCGATCGCATGCTCGCGGAATGGTTCCGCGGCGACATCGAGCTGCGCGCCAGCCTGATCGAAGGCTCCATGGAGGAGCGCCTGGTGGATCTCGTCGGCCGCCACGACAAGACCGGCGTCCGGAAGTATCTGTCGCATGTTGCGACTGACAAAAGGATCTCCGCGATCCTGGTGTGCGATGCGGACGGCACGCTGTTTTATCGCACGGCGCCGACGCCGCCCGAAATATCGTGCGCGCTGAACGCGGCGCCCAGCCCCGGAGCAAGTCAGATCGTGCTGCTGCCCTCCGGTCCGATGCATGTGGCCGGCTTCCTCGTCGCGCGCCCCGATAAACCCGCGCTGACGGTGTTCGTCGCCCACGATCTGGGGTTCGCGGCCAGCCGGCAGACCCGCGCACGGCGCTATCTGATCGCCTTCACGGCGGTCTCCGTGGTCGTCCTCGGGCTGCTCGTGGTGCTGATCGCCTGGTTCATGCTCAAGCGCTGGGCCGCCGTGCTCATCGGCGACATCCGCAGCCGGAGATTTCTCGACGACGCGCACTCCTCGTCCGTGTCCATGCCGGTGCTGTCCCAGGTGCGCCAGGTGATGCGCGAGATCGAGGAGAGCCAGCGGCTGGAGATCGACTATCGCGAGAACTGGACGGCCCAGGCGCTGCACCTGGTCGTGCGCGACCAACTCAGGGCCCCGCAGATGATCGTGGTGTCCAACCGGGAGCCGTACATCCACAATCGCGGCGCGGACGGGCGGCCGCTCGTCCAACTGCCCGCGAGCGGCATGGTGACGGCGCTGGAGCCGATCGTGCGGGCCTGCGCCGGCATCTGGATAGCGCATGGCAGCGGCACCGCGGACCGCCAGGTCGTCGATATTCACGATCGCATCCGCGTCCCCCCGAGCGATCCTGCCTACCTGCTGCGGCGGGTCTGGCTGACTCAGCAGGAGGAGGAAGGCTACTACTACGGGTTCTCGAACGAGGGATTGTGGCCGCTGTGCCACCTGGCCTATGTGCGGCCCGCCTTCCGCGAGAGCGACTGGAAGACCTATCGCGAGGTCAACCGGAAGTTTGCCGCGGTGGTCGCGCGGGAGGCGCGCGAGAGCAACCCTGTCGTGCTGATCCAGGACTATCACTTCGCGCTGCTGCCGCGGCTGGTCCGCGAGCACAAGCCCAATGCCACCATCGTCCTGTTCTGGCACATACCCTGGCCGAACGCGGAGACCTTCGGCGTGTGCCCCTGGAAGCACGAGATGCTGCTGCACCTGTTGGGCGCGGACATTCTCGGCTTTCATACGCGCCATCACTGCCACAATTTCCTCGCGACCGTCGACAGGTTCGTCGAATGTCAGATCGACCACGAACACATGACCGTGACCCTGCAGGGCCACGTGTGTCAGGTCATGCCTTACCCCATCTCCATCGAGTGGCCCCCACGGCAACTCGAGAGGCTGCCGCCCGTGGCGCAGTGCCGGACCGACATCCGGCGCCGCCACGGAATTCTCGAGGGCGTGTCACTCGGGCTCGGCGTGGAACGCTGGGACTTCACCAAGGGGATCGTTGAGCGATTCCAGGCTGTTGAAATCCTCCTGGACCGCCGTCCGCACCTGCGAGGTAAAGTCACGCTGCTGCAGATCGCAGCTCCCTCCAGGAGCAAGCTTCCTGCCTACCAGGCACTGCAGGAGCAGACCGTGGCGGAAATGCAGCGTATCAACGCGAAGTTCCGCTTCGAATCCTGGCAGCCGATCATCCTCGTGGACACTCAGCAGACCCCGGAAGCGGTCTGGGAGCTGTATCGCGCCGCCGATTTCTGCATCGTCAACAGTCTGCACGACGGAATGAACCTCGTTGCGAAGGAATTTGCAGCAGCCCGGGACGATGAGGATGGCGTACTGATCCTCAGCACCTTTGCCGGAGCCTCGCGCGAGCTGCTGGAGGCTCTGCTCGTGAACCCCTTCGACGTATCGGAGACCGCCGCCGCGATCGAGACGGCCATTGCGATGCCCAGGGATCAGCGGCGCGAGCGCATGCAGCTCATGCGCCGCACGGTGAAGGAAAACAACGTGTATCGCTGGGCGGGCCGGATGCTGATGGATGTCGCACGGGTGCGTCAGCGCCAGGCGCTCGCGGGCCGGCAATCCAATGCGCTGCAGCGTTACCTTGCGGAATGAGGGGAACCAGGGATGACCGCGGGCTGATGGCTTTAGAAACGGGTCTCCAGGTCGACTACCTGCCCCTCGCGCGCCCCGGGGGGCGGTGGGAGGGCGTACTGGGCGTTGCGACATTCGACGTCGGCCCCGCGGCGGCGCTCGCGGCGGACGACATCCCGGTGGCCGATATCAGAACGCCCGTGCTGAGCTCCAGCGGCGAAGTCTGCGAGGTGTGGCGAATGCAGCGCACGCCCGAATCCGGTCAACGGGGCCAGGTTCGCTATCGCCACGGTGAAGGAGTGCTCTTCGGATGCATCTCCGCGCCCGAATTGCACGCCACGCGGCCCACTCGCAATGGCCGCACCTCAGCGCTGCATGCGGCCACCGATCAGGCCTATCGCGAGATCTTCGCGACGCTGGATGCCCTGGGCTACCCTCACCTGTTGCGCATTTGGAACTACCTGCCGCAGATCAACCTCGACACGCACGGCACGGAGCGCTATCGGCAATTCAACAGTGCGCGCCGCGATGCGCTCATCGCCTGCGGCCGCGACCTTTCCGGCAACGTGCCCGCAGCGTGTGCGCTCGGTTCGGCCGCCGGCAGCCCGCTGGTCATCTACTTCCTGGCCAGTCACGAGGCGCCGGCGGTCATCGAGAATCCGCGGCAGACCAGCGCATACGAATACCCGCCGCAGTACGGTCCGAAGCCCGTGTTCTCGCGCGCAAGCGTACTGCACGAGCGATCCGGATCCATCCTGTTCATCTCCGGAACCGCCAGCATCGTCGGTCATCAGACGGTGCATGTCGGCGATGCCGGCGCCCAGACGCGCGAAACTCTTGCGAACATCGAGGCGCTGCTTGGCGAAGCGAACCGTGTGTCCGGCGCGGCGCGCTTCGATCTCGGGGCCCTGGCTTACAAAGTCTACGTGCGCAGGGGCGCGGATCTGCCGATCATCCAGTCCCAGCTCAACCGCGCACTCGGCGCACGACCCCAGGTCATGTATCTGCAGGCGGACATCTGCCGGCAGGATCTGCTCGTCGAGATCGAAGCCACCGGACGAGCTGCAGCCGGCGTGTCCGCCTGAGCAATGCGGACATCGGGCAACCTGCGCTGGATGATGCTCATGACGGCGCTGGCCTGCGCGCCTGTCATGCGCACGGGGGCTGCGGAAAAACCGCTATGGGACCTCGGCCTCGGTGTGGGGACCGTGATATTCCAGGACTACCGCGGCGCGGACACGGCTCATGCGTACGTGTTGCCATTACCGTACTTGTACTATCGGGGAAAATTCCTAAGGGCCGACCGCAACGGCATTCGCGGCCGGCTGTTCAACCAGGACTGGATCGAGCTGAACATCAGCATGAACGTCACGACGCCGGTGCGCAGGAACGCCGCACGGGCTGGCATGCCCGATCTGCGCTCCACCGTCGAGATCGGCCCGTCGCTGGATCTGCACCTGTGGAAGTCGCAGGATCAGAAAGTGAAGCTCGACGTCCGCCTGCCGCTGCGCCGGGTCTTCACGATCCAGGCCCGGCCGCGCGCGGTGGGTTGGATCCTTGCGCCCGTCGCCAGCGTGGACATCGCCGACGTGGCCGGGCAGAAGGGTTGGTATCTTGGAGTACTGGCGGGACCGCTGTTCGGGGATCGCCGCTATCATGATTATTTCTACACCGTCGCCCCGCAGTACGCGACCGCGGAACGGCCGGCGTTCCAGGCGAGCGGCGGCTATTCCGGGACGCAGATTCTCGCATCGCTCTCGAAACGCTATCCTGCGTTCTGGGTGGGAGCCTTTGTCCGCCACGATTCGCTGACCGGCGCCGCGTTTCAGTCGAGCCCGCTCGTGAAACGCAGCAGCTACTGGGCTGGAGGCTTTGGCATCGCGTGGATCATTCACCAGTCCGCGGGCCTGGTCGAAGCCGACGAGTGAGGCCAATGGAAGCGTTTGCAATGCCTCGGCCGCTCAAGATCCTCCATGACTGCGTCATCGCCTACACACTGCTCGCGCTCCTGGGTGTGATTTGCCTGATCTTCTCGGTCTGGGCGCTGCTGGTGTACCCGCTGCTGCCGCGACACGTGGGAACGGCCGCGGGACGATTCGGGATCATGGCGGGATTTCGCGCGTTCTCGTGGGCGCTCAGCCTGACGGGCGCATACAAACTCGATGTGGGCGCCATCGATTCGCTGCGCGAGAGTTCGCCTGTGATTCTGGCGCCCAATCACCCTTCGCTCATCGATGCCCTGCTCATTCTGACGCGGCACCCGAATCTCGCCTGCGTGATGAAGGCGCAGCTCCTGGGGAACCTGTTCCTGGGGGCCGGTTCCCGCCTGGCCCGCTTCATCCCCAGCGATCACCCGCGCCAGATGATCAAGGATGCGGTCGCGGATCTGCGGCGTGGCGGAGCCCTGCTGCTGTTTCCCGAAGGCACGCGCACCACGCGCGAGCCGGTCAATCCGCTCAAGGCGAGCGTCGCGGTCATCGCAAAGCACGCGGGGGTGCCCGTGCAGGTCGTCATCATCGAGACCGACTCGCCGTATCTGGCCAAGGGCTGGCCGCTGTTGCGCTGTCCGACTCTGCCCATCACCTTGCGCATCCGGCTGGGCCGGCGCTTCGATCCGCCCGCGGACATCGGGGCGTTCATGCTGGCGCTGGAACGGGAATATGCCCAGCAGCTCGGCGGCGCGCTGCAGTCCGAATGGCTGGGAGAGGTGCGCGGCTCGCAGATCGACAGCTATAGCCGATGACCCCGAGGTCGGCCACCCACCTGGTGCTGATCCCGAGCTACAACCCGGGACGCAGGGTCTTCGAGACCGTCCAAGGCGCCCGTGAACAGTGGGATCCCGTCTGGGTGGTCGTTGACGGCAGCGACGATGGCACGGGCGAGACGCTTCAGGCGCGGGCGCGCGAGGATCCGGGCCTGCGAGTCCTGGTACGGTCGCGAAATGGCGGCAAGGGTGCGGCGGTCCTCGACGGCATGATCGAAGCGCTCGGCCAGGGCTTTACGCACGTCCTGACCATGGATTCGGACGGCCAGCACCCCCCTGACCGGATCGGAGCCTTCATGGCGGCCTCCGCGGCAAGTCCGGGGGCCATGGTGCTCGGCGAGCCGGTCTTCGATGAGACCGCGCCCAGCATCAGGGTCAAGGGCCGCAGGATCTCGAACTACTGGGCCAACGTCGAGACGCTCTGGGCGGGGATCCACGATTCGCTCTTCGGATTCCGCGTGTACCCGGTGGAGCCCCTGGTGCGGATCATGAGGGCCCACATCTGGATGCGCCGCTTCGATTTCGACGTCGAAGCCGCGGTGCGTCTGAGCTGGAGCGGTATCGAGGCCATCAACCTGCCGGCGGCCGTGCGGTATTTCCGGCCGGAGCAGGGCGGCGTCTCGCATTTCGATTACTGGCGCGACAACGTCCTCTTGACCTCGATGCACATCCGCCTGTTCAGCGGATTTCTCCTGCGCCTGCCGTACCTTATAGTGCGGCGGATGGGGCGGCACGGGAGCTGATCCGCACTCTGGTTGCGCTCCAGCTAACCCCATGTATCATGAGCCTCTGCAGCCGATCACTGAATTCTCAAGGCTATGTCCGACAAAGCGTCGCCTCTTCGACAACCGGCGCCGCCGGCCGACAATAGGGCACTGCAGCGCGAAGTCGCGGAGTTCATCGTCGCGGCATTGAACCTCGACCTGGCGGCCGGCGAGATCGATCCGAAGGCGGCTCTCTACGGTGAAGGTCTCGGCCTGGATTCGATCGATATCCTCGAGATCGCGCTGGTGGTGTCCAAGCAATACGGCGTGCAGCTCCGCGCCGATAGCGACGAAAATGAGCAGATCTTCCGCTCCCTGGGACACCTCGCGGATTACATCGGCGAACACAGGACGAAGTAGAACCCTGGCCACGTTTCCGCTGCTATCGCACCCCTCCCCGCGCGCGGTTGTTGCGTACCGGGCCGGCGTGCCGATAGAGGCTCAGCACTTCCTGGCAGACGTCATGCGTGTCGCGGCGATCCTGCCGGACGGTCAGCATGTGCTCAATGCCTGCGCCGACCGGTATCGCTTCACGGTCGCCTTCGCGGCGAGCCTCGTGGCCCACAAGATCAGCCTCCTGCCTTCCACTCATACGCCCGAAGTCATTCGCGAGCTCGCTGAGTTCGCGCCCGACGTCTTCTGCCTGACGGATGATTCACGCTGTCGAATCGATCTGCCGCGCGTCAGTTTTCCCGCTGGACAGACCGCTCCAGGTGGTCACGCCGATCCATGGCCCCCTCCGCAGATCGACCGGGAGCAACTGGCGGCGTACGTGTTCACGTCTGGATCGACCGGCACGCCGCTCCCTTACAGGAAGACCTGGGGGAGGCTCGTCAACTGCGTCCGCTTCGAGGCTCACCGCTTGGGCGTGCTCGATGGCCTCTCCCACGCCATCGTGGGTACGGTCCCGCCACAGCACATGTATGGTTTCGAATCGACCGTGCTGCTTGCCTTGCAAAGCGGCAACGCCCTCAGCGCCGGGCGGCCGTTCTACCCGGCCGATGTCTGCAGAGAGCTCGAGGCGGTGCCGCGCCCGCGGATTCTGGTGTCGACCCCCGTTCATCTGCGAACGCTGGTGGCGGTGGACGTTCCCGTGCCGCCGACCGACTTTGTCCTGTCTGCCACCGCGCCCCTGTCTCGGAACCTCGCCCAGGAAGTCGAACAGCGCTTCCAGACAAGGTTGCTGGAGATTTATGGCTCCACCGAAACCGGTCAGATTGCCTCGCGCCGCACGGCCGAGGGCGCGGAGTGGCAGCTTTTCGACGGCGTGCACCTGAGCGTGGAGCGTGAACAAACCTGGGCTCGAGGCGGCCACGTGGAGCAGCCGACGCCGCTGTGCGACGTTCTCGAGGTCACCGCCCCGGATCGCTTCCTGCTGCACGGCCGGATGTCCGATCTGGTGAATATCGCCGGCAAGCGCAGCTCGCTGGCTTACCTGAATCATCAGTTGAATGCCGTTCCAGGTGTGCTCGACGGCGCCTTCTTCATTCGCGATGCGGATGATACTTCCGCAAACGGAATTACACGCGTCGGGGCGCTGGTCGTGGCACCCGGACTGAATGCAGCCGCAGTGGCC
Source organism: Steroidobacteraceae bacterium (assembly GCA_050738795.1). GTDB lineage: Bacteria > Pseudomonadota > Gammaproteobacteria > Steroidobacterales > Steroidobacteraceae > 13-2-20CM-66-19. The sequence continues at coordinate 25,235 of JBOIAD010000020.1, forward strand.
GAGGAATTGCGCAAGCGGATCGATCCGGTGTTTCTGCCTCGGCCGCTGCTGTTCGTCAACCTGCTGCCGCGCAACGACACTGGCAAGCTGCCACACGAGGCTCTGCATTCCCTTGCCGCCACCGCCATGAAGCGCACGGCATCCAGGTAGAGTGTCCAGGGCGATGCGAACCCGCGCCGCGACACTCACGAGTCTGACAATTGCCGCGGCGCACCCTGCTTATGCGGGCCATTTTCCCGGCGCGCCGGTGTTGCCTGGAGTGGTGATGCTCGATGCGGTGGTGCATGCGCTCGAGCAGGCCAGCAATCGGGCCACGCAACGCTGGTACGTGGCGTCAGCAAAGTTCTTCAGTGCGGTGCGGCCTGGCGATGCGCTTACACTCGAGCGTGAGGCGCTGCCGAACGGCTCCGTACGATTTGCCGTCCGGACCGGCGACCGCACCGTAGCCCAGGGCCTTCTCGTGCCAGCGGCAATCGGACCAGCGCATGGCTAACGACGTTCGGGCGGAATGGGTCACGCACCGCGAGCGCGGCAGCATGACGCTGTTGCGGATCATGACGTTTCTATCGCTGCGCCTGGGGCGTTCGGGCGGCAGATATTTCCTGTATCTCATCGCGGCCTACTTCTTTACTTTTGCGCCCACCGCGCGGCGCCACGCACGGGCATACCTGCGCCGGGCGCTGGGCCGCGAGCCCACTGCGGCGGACCGTTTTCGCCACGTGTTGACTTTCGCCACCACGATTCACGATCGTGTCTACCTGGTCAACGAGCGAGCCGACCTGTTCGACATCTCGGTGGAAGGCGAGGACCTGGTTCAGGAGGCCCTTGAGCCACCCCGCGGCGCATTCCTGATGGGGTCGCACGTGGGCAGCTTCGAGATCATCCGGGCTGTCGGGCGGGGCCGGCCGGGGCTCAAGGTTGCGATGGCCATGTACGAGGAGAATGCCCGCAAGGTCAACGCCATGCTGCGGGCAATCAACCCCGCCGCGAAACCGGACGTGATCGCCCTGGGTCACATGGACGCAATGCTCAAGATCCGCGAGTCCCTCGAGCGCGGCAGCTTCGTGGGAGTCCTGGGAGATCGCACGCTCGGCAACGAGCCGGCGCAAGCGGTTCGTTTCCTTGGCGAACGGGCGCGCTTTCCGCTTGGCGCGCTGCGGGCGGCGGCCGTCATGCGCCGCCCGGTCATCTTCATGATCGGACTGTATCGCGGGGGCAATCGCTATCACGTCGCCTTCGAGAGGCTCGCGGACTTCTCCCAAATCGAGTCCGGACAGCGCGAGGCGGCAGTGAGCGCCGCCGTCGTGCGGTATGCCGGCCTGCTGCAGAAGTATTGTCAGAGCGACCCGTACAACTGGTTCAACTTCTACGATTTCTGGCGGGGCGGCGACGATGCGCGCGGCTGAGCCACTGCGGGCAATGCTCACATTGACGCTGGCGTCCCTCGGTGTGCTGGCGCTCCTTTGCTCGGCCGCCGTGCACGCCGCAGACACCGACATCGATCGCCTCATGAGCGCACTGGCGCAACGCAAGCACGGACACGTTACGTTCGTCGAGCACAAATACATCGCCATTCTCGATCGGCCGGTAGAGTCTTCCGGGGAGTTGCTCTACGACGCGCCCGACCGGCTGGAAAAGCGTACGGACAAGCCCAAACCCGAAAGCCTCGTTCTCGCGGGCGGCGTGATCACAGCGCAACGGGGCCGCCATCGCTACGTACTCGATCTTCAGCAGTACCCGCAGATCGTCCCCTTCATCGAGAGCATCCGGGCCACTCTGGCCGGTGACCGTGCGGCGCTGGAGCGCGTCTTCAAGGTTGCTTTCGAGGGCAGCTACGATCACTGGACGCTCGGGCTGGTGCCGCTCGACGCCAAGGTGGCCGCGACCGTCAAACAGATCCGCATCGAAGGCGAGACGGACCAGATCCATTCGGTCGAAATACTGGAGGCGGATGGCGATCGTTCGCAGCTCACGATCGGCGCCGAAGTAGCCCCATGACACGGGCGGGCGCGACGGCGACGCTGGTGTGGGCGGTCTTCATTGCCGTTGCCGCCGCAATCGTCGCGCGTGCGCACTACACCACCGATCTGTCAGCGTTTCTGCCCCGTACCCCGACTGCGGCGCAGCGGCTCCTCGTGGACCAGCTGCGGGAGGGAATTGCCTCGCGGCTGATCCTCATCGGCATCGAAGGCGCGGACCCGCCGACCCGGGCCCGAATCTCCCTCGCGATGGGCCGGCGCCTGCGCGCGGACCGCCAGTTCCTCTCGGTCAACAATGGCGAGCCGGTGGGCCTGGATCGCGACCGCGAGCTGCTGTTCAGCCACCGCTATGTGTTGAGTGCTGCGGTGACGCCGGGGCGCTTTACCGCGACGGGACTTCGGGATGCGATCCAGGAGTCTCTCGAGCTGCTCGCCTCGCCCGCCGGGCTGTTGGTCAAGTCGCTGCTGCCGCGCGATCCGACCGGGGAGATGCTGCAGATCATCGATCAGCTCGGAAATGCGAAGCGGCCGCCTACCGTCGACGGCGCCTGGGCCTCCCGAGACGGAAAACGCGCATTGCTCGTGGCACAGACCCGTGCAGCAGGCTCCGATACGGACGGACAGCAGCGCGCCGTTGAAACGATACGCCGGGCGTTTGCCGAAGCGGCAGGCACGGCGAAGGCGAGTCTCGAACACGCGGCGAACGCCCGTCTCGAAATGAGCGGTCCGGGCGTCTTCTCCGTGGCGGCGCGCTCGACGATCAAACATGAGGTGGTGCGGCTCTCGATCCTGAGCACCGTGCTCATCCTGCTCATGCTCCTCGTGGTCTACCGGTCATTGCTCGCGCTGGTGCTCGGATTCATGCCGGTGGCCTCCGGGGCGCTGGCGGGAGTCGCCGCCGTGGCGCTGGGGTTTGGACTCGTGCACGGGATCACTCTCGGGTTCGGAGTCACCCTGATCGGCGAATCGATCGACTATTCGATCTATCTCTTCATCCAGTCGCCGCAGCGCTCGCTGTGGCCGACGATCGGACTGGGCGTGCTGACCTCGATCGCGGGCTTCGCCTCATTGCTGCCCTCGGGATTCCCCGGCCTCGCTCAACTCGGCCTCTATTCCATCAGCGGTCTGGTGGTCGCGGCGTGCGTCACCCGCTTCGTTCTGCCGCACTGGATGCCGGCGCGCTTGCGGATCCGCGATACCACGCTGCTGGGCGCCATGGTTGCTTCCGGTCTCAAGCGAGTGCGAATGCCACGCGCGGTGCTGGTGGTGGTGCCGATTCTGGCGGCGGTGGTCCTGTACGTGCACCGCGGCTCCGTGTGGAACCGCGAGCTTTCCGCCCTCAGCCCGGTATCCGCAGCCGACCAGGCGCTCGATGGTCTGCTGCGCGCGGATATTGGAGCGCCTGACGTGCGCGATCTCGTGGTCGTCTCCGGGCCCGACCCGGAATCGGTCCTGCGCACTGCGGAGAAGGTGGACAAGCAACTCGATGCCCTCGCGGACGCGGGCATCATCGGCGGGTACGAGAGTCCCGCGCGATACTTGCCGAGCCTGGCCACACAACGCGCACGTCAAGCGAGTCTTCCGGACCCGGCTCGACTGAGAAACCAACTGCAGTCGGCGCTGGATGGGCTGCCGCTGCGTCCGGAACGCCTCGAGCCGTTCGTGCACGATGTCGAGACCGCAAGAACACAGCCCCTGGTGACGCGTGCAGACCTGGAAGGCACTTCGCTTGCCGCTGGAGTGGATGCACTGTTGCTCAAGGACGGTCCCCGGTGGAGCGCGCTTCTGCCTCTGCGCACGCCAACGTCAGTTGCCATCGATGTGGGCCGTGTGCATTCTGCAGTCTCACAAGCTGCCCCGGGGAAGGCCGTGGTCCTGGACGTGAAGGCAGAAGCCGACCTGCTGTATTCGACCTACCTGTCGGAGGTCGTGCGGCTGTCGCTCGCTGGATTCTGCGCAATCGTCGTCTTGCTGCTGCTGGCCCTTCGCTCTGCCATGCGGGTGTTGCGAGTAGTTGCGCCGCTTGCGCTGGCCGTGATGACCGTAGCGGCAGGTCTCGTGCTCGCAGGACGGCAATTGACCATCCTTCACCTCATCGGAATGCTGTTGATCGTCGCGGTGGGCTCCAACTACGCTCTGTTCTTCGACCGGCGTGCCAACGACCGTCATGCCGGGGAGGTGCCACTGACTCTCGCCTCTCTCGTGATCGCCAACGCGGCGACGGTCGTAGGCTTCGGCGTGCTCGCCTCTTCCTCGGTACCGGTCCTTGCCGCGTTGGGCTCGACAGTTGCGCCTGGGGCGCTGCTGGCGCTGCTTTTCTCCGCTCTGCTGGCACGTGAGCTGCCGGTGGTGACCTGAATGTCCCAGCCACCAACCCTCCAGCCATCAACCTCCCGGCGCCGCAAACCCACGCTTGCGATTCAAGCGTCCTGGGCGCTGCATGCCGGAGCGGCGGCGGCGGCAGTCGTGCGGCCGCATTTGTGGCCCTGGTTGCTGGGCGCCGTGGTTGCCGATCATCTCGTATTGACCGCCGCTGGATTGTGGCCGAGAAGCACGTTGTTGGGCCCGAACTGGACGCGTCTGCCGAGCTCTGCCGCGGACAAAGGAAGCGTAGCGATTACCATTGACGATGGTCCCGATCCAGTCATCACGCCGCAGGTGCTCGCTCTGCTGGATGAGCGAGGCGCCAGAGCGACGTTTTTCTGTATCGGCGAGCGGGTGGCGCAATACGCAGCCCTTGCGCGGGAGATCGTGAGTCGCGGCCACTCGATCGAAAATCACAGCCAGCGCCATCTCAACCACTTCTCCGTTCTGGGCCCGCGTGCCATCGGGATCGAGATCGAGCGCGCGCAGCAGACCATCACGCACATCACGGGCGAGCGCCCATGCTTCTTTCGGGCGCCCGCAGGCTTGCGCAGTCCTTTCCTGGAGCCGGTGCTGGCCCGCCTCGATTTGCGCCTCGCAAGCTGGACACGACGAGGCTTCGACACTGTCAATCGTGATGCGCACGCGGTCTTCGCGCGGTTGGCGCGCAGGCTGCGCGGCGGCGACATTCTTCTTTTGCACGATGGACACGCCGCGCGCACCTCATCCGGCACTGCGGTAATCCTCGAAGTCCTGCCGCGGTTGCTCGAGACAGTGGCCGCAGCCGGACTCACGCCCGTCACGCTGCGCTCGACATTGCCACATACCCCGCTCGCCCGCGAGCACACGCCATGACCGCCAGGGCAGACACGGCGGCGCTCATTAAGGAGGCCAGTGCGCCGTACTGGGCCGCGGACCCGTATGCATACTTTCTGGCGCGCGGCAAGCTGCGCGGCGACCCGGCCTTCGCCGGCATTCTGAGGCAGGGACTGCTTTCAGGATGCAAGCGCATCCTGGATCTGGGGTGCGGCCAGGGACTGCTGGCTTCCTGGCTACTGGCGGCCCGGTCACATGCGCAGGAGGGCGCGTGGCCTGCGGAATGGCCTGTCGCGCCACAGCCCACGTCAATTCGGGGCATCGACTTGCGCGAGTGCGCCGTGCGCCGGGCGCGCCAGGCGCTGGGTCAGAGTGCGGAATTCGAAGTTGGCGACATCAGGGAGGCCGAATACAGAACCGCCGACGCAATCGTCATTCTGGATGTGTTGCACTGTATCGATTATGGTGCACAGGAACGCGTGCTCGAGCGGGCGCACGCGGCGCTCGCCTCGGGCGGCGTGCTTCTATTGCGTGTCGCGGATGCCGACGGCGGCATGAGATTTGCGATCGGCAAATACTTCGATCAGACGGTGCTGACAGCGCGGGCGCGCAGGCCGTCGAAGGTCTATTGCCGTTCTGCGCGGGAATGGCTGAACGTTCTCGCCGCGGGGGGCTTCCACACCGAGGTCGTGCCGATGAGCGCGGGAACACCTTTTGCGAACGTCATGCTGATCGCTCACCCATGACTCCCGTGCTGCTCCGAAACTATACGGCAGTGAGCTGCATAGGCCGCGGCTCACACGCAATCCTGGACGCAATGCGAGCACAGCGCTGTGGACTTGCGCCCTGCACATTCGACACCGTCGCGTTGGATACGTGCACGGGTGAAGTCAGCGCAGTTGATGACGAAAGACTTCCCCACGCACTGCGTGCGTTCGATTGCCGCAACAATCGACTTGCGCAGGCCGGGTTGCGACAGGATGGGTTTGCCGAAGCGGTCGAGGAGAGCATCGGCCGGTGGGGACGCCGGCGTGTTGGTGTCTTTGTTGGCACGAGCACTTCCGGGATCCTGCAAACGGAGTTGGCGTATCGCCGCCTGGACCCGCTCACCGGTGCGCTGCCGGAGGAGTTCGACTACGGCGGTACGCAGAATGCGTTCTCGGTTGCCGACTTCGTCCGCCGGATCCTGCAGGTGGAGGGCCCGGCCAGCGTCGTCTGTTCGGCCTGTTCCTCGAGCGCGAAGGTATTTGGCAGCGCACAGCGGATGATCCAGGCAGGTCTCATCGATGCCGCCGTCGTGGGCGGTGTCGATTCCCTGTGCCTGACCACCCTCTACGGATTTCATGCGCTGCAGTTGACTTCCCCCGGCCCCTGCCGCCCGTTCGATGCCGCCCGCGAGGGGATCTCCATCAGCGAAGCTGCCGCATTCGGTCTGTTGGAACGGGTGCCTGATTCGCTGGACGCCGATGCCGTCATGCTGCTCGGAGTCGGAGAATCCAGCGACGCCTACCACATGTCCGCACCGCAACCGGAAGGGCTCGGCGCGCGTGCGGCAATGCTTGCGGCACTGCAGGCCGCCAGACTTCAGCCTCGCGACATCGGCTACATCAACCTGCATGGAACCGGTACGCTGAGCAACGACAGCGCGGAGAGCCGCGCCGTCGCGGGAGTGTTCGGAACGGCGACACCGGGCAGCTCGACCAAAGGCGCCACCGGGCATGCGTTGGGCGCCGCGGGCGCGCTCGAGGCGGTCATTTGCGCACTTGCCCTGCAGAACGACCTGGCCCCCGGCGGAGTCAACACGCGCGCGGTCGATCCGGCTCTGGGCATCCGCTACCTGCTGCACAACCGCCCAGGCCGGATCGCGCGCGTGCTGAGCAATTCATTCGGTTTCGGCGGAACCAATTGCAGCCTCGTCTTCGGTCGCGCGGGCTGAGGCGCCGAAGCATGACGCGGCTTGGCGCCCATATCGAGGGAATCGGACTTCTGGGACCGGGGCTCGAGGGCTGGATTCGCGGCGCCGCACTGCTCACCGACAGTGCGACCTACACGCCTCAGGCCACCGTCCTGCCGGTTCCCGATGGACTGCCCCCGGCGGAGCGCCGGCGCATGGGGCGAGTCGTCAAGCTCGCTCTCGCCGTGGGCCTCGAGGCAACATCGAGCGCTGCGGCAGACCCGGTGACCCTGCCTGCAGTGTTCGCCTCCTCAGGCGCAGATGGCAACAATTGCCACGAGATCTGTCAGGCGCTCGCCCTGGAGGAGCGGCAGCTCTCGCCGACGCGATTTCACAACTCCGTTCACAATGCGGCGGCCGGATATTGGAGCATCGCAACCGGCGCTACGGCCCCCTCCAACGCGCTGTGCGCATTCGATGCGAGCTTCACGGCCGGGCTGCTCGAAGCGCTGACCCAGGTCCAGGTGCATCAAACGCGGGTTTTGCTCGTGGCCTACGACGCCCAATATCCGCCACCGCTGCACGTGAAGCGCCCGATCCCGGACGCGTTCGGAGTGGGATTCGTACTCGCGCCGCAGGCGGGCGCCGGCGCGATTGCGCAGATCGCGGTATCCATCTCGGACGCGCCGGCAGATCGCATGAGCGATCCGCGCTTCGAATCCCTGCGGAAGTCGATTCCAGCGGCACGCAGCCTGCCGCTCCTGTACCGCATTGCCCGGCGGGAGCCGGCGCGTGTCATGCTCGACTACCTCGATGGGCGCACCGTTGCCGTGGAGGTCTCATGCTCCTAGACCGCAACTGGATCGAGGGTCACATTCCTCATCAAGGCGGCATGTGCCTGCTCGATGAGGTGTTAGCCTGGGATGCAACCACCACACGATGCCGCACCTCGACCCACCGTTCGATCGAGAATCCGCTGCGTGCCTACGGCCGGCTGGGCGCCGCCTGCGCTATCGAGTATGCCGCCCAGGCGATGGCTGTTCACGGGGCTCTCGTGGCATCCTCCGCGGGCCTGTCCGCATCGCCAGGCGTCCTGGCCAGCGTTCGCGGTGTTCAACTGTACGTCGATCGCCTGGATGAGATCGAAGCTGATCTCGTGGCCAGCGTTGAGCGGGTCGCGGGCGACCAGAGCACGGCGCTCTATGAATTTTCCGTTGCCGCCGGCGCGGCGGTGCTGGTGACCGGGCGCGCGGCGATCGCATTCAACGTTCTGCGGGAATCCGCACCGGGAGCGCGTCACTCCACGTGAACAAATCAGCGATAAAACGCGCCCTCGTGACGGGTGGCAGCGGCGGCATCGGAGGCGCGATCTGCAAGCGCCTGGCGCGCGACGGGCATTACGTCTATGTCCATGCACATCGTAGCGTGGAAACCGCGGCTACGCTGGTACGCGAGATCGTTGGAGCGGGTGGCCTCGCTCAAGCGGTCAGCTTCGACGTTACCGACGCCGATGCAACTCGGGCGGCGCTGGAAGTTGTGCTCCACGACGGTCCGATCCAGATTCTGGTCAACAACGCCGGCGTGCACGACGACGCGGTCTTTCCAGGCATGAGCGCCGAACAGTGGCACCGTGTGATCAATACCTCCATCAGCGGCTTCTTCCATGTCACGCAGCCCCTGATGATGCAGATGATTCGGACCCGCTGGGGGCGGATCGTCAACACCTCGTCCGTCACCGCACTGACCGGCAATCGCGGGCAGGTCAACTACGCAGCCGCCAAAGGCGCGCTGAATGCGGCCACCAAGTCGCTGGCCCTCGAAGTCGCCAGCCGGGGTGTGACCGTGAACGCAGTTGCCCCTGGGATCATTGCGACGCCCATGAGCGACAAGGTATTCGACGATGAGACGATCGCCAGGCTGGTGCCCATGAAGCGGGCTGGACTGCCTGCCGAGGTGGCCAGTCTCGTGGCCTTTCTCGTGTCGAACGAGGCCGCTTACGTGACGGCGCAGATCATTTCCATCAATGGCGGAATGATCTAGTCCAATTGCCAAAAGACACCTGCGGTGCTTTTGGCCCGCTCGCAAAAGGCGTGGCTTTTGCTTCGCTAGCCCAATTGCCAAAAGACACCTGCGGTGCTTTTGGCCCGCTCGCAAAAGGCGTGGCTTTTGCTTCGCTAGTCCATTGGAAAAAGTCGCCTGCGGCGCTTTTTCGGACCGTGGCTGCGTTTCCGGCCGCAAAAGACGCGACTTTTGCGGCCTGCTCGGCGACAACGCGCAAGACCGACAAGCTGCTACCTAGGCTAGGCGGGGGTGTCGCCGCCGGCGAGGCTGATCTGGTTGCGCCCGGCGCGTTTCGCGGTGTACATGGCGGCGTCGGCCCGCTCCAGCAACGCTTCGAGCGTATCGCCCGGCATGGCGACCGCCACGCCCACCGACAGTGTCACCTGGCCGATGGATTCGTTGCCGTCCGGGCGGCAGATGCGACCCTGCGCGACCGTGCCGCGGATCTGCTCCGCCACGGCGGCCGCACCCTTGATGGTGGTCTGCGGCAGAAGCACAGCGAACTCCTCGCCGCCCAGTCTCGCCGCCACGTCGCGCCCCTTGATGCTCGAGCGCAGGACGTGGGCCACGGCGCGAATCACCTTGTCGCCCAGGACGTGCCCATACGTGTCGTTGACGACCTTGAAATGATCGATATCCGCGAGCAACAGCGCAGAGCCCAACAGCCCGGGCGGATCGCGCAGAAGATCCTCGACGGCGCGCTCCAGTCCGCGGCGATTCTTCAGGCCCGTCAGTGAATCGAGCAGGGCTTCGCTCTGGGCGCGGCGCAGACTCTCCGTCAGCGTGTTCACTTCCTTCGTGCTCGCCTGCAGCTTGGTGGACAGATCCGTGGTCACGGCCTGCATCTTCTGCGTGCCGTGCAGCATGTCCGCGACCACCTCACGTACCTTTTCCGGGTCCAGCGGGGTGGCGAGGACTTTAGCGTGCGTCTGCAGGGATTGACCGAACTCGCTGGCCTGCACACTGGCGGCAGCGGCACTCTGCGCCGTGTCCTCCAACAGGTTGCGCAACTGCAGCTGCAGGCGCTCGAACGACTCCATGTCCCGCGCGGCAATATGTTGTGCGTACAGGCGCCAGACGTCCGTCTCGGAGAGCGCGGAGTTGGACGTGAGCCGGCCGTCGAGCACCCGGCTCAAATCGGGGTTCATGCCAGCGCAATGCTCGTACCACAGCGCGTAGCTCAACGGGTGAAAGGCGGCCAGCTGGCGGGCCATCAGGGGCAGCGCGAGACGCAATATCTCCGTGCTTCGCTCTTTGTTCTCCAGATAACGCATTTCGTTCACTCGGCGTGGATTCAGGTGGATGCTGCCGTTCCGAACAGCGATGAGCACAGCGCATGGAAAGACGGCAGGCCGTGCAGATCCCCTGAGGTCACCACGGACAAACCCCCGTTCAGCTCGATATGGTGCGGCTGTACTTTGCCACACTCATCAAACGAGCGGCCAGCGATGTACGGTATCGGCGACGGCGTCAGCCGATCACACTCTCGCGCGTTCCATCCTGCAGGAAACGCGGAGAATCCGATCATGCCGTCCATCGCTAAGCTCTTGATCCTGGTGGGTTTCGGGTCCGCCCTGGCGGGGTGCGTCGTGGCACCATATGGTCACCGGGGACGTGCTTATGTCGCCGTTCCCGCGCCCGTCGTGGTCGTACGTCCAGGCTACTACTATGGTCCGCGCCATTACGGCCCGCGCTATTGAGCCTCGCTGCCAAGGCCCGCTCCATTCGAGCTCCCGCGCGGATTCAGGCTGTATTCGCAACTCTGGCCGCGCGGGAACTGCAATCGGGCGCTGCCGCGATTCAACTCTCTTCGCAATCGATGCAGCGCCCGAATGTCGCCCGGTCTTCCGCGACGACGTAGCGAGCCGCCTGCAGTTTGGGAATCAACACACTGATGGTGAGCAGGATCTCCTTGCAGGCACGCGCTTCCGGCGTCGCACTCACGGTCCGTTGGCGGTACTCGCCCATCTCTTCGGCGAGAAAGGATGCCAGCGTCTGGAGCTGTGCAATGGAGGTATCGAGCAGCAGCCGGGGTGAAGTGATCATCGCGGACTCCAAGAGCTTCGCGGGAACTGTATAAATATACAGCTCCGGCAGCAATTGGCAAGCCCCGCGCACCGCGCCTTAGGCCGGTCCAGGCCAAGTCTAGGCCGGGCTCAAGACTACCGGATCGAGCGTTCCGGCCGCCGGCTCGCCCTCGGCCACCGGGGCCGATTGCCGCCTTCCGCCGCCGTGCTGCCCGAATACTTCGCGCCGATGATGGTCCAGGAAGCGGCACTGTTCGGGCACGAATGTCCCCGCATTTCGCGGCAGTGCGACGTGCCAGCTCTCGAGCACGGCGGGGTTGAGCTCCTGCGATACCAGCAGCTCCCCGTCATCCGCAAAAGAGATGTATCCGCGGCTGAACAGGTGCGCCACGTGCGCAGACATGAGCAGTCCATTGAAACCATCGAGCCTTTCGCGATCGTCACACTCGGACCAGGGCTTGATGTGCGTGGCCCGCAGGTGGCGGCGATCGAAAAGGCCCGTGATCCGGCAGGCGCGCTCGACGGCTTCCAGATTCTCGCGATACAGCCCCTGTCCATGCCGCGCCTTGAGCAGATGCGCCTTCTGCACTGGACCTATATCGGCTCGCTGGCGGATTGCCGCCTCGACCGCGTCCTCGGCGAGGCTGCGCCCAACGGCCTCTGAAATCGTCTCGACGATGCGCTCGACCTCGCCGCCGAGCAGACGCCGAAGGCTTGCCACCATCGGGCCCGGCACGGCGGACAGGACGATATGTTGGTTGCAGGCGCCGTTCGCACGGATCGGAGCGTGCTTTCCGGGCAGGACCGGACCCAGTTCTGCGGCGTGAGCCGCAATTCGCAGCGGGCTGGCGACTGCCATGAATCGGACCGGCGTCAGCCAGCCCGTGCCCGCGGCGGCATGCTGTGCAAGCGCCTCGAATTCCGGCGGCCTGGGCGCCTCGCGCGCGGTGCCCAGCACCACGCCCACGGCACCGATCGCGGCATCCGCGAACGAAACGACGACGTCGCCGGGCAGCAGCCGAAGAATGTTCTGGTAAGACTCGCCGCGCGCCCTGCCGCTCCGGCTCGCTTTTGCAAACCAGAGATAATCACCCGGGATTTCCCAGCGGGACGTGTGCGAGTGATTGACCCACCAGAAACGCTCAGCCATGCCTCGAGCACCTCCAAAGCCGGAACTTCGAAATTACCACCCGCCGCCGCCGGCCCGCCGCCACACCCTGGCATTCGTGCGGTCGATCACATTCCTCGCAGTCCGATCGCCCGATGCAATGCCGCGAGAGGGCCTTCATGAACGCGAGCGGCACCGGCTGGATTTCACGAGCTCGGCGCAGCGCCCGGCACCGGGTTGCCGGCCGGAATCTCCACCCCCATGCCGAAGATGCCCTGAACAACCTTCGCGGCCGCCGCCGCACTGTTATCCATGAAGATGACTTTCCCCTGCGCGTGCTCGGCAACGTACTTCAAGGCATCGGTGTACTCGAGGAACAGGAGGAATTCCGCGTTGACGCCGGCACCCCGCAACAGCTCCGCCGCCTCCTTCATGCCATCCGCGATGTTCTTGCGGAACAGAGCCAAACCTTCACCGCGCAGCGCCGCCGCCTTCTTCTCCGCTTCCGCGCCGATCGTCTTGAAGGCGGCCTCCGCTTCCGCATCCTTCGTCCGCTTGACGAGCAGCGCCGCGCCCTCGTTCGAGGCTGCGGCGAGCAGATTCTTCGAGGAGACCACCCGCGCCATCGAGTCGATGATCTCCTTGTCGAAAGTCATATCGGTGATCTGGATGTCGCGCACGACATACCCCCAGGCGAGCACCACCTCGTCGAGGTTCTTCTTCGTATGCTGGACGATTTCCGCGCGCATGCCGAGAATGTCGGACTGCTTGGTCGTCGCGACGAACTGGCGGATGGATCCATCGATCGTGCGCTGCAGGGCGAGCTGGAATTCGCTGACCGAGGCGAAGCTGAAGACGGCCTTCTTGATCGCCTCCTCGTCGGATGCCGCGACGGCATACAGGACCATGGTGGCGAATTTCACATTCGCCTGGTCCTGCGTGATCGCCTGGAATTCCAGCTGCAGCGCCCGATTCTGCAGCGACAGGCGAAACGCGACATGCTCCCACGGCAGCTTCAGGTTCAGGCCCTCGCGCATGATGCGGTGGTATTTGCCAAAGATCGTCACCACGGCAACAGTCGCCTGCGGCACGCTCCGGAACATCATGAGCACCGCGATCAGCAGGATGATGAGGAGCGGGACGATCAGTACGTGCAGCATGCTCGACTCCTGGCGTAACGCCGGATCAAACCAGCTTGCGCCGGCTTGATGAAGATCTGAATTGCGGACCCGCCGCATCCGCCGAAATCACCTGACGGCCACAGAATCACCTGACAGCCATAGAATCAACTGACAGCCATTGGGTCCGCCCTGGCTTGCCTTCTGCACACTAGCAGGATCTCATCGACCGCCTCCGTGGGAATCATCCCCGGTGCAAGCTGCAAGCCCTTCTGGAAGCGCAGTCCAAGCGGAAATACGCGGTTGTACCACCACATCGCCCGTTCGCGCCGATGCGTGAGCCACCACATTCCCAGGTCGAGGAGGAATGAGGAGCGTGGCTGCATACCGAACACCGCGCTGCGCTCCACGACCAGGTGGTGCTCTGCCAGCTTCGCAAGCAGGCGCGGCGGCTCGTAGCGGCGCTTGTGGCCCACGAAATCGTCGAACCTCGTCCAGCGCGATGGATGCAGGGGTGTCGAGATCAGCAGCGTGGCCCCGGATCCGGCAACGCGAGACAGCTCCGAGAGTGCTCCATCCTCGTCCTCGACGTGCTCGATGATATCGAGTGCGCACACCAGATCGAATACACCACCGGCGAAAGGCAGCGCCGTGACCTGGCCCAGCGCGACACGCCCGCCCCGCTCCCCGAGTCGCGCGAGCGCCGGCCTGCTGATGTCCACGAATTGGGTTCCTTCGATCGGGAGCCGCGGCCGCAAGCCGGGCGCCACCTCGAGGCGCCGGCGGGCATCGGCTACCAGGGACTGCACCAGCGGCCAGGTATTGAAACGCTCCGGCTCCACCAGGCGGCAACCTGACCAGAGCAAATCGTAAAAGCGGCGATTCTCCTCAAGAAGTGCCTGCGCGCTGCGCGACTGTGGAACGCGGACGTGCATCGTTCCCGCACTGTAACACCGCCGCGGCGGACACACCCGCCACACTCTGATAACGTCCCGTCGAATGAACACACGCCCCTATTGCGATAGCGATCGCGAAGAGTGGTTGCGATTGCGCCTGAGCCTGTGGCCTCAACTGACCGCTGTCGAACATCTGACCGATATGGACGCGTGGTTGGCCCGGCCCGACACCGTAGTGCTGGTTGCATCCCGGAATTCCCGGCCCGGCCTGACCGGATTCGCCGAGGTGGGAAGCCGCTCTATCGCCGACTCATGCGAAACGAGCCCGGTCGCATACCTCGAGGGTTGGTATGTCGATGCGGACGTGCGACTGCAGGGAATTGGCGCGGCCCTGGTGCTCGCCGCGGAAAAGTGGGCCCGAGCCCAGGGGTTTCGCGAGCTTGCCTCGGATGCCCAGCTCGACAACGCGGTGTCGCAGCTTGCTCACCTCGCACTCGGATTCACCGAGGTCGAGCGCTCGGTCCTGTATCGGAAAGCTCTTTGAGCCTGCGCCGACAAATTCACGTGTGGCACTGCAAGCGGATAGGGCACGCGGGTTTCCAGTACGCGCGCAAAGCTCGCGAGCTGGTCCTTCAAGCGGGCATCGCGCGCCTCCGGTGAGCTGAATACGCTTCGGCTCAAACATCAACACGTTAGCCGATGGGCTGGGCAGTGGCGGGACGAGGAGATGACTGCGGGGCCCTGAAGCGTGCGCGATGCCAGTGCAGGGGGAGCGGCGCCGGTGCCGGGTATCCGCCCGGGCGGCGCATTGTCCCCGACGTGCAAGGCGTGTAATCTTGCGCGCCCTGCCGGGCGGCCGCCGGCAGGCAAGGCATCGCGTCCCCATCGTCTAGAGGCCTAGGACATCGCCCTTTCACGGCGGTAACACCGGTTCGAATCCGGTTGGGGACGCCACTACTTGAGTATCTGCCGGCAAACCTGCGTAAACTATTGATATTTAATAATAATATAGGGGTTCGCAGATTCCAGTCGGCGGGTAAGCGAAATTTCCTTGCTGCAGGTCGTTGACCTCTACGCCCACAGAGCTGGCAATGGCACTGCGCGTAAATTCTCCCCAAATGAGAGGTTTTGTTCACCGTTATAAAGAAGAATGCCTTGTACGAAGGATGTTCCGGCAGCGGATGCCAGTCGCTGCAAGCCGGCGAAATCCCGGCGCGTTACTGAAGCGGCGGCCTTGACCTCGATGCCGACGACTTGGCCGGCTGGGTTTTCGAGAACGAAGTCGACCTCGAATTTGTCCCGGTCGCGGTAGTGGAACACTGAAACGCGATCGTCAGTCCAGGAGGATTGCTTCAGGAGTTCCGAAAATACGAAACCTTCGAGAAGTGGGCCCAAGAGCTGGCGGTCTGCGCGTATCCGTGCCATGGAATGCCCGCGCATGGCCGTCAGGAGTCCTGAATCGATGAAGTGCAGTTTCGGTGTCTTGACAATCCTAGAGAGCTCGTTGCGAAACCACGGTTGTACTCGCTGGATCAGATACAGTTGCTCCAGGACGCGCAGATAATGCTCGGCCGTCTTGTGGTCAAGTCCCGCGCTGCGGCCGATCTCGGACAAGTTGGTGAGCTGGCCGGCGAAGCGGGCGGAGATTTCGAGTACACGCGGAATTTGCCCGGGCTTCGCGAGGCTGGCAATCTCCGGCAGATCGCGCTCGATGATCGAATCGATATAAGCGCGATACCAATCCTGACGGCGTCGCTCGCTGCGACGCTTGATTGCATCGGGATAACCGCCCGTCGCAACGAGTTTCAATAGTTGCTCGGAAGATAACGATTCGCGCGGTTGCGTCGTTTGGTTGCGGAAGACTTTCGGGATGAACTGTGGGCGCTTGGCGCGTCGTCGCTCGCTGCAACCGAGAGGATAGAGTGGAACAATTTCGACGCGACCGGCCAGAGACTCCCGTACGGTCGCAATCGTCAGCAGGTTGGCGGAGCCTGTTAGCAGGAAGCGGCCCGGCCGCGTATCTTCATCCACGCTGTGCTTGATGGCCAGTATGAGATCTGGAGCCCGTTGTACCTCGTCTATGACGGCGCGATCGAGTCCGCTGACGAAGGCAACGGGATCGCTTCGAGCCGCCTCCAGTGTTGGTTGGCTGTCCAGGGTGAAAAACTTGAGTTTCTGGCGCGCGAACCGGCGTGCTAGCGTCGTTTTTCCCGACTGTCGCGGACCGCTGATGGCCACTACACGGGTATCCCGCAGGGCCATGCGGATATGGGATTCGGCGTAGCGTGGGTACACGATTTCCAGGGGAAAAGCCACTAAGGACGGACAGGGTACCGGCTGATTGGGAATCTAGCAACGGCTGATTGGGAATGAAACTCCGGCTAATTGGGAATGAACCCGGTTGTACGATAAGGATTCTAGATAGCAACGCCTGAACTCCCATGGCCGCGTGCTTGCATGGCGCGTACACCAGTCTCTTTTGGGCGTTATGATTGTCGGAAGGGAACCTGATCCGGCACGAAGACCCCCCACCGTCACGCCTGTATCATTGCAGTGGCGGTGGGCCGATTCGAATTTTCTCCTCCAAGTAGGCTACCAAGACACGATAGCTTGACTAGTACTCCAAGATAATAAAGAATTCGTTACTATCTTAATATCTTGGGAACATTCATGAAACGATCCGCTGGCGAGCACGTCTCGACGACTGTGGCTGGCGAGGACGTAAAAGCCTTCGTCCCACATCCGCTGCCGGTAACGGATCCACCCATCCAGCTCGAAGGCCGCCTGGCTGTACAGCTCGTTGCCGCCGAACAGGCCCTCGCCCGGCTCGACCTCGCCGCGCAGATGGTCCCATCGATGGACTGGTTTCTATATGCCTTCGTCCGCAAGGAAGCCATTTTGTCCTCTCAAATTGAAGGTATCCAAGCAACGCTCGTCGATCTGCTGGAATTCGAAAGCGGCGAGGAGCGGGCCGCGACGCCGGATATCGCGGATGTCTGCAACTACGTCGAGGCACTCAAATATGCTCGCGCTCAGATCGTATCCCCAAAAGGCTTACCCCTATCGATGCGATTGCTCAACGAAACCCACCGCCTGCTGATGCGCGGCGTGCGCGGAGCCAGCAAGGCGCCCGGCGAAGTGCGGCGCACCCAGAACTGGATCGGGGGATCGCGGCCGGGAAATGCTGCGTTCGTGCCGCCGCCCCCAAATCAATTACCCAAAGCCCTTGCAGCGCTGGAGAAATATATTCACGGCAGTGACAAGTTGCCGCCGTTGATTCGAGCAGGGCTGCTGCACGTGCAGTTTGAGACGATCCATCCCTACCTCGACGGCAATGGGCGCATCGGGCGTTTGTTGATTTCCCTGCTACTCGAACATTGGAAGCTGCTATCGCAGCCTTTGCTCTACCTCAGCCTATTCTTCAAGCGTCACCACACCGAATATTACCGCCGGTTGAGTATCGTTCGTGCCGAGGGCGACTGGGAAGGATGGCTCGATTTCTTTCTCGACGGCATCGCGACCGTCGGCGAAGAGGCCGTAACGTCCGCGCGCGAGCTGTTCGCGACCGTCGCCGCGGACCGCGAGCTCGTACTCAATGAAGCGGCCGCATCAGTTGCCGCCCTGCGCCTGTTTGAGTTGCTGCCGGGCCGGCCGATCGTCACCGTGGCGGCAGTTATGCGGTTGCTTACCACCACCAAACCTACGGCCGGCCGAGCCATCGCCTCGCTGGAAGCTGCAGGCGTGCTGGTTGAAACCACCGGCCGCCGCCGGGATCGATCCTTCGCCTACCGCAAATACCTCGATCGGTTGAGCGCGGGAACGGAATTGACGGTGAGGGGCCCATGACCATCGGCTTCGACTCTGGGGGGCCGATTAGCAGCCGCTGAGCGCCGCGAGTCGGCCGCTGCATTCGACTTCACAACCGACGATGTACTCGGATCGCTGGGCCGCGCGCCGCCTTTTTGCGCGCGCCCGTGCACAAAAGCGCGCCGTAACGATCTTGAGCCATGAGTACCGCGCCTATCGAGCCCGGGTGGCAATGCTGTTTCCCCCTGGGACGCCGGCCGCGCGCCAACGGCTGAGCACGCCTGGCCGCTGCGCACCTACCGCGCGTGGGGTTTGATACCTTCAGGCGCGCCCGACGGCGCCATCTTCGAACCGAGAATCACCAGCGGCACGAGGCTCAGGAGGAACGTCAGGTGATACCACACCGGAAACAGGTGCCAGAGTTTCACGTGCTCCGGGATGAAGGCCGCAAGCCACAAAACGGCGAACACCCACGGGGTTCGCGCGCGCCCCGGGGCGATCCATCCGATTGCCGCTCCCGCGGCCAACGAGGCGAGGGCGCCGATCACCAGCCGCGCCAGCATCATCCCCAACGTGAAGCTCATGGTCGGCTCCGCCGCGGCGTAGCCATCGAAAGCAACACGCAGGCCGTGATTCAGGAGGGATGCGACGATTACCCACGTCACGAGAGCTGCGATAAAAGCCAGGATTGGTCGCTTCATGGGGATACCCGTTCTTTGGTTTATTTCTAACTGATTTTGGGAGTGCTGCATCGCGGCAATTTTCATCCGTATGAGATCAAGCGGCGCCTGAAGCGCGCGATGGTGGAGTGCTATACCGACGTCGACGTCGGCACGCTCTATTACGCGGTCACGCAGCTGGCCAAGAAGGGCCTGATCACGAAGGTTTCGAGCGAGCGGGTGGCACGCGGCGGCGTGCGTACGATCTACGGCATTACCCCGAAAGGAAAGCACCGATTTCTCGATCTTCTGCACCAGCAGTTTGATCACCCCGGTTCGGTCGCGGACACGCTCTACGGCGCGATGCTATTCCTTCACCTGAGCGATCCTGCGATTGTCGCCCCGCTCCTGCAAAAACGGATCGAGCAGCAGGCCGGGCTGATCCAGGAAGTGGTCGATATACGGAAGCACCTGGAGCCTGTGCTCTCAACCGGCGGCCGTCACCTGATCAAGCATCTTGAACAGCAACGCCGGCTGGATCTGAGATGGCTTCAGGGGGTTCTCAAAGATGTGGCCGAGGGAAGAGTCGAGGATGTCGCGGATCCACGCAAGCTGGCCTACCTCAAGACTCGACGGCGCTCTTAGACCTTTCGCATCACCGACCACGCGGCCAGCGCGGCCAGCTTCTGGTCCCGACCCCACGGCGCGGGTGCGAGCTTCCCCATTTTCGAGATATCCAGCAAGGAGGGCGGCACGACCTGGGCGGGCACCGTGCAAGCGTCGCGGAAGACATCACGATAGAAGAAACCCTCCGCAGAATGAATCTTCATGTGGGACGCGAAGACATCACGAAGATCGCCTGCGCTGCCTTCCTTTGACACGATCGCGCATACGCTGACCTGCTGCGCGATCAGGGGGGCCAGCGCTTCTCTTGCGCAGGTGATGGCGCGTGCACGTAATTGTGCGAGCCACTTCTGCGCGACCGCAGGCGTCATCTCGGCAGCCTGGTGAAAACAGAAGCGGTCGGACCGGCTCAGGATCTCGATCACCGGGTGAGCGACGATCTCGGGCAGGGTCTGGTTTCCGCCCACGACCACGCACGCCCCCCAGCCGGTGTGGACACTGATTCCGATCGCCCGTTGCACGGCCATGGGTATCACTCCAGGGTCATCGCACGGGAAGCCCCGCCTATCGCAATTCGGGATTGTCGTCCTGAGCAGGGTCCCGGTCCGTACGCCGGGTCTCGCTCAGAGCGTCCCGCAGAAGGTCCTCGCCAGCCTGAAGGTCCGGATGAATCTCCGAGGCCTCGATGTCGTAACGCTGTGTCCGCCAGGTACGAATCAAACCGATCAGGAGGAGTGTGAAGGCTCCCCCCAGAAACAGATTCAGGATCGCAATGGCCGTAGGCTCGCCTGCTCTGTTGCAATATCCGAGTCACGATCCAGCCAGCAGGCCCGCAACCCTGCCCCTGGCGTCCACGAGTGATTCCAAAGCGGATCGCCCGGCTCACGATACATGACCAGATGGGGACTCGCGAGCCGTCAGTGGCGGCTGCGAAGCTCACTGGCCGGCAGAGCCAGCACTGCAAGGCATCCGGGACCGCGCCAGCGCTGCCCTACTGTGGGGTCAACGCAGCATCCGCCTCCGGACTCTCCAGTCTCTTGCCGGTGGGCAGTCGTCGTTTCGCCGGATCCTTCACCAGGTGCAGAACCCGTTTGAACATCTCATCGCCCGCGGGAGGACGGCCTACGTGAATGACCGCGCTGTCCTTCAATTCATTCGTGAGCGCATCACGGATCAGTTTCAGAGTATCTGCGTCCAGGGAGTCGAGCACCTCATCCATCACGATCCAGGGCGGCGCATGTAACACCACGCGCGCAAACGCCAGACCGTGCAACTCCTCCGCACTGACCTGTTGTTGCCAACTCCTGGCCTTGTCCAGGATCGGGATCAGCCGTTGCAGGTTCAACTCCTTCAGCGCGCTCTTGTAGGCGGCGTCCTTGAAGTCTTCCGACGCCCGGGGGTAGGACATCGCTTCGCGCAACGTTCCCGGCGGCCAGTAGGCAATACGAGGCATGTACAGAATCTCCTCCCCTTTGGGCCGCGTGACGACACCGGAACCCCATGGCCACAAGCCCGCCAACGCGCGAAACAGCAGGGTCTTGCCCGTGCCGGGCGCGCCGGCTATCAGAACTCGGTCGCCATTGCCTACTTTCACGTGGGCCTCTTTCAGCATGGTGGCGCCCACGGGCGATGCGATCTCGAGTTTCTCGATCTCGAGCGTGTGCGGTGCACCTTCCGCGAAAGAGATCTCACTCTCCGCGGAATGCAATTCATCCATCGTGACCACCGCACGGCGGAAGCTGGCCACCCTCAGCAACGTGGCGCGCCAGTCCGCAATCACGCTGAAGTTGTCCACGAACCAGCGTAGCGAGGTCTGCACCTGCGTAAAAGCGCCCGCCGCCATCATCAGTCCGCCAAAGGAAAGATCGTTCGAGAAGTACAGAGGGGCCGCCGCCAGGATCGGGGCCACGAGCGTGAACCACCCGTACCCTGCCGTGACCCAGGTCAGATTCGTCAGACCCAGGACGAGGCGTCGGGTCGCGCTCAGCACGGCCGCCACATCCGCTTCGATCCGCCGCGCTTCGTGGGCCTCACCCTTGGCCAGGGCGATCGCATCCACATGCTCATTGACGCGCACCAGGGAGAATCGCAGGTCCGCCTCGCGTGCGTAGCGCTCGGCATTGCGCGAGATGAGGCCTTTGCCCACCCAGTAGGTCAACAGCGAGGCGGACCCGGCATAGATGACCGCCGCCCAGACCATGTAACCAGCAATTGCGAACGTGTGGCCATGGATGTGGAAGGCAAATGTGGAGGAGATATGCCATAGGACGCTGATGAACGCCACCATCAGGACGCAGGCCTGCAGGAGCTGAGTACCGAGGTCAGCCGACAGCTCGGTGAGATGGCGCGCATCCTCGTGCATCCTCTGATCGGGATTGATGCCGATGTCTCCCGCGCTCGCCATCCGGAATGCCCGCATCGGCTGCAGCCAGTTCTCGATCAGATCCTTCGCAAGCCCCTCACGCAGCTTGAGCTTCGACATTTCGGCCAGCCAGCGCTGGCCGACGTTGAGGATCAACAGCCCGCCCGCGATCATTCCGAAAACACGCAGTTGATAGAAGAAGCCGCCGAGATCGCGGTGCGCCAGCGCGTCGTAGAAAGGCTTGTTCCACGCGTTGAGACGGATCTGCCCGTACGCGGTAAGGATCACCACGGCGACCAGCGCTGTGCCCAGCGAAAAGAGCGTGTTGCGCACCGGTGATGCGAGCAGCGCGCGGAACATCATGGCCATCTGTGGCACCAGTTTCGCCTGGGCGCTGTCAGCCACCTCCGGCGCTGCGCCAGGGGTTTCCTTTGCCCGATCCGTCATGGGGAGTTGCCTCCTCTTGATTGCGAGGCCGCATTTCTGCCAGAGCAGTGAACCGGACATGATCCGCCCAGCGTCCGCCGACCGAGGGCGCACCACGGTTCAACCTCGACGCGCTGGAGGCGTATCGGGCCGAGCTCATCGGCTATGAATACTGCTCCGGCAACGAAGCCGAAACGGGGGCCAGCCGCTCACAAGCACCCGCTTCTAATTCTCGCCCAGGCTGCCTGGGATTTCGTCCGTTTCACCAGCGAGTACCACGTTCCGCGACCGTGCCTGACAAGATCGCCGATCGGGTGCGAGCGTCCGAGCGCGCTGCATTGTCCTTGAGTTCGATTGCGTTGGATTCAGTACCCTTTCAGGGCGGTAACAGGAGGGTTCGCGCAGATGGCGTCATGGATGTAATTCGGCAGGTTTCGAACGAGCAGTTCAGCCAGCGGCACCTGTGAGCGAAACCGTCCAGTCAGGTACGGCAGCCCGCAGCTTAGCGTCTTCAGTGACGAGCTTGAGTCGCATGTGCCTGGCCAGTGTGATGAAGCGCGCGTCGTAT
>JBOIAD010000021.1:0-14491 GCA_050738795.1 Steroidobacteraceae bacterium
GATTCCTGCCGAACGGGCGGGGTTTTTTGGGGGATCGTCTAGTGGTAGGACAACGGACTCTGACTCCGTTTACCTAGGTTCGAATCCTAGTCCCCCAGCCAAAACACGGAAGGCCCGCATATGCGGGCCTTCGGTGTTTTGGCACGGGACTAGGATAACGACCGGCAGGTCGGCTCGGACGGGCGAGGCGCCCAGCGCAGCGGCGCCGAGTAATCCTAGTCCCCCAGCCGCCGCTGGCGAGCGAGCGGAATCCGCTCGCAGGGCACCTCCCCTATCTCACCACGATCAGTATCGGATCGAGCCGCAGGTTTCCGATCGTGACGTAATACTTGAAGGCGCGGCCTTTTTTCTTCGCGATCGTCCCGGTGAACTCGTTCGTCGGCCCCCAGACACCGCCCTTCGGCTCGGGAGGATCGTCGAAAGGCCAGTTGGGCAGTGCGCGGACGTCGAGCGGTCTACCCTCTTTATAGTCCTTCCCCGCCGCCTCCAGGCCAAGCTGGAAGAACTCCAGCGTGAACGTGAGATCCCTGCTCGCGCTGGTCCATTTGACCTTGTCGCCGGGCTCAAGGTAGGTGTTGCCGCCATTCACGCCGCACAGCAGCGTGTTCTGCTTAACGTCGATCTTGATTCTTGTGATCCCCATCGTCGTACTCCTCTTGAGGGGTGATTCTTGCCCGTTCGTTTCTTCATTGACGTCAGCTGACAACGTGGTCAACCCTGGGGCTCGCTCGTTGCGGCGAGCAGGCGACGGAAGCGCTCGTCGCCGTGAAGTGATGCGAATTCCGGCGCCGCCCGCACGAGCTGGCGTGGAAAGCCGAGATCGAGCGCGCGGCTCAGCGCATCGAGCGCGGCCGAGGAATCCCCGCCCGCGATCGCGATGAGCGCGCGGTAGTAATGAACGTAGACGACATCCGACCCGAGCTGCAGAGCGCGCGCGGAATACTGCCGGGCATGCGGGCCATCTCCCACGCGGGCATAGTAGAAGGCCAGCTGTGCCCAATTGCTGGCCTCCTTCGGATTGACTCCGAGCTCCCGTTCGGCGAGTTGAATGGCCCGCCGGTATTCGCGCTCGGCCTCCGCCTTGCTCGCAGGGATCTGATATAGAGCGTCCGCGAGATTGCCCCACACCCGGTGATCATCCGGCTCCAGCTCGGCAGCCTTGCGGAACATCCGCACCGAATCGGCAAAGCGCCCCAGGAAGTAGTACATCGTGCCGGTGTTTGAATACGCGCTGCTCGTGGGCTCGAGCGCAAGCGACTGCTCGAACGCCCGCGCGGCTCCCGGGAAGTCACCGCTCATCTGCAAGGCAGCGCCGAGATTACTGAATCCCGAAGAGCTCGCGGGCGTGAGCTGCGTGACTCGTCGATACTGCACGGCGGCTGCTTCGGAGCGGCCGTGCTGAAAGAGAAACCGGCCAAAGGCCGAATGCGCCGCCCAGTATCCCGGGTCCGCCTCGATGGCCAGGCGATACGTATCCTCGGCTTGCGCCGTACGCTGTTGACCCTCGTAGGCCCGTGCAAGTCCGATATACGTATCCGCATTGCCCGGGTCTGTGCTGACAGCCGCACGGAAAATCACGGCTGCCTGCTCGCTGCGCCCGGTCTGAAGATAGAGATTGGCCAGCGCGGTGTCGACGTCGAGCAGTGAAGCATCCAATGCGAGCGCCTGGTGACAGGCGGCTTCCGCCTTCCGGGCGAGTGCCGTGTCGCGAGTGCGGTCATAGCCGATTGTGTAGCTCTCGCACAGTCCAGCGTAAGCCAGCGCGAATTTCGGATCCTCGGCGAGCGCCTCGCTGAAGAGCCCCTCCGCATCTTCCAACTGCGCGGCGTTCATCGGCTGACGCAGCTTGGCCAATCCGCTCAGATACAGATCGAAGGCCTCCAGATGGGTCGTGGGGGGCTGATTGAACCGCTGCGCGATGTCGCCGGAAAGGACTACCTGGAGCGCATCGACTATCGCGCGGGCGAGCTCATCCTCGATGCCGAGGAGATCCCGCCAGGTACGATCGTAACTCTGCGACCAGACGTGGTATCCCGTGCGCGCATCGATCAGCTGTGCCGTAACACGCAAACGATCTCCTTCGCGCCGTACACTTCCTTCGAGTACATGCCGGACCCCCAGGATCTGCGCAATCGTGCGCACGTCGGTGTTGCGCCCCTTGAATGCAAAGGCCGAGGTCCGCGAAGCGATCCGCAGTCCCGGGATTCGCGCCAGTCGACTCGACAGCTCCTGCGCGAGTCCGTCGCCGAGGTACTCATTGCCCCCTCCAGGACTGATGTCGATGAGTGGCAGCACGGCGATCGTCTTCGGAGGTCGAACGATGACCGAGGAATCCGGGCCGCCCGCGGGACGGGTCGAGAGATTGGGGGCGCGCGTGTAGCTCATCACGACCCACACGGCTGCCAGCAGGAGCACAACTCCCATTGCACCCGCGAGGTGGCGCCGCGGCTTCGCGGCAACGACAGGTTCGCTTGATTCCGCAACCGTGCGCTGCGGGTATTGCGGTTCGGCGGTAGCGGACTGGACCGCGTGGGGAGGCGCCGCGGGCGAGGTGGTCGCACTCAGGACGATGACGGGTCCGAGCATCCGATAGCCTCGCCCGCGAACTCCCGCAATGTAGCGTGGCGCGTGAGGATCATCCCCGAGCGCATCCCGGACCAGCTTGATGCGTTGGCTGACCGTTTCCTGCGAGACGACCAGTCCCGGCCACACCCGCTCCATGAGCTGATCGAACGAAAGCACATTGGGAGCGGCTGCCGCGAGCGCGGCAAGCAGGTCGAACGAGAGGTGGGACAGCGCAATCTCGGCGTCCGCGCGCATTACCCGCAGCCTGCCCATATCGATGGTGAGGTCATCGATCCGGTAGCCGGCCGGTTCCGGCGCAATCGGGATTGAGGTGCTCGGTTGCATGCCCGGTGTCACCGCCTCCCGCGGGTGACGTGCGATACACGGGTCGGGCAACGATATTACGCCCGAATGCCCAGATAGCGTGCGTGGCTTCCGGAGGGCGCGGACGAGGAAGTCCGGCCCGGGCCCACCCGGCCTCCAGGGCCGGGTGGGCGGGCCAATCGTCTCACTGTGCGCTGGCGTGCTCATTCAGCAACGCGGCGAGCCGCGCTGGAGTGGCCTTGCCGCCGTGCACCGCGGTCAGCATTGGACTGTTCACTTTCGTTACGGCCGTCGCAATGGCCTGGTTGTAACAGGGCTTCCAGTTGCCGTACACGCGCTCTTCCGGCTGGATGCTGTCCATGCCGCAGACTGTCCGGGCAGCTCGCTTGATTCGCCCGTAGAGTGCCGTGGCGCCTGCGGTCGTCGAGAGATCGAGGTCGCCATACTTGACCGTCACGCTGGGCAGTTCGTCAGAGGCACGCGAGGCCGACGCGGTGCCGGCGGCCAACGTGCACGAGATCGCGGCGAGAGCCCAGACCCATTTGGACGAGAGGCGAAGGGGATTCGAGGTGTTCATTGCGGTTCTCCTGTGTGTGTATCGAGGCTGTCGATGACGCTCGCACAGTAGTTGCCGGGTATCCGGCACGCATGAAGGTTGTCCCAAGCTTCGTGACGTCTTGGTGATGTTTGGTGAAGCTCGCGTCCGGCCCGTCGTGCGCTGCGATGCCGAAGCGCGGAAGGCCCCCTATCGAACGGTCTGCACGCCTGATCGGGTACCTATGAGGAGCATGTCGGCGGGGCGAACGGCGAACAGACCCACGGTGACGATGCCTGCAATCTGGTTCAGCTGGCGCTCGAGGGCGGGTGGATCGTCGATGACGAGTCCATGGACATCGAGGATGTGATTGCCGTTATCCGTGACGTATCCCTGGCGCCACACGGGGCGGCCGCCATATGGGGCGAGCTGCCGGCTGACAAGCTCGCGCGCCATGGGGATGATCTCGATGGCCAAGGGGAACGCGCCCAGCCGATCCACGATCTTGCTGTCGTCCGCAATGCAGACGAAGCGCGCCGCAGCGGCGGCAAGGATCTTCTCGCGGGTCAGCGCGCCACCTCCGCCCTTGATCAGATGGCGGGCGCGGGTGGCTTCATCGGCACCGTCTACATACACGCCCAGATGGCCGAGGTCATTGAGATCGAGCACGGTGATTCCGGCGGCGACGAGCCGCTCGGTAGAGGCGTTGGAACTGGAAACCGCCGCTCGCACGCTGCTCCGGCGTGCCGCCAGCGCTTCGATGAACAGGTTCACCGTCGATCCGGTGCCGACCCCGATGACGGCGCCGTCTTCCAGGTATTGCACGGCGGCCTCGGCCGCACGGCGCTTCTTTGCATCGCCTTGGGCAGACATCTGCCACCCTCCAGAGACGACTGTGCCCGCTCGCGCGGGCACAGTCTCTTCGATTCCACTCGGCGGCCGCTTGCGCGGCCGCCAAGTTAGGCCTACTTCTTCTTTGCTGCTTTCTTCTTGGCCTTCTTCTTTGCTTTCGCCATGTTGGCATCTCCAGTTAACGGGTTAGTCCGAGGTCGGAGTATATAGATGCGAAATGAAATTACAAGCGAGCCAGAGTGTGCTAGGCGCTTCGGTGTGACCCAATTCACTCCAGAGCGAGGATGAACTTCCAGTGAGCCGCTTCGACGGGCATCACTGACAAGCGGTTGCCCGGACGCAGAAGCACCATGCCCTTCAGTTCTTTCGCAGCATGCTTACGCAGCTCTTCGAGCGTTATCGTACGCGTGAGACGGCGCTTCAGACGCACGTCCACCATGAACCAGCGCGGGTCCGCGGGGTCGCTGTCCGCATCGTAGTGATGATGCTTTCGATCGAATGCCGTCGGGTCCGGATAACCTTCCCTCACGATCTGCATCACGGCGACGATGCCCGGAACTTCGCAGCTCGAGTGATAGAGGAAGACCTGGTCCCGCCGCTTCATCTCGTCCCTTAGCATGTTGCGCGCCTGGAAATTGCGCACACCGTCCCATGCCGTGGTGGCATGCGCGGCGGCCGCCAGGTTGTCGACGCCGAAGGAGGCCGGTTCCGTCTTCATCAGCCAGTAGTGCATTGTGTGATCCCTTTCTCAGAAACCACCGCATCGAGCAGGACGTCGTGTGCGGCTGGAACGATTTCCCCGACCTGCTGGAATGCGTAGGCGAGGCCCACGAGCAGCGGTGTATGCCATGCCTTGCGCCAGCGTCTGAAGGCGAAAGCGCGATCGTAGTAGCCGCCGCCGGTTCCGAGCCGTACACCGCGAGCGTCGAAGCCCACGAGCGGCAGGAACACTACATCGAGCCAGCGGGCGCCGATCGCCTGCGAGCCCTCCGGCTCCGCAATACCCAGGCGGTTCGAGCGATGCCGGCCGTTCATCTCCACGAACCGCATCTTTCTGCCGAGGGTGTGACGATCGATGCGCGGCAGGTACAGATGGCAACCGCGGGTGCGCGCCAGCGTCACGAGCGGCGCCGTGTCGAGCTCTTCGGGAAGGGCGGCATACAAGGCGATGCGCCAGCCTGGCCGAAGGTGCAGCCAACGGTCGACATGGCGCGCCACGAGTTGCGCACTCGTGGTGCGCTCGGCGGCTGGAACGGCTCGGCGCCGCGCACGCAGCAGCGCTCGCATGGATCTGCGAGCGCCGGCAAGAGTGGAATCAGAAAGCGTCACCCGCATGTGCCGGTGCGAACCGTTGCTCTCGAACCTGAGCAACAAGTGGGACGAACTGCAGCAGGTAAGGCTTTCCGCTCGAAGCGGACTTGCACAATTCTGCCCGCAAGCCCTGATGTCCCGGGGTGTTTCAATTAGGGTCCGAGGTAACCCGGCCCGCTTGTCGTACACCGCAGGCGACGCCAGGAAGACTCTACACTACTCATGCGCTGCGCGCAGGACCTACCGGCTTCGCGCAAAGCCGCGAACCCGGTAGATGCATGCTCGGACCGGATCATGCGCTGCGCGCGTGACCGGCATCACAGTTCGAGTTGCTGGCCCTTCTCGAGCGCGCCTTCGACCCGCTCACGCAGGATGCGCAAACGGTTTCCGACCTCGCCCTCGAGCTTTGCGTCATGGCTTTTCACGCGCAGCAGCTCGTTGGCGAGATTGAGCGCAACCATGACCGCGATGCGATCGTGACCTACGAGCTTGCCGCCATCGCGGATTTCACGCATGCGACCATTCAGGAATTCAGCGGCGTCGAGCAGCGCCGAACGTTCCTCGTATGCGCACGCCACCACATATTCCTTTTCCATGATGCGTACGCTGATCTGTGCGCGGTCCTGCTGCGGGCTCACGCGCTATGCTCCATCGTCTTGAGCCGGCCGATCATGGCTTCAACGCGCGTGCGCACCTGCTCGTTCTTATTCAGCAGCGTCGCGCGCTCCGTGGCAAGCGATTCGTGTCGCTGGCGCAACGCGCGGTTTTCCTCCTTCAGATGCTCGACCGTGCCGATCAGCTCTTCGATGCGCTTGGAGAGTCGCACCAGCTCCAGATCGAGCTGCGTTTTTGTTGTGTCGCTCATGCGGCAGGACTATAGAGCGGCGCTCTCGATGCGGTCAATCTTGGGTGAGATCCCGTTCAGGCATAATACGGGGCAGGAGTCACCTTTTTGATGCATCCGGAGAACTACACGGAAATTCAGCGCGTCCTCGCCGAGGAGCGCTCGCTCGCCGAGGCTGCGGAGGCTCACGGCACACTGGCGGGGTGCCTGTGCGCCGCCATCGGCTACCGTTTCGAGGACTGGCTGCTGGAGATCCTGCCTGAAGGCCGCGCGCATCCGATGTCCAGGGAAACCCTCCGCTCGCTGTATGCGGACACGGCCGGAGCGCTCGAGGGGCCGCAGATGGAGTTCGAGCTGCTGCTGCCCGAGGACGAGCAACCGATCGATGCGCGCACCGCGGCGCTGGCCCAATGGTGCCAGGGATTCCTGTACGGCCTCGGAACGAGCGTGATTCAGGACGAGAGCGGGCTGCCGGGAGATCTCGGCGAGATCGTGCGCGACCTCACTGAGATCACCCACGTCGCGGTCGACGCCGAGCAAAGCGAAGAATCGAACGAAAGTGCCTACGCCGAGCTGGTTGAATTCGTGCGCGTCGGCGTGCAGCTGGTGTTCGACGAGCTGGGACCCTTGCGGGACCAGCCGGGACCGCCGGACGTGCCACTGCATTGAAACCCGTCAAGACCGTCGCCAGGGACGAGTTCGCGCGCCGGCGCCGCCAGTTGACGCGCCTCATGGGCCGCGACTCGATCGCGATCCTGCCCGCGGCGCCCGTCCGGCATCGCAACAACGATGTCGAGTACGCCTATCGCCAGGACAGCGACTTCTACTATATGACGGGCTTTGGCGAGCCGGAGGCGGTTGCCGTACTGATCCCGGGCAGAGAGCACGCGGAATATGTCATGTTCGTGCGCGACCGCGATCCGGCACGGGAAACATGGGACGGGCGCCGTGCCGGACCGGTCGGCGCAACTCGCAACTATGGCGCGGATGACGCATTTCCAATCGGCGACATCGACGAGATCCTGCCGGGCCTGTTGGAGAACCGCACCAAGGTCTTCTACACCATGGGCGTGTACGCCGACTTCGATCAGCGAGTCCTGGGTTGGGTGAATGGCTTGCGTACCCAGGCGCGCAATGGCCGACGTCCTCCACAGGAGCTCGTGGCGCTCGATCACGTGCTCCACGACATGCGGTTGTTCAAGTCGCGCGCTGAAGTCCGGCTGCTGCGCGAGTCCGCGCGTATCGCCTCGGCGGCCCACGTGCGGGCGATGCGTTTCTGCCGCCCCGGGCGCCGGGAATACGAGGTCGTCGCCGAGCTCCTCCACGAGTTCCGCCGTAACAACGCGGACACCTCCTATCATCCGATCGTAGGCGGTGGCGCGAACAGTTGCATCCTGCACTATCGGGAAAATAACCAGCTACTGCGCGAGGGCGACCTTCTGCTCGTGGACGCCGGCTGCGAATACGAGTGCTATGCCTCGGACATCACGCGCACGTATCCGGTCAATGGACGCTTCACGCCCGCGCAGCGCGCGGTCTATGAAATCGTCCTCGAGGCGAATCGCGCCGCCATCGCCAGGGTGAAACCCGGGAATCACTGGAATGATCCGCATGCCGCCGCCGTTCATGTCGTCACGCAGGGCCTGGTGAAGCTGGGTTTGCTGAAAGGCCGCGTGCAGAAGCTCGAGCGGGAAGGCGCGTACCGGCGTTTCTTCATGCATCGCACGGGCCACTGGCTGGGCATGGATGTTCATGACGTCGGGGACTACAAGGTCGGTGACGAGTGGCGGGTGCTGGAGCCCGGAATGGTCATGACGATCGAGCCGGGAATCTATATTCCGGCCGGCACTCGTGGCGTGCCGAAGCGGCTGCACAACATCGGCGTGCGCATAGAGGACGACGTCGTCGTTACCCGAACGGGCGCCGAGGTGCTTACGGCCAGAGCGCCCAAGGATGCGGATGCCATCGAAAAGCTGATGTCCGAAAGGCTGATGGACTCATGATGCTGCACGGCACACATCGGCGCAGTGCGGGCGATGCACCCGGGCCAGTCACGAATGTCGATGTAGCAATCGTCGGTGGTGGAATGGTGGGTGCCAGCCTGGCTCTCGCGTTGATGGGGTCCGGCGTGACCACGCTGCTGGTGGAAGCCACTACGCCGGGGTCTGCGGCGCAACCCAGCTTCGATGAGCGCACGACTGCGCTGGGCAATGCCAGTCGTCGCATCTTCCAGGGATTGGGCGTCTGGCAGCGTATCGCGCCCGAGGCCGCCGCGATTCGCGCCATCCACGTTTCCGACGCCGGGCGCTTCGGCTTCGCACGCTTGAGCGCCGAAGAGCAGGGCATCGAGGCGTTTGGCTACGTAGTGGCGAACAGGGTCATCGGCGCGGCTCTGTGGGAGAAGCTCCAGGGAGCCAACGATGTGCTGCTGCGTGTGCCCGCCCGGCCCGACCGTGTGGAAATCGATTCGGACGGGGTCGGATTTTCACTCAGTGGCGTGACGGGCCCGGTGGAGCGCGTCTCGGCGCGGCTGGTGGTCGCGGCGGACGGGGCACAATCCATGGTGCGCGCCGCGGCTGATATCTCTGCTGACATCGAGGACTACGGCCAGACAGCGATTGTCGCGAACGTCATTGCGGATCGGCCGCATGACGGAACCGCATACGAGCGGTTCACGCCCTCGGGACCGGTCGCAGTGTTGCCGCTGCGGGATGGCAGCCATGGAGTGATCTGGACGTGTGACCCTGTACGCGCTGCGCAGATCCTGTCACTTGACGAGCGGAGGTTCTTGCAGCAATTGCAGAACCGGTTCGGCTGGCGTGCCGGGCACTTCGTGCGCGCGGGCCTACGTGCTTCCTATCCGTTGAAGCTCACGCGCGCCGCCGAGACGATCGCCTTGCGAACGGTGCTGATCGGCAATGCCGCGCAGGCCCTGCACCCTGTCGCGGGTCAAGGCTTCAATCTTGGTCTGCGTGACGCGGCCATGCTCGCCGAAGTCATCGTGGGCGCCCGGGCAGACGCGGGGCCGGCTTGCGATGCCGGCTCGGAAGTGTCGCTGCGCAGGTTTGCGGACTGGCGCGCGGGAGATCGCCGCGGAGTGGTACGTTTTACAGACGGGCTGGTGAAGCTCTTCGGTGACGCGCGGCCAGGTGTCGGTTTATTGCGCAACCTGGGATTGCTGTTATTTGATCTCGCGCCACCGGCCAAGAGTGCGCTCGCGAGGGTCAGCGCCGGCTTTGCCGGGCCAACTCCGCGGCTGGCGCGCGGCCTTGGGGTACGACCATGAGACTGCCGCAACCGTGAATCGACCTCCATCAGACCTGCTCGACGTGCTCGTCGTCGGCGGAGGCCCGGTCGGGGCGTGTGCGGCGGCCCTGCTGGTTCGCGGCTCGGCTGGCAATACGACACCGTTACGCGTCGCAATTCTCGAGCCCAAACGCCCCGTGAGCCCGAGAGAAGGCTCTGCGTTGGATGCTCGCGTCGTCGCGGTGTCTCGTGCCAGTGAGCGGATTCTCGAATCGGCGGGGGCGTGGAACCACGTGGTCGGATCGCGTATTGCGCCGTACGAGCGCATGCGGATCTGGCACGAGAGCGTCGCGCCGTCCTCTACGGGCGCGCTGGTCTTCGACGCCGCCGAGGTTGGCGAACCCAATCTTGGCTACATTCTCGAGAACCGGCTGTTGCAGGCATCGCTGCTCGACGCATTTGCCGAGGCGGGAGGACGAATCGAACCTGCCGAACTGCTCTCACTTCGAGTAGCGGCGGACTGCGTCAACGTGGAGACGAGTAACGGAATCCTGTCGGCAAGGCTCGTTATCGGCGCGGACGGCGCCCAGTCCGCTGTGCGGCAATCCGTCGGCCTCACGGCGGAGATTTTCGACTACCTTCAGACGGCGATAGTTGCAACGGTCGAGACCGAGCGCCCGCATGAGAGAACCGCATGGCAGCGATTCATGCGGGACGGAACGCTGGCGTTTCTCCCATTGGCCGACGGCACCAGCTCTATCGTATGGTCCGCTGATGATGACAGGGCCGCCGCGCTGCTCGCCATGTCATCAACCGAGTTCGCAAGTGAGTTGGGTCGCGCTTCCGATCTCGCTCTGGGCGCGACACGATTGATGAGTGAGCGCGCGGCATTCCCGCTGAAGCGGCTTGCGGCGCACCATTATGTTGCGCAGCGATGCGCACTCATCGGTGATGCAGCGCACGTCGTTCATCCCCTGGCGGGACAGGGTGTCAATCTCGGGCTGCTCGATGCGGCGGTGCTGGCGCAACTCGTGCTGGATGCCACGCTCGAGCGCGAAGATGCGGGAGCCTTGCGTGTATTGCGACGGTACGAGCGATGGCGTAAGAGCGAGATCGCTTTCATGAACACGGGCATCAGCGCGTTCGACCAATTTCTCGCTCACGGGTCCGGCCCGGTGTCGAAGCTCGCGCAGCGCGGGCTCGGCTGGGTGAATCGTAGCCAGGAGCTCAAGCGATTCTTCGTCAGCCGCGCGCTCGGCGTCACCGGGGAGTTGCCGCGAGCGGCACGATGACGAGGAAAATCGATGCGGCGATGCAAACGGGAGGCGCCGCGCCGGCTGTCGAATCCGCCGGGCGGCCGCAGCGCGATCTCGTTATTGCTGCGTTGCAGTTGGGGGCGGCAACGATCCCCGGTTGGTCGAGGCAGGAAGCCGCGCTCGCGAGCCGCATGGCCGCTGGGACTCGTGGCGCCGCCGATCACCGCGGCATTTCCCGGTTGCGTGAGCAGATCCACGCGGGCCAGGACCCATTGGGCCGGGCATTCATCGCTTTGCGAGCGCCTTCCGTACGGCGGGGCGTTGGGGCGACGTACACCCCCGAAGGAATCGCTCATGCAATGCTCTCATGGGCGCGAGAGAACGGTGTCCCGGAGCGAGTCGTTGACCCCGGCGTCGGATCGGGGCGATTCCTCGTACAGGCAGCGACGATGTTCCCGAACGCGCAACTGGTTGGAGTCGAGGTCGACCCGTTGGCTGCGTTGCTGGCTCGCGCGAATCTTGCGGCAATCGGTGCTGGAACCCGCGCCCGGATCGTGCTGGCGGATTATCGCCGCACCGATCTGCGGGCCGCGCAGCGGACTCTTTTCATCGGAAATCCGCCGTACGTGCGCCACCACCTCATCGAGGCCCGCTGGAAGGATTGGCTGGTGAGGCGGGCGCGGGAGCAGGGTTGCGTTGCGAGCCGGCTTGCGGGACTGCATGTCCACTTCTTCCTCGCCACGCTTGGGAATGCGAGAACACACGACTACGGCGCCTTCGTGACGGCGGCCGAGTGGCTCGACGTCAACTACGGCCAGGCGCTCCGGAGTTGGTTCCTGGGCAATCTCGGCGGGGAAGGCATCGTGCTCATCGAGCCGACCGCTTTGCCGTTTCCGGATGCCGCCACAACCGCGGCCATTACGCTGTTCAGGATTGGCAGCCATGCCTCATCCATACGAATGCAGCGCGTCGGGAAGCTCGCTGAATTGGGCGGCCTGGCGAGCGGGCGGCGCGTGAGCCGCAAGCGCTTCGAGTCGCAGGCTCGTTGGTCGCGGCTCGGCTGCGCGGCACGGCGGCCGCCGCCAGGATTTATCGAGCTGGGCGAACTGTGCCGTGTCCATCGGGGCCAGGCCACTGGCGCCAACGCAGTATGGATCGCGGGTGAGAGGGCGCAGGAGTTGCCGCAGAGTGTGCTCTTCCCGGCGGTGACGCGGGCCCGCGAGCTCATCGAAGCGGGCCGGGTTCTGCGGGCTCTTGGCCAGCTTCGCAAGGTGGTCGATCTTCCCGAGGATCTGGATGAGCTCGAGCGCGCCGCAAGGAGTCCTGTCGAGCGCTTCCTGCGGGATGCCCGGCGCCAGGGTGCGCACAGGAGTTACCTGGCGCGTCATCGGCGCGTATGGTGGGCTGTAGGTCTGCGTTCACCCGCGCCGATCCTGGCGACCTACATGGCAAGGCGGCCACCGGTATTCACCCGCAATCCGCTTGGGGCGCGCCATATCAACATCGCGCACGGTCTGTACCCGCGCGCAAGCCTTACCGATTCGCAGCTGCTGGCACTGATCGAACATCTTTCGAACGCAGTCAGCGCCGGCGACGGACGCACTTACGCCGGCGGACTGATCAAGTTCGAGCCCCGGGAGATGGAGCGCTTGCCGGTGCCGCCACCACGGCTGCTGGTGCCGCCGCTGGGCGCTACGCCAGCGCAATCCGATCGATCTTCGCCGCGCAGATGAAGTCGTTCTCGGACAGGCCGCTTACCGCATGGGTCGTGAACACGATGCGGCAATAGTTGTAGCCCACCTCCAGATCCGGATGGTGGTCCTCGATGTTGGCGACATGCGCGACGGCGTTCACGAAACTCATGGTACGGTAGAAGTCCTTGAAGGCGAGCTCGCGCCGGATCGAGTGCGCATCGGCCGCAAGCCTCCAGGCCGGATCGACGCTGGCAAGCAGCCTGTCGGCGGCCGCCCGCGCAAGCGGCGCGGCGCCACCCTCGCAAGGTTTGCACTTCCTGTCCGCGAGCGTTGTCATGCCGTGCCGCTTCGGGCGTTTCGTGGCGTAAAGGTGCGGGACACGTATTGTTCCACGATGTCCTGGAATTCCTCCGCGATGCGCTCGCCTTTCAGGGTGACCGTCTTGTGCCCGTCCTCGTAGACAGGCGCCACCGGCCGCTCGCCGGTGCCGGGCAGACTGATGCCGATATTGGCATGTTTGCTCTCCCCCGGTCCGTTGACCACGCAGCCCATCACGGCCACCGTCATGTCCTCGACCCCTGCGTAATGCCGGCGCCATTGCGGCATTCGATGCCGGATATGGGATTGGATGCGCTGCGCCAGCTCCTGGAAGTACGTGCTCGTCGTGCGCCCGCACCCGGGGCATGCGACCACCATTGGCGTGAACGAGCGCAGTCCCATGGTCTGAAGGATTTCCTGCGCGACGATGACCTCGTTGGTGCGATCGCCATTGGGCTCGGGTGTCAGGGATACGCGGATCGTGTCGCCGATGCCCTCCTGCAGGAGAACGGCCATTCCCGCCGTCGAGGCAACGATACCCTTGGAGCCCATGCCGGCTTCCGTGAGTCCGAGATGAAGCGGGTACTCACAGCGCTCGGCGAGATCGCTGTAGATCGCGATCAGGTCCTGCACGCCGCTGACCTTGGCGGACAGGATGATGCGCTCGTGCGCCATTCCGATCTCTTCGGCGCGAATTGCGCTCTCCACCGCGGAGAGCACCACGGCCCGGCGCATGATCTGCTGCGCGGTCTGCGGCTCGGCGCTGGCGGCGTTCTCATCCATCAGCCGCGTCAGCAGCTCCTGGTCGAGGCTGCCCCAGTTGACTCCGATACGGACCGGCTTGTGGTAACGGCACGCGGTCTCGATCATCTCGACGAATTGTGGATCGCGCTTGCTGCCGCGGCCCACGTTGCCCGGGTTGATGCGATATTTCGCAAGCGCCTCGGCGCAGGCCGGATGCTCGCGCAGCAGCTTGTGGCCGTTGAAGTGGAAGTCGCCGATCAGCGGCACGCTCACGCCAAGTTGCAGCAGCCGTTCGCGGATCGGCGCCACGGCTGCCGCAGCCTCGCCCGTATTGACGGTGATGCGCACCAGCTCCGAGCCGGCTCGCGCCAGGGCCTTGACCTGTTGTGCGGTGCCTTCGACATCGGCGGTATCGGTGTTCGTCATGGATTGCACGACGATGGGGGCGCCCCCGCCCACCCGGACGGAGCCAATGGATACCTGAACGGAAGCGCGACGTGGGGCTGACATAAGGGGTCTGGCGCAAGGACTTCGGTGCATTCTACTTTAAACGCAGAGAGTCGCCTCCGGGCTGCTATCATGCCCAGGCTCGCTGCACAGGTCTGGTCGGAGAGATCCCGGTTCGCCCGGGACGCCGAAGGCGCAAGTTCCGCCCGGAAACGCTCAGGCAACAGAACGGCAGACCGCGGACGAAGTCCTCAGCGAGCTCTGGAGAGAGGTGGATTTCCAGGTCCACCCACCGAAGGGGAGCGGCGCTTCGCGGCGTCTGATCTCTCAGGTCACAGGACAGAGGGGCGGGGGG
>JBOIAD010000022.1:0-3129 GCA_050738795.1 Steroidobacteraceae bacterium
ACAGCCCGCCCGGCTCACAGGTTGAAATAACGGGCCGCCGCCTGGAAGGGCGCATCGAAGTGGTCGTGCGGGATTGCGGGCCTGGCGTGCCGGAGAAGGATCTGCAGCGCATTTTCGAGCCATTTTATCGGATCGATGCGGCCCGCAATCGCGCCATGGGCGGCGACGGTCTCGGGCTCGCGATCGCCGCGCGCGCCGTCGCGATCCACGGCGGGACGATCGAGGCGCGAAATCTGAGCTCGATCGGGCTTGCCGTGCACATCGGGCTTCCGGCAATCACGGCGGAGGCCGCGCAACTCGAGGAGTTGGACAGTGCGCACGAGCGTCGCGCCAAGAACGAGGCAACGGCTGCGAACGGAGCGGCCGCGTAACAAGACTGGGACTGCAAAGCAAGGCAAGAAAAAGCCGCCCTTGCGGGCGGCTTCCAACGGTGCTCAATAACGAGAAAGGCGGCGGCGCTCGAGCCTCAGGGAGGTGAAAAACTCGGACGCGATCACCACACCGGGACAAGATCAGGTCGCTCTTGCGAGCTCAATAGTCGGACGCGCGCGGGCGCAAAAAGTTGACCGGATTGAATCTTCTTATGATTTATCCTCATGTTTAACATTCTGGCGATCTCCGGCAGCCTGCGCCCCGACTCCGCGAATACGCGCCTGCTGAGCGGCCGCATCCGGACATGCGACGGCCTCCTCATCGCAAGCCCCGAGTACGCGCACGGTGTGCCGGGAGTGTTGAAGAACGCGCTTGACTGGCTCGTCGCTGGAGAGGAATTCGTCGGCAAGCCCGTGGCGTTGTTCAACGCCTCGCCGCGTGCGAGCCACGCTCAAGCATCGCTGACCGAGACCATCACGACGATGTCAGGTCGAATCATCTCCGAGGCGGCTGCCGCGCGATCGCGCGGCTGCGGGAAACGGCCGAGGAGGGACTGTGAGCGGCGCCGCTACTTGCGCGAAGAGCCCCACGTGAAGCGCTGGGTGGCCAGGTAGTTCCACAGCGTGCCCACCACGATTCCGGCCGCCGCCGATAGCGCCCATTCGACATTGCGGGAAAATGCGTAGGCGGCCATGCCGATGTTCGCCATCGCGCCCATTCCACAGATGGCGTAGAAACTGAGCAGGCCACGCACGAGCTTCGCGCCGCGCAGGCGCTTGTCCCGGTAGGTGAACAGGTTGTTCACGAAGAAGTTGGATGTCATGGCGATCACGGTGCCGCCGAGCTGCGCGACCGTGAAAGACAGGCCGGCGCCCAGGAACAGCGTCGTGAGGACAAGATAGTGCAACACCACGCCCGATCCGCCGACCATCACGAAGAACAGCAGCCGCGGCGCGATGATCCGGCCGATGCGCTTGTCCACCAGCAGCATCAGGTACTCCCAGGCCACCAGCGAATCGAGCTTGCTCTGCCCGTGGGCGCGCCGCCTGAACGTGAAGGGGATCTCCGCGAAGCGCAGCGGCCGCTCCGCGGATACGAACAGGTCCAGCAGGATCTTGTATCCATATCCTGACAGCCGGCGCGCCGTATCGCGCAGCACGCTGGTCTTCACGACGAAGTAGCCGCTCATCGGATCGTGCAGATTCTCGGGCACCAGCCCTTTCGCGAGGCGGCCCGCGATACGGCTCATGTTCTCGCGCCTGCGCTCCCAGTTGCCCGTGCTGCCGCCATCGACGTGCCTGCTGCCGATCACGATGTCGAGATTTCCCGAGCGCAACGTCTCGATCATCGCCGGCAGAATCGACTCGTCGTGCTGCATGTCCGCATCCATTACGGCAACCAGCGGCGCGGCCGTGCTCATCGCCCCCTCGACGACCGCCGTGGACAAGCCGCGCCGTCTAATCCTCTGGATGCAACGGACTCGGTAATCGACGCTGGCCAACTCGCGCGCCATCTCCGCGGTACCGTCGGGTGAATCGTCGTCGACGAAGATCAGCTCCCAGCGTTCCCGGCCCAGGACGGCGACCAGACGCGTGTACAGCTCCCTTATGTTGGCCGCCTCGGAGAAGGTCGGCACGACGATGGCAATCCCAGGCACCCGCTGCTGCGCCTCGGGCGGCGGCTCGATGCGATCCGTAGTTCGAATGACATCCGGGGCCTGCATTACAAACCTATAGAAGGCTCTGGTTCTTGCAAGGTTATCGAAAGCTTCGCGGCGTAGTGTGCCCAAAGGGGCCATCGCGTGCTCGGATAACCGCGCGCCATCCAGAAAACGGCCCCGAGGCGGGGTCCATGAGTACAACGAAGCACGCACTCAAGACGGCCATGAGGCAATCGCTTTCCCGTCTCGGGCTGGACATCCGCTCGGCAATCCGGACCGATCGTGACCTGACCGGGCCGGCGATTGCGTTCGAGCCCACTCTGCGCGCCGCCAGCGAAGCCGGTCTCTCGGTGGGAGATTACATCGACGTCGCCCTGAACGGGATGCCGGGCGCTACCCAGGCGACGATCGATCACATGAGGGAGCTGAATGTTTTTGCGCACCGCATCGACATCGTCGTGGAGATCGGGCCCGGGTCGGGCCGCTACCTGGAAAGAACCCTCGCGGCGTGTTCCCCGAGCCGCTACGAATTCTACGAAACGGCGGAGCCCTGGGCACAGTATGTCGAGAGGGTCTATGGAGCCATCCGGCAACCGGCGACGGGGATGAACCTCGGCGCAACCGCCTCCGACAGCGCAGATCTGGTCCAGGCACACAAGGTGTTCAGCGCCCTGAGCCTGATGACGATGCTGCGGTACTGGCCCGAAATGGCGCGGGTGACCCGCCCCGGTGGATTCGTGGTCTTCGACGTCGTGACCGAAGCCTGCCTCGACCCGGAAACCATCGACAGGTGGACTGGAAGCGGCCAGCGCCCCGCAAACTGTCTCTCGGCCGTGCCGCGCGAAACGGTCTTCCGCTACTTCGCCAAGCGGGGCTTCACGACCGTCGGCACCTTCCTGATTCCGATGGGACCGGGAACGACCGAAGTGTTCGTCTTCCGCAAAAACTCCTGAAGCCGGGGTCCGACGCGCCGAAGAGCCGCCCTCGCGGGCGACTTCGCGGTCTTACTTGATCGTCTTGCTCGCCAGCGCCGACAGGGCGCTCTGCGTTCCGACCGTCGTGTAGGCCTGGGTCCCGAAATACCACGTGCCCGGAGA
>JBOIAD010000023.1:0-104740 GCA_050738795.1 Steroidobacteraceae bacterium
CGCCGACCGCGAGGCTGAAACTCTGCAGAAAATGGAAATCCGGGCGATGCAACGCGAACTGCGGGTGATCGGCAGCGCACAATCGTCCCAGCATTGCGTAATCCCCGTCCGACAGGTAGGCGCGCAGACGCCGCCCCCAGGTATCCCGGAAAATTGCCTCGCACAGGTACGCTTCATCCGCTGCACGCACAGGTGCGATGCGGTCGATCATGAACGTTTTCGCGGTGACGTTGCGAAGGTCCGCCCGGCGCAACAGGCCGACGATGGACCTGACCGCCCCCAGTTGATCCTCGCTCACGCCATATCGATCGCGATAATACTGCCGGACCGCCTCATTGGTCACCCGCTCCAGTCTCGAATCCCACGCAAAATACATGTCGGGGACCAGCGAGCTCTGCCCCAGCGCGATGCGGCCTCCCGGGCGTAAGAGGGTTGCCAGGGTCCGCACCCCGTGGACCGGGTCGCGTAGATGGTTGATCGTGTTGACGCACCAGATCAGATCGAAACTCATGGGGGGAAATGGCGCCGTCAACAGATCCGCCTGTAACACATGTGTGCGCGGGCGGACCCGCGCGCCTGCCACCTCCACATGCGCCGCCGAGAGATCGATGCCGATGGCCTCGCCGCCCGGCTCGACTTCTTCCAACAGCCATCGCAGCGCTTCCCCGGTGCCGCACCCAGCGTCCAGCACACGCATGCCGGGCCTCAGATTCAAGCTGCGCATCGCCTGGCGCAGCTCCGGCTCAGCGAACGCGTTGAAGAGCTGGAGCTTTTGCGAGTAGTCGCGCGCGGCCGTATCGCCAAGCAGTCCAGTCGGGGCCCCCGGTCCCTGCATGGGTCCTGCCTACCGCGCTTGCGAGAGAGCCATGCGAACCGGATGCATGGTTTCACTCCGCGCGGGCCGGGATGTCAACCAAACCAGCATGCGTCTGCCCTGGGAAAGGCGGTCCCACCGGCTGGTGGAGGCCCCGATATGCGTCTTCACGATGTGACGGCGCAGGGCAAGTGTTTCCCGGCTCGGCCGCACCCGGCTCATGACGTAGCGCGCCATCTCGGAGGCTGACTGCGCCCACTCGATTCCTGGAAACGCGTCGATCCATAGATACGAAAACGACACATCCGACAGCGTCCGGCGCTGCGCAATCTGCTGCAGCAGCAAGGGACAATCGGCTGCCAGTGCCGTCAGGACGCTGGCTGGCACAGCACAGGCGTAATAGCGGGCGGTTACGCACAGTGGCGGTAACGCCCACCAATGGCCGCGATGTCCGTGGTGCTCGCGAAGCCCGTGGTGCTCGCGAAGCCCGTGGTGACCGCGAAGCCCGTGGTGACCGCGAGGTCTGCGATTGTCGCGATGGTTCGCGCTTTGCATGAGGACTTCGTTCCAATCACTGGCTGTCATATGCGAGGACAGCAGCGCAAGGTCATGCAGGTGCAGCAGGCGCAATGCGCGAAACGTCATCGCGCCCGCCGCGTGCAGCAGAAGATGCGTCATGAGGGAAGCCTTGGACGGGTACCGGTTCAAGCCCGGATGCGGTGCGGCGGGAAACACCCACTCCGAGACGTCCTCGGTATCCAGCGGCAGCGCTTCCCTGAGCCGCTCGTGCAACTCGATCTTCAAAGAATTGTCTGCATGCTCGCCCAGGCTGCCGGGAGCGTGGTCCTCTTTCGGGACGAAGACGCGATGCTTCCAGGTCGAGACCGTTTCGCCAAAGCCCAGCGATTCGATCATGCGTGCGGTGCGGTCCATATCTGCGCTGCGCACCAACAGATCCACGTCGCCCATCGGCCGTTCACCGGGCGCATACAAGGCTCTTGCATGAAGTTCCGCGCCCTTCAGCGCGACCATGCTGATACCGTCGGCGCGCGCGCGGGCATCGATTGCTCCCAGGAGCTCCTCGATACGCGAATGACGGGCCGCCGTATGAGCTTGCTGCTCCCGCAGAAACTCGTTCCAGCCGGGAGGGCCCTGCCAGCGCAGAGTGCTCGACAGCAGGGATGAGACACCGTGCATCGCTGCGGCAGCCCGCGCGATGAGCCATTCGAATTCGGACCAGGCCGGCGCCACATCGGTCGGTTGCGCAAGCTCTCGTGCAAGTGTCTCTGTAGTCTTGCGCAGAGCGGCGTGGACGGCCTTCGCAGGCGGTGGGTTGGTAAGGGGAGTCGTCATCTCAACACACCCGTAGGTACTCGACCATTGCCGCCGATTCAGACTGCCGCCGTGCGGCCATCCTGCGAGCGGTATTGGCGCTCGCGGGATAACAGCTCCCCCCACCGGTGTTCCAGAGTATCCCTGATCCGGTAGTGCTCGGCTGTGTGCTGCGCAGTGTCGAGCCTCTGCAGGGAGACCTGATCGTGCAGCAGGTTTCGGACGGCACGGTAGAAGTCGGAAGTGTAGGTGCCGCGAAACATCATCGCCAGGTCGTCGCTGTCCTGCCAGTGAGTCTTGCCGCCGAGCTGTGCCTTGACGAGCTCATAGAACTTCGTGCCCGGCAGCGGATACGACACGCTCACACCCACATCATCGGGACACGCGGCTTCCAGGAGCTCGCGCGTCGCCAGGATGTCCGGGAGCTGCTCATCCAGGTAGCCCAGTTGAATGAAGAACCCGACGCGAATCCCCGCGGCCTTCAGCCGCGCGCGGGCCGTGACGATCTCGGCGACCGTGGTGCCTTTGTTCATCGCGTCGAGGATCCGCTGACTGCCGCTTTCGGCCCCCAGCCATGCTTCCTTGCATCCGGCCGCGCGCAGCGCCGCGGCCATCCGCTCGCTCAATAGATCGGCCCGCGTCTGGATCGTGAAGGGAATCCGGCCGCCCGCCGCCGCAACCGCAGCCGCGAACTCGCTCACCCAGTCCACCCGGAACCCGAAGATGTCGTCGGCGAACCAGACATGGTCGGGATCGAACGTGCGCTTGAGGTAGGCCATCTCCAGAGCCACCGTAGCTGCGCTTCGCTGCAGGTATTGATTGCCCCAGATCGGCTTGGCGCACCAGGCGCAACGGAAGGAGCAGCCGCGGGATGCAGCCATGTTCAGACTGAAATAGCCGTGCGCGCTCATCCACGCTGTCCGGTAGCGATCCATGTCCACGAGATCCCATGCCGCGAATTCATTCTGTTGCGCTGCGGCGGGCAGGACCTTGGCGCCGTTGATCCTGGTCACGCGCCCGTTTACCAGCGCCGCCACGCCTGACAGCCCCTGGATGAGCTCGCCGCCGCGCGGCCGGGATGTGCAGCTCAGCCTCGGCAACAACTCGAGCAGCGCGGCCACGCCTTCCCCGATGAGGGCGAGGTCCGCGCCCGCCTGCAGGTACGGCTCCGGCGCGTCGGTCACGTCGGCACCCGAAGCGATCACGGTGGCGCCGGCCCGATGTGCCGTAGCGATCATCTCGCAGGCGGCATGCCGCATCTTGCCCAGGCACATCTTGCTCAGAAAATTGAAATTGTCCTCATAGAACAGGACGAGCTGGGGCTTTACAGCGTGCAGCTTGCGGTCGTATTCGTCGATGCCGTCGGCGAGCATCGCGTCGAACAGCGCCACCTCATGGCCCGCCTGCCTCAGGAGGGCGGCGACCTGCAGGGTGGCCAGCGGAGGGTAGGGCTTGGCGCGCTCGACCTGTTTGGGATCGAATCGTAGGAAGTATGAGTGGCAAACCAGGATGGAAAGCATTTTCTCGTAAGTACGGGCAAACGTTCCCCGGGTTCTACGTCCGCCGCTGAACGCCCACATTTGCCTTCGCGCAGCTCAGTCCAGGACGCCGCGCACCCGGTCTATGAGCCTGGATGCATCGTAGATTGGAGTGGAACAGGCATTCGCCGTGCACGCGAACGCTGCCGGGTGTCCGAGAACCGGATACGTGATGGCCGGATCGGGCAGCTTGCCCTCCCGGCGGTCCCACCAGTCCACCTGCAGATAGTCGCTCGGATAGCGCAGGGCGGCCGCGTGGAGGGCCTGCGCGGCCGAGTCGTCCTTGGCGCCCACGACTGTGATGTGAATAGGTGCCACGGACAGCTCATGATCCGCCAGAAGGATCTCCGGCCGAAATTGCCCGCTGTCGGCTGTGGCAGGTGTGCTCAGGAATTTCATTGCGTGACGGGCCACGTTCCGCGGCCGATCAGTGCCCGTGTAGTGGTGGATCATATTGGCGACGCGCGCGAGCGCCGCATTCTGCGCGACATCGCGCACCGGCTCGTGGAAGACGCCGCGGCCGG
This sequence comes from Steroidobacteraceae bacterium, assembly GCA_050738795.1. Taxonomy (GTDB): domain Bacteria; phylum Pseudomonadota; class Gammaproteobacteria; order Steroidobacterales; family Steroidobacteraceae; genus 13-2-20CM-66-19. The sequence continues at coordinate 4,209 of JBOIAD010000023.1, forward strand.
CTGAGCCTTCCGGCGCGACCATGTAGCCGCCCCGCGAGTCGCGCAGCCTGGCGTCGATGAAATCGAGTGCCGCCACCGAGTAGTGGAGCCATTCACGCTCACCCGTCGAGCGGTACAGCGCCAGGAACGCCTGGGTCATGGATACGTTGTCATTCAGAAACGGGCCGCCGCCGGCGTGCGCCTCCTCGTCCCTTGCATGCCTGAAGCCACCCCCCGGAACGCCTCGCGCGCTGCGGGCCCACCTCGCGGCCTGCTCCGCTCGACTCAGTGCCGTGACATCGCCGGTCACGTCGTAATACTTGCATAGAGCACGAATGGCCCAGCCCGTCTCGCGTGAATACTCCTGGACGTCGATCCGAGGCATCCCGATCGCCCGCCTCGCCGCATCGCTCTTTGAATAGAATTCGCGACCCGCGACCCGCGTGGAAACATCGGCGTCCTGGCTGACATAGAAGCCACCGTCGGGGGCTGCGAGAAATTTCGTCAGATAGCCGTAGATCTTGCGAGCCGCTTCGAGATCGCTCTGACGCTGCCACCGCGCATAGGCATCGCTATACAGCCGCAAATCGTCCGCCTGGAAGGAAAGCAGCTTCTCGTAATGCGGCGATTTCCAGTCCGCGCGGTCCGAATACTGATAGACGCCGCCCCACACGGGATCGATCAGATTGAGATTCGCATCCAGCGTGTGGCGCACCTTGCGAAGCGCCGGCTGGTTGCCTGCATCCAGCGTCGCCAGCGACCATTCAATGGCCGCGGCGTCTACATACTTGTGCCCCGCTCCCCATCCGGCGTTGGTTTCATCGTACTGGTCATCGAAGGTCTTGATCAGCGACTCGCGTTGCGCCGCGCCCAGACTCATCGCGCCGTCGCCGATCGCTGGCGTACCGAGCAGGAAGAGCAGGAGGGCGGCCGCAGGCAATCTCAGGCGCTGCGATAGAGCTTGGTCATGACGAATTCCACGTGGCCCAGCGCCTCGGCGGCCGTGAATCGGCCATTGGCGGTGCGCTCGATCATGTCGATGAGCGCATCGCCCGCCTGGTCGATCGTCATCTCGCGGCGGATGATGCCCGAGACATCGACGTCGATGTGCTCGCTCATCGTGCGCACGGTCCGCGGATTGCCGCTGATCTTGACCACGGGCATGATCGGATTGCCGACGACGTTGCCCTGGCCCGTCGGAAACATGTGCAGCACGTAACCCGCCGCCGCCTGAAGCGTGCAACATTCACCGGCCGCCGACGAAGTGTCCATGAAATACAGGCCGGCGCCGCGCGCGGGCGCCTCGGCAGGCAACAGAACGTCGATGAACTTCACCTGCTTGCCGATTTTCTCCAGATTGCCGAGCGCCTTCTCCTCGATCGTCGTCAGGCCGCCGGCGAGGTTGCCCTTGGTCGGCTGGCTGTCGGACAGATCCGAGGTCTTGTGAGCCTCGATCACATCCTGCTGATAGGCCGACCAGGTCTTCATGAATTTAGCGGCGACCTCCGGCGTCGCCGCCCTTGCCGCGGCCAGATGCTCCGCGCCGGTGAGCTCGGACGTCTCCCCGAAACAGCCGTACAGCCCGAGCGGCACCAGCTTGTCATACATGTTGCCGACGGTCGGACACGAGGCAAGCCCGGTCGTGGTGTCGCTCTCGCCGCATTTAGCTGCGATCCAGACATCCGTCAACGGGCATTCCACGCGCACCTTCCCGGAAGCCCAGTGAACGAGCTCCTTTGCCTTGCGCGCCGCGGCCGCCACCGTGGCAATGTCGCCGTTGCCCTCGATCCAGAATCCGGCGACGGGCTTGCCGGTGCGCGCAATTCCATCGACCACTTTCTGCGTCCAGCCCGGCTCGATGCCGATCACGATGCAGGCGGCGACATTGGGGTTGGATCCGGTGCCGATCATCGTGCGGAAGTGAAGCTCGAGGTCCGCGCCGAACTGAAGTCGGCCATACGAGTGGGGCAGTGCAATCGTGCCGCGGATGTGGCCCGCCACCGCTTCGCATGCTGCGTTGGAAATGTCGTCGACGGGCAAGATGGCGACGTGGTTGCGAACGCCGACGCGTCCGTTCTCCCGGCGATAGCCCCAGATGGTCCGGTTCGGGGTTTTCATGATTTACCAGCGCTTGGTCTTCAGGTTGTGGGTGTGGACATGATCGCCTTTGCGGATCGGCGCGGCCACGCGGCCGATGTCCTCGCCATATTTGACGACAGTATCTCCGAGCGCCAGATCCCGCAGTGCAACCTTGTGCCCGATGGGCACATCCTGGTTGAGGGACGCACGAAACTCGCTGTCATCCTCGGTAACGACGCAGAGCATGTCCGTTCCCGCGGCGAGATTCTCTACGACCACGACGCCGACGTTGTCGCGGCGGTTGTGCACGAGCAGATGAGGTATCTTTGGCATGACGATCCTTCGGAAGTCCCGCGCACCATTATAAGCCTACGGATCGGCGCGGCTAAGTACGTGCGCATTGCCGCTGCGACCCGCCGCGGCTGTCGCGGCTGTCGCGGCTATTGCGGCTGTCGCGGCTTTCGCGGCTATTGCGGCTGTCGCGGCTTTCGCGGCTATTGCGGCTGTCGCGGCTTACGATCTGACACGCTTCAGGGCCTCGCGCCAGCCCGCCATCTCCCGCGCACGCGCCGCTGCATCGAGCTGCGGCTCACAGCGCACTTCGGCTTGCCACAGCCCGGCAATCTCCTGCAGCGATCCGTAGACACCGTGACCCAACCCGGCGAGGCACGCCGCGCCGAATGCGGTCGCTTCGGCCATCCGGGGGCGCAGAATCGGCACGCCCAGGATATCGGCGAGCCTCTGCAGGAAGAAGGCGTTTTGCGCCATGCCGCCGTCGACCTTGAGCGAAGCGGGCACGACACCATCCGCGGCCATCGCATCCAGCAGATCCCGTGTTTGATACACCACGCTATCCAGGCCCGCACGCGCGATCTCGCCTCGACTGGAGGCGCGGCTCAGGCCGACGATGGCACCGCGCGCATCCGGATCCCAGTAGGGCGCGCCCAGCCCGGTGAACGCCGGCAGCAGATACACGCCGCCCGAATCCGGCACGGACCGCGCCAGCGGCTCGATCTCCGCTGCCCGTGAGATCAGCCCCAGTCCGTCGCGCAGCCACTGGATCGTCGAGCCTGCCGAGAGAATCGAGCCTTCGAGCGCGTAGGTGACTTCGCCGCCGAGTTGGTAAGCAATCGTACTCAGAAGGCGGTTCCGCGATCGCAACAGGCGGGGGCCGGTGTTGAGCACGAGGAACGCCCCGGTGCCGTAGGTGCTCTTGACGTCGCCTTCCGCAAAGCCCGCCTGACCGATCAGCGCGGCCTGCTGATCCCCCGCCACGCCGCGGATCGGCACAGCTTCACCGAAGAGGGCGCGGTCCGTGACACCAAAGTCGCCGGCGCTGTCGCGAACCTCGGGCAGGCAACTCAGCGGCACACCAAACAGCTCACACAATTCCTCGTCCCATCTGCGCGTGCGGATATCGAAGAGCGCCGTGCGGCTCGCGTTGCTGACGTCGGTGGCGTGAAGCCGGCCGCCCGTCAAACGCCAGATGAGGAAACTGTCCACCGTGCCGAACGCGAGCTGTCCAGCTTTGGCCGCCGCACGCGCGCCCGCCACGTTCTCCAGCATCCAGGCGAGCTTGGTGGCCGAGAAGTAAGGATCGAGGCGCAGACCGGTCTTCTCGGCCACGGTGTCCTCGTGACCCGCCTCTTGCAAGCTTCGGCACTGCTCGGAGGTGCGGCGGTCCTGCCAGACGATTGCGTTGTAGACGGGCACTCCGCTTCGGCGGTCCCACAACAGCGTCGTCTCACGTTGGTTCGTGACGCCGATGGCGGCCACCGGCCGCTGCTTCTCGCGCAAGCGCTTCAGGACCTCACGCGTAGTGGAGAGCGTCGTCGCCCAGATGACTTCCGGATCGTGCTCGACCCAGCCGGAAGCGGGGTAGATCTGCTCGAAAGCCTGCTGTTCCAGCGCGATGAGCTCGCCCTGCACCGAGAATCCGATCGCCCGGCTCGAGCTCGTGCCCTGATCGATGGCAAGCAGAGCGGGATCGGTCATCGTGTTGCCTGCGACGCCCGGATGTGAAGCTAGAAGCTCGTCGCGATGCGCAGTCCGATGGCGGTGTCGTGCAGGCTCGTGAGCGCCAGGCCCGCCATGGCCTGGTAGTCCACGAACGCGGCGATGCCGTACGGAAACTGCGCCGAGACGCCGCCCGACCAGTTGAAGTAATCCCGGTCGGGACCATCCGTCAGGATCGTAAAGCCCGAGGCGGCGTCGGCGGCGAAGCGCACGTTGAGTGCCTGTGCCGTGCTGGCGAATTCGTGCACAGCCGCTGCCTGGATGTGCGGCAGGATGACACAGAAGCGCGTGTTGATGGCATAGGACACATGGCCTCCGGCTCGCAGCGTGACGGATTCGGCCGTCTGATCATCGAATGACAGGTCGAGCCCGCTGGCGCCCGATTCATCGAACCCGCCGATCTTCAGATGAGTGTAGTTGAGGGTGACGGCCGGACCGGCGAGCAGGCCGCGCCAATGCCAGTCGTATCCGCCGGTGAGACTGGCACCCGCCTGCCGGCCGCTGGTGCTGCCGGCGGCGGTGCGGTCGACCGTGCCGTTCGAAGTGACGACACTGCTGGTGAAGGTCACGTGACGGCTGGAGTCGTAGTCCAGCTTGCCGAAGCTGCCGATGAAATCCAGATACCAGTCTCCCACGTACCAGGAGCCGTACAGGGAAGCGGTCAAGCTCTTGCTGTCGAGCCGCGCCTCGGGCTGGTCAAACACGCTCCTGGCGCGGCCGTAGCCGAACGCTGCGCCTGCGACGAGCGAGCTCGAGAACCGGTAGTCGACACCCAGCGTAATGGTGTGATCCGTCAGGTCGAATGCCGATTCGCGCTCGCTCGCGTTTCGGTCGCCCACGCGGATGTCTCCGGTGATGAAGATTCCGATCCGGTCCTTCAGCAGGCCGTTGCCGGAATCGTCCGCGCCCGCACCGCCGCCCAGCGCATCGCCGGCCAGGGATTCGAGCTGTCCAAGCGGAATGTCGGTGTTGCCCGCCTGGACGTGCAGCCCGGAAGCGCTCGCCCCGAGCCTGCCCTGGCGCAGCTCCGACAGCCGGTTGCCGAGGTTCTTGAACTGCGAGTCGGAGAAATCCAGCCCGATCCGCTGCATGCCGCTCACCTGCTGTCCGGACAACGCATCGAGTGCCCTTTCCAGCCCCGGCACGTCGACCGCGTTGACGTGGTCCCGGATCAGCGCGCGGCATTGCTGCAGCAGGTCGATCGGATCGGCCGCCAGTTGCGCACCCGCGGTGTACTGGTTGCCGAGGTCACTGCAGGCGTGTTCGATTCCCTGTGCCGCCGCTTTCTGATTCGGAGTCAGCCCCGGGATCGAGGACAGAGGGTTGGGAACGTTGGCGGCATTAGGGTTGGCGATCGTGACGGTGACGGACGAGGTGGTCACGAGGCCCGTGGCCGGGTCCGTCACGTTCAGAGTCACAGTATTGGCGCCATCACGCAGTTTGAGAGTGGGATTCGTGGTTCCTCGTGCGGAGTCGACGGTGGTCTGCCTGCCGGCGGCCAGCGCTGTGACCGTCCAGTTGAATGCCGATGCCGGGATCGTGCGTCCCGCGGAAGTGGCGGTACCCGTGAACGGCACCCGCTCGCCCGGAAGTCCGTCGGCATCTGTTACCGCGCGGCTGCCTCCCGCGATTTGAACAGTGACACGGCCTGTCACGGTAACGATGACCGAGATCGGAGCGCTGGTCCGCTGACGAGTGTCCGTAACCACGAGGGATACTGTGCTTTGGCCGTCGGCGAGACTGATTGAAGGGCGCGGCCCGGTGGCACTTTCCACTACCGCGCCGTTCACCGACCACGTGTACTGCGCGATGGCGGCGCTGCCGGCCGCTTTGCTGCCGCTGCCATCGAACGGCACGATCTCGCCGGGTTTCCCGTCAGTATCGGCGATGGTGCGGTTGCCCCCCGCAATGGCGGCGGTGGGCGGCAACGGTGCCGCCACAGTGACGGCCACGGATGTCACGGCACTTACCTGGTGACCGTCGTCGAACGACAGCGCCACCGTGTTAGGACCATCCGGGAGTCTGAAAGTGGGATTCGCGGTCGTGAGCGCGCTGGGCTGTCCATTGACCGTCCAATGATAGACCAGCGTGCAGGAGCCGCAGGAATCGCCGGAGATGCTTTGCGAGCCGTTGAATGCGACCGATTCTCCCGGGACGCTGTCGGTGTCGGGGATGGAGCGGTTGCCACCGGCTATCACCGCCGTATTCGGCGGGAATAGGCTGACCTGTTGAGTTGCAGGCGCACTGGTGGATCCCTCCTGGCTAGCGACCACGAGCGCCGCGGAGTGCTGGCCGTCGGACAGGTTGACAGTGAAGGTCGGCGCCGAAGTCGTCACCGGCGCGCCGTTATCGACAGTCCAGGTGTAGGAGACGATGGGCGAGTTAATTTCCACATCCGGCACACTGTTCGAGCCATCGAATGTAATGGGCTCGCCCGCCACCTGGTTGGAATCGTAGAACAGGCAGATGCCGTTGCACACGTCCAGTTTTGGACCGGTCGCGGTGATCACCGCGGTGGGGGGCAGGTTGCCGGTCTGGGCCGCCCCGGTCGACGGCAGGATCCATAGCGCAAGCGCTCCCAAGAGCGCAGCCGCCACCCCATCCGATCGATTCACGTGTCTCGTCCCCCCTGATCCTCGCCTTTGATTTTCTGTGCGCGCGCACTGTCGCGTGTACGCCACGCTCGAGTACCGGCTGCGGCCACATCCTGAAAGGCAAGGCAACCCGCGTCAATAGAAATGGAAGGGGACTTCGTGAATGTTCGCAAGCTCCGGAGCCGGCGCGCGGTCGACGCTGTCCACGCCGCGATATTGGCCCTTGAAGAACAGGAGCGGGTGGTGGGGCTGGATCCCCGTGTGCACTTGCACGACGCGCCCGATCACGAGCCAGTGATCGCCCGCTTCGGTCACCCGCTCCGCCTCGCAGTCGATCGATGCGAGACTGCCTTCCAGCCGCAACGCGCTGCGCGAGGGGACGAAGCGGTAGGGAGGGGCGGCCGCCTCCTGCCATCCGCCGGCAAAGTAGGTGGAGAGAGCCTGTTGCTCGCGGCGCAGAAAATTGATCGTGAACCCGGAAATGCGCTGCGCCGCCCGCGCAAGCTTCGTCGCCTTGCCGGGACAGAACAACACGAGCATCGGATCGAGCGACAGGGAGGACACGGCGTTGACAGTCATCGCGTGCACCTCTTCCCCGGCGCGCGCGACCACGACCGCTACGCCCGTCGCGAACAGACCGATAGTGTCGCGAAAGCGGCGGGTATCCGGCGGCGCCGGCGTCTGGCTCATGGCGCGCTTGCCGCCCCGAACGCCTCGTCCCGGCCGGTTTTCACGAAGGCACGGACCTTTTCCGCATATTGCTGGATCTGCGCATCATGGCCGGCGACGAGTGCGCCCGCCATGCGCACCGGGTCGCCGAAGAAGAAGCGCTCGTACAACACCTGGCGGCCCGCGAATGCGGAAATCGAGGCGTCCCAGGCCAGTCTGAACAGCGGCACGCGATCGAATGCCTCTGCGCGGGCCGCCTGGTAGTACTTGCGGATGTCCTCCGCCAGTGGACCCTGCAGATCCTGCTCCGTCGGCATGGCGACCAGCCCGCTGGCGCCGATCTGCTGAATGATTTCGACCATGCGCGGATAGAGCCGCGGAAAAAGGTTGCGGGCGGCATCGAGCGGATCCCATGCGGGTCGCATCACGCCCCATTCATCGAGCGCCGCGTCCGCCTCGGCCGCGCGCAGGAAAGCCTTCATCGTCTCGAGATTGACCCAGATCTCGGCGAGCTTTTCCTGGATGTGCTGGAACACCTCCGCGCCGATCGCGCGCACCATCAATGAGGCAAGACCCAGCATGAATTCGCATTTCGCGATATTTTTCACCACGACCTGATGTGTCATGTGCGCGACGGCGCCCGTGCGCGCGTAGGCCTGATTGCAGCGTTGAATATCGCGATGCAGGAATACGTTCTCCCAGGGAACGAACACGTCATCGAAGACGACGACGGCGTCCATCTCCTCGAAGCGGGATCCGAGCGGATGGTCGAAGTGCGAGCGGCCATAGTCCACGCTTTCGCGGCAGATGAATCTCAGGCCGGGCGTCGAGTTGGGAATCGAGAATCCGAACGCGTAGGGTGCATCCTCCTCGGGACTCTTCAGCAGCGTGGATGGAAACACCATGATCTCATCCGAAATGGGTAACGTCGCCAGCATCCGGCAGCCGCGGATGACCATGCCCGCGTCGGTCTCCTCCTTGATGCGCGCGGCGAGAAACGGATCCGCCTGCTTTGCCGAGCTGACGGCTCTATTGGCCTGAGGCGGGATCAGCGTATGCGTGAGGCATAGATCGTTCTCGCGAAGATACTCGTAGTAACGAACAGCATTCGCGCCGAAACGCGGGTCGGCCTCCGCCAGAAAAGGCGCGCCGGCCGCGTAGCCGGTCATGGCGCGATTGATGTAGTCCGGTACCCGGCCCATCATTCCATGCGTGTAGTCCTCCCATACGCGCATCGCCCGACTGATGCTCGCGAGCTCCTCTCGCGTTCGCGCCATCATGAACGAGCGGGCGACCTTGTTGCCGCTCGTGGGCGAGTCGTACAGCGTGATGTCCTGCTTCTCCCACTGCAGATCGTACAGCCGCGCCAGCGTGTGCACGCCGCCCTTCAAGGCGGGATGTACGGTGACGTCCTTGACAGGCTCGCCGCGGTACCAGATGGCGGGCGGGTGCTCGCGCAGCCGCTGCAGCACCTGTGCGCCACGCCGCGCGCCGGCGGCTGATGGTTGGTTCATGGGGCTTCCTGCAGGCAAACGATTCTGGTTATGAAATATGCAATCGATTATGATTAGCGTAAGCGCGGTTGCGTAACCGAGTCAAGCGCCAGGCGCCGCAGGCCCATGAGCCCAACGAAAAAAGCCCGGCAGGGCATCCAGTCGATCGAGGTCGGTGCGCGGCTGCTGCAGGCCCTGGCGCACGCCGGCCGGCCGCAGATGCTGCGCGACCTCGCGGCGGCCGCGGCAATGCCTGCCGCCAAGGCCCATCGCTATCTGGTGAGCTTCGCGCGCATGGGGCTCATCGAGCAGCGGCCCGAGAGCAGCCTGTATGACCTCGGCCCGTTCGCCCTGGAGCTTGGACTGAGCGCCGTGGCGCGCTTGGATGCCGTGACCGTCGCCGCGCCCGTTCTGCGGGAGCTTTGCGAGGAAACCGCTCAGACCGTCGCGCTCGCCGTGTGGGCCAATCATGGGGCGACGATCGTGCGCTGGTTGGGTGCGGACTCGCCGGTGGCCGCGAGCTTGCGGGTGGGGTCGGTTCTTCCTCTTACGCGCTCCGCCACCGGCGGCGCCTTCCTTGCATTCCTGCCGCAGCAGATCACCGCACGCCGCGTGAAGCAGGAGCTTGCGGACAATGCCCGCAAGGGTCTATCGCCCACCATGCCGGATGAGGTGGCGAAGGCGATCACGCAGACCCGGCGCCACGGCTTTGCGCACACGAGCGAATTCATTCCGGGCATCAGCGGGCTTGCCGTCCCGGTGTTCGATCACACCGGCGCCATGGTGCTGGCCCTCGTCACGCTCGGCTACAGCAGGCTGTTCGATGCGGGACTCGCGAAGATCGCGCGCCTCGTGTCCGGCAAGGCCGCCGGCCTGTCACAACGCCTGGGTTTCAGGCCGCCGCCGGCTGGTGCGCAGGTCGCACGGGCCCCGCGGTGAGGGCCATCTCGCGCTAGTATTGTGGGCACAGGGGCTTTGCACATGAACCGCTACCGAGACAATCCGGCCGCCATCCGCAGTCTGGTCCGCCCGGACTCGATTCACCGCGACCTCTACCTGGATGCCGGGCTGTTCGAGCTCGAGATGCAGCACCTGTGGCACAACACCTGGATTTACGTTGGCCACGACAGCCAGGTACCCACCGCCGGGGACTTCTATTCCACGCTGATCGGGCGGGAGCCGGTATTCATGCTGCGCGGCACGGACGGGCGGGTAAGAGTGCTTCCCAACCGTTGCGCGCACAAGGGGACCAAGCTGGTCAGCGCCATGCACGGCAGATGTCAGGCCGGCATGATCCGCTGTCCTTATCACGGCTGGACGTACCGGCTCGATGGGACGTTGCGCACCGTGCCGCTCAAAAGCGGCTACGACGGCACGCGCTTCGGGCAATCCAGCGCGTCGCAGGGCCTGATCGAAGTGCCGTCGGTCAACTACCGCGGCTTCGTCTTCGCCCGGCTGGCGCGCGCGGGCTGCGATTTCCACGACTACTTCGGCGAATCGCTCAGCTCGATCGACAATATGGTCGATCGCTCTCCGCAAGGACGGCTGGAGGTTGCAGGCGGCGTGCTGCGCTATCTGCACGATTGCAACTGGAAGATGTATGTCGAGAACCTGAACGATGCGATGCATCCGATGGTGGCGCACGAGTCCTCGGCCGGCACCGCCAAGAAGCTGTGGGATGCGGCACCTGCGGGCGCGCCGCCGCCCATGGTCGTCGAGCAGTTCGTGCCGTTCGTCAACGGGTACGAGTTTTTCGAGAAGATGGGCGTCAAGGTCTACGACAACGGGCACAGTTACACGGGCGTCAACTTCTCGATCCATTCGAAGTACTCGCGTGTCGGGGAGTACGAGCGGCGCATGGCTGCGGCCTACGGGGAGGAGCGCGCACAGCGCATCCTTGGCGAAGCCCGCCACAACACCGTCTACTATCCGAGCCTGACGATCAAGGGCGCGATCCAGGCGATCCGGGTTGCCCGGCCGCTCGCAGTGGATCGGACCCTGATCGAATCGTGGACGTTCCGCCTCGTCGGCGCCCCGGAGGAGATACTTGCACGGACCATGACGTATTCACGCCTCATCAACGCGCCGACCTCGATGGTCGGACACGACGACCTGCATTGCTATCGCTCCATTCAGGAAGGGCTCGCGTCGACGAGCTCCGAATGGGTGAGCCTGCACCGCAATCACACGCCCGCCGAAGATACGGATATTGCAGGCACGTATGGAGCGACGAACGAAGCGCCGATGCGGGGTCAATACCGTGCGTGGACGCGGTTCATGACTTGCGGCATGACAGGTGGCGAGTGAGTGCGACGGCGGCCATTGACCTGGTGTATCGCGAGGCGCGTCTCATCGATGAGAAACGCTTCGATGAATGGTACGAGCTGTTCACGGATGACGCCCGCTACTGGATGCCTCTCACGCGAGGGCAACCGGATGGCGAGACGCACACCTCGCTCCTTTACGAAGACAAGCTGCTTCTGAGAGTGCGCATCGAGCGCCTGCGTCACCCCAATGCGTACTCGCAGCAGCAGCCGAGCTTCTGTCAGCACATCCTGCAACAGCCGTCAGCCGAGGAGGAGGACCCCGCGGCCAACCGGTATGTGGTGCGGACTCCTTTCCTGTACGTCGAGACACAGTTGGATCGGCAGCAAGTGCTGGCCGCCGTCGCCCATCATCACCTGGTTGAGGCTGCCGGGCAGATGCGCATCCGCCTGAAGAAGGTCGAGCTGCTGAATTGCGACGCGGCGCTACCTTCGATCCAGCTTCTGTTGTAGCGGCCCATGACGGCGATGACAGCGGCAGCGGAGGGCCTTTCGGCCGCTCCCGCAATTCTCGGCACCGTGTACGAAGCGTTCAGGCGAACAGCTGCGAATTATCCCGACAGCGATTTCCTGTGCGTTCTGCCGGAGACCGCGCATCGATACGCCATCGACGCGCGCTGCTTCTCTTACAGCGAGGCGGCGCGCGAGGTGGCCGACCTCGCGAGGCGCTACCGCGCGGCCGGGGTCGGCCACGGACATCGCGCCGGGCTGCTGTTGGAGAACCGCCCGTCCATGTTCTTCCACTGGCTGGCGCTGAATGCGCTGGGCGTGTCCGTGGTGCCCATCAATCCGGAGTCGCGCAGCGCGGAGCTGGAGTATCTGGTGGGGCACTCGCAGATCTGCCTTGCGATCGCGCCGCGGGCGCGCGAGCCCGAGCTGCTTCGCGCGGCGAGGGAGGCGGGGCGCCAACTCGTGGTGACGCAGCCGAATCTTACCAACCTGACCCACATTCCGTCGCGCCCGCCGCTTGCGGCCTCCGGTCCGGATGAGCAGACCGAGTGCGCGCTGCTGTACACATCGGGCACCACGGGCCGGCCGAAAGGCTGCGTGCTCACGAATGAATACTATCTTTGGGCCGGTGGCTGGTATGCGCAGGCCGGCGGCCTCTGCCAGCTCGTGCCCGGCGCGGATCGCCTGCTGACTCCGCTGCCCATGAGCCACATGAACGCCATGGCGGTTTCGACCATGGCGATGCTGTTGACAGGTGGATGCATCGTGCCGCTGGACCGCTTCCATCCGGCGACATGGTGGGCGAGCGTCCGGGAGTCGCGCGCGAGCATCGTGCACTACCTTGGCGTGATGCCGGCGATGCTGCTGGGCGCGCCGCCTGGCGAGCAGGACCGCGACCACTGGGTGAGATTCGGATTCGGCGCGGGCGTCAGCCCACGCCTGCATGCCGTTTTCGAGAGCCGCTTCGGCTTTCCGCTGCTGGAGGCCTGGGCCATGACGGAGACGGGCGCCGGTGCCGTGGTCATTGCGAACCGGGAGCCGCGCAAGGTGGGCAGTGCCTGTTTCGGAAAGGCCTCCGCGCTCATCGACTATCGGGTAGTCGCCGAGCACGGCGGCGACGCGGCAGCCGGCGAGCCCGGCGAGTTGTGGGTCCGATCGAGGGCTCACCGGCCACGGTTCGGATTCTTTCGCGAGTATCTGCAAGACCCGGACGCGACGGCCGCCGCCTGGGAAGGCGGATACTTTCACACCGGTGATATCGTGTGCGTGGACGCCGACGGCGACTTCCATTTTGTCGACCGCAAGAGGAATGTGATCCGCCGCAGCGGCGAGAACATCTCGGCGGTCGAGGTCGAGAGTGTGATCCTGCAGCATCATCGGATCGCCAGCGTCGGTGTGACGGCGGTTCCAGATGAAATCCGCGGAGATGAAGTCATGGCGTGCATCGTGCCGCGCGGTCATCCCAACGAGGAAGAGCGCGCCGCGCTGGCCGGCGATCTGCTGGAGTTCTGTCTGCAGCGCCTCGCCTACTTCAAGGTGCCCGGGTACATCGCCTTCTGCGCTGGCCTGCCGCTGACTCCGACCGAGAAGATCCAACGGATGCGCTTGCAGGAGCTCGCGCGCGGCCTGCTCGGCAAGGCGGGTACCATCGATCTGCGGGCGCGCAAGAAGCGAACGGTCCTGTCGTGACATCGGACTTCCATCAACGCCAGTCCCGGCGCCGCCGCGCGGCGACCGTACGTCGCCGGAACCATGTGGAGTCGGTCGTGGCGGTCCCGGTCACAATTGCGTATATGCGCTACTCGACGCATGGCGCACATTGGTTTGCGGCTCGCGCGCTGGATGAGCTGCTGCGCATCAGCGGACTCGAGAAGAGCGTGGTGGACGGACTGTGCCTGTCGAGCTTTACGATGACGCCTGACACCGCGGTTGGACTGACGCAGCACCTCGGTTTGTCCTTGCGCTGGCTGGACAACATTCCCATGGGCGGAGCGTCGGCAATCGTGGCATTGCGCCGGGCGACGTGCGCGGTGCAGTCCGGTGATGCCCAGGTGGTCGCCTGCATTGCCGCCGATACCCACCAGCCCGATAGCTTCCGCTCGACGGTCGGGAATTTCAGCCAGTTTACCCAGGATGCGGTGTTTCCCTACGGTGCCGGCGGACCCAACGCGAGCTTCGCGCTTTTGACCTCCTGCTACATGCGCGAGTTCGGCGCGCGTCGCGAGGACTTCGGCAAGCTGTGTGTCGCCCAGCGGCAGAACGCCCTGACTTTTGCGCATGCGCTGTTCAAGAGTCCGCTCACTTTGCAGGATTACCTGGACGCAAGGCCCGTCGCGGAGCCGCTGCGTCTGTTCGATTGCGTCATGCCCTGCGCGGGAGCCGAAGCGTTTCTGGTCATGGGGCGCGAGCGGGCGCAAGCGTCCGGTCTGAGATTCGTAACAGTCCTGGCGACCCTGGAGCGTCACAACGCGTTCCCGGAAGATCCCATACAGATGCGCGGCGGATGGGCGCTGGACCGTGATGAGCTGTTTGCCCGCGCCGGCGTGCGTCACGAGCAGATCGACTTTCTGCAGACGTACGATGATTATCCGGTCATCAGCGTGATGCAGATGGAGGACCTGGGCTTCTGCGCGAAGGGTGAAGGTCCGCAGTTCGTGCGCAGCCACACCTTCACCAACGATGGCAGTTTTCCGCACAACACCTCCGGCGGCCAGCTCTCCGTGGGCCAGGCCGGCGCCGCCGGCGGCTACCTCGGCATGACTGATGCGATTCGCCAGCTCACCGGCGCGCAATTGGGAGCAACGGTGACGGATGCGCGAGTCGGCCTGGTCAGCGGTTTCGGGATGATCAACTACGATCGGGGACTGTGCTGCGGGGCGGCGATTCTTGCCGGAGCCGGCGCATGAGGCCGCCGCAATCGGTGCCGTCGAAACCGTTGCCACCGCGATCGGTCCCGCCGCAATCGGTGCCGTCGACGTCCTTGCCACCGGCCAGCCGCAGCCGAGCCGGGCTGCGTCTCACGGCAGCCGCTGCCCTCGGCCGGTTCGAGCTGCAGCGGTGTGCGCGCTGCTCGGCTGTTCAATATCCGCCGCGCGAGGCGTGTCATCGTTGTCTTTCGACGCAGCTCCTGTGGACGCTGCAATCCGGAGAGGGCGAGTTGATCTCGCAGACGACTCTCCATCACAGCCATGAGCGCTATTTCCGCGACCGGTTGCCCTGGCGGGTGGGGATGGTCCGTCTCGCGAGCGGTCCAACGGTGTTGGCGCATCTGCATGGCGCGGTAGCGGCAGCTCCGGCTCGCGTGCGCGTGAGTGTGCGCCTCGATAAAGCGGGTCAGGCGGTCTTGATCGCGGTGCCCGCGGGAGAAGAAATGATCGACCTGGGCGAAGACCGGCAGCTCAAGGAAATGACCTGCGACCCGCGAAACCGCCGCGTGCTGGTGACGGACGGCAGTACGGCGGTTGGATGCGCCCTGGTGCGCGCACTTATCGCCGCGGGCGCGGACAAGGTGTGGGTGGGAGATGCCGGGGCGGATGGGACCACCACTCTGGCAGAGCTCAGTGGCCTGAGTGGGGTGACCCTGGTTCCAATGGACGTCACGCGCGCCGAATCGGTCGCACACGCGGCGGCGGCGATCGCCGATCAGGTGGATATTCTCGTGAGCAACTGCGAGCGCAATGCAATGCAGGCGGGACGCGAAGCCGTGTCCGGCGCGCCGGACTCGCCCCGCGCGCAGGAGGACGCAGCTCGCGCCGAGATGGATGTCAACTACTTCGGCCTGCTGCGGCTGGCGCAGGAGTTCGGACCCGCAATGCGCAAGCGCAATGCGGGCGGTCCGGCGAATGCGATTGCATGGGTCAACCTGTTATCCGTGTATGCCATGTCCAACTTTCCGCCGCGCGGGACATTCTCCGCCTCGATGGCGGCGGCGTATTCGCTGTCCCAGTGGCTGCGTGCGCAAATGCAGGCCGCCGGGATACGGGTCATGACTGTTTTCCCGGGACCCATCGAGCCCGGGGCGCTCGCGCGGGCCGTGGTCGAAGCTCTGCAGGATGGCCTGGAAGAGCTGTATCCCGGAGACGTTGCGCAGCAGTGGCTGGAGCGCTGGCTGGAAAGTCCCAAAGTGCTCGAGCGCGAGCTCGCGGTCGGCCGGTGAAGGCGTCCGCGCTCGAGCTCGCGGTGGGCCGTGAAGGCGTCCGCGCTCGAGCTGGCTAAGGAGGATTTCATGGCGGACGATCATGCTTTGATCACGGGCGGCAGCTCCGGAATCGGCGCTGCGGCCTGTCAGTCCCTGCTGGCCGCTGGCTACCGTGTGATCTCGCTGGATCGTGAGCGGGCGCCCCAACAGTTGCCGGGCGTCCTTGAGGTGCAGGTGGATCTCGCGGACGCGGCCGCGACACGCGAAGCTGCGCTGGATGTGGCTCGCCGATTCCTGATCACCACGGTCATTCACAACGCCGGCGCGGTGAGAGAGCGGCCCCTCGATGAAGTCACCACCGAGGATCTGCTGGCACTGACCCACTTGCACGTGGGAGCTGCGATCCACCTGGTCCAGGCGAATCTGCCTGCCATGAAGGCGCAGCATTTCGGTCGGATCGTGCTCGTCGCCTCGCGCGCCGTGCTCGGGCTAGCCAGGCGGACCGCCTACTCGGCCACGAAGGCTGCGATGCTGGGACTGGCGCGCACCTGGGCACTCGAGCTGGGCCCGCACGGCATCACGGCCAACGTGGTAGCGCCGGGCCCGATCGAGGCAACGCGTGTGTTCCACGACATCATACCGGCGGATAGTCCGAATCTGCCGGGCATCATCCAGTCCATCCCGGTGAGACGCCTGGGCCGTCCGGAGGATGTCGCCCGCGCAATCCTGTTTTTTGCGGCGCGCGAGTCGGGTTTCGTGACCGGCCAGACACTGTTTGTGTGCGGCGGAACCTCGGTGGGCAGCATCGTCTATTGAGGTTGGACGGGACTGGCGGCCGGACTGGGTTCGTCCAGGTAGTCGTGCGCCGCGGCAGAGGCCAGATCGATCAACATCGGCGTCAGCTCGCGCGCCACGGGTTCACCTCGGCGGGTGTGTACCCAACCCAGGTAGGTCGTGCCGCGCGCCGCGAGGAACAGCGGCAGCAAGCGCAAGTGTGCATCCGGCAACTCGCGCACACGTCTGTACCCTTCGATGAGGGCATCGCGCGCTGGCGCATAGAAGGGCTCGCGGCGGATGAAATATAGAGATGTCGCGATCTCGAACAGATGCCAGCCGAAGCCTGCATCGTCGAAGTCGATGATCTGCGGACGGCTGCCCGTGACCAGAATGTTCTCGGGAACCAGATCCGCGTGAATGAGGCTGTAGCGATTGCGATGCATGCCGAATGCGCTGAGCTGCGCATGCATACGAGCCCTGACGCGCTCGAACAGGCTGCGCTGCGCTTGCGAAAGCGCCGGCAGCTCCCAGAAGCGGCCCCAGAACGGCTTCTCGCCCGCAAGCCCATCGGCATCCCACGCATGCCGGCGGAAGCCGGCGGGCAGGCGCCAATCGCACGCCTGGTTGTGGATCTTCGCCGCGAGCTCGCCCACGGTGCCGTAGATCGCGGGGATCGATCCCGCTGCTGCGGCCAGTCCGTGCTCGACCGAGCCCAGTTGCCGGCCCTCGATCCAGTGAAACACATCGACCTGGCGCCGCCCCGGCAGTTCCGGCAACTCGATGAGCTCGAACGCATTGCCGGCCTTCGAGAGCACCGGGCGCGGAACCGCGATGCGTTGCGCTCCAAGCGCGCGCATCCAAAGCTGCTCGGACTGCAGGGCGTCATCCGAGTGATAGCCCATTCGGTGCACACGCATCGCCACCTTGCCGCCGTCGGCCAGGTGGACCGCGAAGACCGCGTTCTCACGGACTTTGATGGGCTCCACGCGCACCACATCGAGGGGCCAGTGCGCCGTGGCGGACAGGGCTAGCTGGCGGAACAGCTCGGCCTGCTCGTCGCAGGGCAAGTCCGCGAATCCCGTCATGGGCCGGATTGCAGATCGTGCAGCACGGCGTCCAGCGTCGTGATGAGCAGTTCCGCGTTGTCGGTCGAGAAGGGCATGGGCGGACGGATCTTGAGGATGTTGTCCCCCTGGCCGATGCGGCTCACGAGAACACCACGTTCGCGCATGGCGTTGACGATCGCCTTCGTCGCCGCTGGTGCAGGCTCCTTCGTGGCGCGGTCCTTCACCATCTCGACCGCGAAGAACAATCCGCGGCCGCGGACGTCGCCGATGATGGCGTGCTTGTCCTGCAGCCCGCGCATGCCCGCGATCACGTGGTTGCCGACCTTGCTGGCATTCTCCAGCAGGCGCTCCTCCTTGAGCACATCGAGCACTGCCAGCCCGACGGCGCAGGACACCTCGTTGCCCCCGAAAGTGTTGAAGTACATGTTGCGGCTGCTGAATCGCTCCATCAGGTCTGCCGTCGTCACCACTCCCGCCAGCGGATGCCCGTTGCCCATCGGCTTGCCCAGGGTCACGATGTCCGGAATCGCCTCCAGCACGTCATGTCCCCACATGTGGGATCCGAACCGGCCAAAGCCCGCCTGCACCTCGTCCGCGATCAGGAGTCCGCCCGCCGCGTGCACGATGTCGGCCACCTTGCCGAGATAGCCCCGCGGCACCTCCGGGAGCCCTTCGCTGGAGAACGCCGTGCAGAACAGGACACCGGCCAGCTTGATTCCGTTGCGGGCAAAGTCTTCGATCGCAGCGCGCACATCCTGCGCATAAGCGCTCGAGAGCTCCTCGTCGCTGCGTCCGCCGCGCTCCCTGTAAGGATCCATCACCGGGACGGTTCGAACGAACGGGCCGCGCCTTTCCGGCGGTGTGAATACCGAGCTGATCTGTGCGACGGCCGCGGTGTTGCCGTGGTATGCGAACGCCGTGGAGATGATTCCCATGTGGCCGGTGCATTCGCGCGCAATGCGCATCGCGAGCTCGTTCGACTCGCTGCCGGTGCACGTGAAGAAGACTTTCGTGAGCGAAGGATGGAAGGTCGAAAGAAGGCGCTCCGCGTAATTGACGACGGTCTCGTCGAGATAGCGGGTATGCGTGTTCAGCGTGCGCGCTTGTCTGCTCAGCGCGTCCACGACGCGCGGATGGCAATGGCCCACGTGCGGCACGTTGTTGTAGGCATCCAGGTAACACTTGCCGTCGGCGTCGTAGAGCCAGACGCCTTCGCCGCGAACCAGCTGCAGCGGCTTCTCGTAGAAGAGCGGAGAATGCCTGCCGAGAACGTGGAAACGGCGCTCGAGGAGGGAATCGGTACTCATTTCTGGCTGTTATAGTAGGCGTCGAGCACGACCGGACTCTCCGGCAGAGTCGAGCCGCCGTCCACGACGATTGTCTGTCCGGTGATATAAGCCGCCTCGTCCGATGCCAGGAACAGCATGGTGTTGGCAATGTCTACCGGAGCGCCGAGCTTGCCGAGCGGGATGCACTTGGCCATCTCGGCGATTTCCGCTTCACTGCCCAGGGCGGCCATCGCTGGCGTGAGGATGTAGCCGGGCTCGACGCCGTTCACCGTGATGTTCTCGCGGGCGTATTCGAGGGCCGCGGTGCGAATCAGGCCGTTCATGCCGCTCTTCGATGCGGCGTAGTGCGCAGTGCCCGGCATGGCGACATTGGGGCCGGTGACCGAAGAGGTGAACAGGAATCGCCCGCCGCCCTGCTTGCGCAGGTGGGGCAGGGCGGCCTGGATCAGCCAGAAGCCGGCCTTGAGGTTGACCGCCAGAGTCGTATCCAGATCGGCATCGGTCAATTGCTCGATGGACAGCACGGGATAAACGCCGGCATTGTGCACGACGATATCGAGCCGTCCATATGTCGACGCAGCGTGCGCCACCGCGCGCTTCACCTGGTCGTGCTGGCCAACATCGGTCTGCAGCAGGCTGGCGACGCCGCCACCGCCGACGATCGAATCGGCCACGGCCTGTCCGTTCTTGGCGGTTCGAGTGGCGATCAGCACTTTGGCGCCCGCGGCGGCGAAGCGCCGCGCGATGCCCTCGCCGATGCCTTGGCCCGCACCCGTGACGAGTGCGACTTTCCCCTTCAGGTCTCCGATCATGTGGCTCTCCATCCGACTAGTCGTCAATCGTGCGAACGCCGTCGGCCAAGACGCTCAATTTTGCGGGGCCCGGCGCCCGCGAGCAAAAGGCGCGACTTTTGCTCGCAAGCACTGGCGGCATGATGCACACCCAGCTCAGCGCGAAGAAGCCGATTGCAAGCCAGTTGACGTGCTCGTAATGGGCCGGTGAGATCACGCTTGCCGCCAGTGCCGGACCGATCGCCAGCCCCAGCATCTGCATCGCGACGGCATGCACGACGACCCTGCCGCGCCGGTCGAAGCTGGCCATCGAGCCGAGCAGGAACGGGTGAGTCATGTTCCAGAAGAAATTGTAGGCGCATACCCAGAGGGTGAAGGGCAGGTACTCGAATCGCCCGATCAGGAATGCGAGGGCCACCGCGCCGCCGGCGATGCCGATCGTGAGCGGGCGCCAGCGCCCGAAACGGTGGCCGATCAGGGCAGGCAGCAGCGCTCCGGCGACTCCCGCGACCTGCGACAGGGTGAGCGCCGTTGCAACATGCTGCTCGGACAGGCCGCCGGCGGTGCCGATGAGGAACAGGTAGGCCCAGGCAACGCCCTGTGCAATGAAGTAGGCGAACATCGCGGTGAGGGCCAGCGCTTTCCAGGGCGCCGCGAGATTGACCGCGTCCGCCTCGACTGCCGCCGCGGCGGCGCCGCTCTCGGGAAAGGCTCGCACCAGCGGCAGAGCCGTCAGGGGAAATGCGGCGAAGAATATCAACATGCCGGTCATCCCGCTGAGTGCGTACGCGGCCGGCATGAGATACAACACCACCGCGCCGTACAGAAGCACCCACATGATCAGGTAGCCGAAATTGCGGTCCGGGTGCTCAGTGAGCCCGACCGTCGTAAAACTAAGCGATATCAGACTACCCGCTCCAGCGCCCGCAAGGAAACGCAACAGTACGAAGATGTGCTTGTCATGCACTCCGATGCACAGGGCGTTGCTCAGCGCGACGACCAGGAGCGAGACCGTGATCACCCTGCGCCAGTTGAAGCGCTGGGAAAAGAAGGTCATCAGCAACGTGGTGACCGTAATGCCCCAGACTTCTATGGATGCGGCGTACCCGGCGCTCTGGTCGTCGAAGCCGAGATTCTGGACCAGTCCCTGCACGAAGCCCGGCTGGACGATGAAGACTTCGGGGCCGACCACGCCGACCAGGATTGCCGCCACCAGCCGCAGGCGCGCGCTCGGCACGCCTGCGCTGGCGGCGGTGGCTGAGTGCGCCATGGCTCAGAGCGCGACGTTGACGACCTGGACGGTCGTGTATTCCTTCAGGCCGTCCACGTTGAATTCCACTCCGATGCCGGAGGATTTCACGCCGCCGAAAGGCGCCAGCGGATGCAGCGCGCCGTGCTGATTCACCCAGGCCGTCCCGCACTCGAGCTGTGCGGCATAGTGGGCGGCCTCCTGGGGATCGTCGCCCCACACGGAGCCGCCGAGGCCGACCTCGAGCGAGTTTGCGCGCCGGATGGCCTCCTCCACGGTTTTGTATTTCACGAGCGGGATCACGGGGCCGAACTGCTCTTCCTTGACCACGCGCATATCATCGGCCGCATTCGCGATGACCGTCAGCGGGTAGAAGTAACCCGGCGCCTTCGGGGGTTCTCCACCGGTGACGATCCTCGCGCCTCGGGCACGGGCATCGTCCACGAACGCCGCGACCTTGTCGAACTGCATCTTGTTGGAGACCGGCCCGATGAGATTCTTCGGATCGAGCCCGTTGCCGACCGGGATGTTCGCCACGAACTGCGAGAATTTCCGCACGACCTCGTCGTATTGATCCTCATGGACATACAGGCGCTTCAATGCGGCGCAGGTCTGTCCGGCGTTGATGAAACAGCCCCAGAACAGCTTCTCCAGCAGCGGCTCGATGTGTGTGCCCGGCAACACGATGCCGGCGTCATTGCCGCCGAGCTCGAGCGTCACGCGCTTCAGCGTCTGTGCCGCGCCTCCCATCACTTTCTTGCCTGTGGCGACCGAACCGGTGAAGACGATCTTGTCGATTCCCGGATGGTTCGCCAGGTGAGTACCGACTTCGGCGCCGCCGGTCACGACGTTGACGACACCCGGCGGCAGCACCTGGTTGATGAGCTCGACGAGGCGCAGAGTGGATAGCGGAGTGAAAGGCGAGGGCTTGATGACCACGGCGCATCCGACCCTGACCGCGGGCATGATGTGCCACACCGCAATCAGCATGGGCCAGTTCCATGGAGTGATCGAACCCACGACGCCGACCGGCTTGCGGCGAAGGACGATCTTGCCGTTCTTGTCGTCCTGAATCGTTTCCTCGGGAAGGGACAGGCCGGCCGTGACCCGGGTCCACGCCGCTGCGCCGCCCACTTCGAGATTGGCTCCCGGACCGCTCTGCGTCTTGCCCTGTTCGCGGGTGATCAGCTCGGACAGCTCCTGGTGATGCTTCTCGATCAGGTCCGCAATCGCGTTGAGCTTCGCAACGCGCTGTGCCTCAGGCGTGGCCGCCCACGCCGGGAAGGCGCGCCGTGCCGCGGCGACGGCGGCATCGATGAGCTCGATCGTGCCTTGCGGGCACGCCGCCACCACGGTCTCGTCGGCCGGGTTGACGACGTTGAAAGTCGTTGCGGTCGGGACGGCCTTGCCGTCAACGGTCAGTGTGAAAGCAGTCATGCTCGTTCTCCAGCTCGGCGCGCCAGCAGCTCACGCCCGATTCCTCTGTCCGTGTCAGTCGCCCCACTGGTAGCGAAAGCTCGCCCCGTACGTGCGCGGTGGTCCGTAAACAGACTGGTTGATGCCCAGAAATCCGGAGAGGTCCAGGTTGTAGATGCGGTAACGCCGGTCCGCCAGGTTGTTCACGAAGGCCGAGAAGGCCCACTTGCCGTTGCCGGTGGTGAATCCCAGCCGGGCATTGCTCAGATAGTAGGCCGGCTCGAGATCGACGGGGCCATTCTCGAGCTCCAGGTACTGGTCCTTGTTCCACTTGGTATCCGCCTCGGCCGACATCATGCCTCCGAACCAGGGCCACTCATAGTGCGCGACGGCATTCACGCTCCAGCCCGGGGCCTGCGGCAGCTGCGTGGTGACCCGGTCGCCGGCCGGCGTGGGGACATTGAAGGCCTTGCTCTCGAGGTGCGAGAGGCCGAGCTGCAGGTTCATGCCGTGCATCGGCACGACCGCGAACTCCAGCTCGCCGCCCTTGACCTTCGCATCGATGTTCTCGACCACCTGGGTGGACACGTCGAGGAAGAATCCCTGATAGTTCTTGTAGTCGTAGTAGAAGATCGCGCCGTTGAGGCGCGCCGCGCCGCCCCAGAACTCGGACTTGAAACCCGCCTCGTAGCTGGTGAGCTTCTCCTGCGCATACGGGAGGATCGCCGGATCCACGAAACCCGAGCTCGGTGCCGACCAGCCGCCGCCTTTGGCGCCGCGGTTCACGCTGCCGTAGACCAGCACATCCTTGGCGGGCTTGTAGTCGAGCTCCACCTTGCCGGTGGGAATGTGGAAGTTCTTCGCGGCGCTCGGAAACGTCGCCGGAGAGTAGTGCAGCGTCTCCGGACACAGCACGCAGGTGAAGTCATAGTTATAGGTCTTGTCATCGGACGTATAGCGCGCGCCCACGATCCCCGTGAACTGGCTGCTGAAATCGTACTCCACCTGGCCGAACACGGACGGCGAGCTCGTGTTGAGGCTCAGGTTGGCGAGCCCGTTGCCGTAGGTGAAGCCGCCTATCGTGTCCGGAAGCTGTGTGGTCTCGAAGTTCTTCGTATGATAGTTGAGATAATATAGGCCGGTGATCCAGCGGAAGCCGGCGTTCGCGCCGTTCAGGCGCAGCTCCTGCGAGAACTGCTGGTAGTGCGCACCGGTGTCGTAGTTGAAGAGGAAATTCGGCGACATGTCCGAGTCCTCGCCGTATTTCTTCTGCATCTTCAGGTAGTCGGTCACGGAGACGAGCGTGACGCCTCCGCCCAGGTGCCAGGTGACGCGGCCGTTGGCGCCCCACACGGTGCGGTTGAACAGGCCGCGCCGGTCCTCCGATTGCTCGAACGGATCGTTGCTCGGATTGACGTAGCCGCCGAAGTCCGGCGTCCCCGGCGGGGCGAACACGCCGCGGCCGGTGGAGTTGGGCGCGGATGCGGCCCATGAATAGTTGCCCGCCGTCTCGTGGTCGTTGTTGATCCCATGCAGCTTGATGCGGATATCGTTGTCGTCCGCGAGCTTGAGGCGAAATTGCAGGCGCACCGCGGCCTGCTTCTGATTGTTGATCGACGGACCGATCCGGTTGTCGATGTAGCCTGCGTGATAGTTGGTCGCGAACGAGAGCCGCGCCGAGAGGATATCGGTCAGCGGGCCGCTGATGGCGCCTTCGCTGTTGAACGTGCCGAAATTGCCGCCGGTGAGGTCGAGATAGCCTTCCGGGTTGTCGGTGGGCGCCTTGCTGACGTACTGGATGAGTCCGCCGGTGGCGTTGCGGCCGAACAGCGTGCCCTGGGGCCCGCGCAGCACCTCGACCCGCTGCAGGTCGAACAGCGAGCCGGCAAGCGCACCCGTCGAGGCGATGTAGGCGTCATCGGAGTAAACCGCGACCGGCGCCTCCTGGTGATCGCTGAAATCGTTCTGCGAGACGCCACGCAGGTTGTAGATGGTGACGGTGGCGCCGTACTGGTTGTATTGCAATCCCGGAACCTGCCCGGCAATGTCCGTGACGTCCCGGAGTCCGAGCTGATTGAGGGTGGCAGTGTCGAAAGCCGTGACCGATGTGCCGACATCCTGCAGGTTCTGCTCGATTTTCTGCGCGGTGACGATGATCTCTGCGAGCTTGTCGCTGCCTTCGCCCGCCTCCTGCGCCCCGGCGGCGGGCAGGCAGGTCACGCTCAACGCAGCCAGGACGGCCAGTGCGGATCGGCTCGTTGCAAATCGATGCATCGTAGTTCACTCCCAATGTGCGGCAAGGATCGGCCGCGGGCGCTTTTCTTGATTGCCTCCATGGGCGCTCGCCCGCGGCGCACGGTATCCGAGTACCCCGCGGCATCCTAGATGTTTCCGTGGCTCGCACGCGACCCGGCAGGCGAAACCGGAGTACGGCATCGGAAAATAATCGGCTGCGGCGCTCCCGGGTGTTGCGGTCGCGCAACGGGGGCCTGGCCGCCGGCCCGGCCTACATGCTGCGTCTCAGGGTGACCGACGGGGCAACGCCGATGTGACGCCGATAGTACTGCGCGTAGCGGCCGAAATTGACGATTCCCACGGCCTGCATGAGGTCGGTGACACTCTGTCCGGGATCGGCACCCAGCAGGGCCTCGTGCAGCGCCCGGATTCGTATCTGGCGTACGTACTCGGCCGGCGTCATGTTGAATACCTGGCGAAACCCGTTCTGCAGGGTGCGCGGGGTGATTCCGACGCAGGCGGCAATGTCGGCGATCGAGCGGATCTCCGCAATGTGAGTGTGGACATACTCCCGGGCGCGGCGCACATGCCAGGGTATGGACGGATTCGCGGTCTGCTGCAGCGCCTCGGAATAGTTGTGCGGTGCCGAGTGAACGAGCAGTTCGATCATCGTGCGTGAATACTGTTTGCGCACGTCCTCGGACGCGAGCACTTTCGGCGCGCTGGCCGACAGATGGCAGATATGGCTCAGCAGCTGATGCCAGCCGCGGCCGAAATCGGAATCGGACGCCACCTCCATCCCGAACTGCAGCGGTGCCCGCAGGCGCCGGCCCAGTTTTTCCGCAATGCGCGCCTCGAGCGCCTGGCGGGAAATTCTCGCGGTCAGATGCCGGCACTGCGCCGACATCATGATGCTGGTCCGCTCGGTCGTGGAGGTCATGATGATCGAGCGTGGCGTGGAGGTCACTGTGTGGTCGCCGCAGGTGACCCGCCCATGGCCGGAAATCGTGGATTTGACCAGCAGATACTCGGAAATGATTCCCGACTCGATCCCGACGTGGGATCCGTACTGGACGTATCCGAGCGCACAGTCTCCGAGGTCGAGGGCCGAAGTGACGCACATCAGGCTGACACCGCGGCTCTGCGCTGCGCTCAAGCGGTGCGGATAGATATTCCTGCCGACAATGTCCGTCGCCTCATCGAGCGTGTCGGCCGTGCTGACATTTCGCGGGTTCGGCAGGTGCTGTGCGGCGGTGGCGTCGATTTTGATGAGCGTCTGCATGGATACCTCGCTATGCGCCCCGAGCGATTTGCATCCCCATTGTATGCGCGCGGGCCATCAGGCGCTTCATTTCCGCCGCGTTGCCGGTGTGCGCGCCGCGCACCACCACCAGGCCTTCGATCATTGCCGCCAGCAGGGTGGCGCGCCGGCGTATCTCCGCGGCTTGCGTGCCGGGCACGAGATCGGCAATGCACTCGCTCAACTGCTGGATATCGATGCGGTACAGCTCGTTCAGCAACTGGTCGGAGTCGCCATCCAGGGTGCTCAGCAGCGCCCAGAGCTGGATGAAGAACCGCCGCGTCTGCAGGGTCGAGACGTCCCGCAAGTTGAACTCGACCACGGCCTTGAATCGCTCGATGCGATCGACTGACGCGCCGCCGCGCAACTTGTCATACGCGGCCCTGTAGCGGGCCCCCGTGTCCGCGAGAATCGCGCGTACCAGATCGTCACGCGTCGGGAAGTAGTACTGCACGTTGGCCAGGTGAAGGCCGGCGTGCGCGGCCACGTTGCGCATCGAGAACCGCGCATGGCCTTCCTTCATGAGCAGCTCACGGGCCGCATCGATCACGCGCTGCGAGGTCCGCCGGCCCGGGTGGCTGCTGCCGATTCCGCGCCGCATCTTGACTTGCATCGGGCGGCGATTGTAGCGTATTGGTCAACCGACCAAAAGATGGCCAAAAGGGCGCTAGGCGATGCCTGACACTGCAGCGGGACTCGGTTCGGGTGCGGACGACGTCGGCATGGAGCCCGGTCCGGGTGCGTACGGCGCCGGCATCACGCGGCGCGATTTCGTGGGCGGGACGCTGGTCGGCGCGGGTGCGGCCCTGCTCGGCATGGGCTCGCCGGCGGCCATGCGCAGCGCGCAGGCCCAGACGGTGCCCGCGAAGCTGACCGGCCTGGGTGCGGACTGGACCGGGCCGGGCGGGATCGGCGATTACGCCCGTTCCAACGGCAATACGCACGAGGTGGTCAACGCAGCCCACGGCGGTATCCGCAATCAGGAGTTCGACAGGGCGCTGCGTACCGCTGCGGACACCGGCGAGAGTCCTGATGTCATAGTGATCGGATGCGGCATGGCGGGGCTGTCGGCGTGTTGGGCATACCGCAAGGGCCGTCCCGGCGGCACCGTGCTGATGCTGGATCAGCATCCGATTTTCGGCGGCGAGGCGAAGCAGAACGAATTCGAGGTCGATGGCTACCACCTGATCGCGCCGCAAGGTGCGACCGGCATCGTGGTGCCCTTCAACAAGGCCAGGGACGCGGGGATGTGGACCCACTTCGCCGCCGATCTGGGCTTTCCCGAGGAGTTCGTCTATCAGAAGCCGACGGGGCTGAGCCGGGACATCCTGGTTCCGGAAGACGCTTGGTCCCCCATGCACATCGCGTGGGAGCGTTCCGACACCGGCTTCTACTACGAGGGCAAGGGTTGGGTGAAGAACCCGTGGCGCGATGGTTTCCGGCACGCACCGATACCCGACTCCGCGAAGAAGGCGCTCGTGGACATGGAGCTATTTCGCACGCCGCCGCGGCGCGCTGACTGGGAGCGCTGGCTCGACAGCATGACCTATCAGCAGTTCCTGACGGATGTCGTGGGGATCGAAGCTGTCGATCTGCCGCATGTGCTGCGGTATCTGAATCCCATGACCTGCGCGATGGGCTGCGGACTCGGCGCCGACGTGATCTCCGCATACTCCGCCTATAACTTCATTCAGCCGGGGGTCATCGGCTACTACCGCTATGCGGCCGGCGGTGTGGACCCCACCGATGAGATCTACCTTGCCAGCTTCCCCGGCGGACATGCGGGCACCGCTCGGCATTTCCTGAAGAAGATCCTGCCGGCGGCGCTCACGGGCGAGTACCGGATGGCGGATATCCTCAACAGCCCGGTTCGGTGGGACCAACTCGACAAGCCGCGCGAGCCGGTGCGAATGCGACTGTCCGCGACGGTGGTTGCCGTTCAGCACGCCGGGCCGCCGGAATCGGCGCGGGGTGTCGTCGTGACGTATCTGCGCGGCGGCGAGCTGTACAAGGTGCAGGCGAAGGCTGCAATCCTCTGCGGCCAGCAGCACGCGAACCGGCACATCTGCCGCGATATCCCGTTGGAATATCGCGAGGCCATGAATGGCTTCCATCACGCGCCGATGCTGACCGTCAATGTAGCCGTGCGCAACTGGAAATTCCTGGAGCGCCTCGGCATCGCCTCGGCGCGCTGGTTCGAAGGCTTCGGCTGGTGGGTCAGCCTGCGCCGCAATCTCGAGATCCCGGGACAGGTGACGCAGCCGCTGGATCCGTCCAAGCCGACCGTACTCACGATGTACAACCCGTTCCCGCTGCCCGGCGTGCCCTTTCCGCAGCAGTGCACGCTCGCACGGATGCAGCTGTTCAACATGAGCTACGCTCAGATCGAGACCGCCGTGCGCGAGCAGTTCGGCAAAATGTTCGGCGACCACGGTTTCGATGCGAGCCGCGACATCGCCGGCATCGTGACCAACCGGTGGGGACACGCGTACGTCGTGGATCCGCCGGGCTTCTTCTTCGGCAAGGACGGCAAGCCTGCGCCGAAGGATGTGCTGCGCAAGCGCTTCGGCCGCCTGTGCTTCGGCCATTCGGAACTGAGCGGGGCACAGATGTGGGAGACCGCCGCGGAAGAGGGCGAGCGCGCGGGCTTGCAGGCGCTGGAGGTCGCATGATGCTCGGGAGTGGTGGTGGTGCAAGGGCGATTTCTTCGTGACGGGAAGTCTCAGGACTGGCAAGCTGGCGCCCTCACCGGCCGCCGGATCGAAATAAAATGAACGCGTCCGCTCGCATCGCCGCTGCGGCGCCTGCCTTCGTGTGGGCGCTCGCGCTTTCATTTGCGCCGGCCCGCCACGCCGCGGCGGCGCTGCCGAGCGATCCAATGTCGGTCGTCCAGTCCTTGCCGGCCACCGCTTCTGCCCATTGGGTGTGGGTCAACGATTTCGTCTTTCCGCACATGACCAATGGCAAGGCCATGCTCGTGGACGGCGATAGCGGCCGCTTTCTGGGCGAGCTGGACACCGGCTTCGGGTCCATGCGGGTCGTCCTGTCGCCCGATGGCAAGACCATCCTCTCGCCGGAGACGTATTTCTCGCGCGGTACCCGCGGAGAGCGCACGGACGTCGTCACGCTTTACGATCCTGCGCATCTGTCCGTGATCGGCGAGATCGTCATCCCGCCGAAGCGCTCATCGAACATGCCGATGATGGCCAATGCCGAGCTCACCGACGACGGACGATTTCTGCTCATTTATAACTTCACCCCGGCGCAATCGATCACCGTCGTCGACGCGCAGACCCGCAAGTTCGTCGGCGAAGTGGAGACGGCGGGCTGCGCTCTGGCCTTTCCCACCGGCACACGAGCGTTCTTCAGCATCTGTGCGGATGGAACGCTGCTGGATGTCCGCCTGGACGATACGGGGCACGCCACGAGTCGGCAACGAACCGCGCGAATGTTCGATGTCCAGCACGACCCGGTAACCGAAAAAGGCGTCCGCGTCGGCAATACCTGGTACTTCGTGTCCTTCGGCGGCACGATCTATCCAGTCAGCATCAGCAATTCGACCCCCACCCGCGCAGCCACCTGGTCGCTGCTGACCGCGGGTGAGAAGGCGCAGAAATGGCGTCCGGGGGGTCTGCAGCAGCTTGCCGCTCACGCGGGTCTGAACCGGCTGTACTCGATCATGCACCAGGGACCCCTCGAGACACACAAGGATCCTGGCAAGGAGGTGTGGGTGTATGATCTCGCGCGGCACGTCCGGATCCAGAAAATCACCATGAAGAACGCTTCCGGCTCCATCCAGGTCACGCGCGATTCACATCCGTTGCTGTTCTCGGCGTTCATTGAAAGCAATGTTTTGGATGTCTATGACGCGAGCAGCGGCGCGCTCCTGCGCTCAGTCGACAACATCGGCACCACGCCCACCGTGCTGGTGACGCCATGAGATGGCTCGATTCATGGACCGAAGTATCCGCACGATCGATGGCCAAGCGCACCTCCCGGCGCAGTCTGCTGGCGTCATTGGGCGCGGTGCTCGTCGGGGCGTCGGCGTTGCCGCTGTTGCCCGTCGCGCGCGGTGCCGACGCGAAAGCGAATTCCGATGCGAAAGCGAATTCCGATGCGAAAGCCAAGGCCGACGCGAAAGCCAAGGCCGATGCGGTCAACGATCCGGCGAGCTGCGATTACTGGCGGCATTGCGCGATCGACGGGTACTTGTGCGGCTGCTGCGGGGGCTCGCAGAACACGTGCCCGCCCGGCACCGAGATGTCGGCCGTGACATGGGTGGGCACCTGCCACAATCCGGCCGATGGCAAGGACTACGTGATTTCCTACAACGATTGTTGTGGCAAGTCCACGTGCGGCCGTTGCCTGTGCAACCGGAACGAGCGGGACACACCGCTCTACATTCCATTCCAATCAAACGACTACAACTGGTGTTCCGGGAGCAGCAAGGCCAACGTCCCCTATCACTGCTCGACAGCGCGCATCGTGTCCGTCGCCAAGTAACTCCCGTGTCGCGAACGCCCAGCGGATCGATCGCGGTGCGCACTCGGGCAGCGCTGGGCTGCCGCCTGTTTCTGTCAGCCACCGTATTGCTCGGCGTAGAATGCGGGACCGCCTCGGCACTCGAGCCGCAGGTCAACTACATGCTCCAATGCATGGGGTGTCATACCCCCGATGGATCCGGAGAGCCGGGCCGCGTTCCTTCCATACGGACCACCCTGGCGCCCTTTGCCAGCGTGCCCGAGGGCCGGAGGTTTCTGGTGCAGGTACCAGGCTCGGCGCAGTCCACCTTGTCGGATGCCGAGCTGGCCGAGCTGCTCAACTGGATGATCCGCACCTTCAGCACGCATGTGCAACCGGGGCGGTTCACTCCATACACGCGGCGAGAGGTCGCCAGTTACCGGCGCACTCCGTTGGTCGAAGTACGCAAGACTCGTGAGCGACTGCTCTCGTTGCCTGCAGTTCGAAAATCCATGAATGGCTCACTCGTGTCGCAAAGCTTGCGATGAGTACCAGCATCGAGCAGGCCGAAGTCGCGACGGAGGCGCTCCAACGGGGGAGCCTTGGCTGGTTCAAGGTCGCCGCTCTCGGTGTGGCCATCGCCATATCGGGTAACTTCTCCGGCTGGAACTATGGCCTCGGCGTTGGCGGGTGGGGCGGAATGCTGGTGGCGGCGCTCGGGATGGCGTTGCTGTTCTTCATCCTGACACAATGTCTCGCCGAGCTTGCGGGAACGCTGCCGCAGGGCGGTGGGTTTGATTTCTACGCCCGGTATGCGTTGGGCCCCGCGGCCGGATATCTCGCGGGGATGTCCGTTGCGGTCGCCCTTGCAGTGGGTACCGGACTCGCCGCCTCATTCGCCGAAGCATACACCTCGGCGATGCTGGGAATCGGCGGCTGGCCGGTGAAGATTGGCCTGTTCGTGGCTGTCATCGCCCTGCAGATGCGGGGCGCCGCGGAAGCAGTTGGTTTGACGATGGGGATCGGGATCACTGCGCTGGTCATCCTTGTGGTGTTCTGCCTGTTCCTCGCGCCCCATTTCGACTCGGCAAACCTTCTGAGCGCGGCCGCGGCCGGCGGATATACAGCGTTTCCACACGGCGCACTCGGAGCTGCGCAGTGCATTCCATTCGCGCTTTTCCTGTTTCTGGGCGTCGAGCAGGCCGCTCATGCGGCCTCTGAGATGAAGGATGTCGCGAAGCTGATGCCGCGCGCTCTGCTGGCCGCCATCAGCGTCGCATTCGCCATTGGCTTCTGCGTGCTGTTGTTTGCCACGGGCAGCGCCGGAGCCGACCACCTCGCTACCGCCAACGATCCTTTGTATGTCGCCATTGCGGCGCATCCGGACTATGCGGGCACGACTGCGATGGAACGGCTCGTTGCCTCGGGGGCGCTGATCTCCCTGATCGGAACGTTTTTTTCCCTGGCCTACGCCGGGTCGCGGCAGTTCTATCATCTGGCCGGCGCAGGCTATCTTCCGCATGGGCTGCATAGAACCAACCGCCGGCTCGCGCCCGCGCGGGCGTTGCTTCTCGTCGCGGCGATCGGGCTCGTAGCGGCTGCCTTTTCGCCCGACAGCGTCATGGTGGTGTTCATCTTCCTGATCAGCGTTTCCTACGTCCTGGTCCTTCTGGCTTTCATCCACTTGCGCCGCCGGCAGCCCGCACTGGTGCGGCCTTATCGCGCGTTCGGTGGACAGACGATGGCGGTCGTCGCGACCGTCCTGGCCGTCGCGGTCATGCTCTCGTGCTACCACCTACAGGCCGTCGCACTCAGCTACGCTGTGGCGGCACTCGCGGCTCTCGCTGTTTATTTCCGGGTCTTCAAGCCAGGGTCCCGTTAGTGCGCATCACGGTGGCTCAATCCCCACACGTACGCGGAAACTGCCGCCACCTGATCGGGAGTGAGCTGCGCTCCACCCATCGGAGGCATCGGGCTGCGATACTCCTTCGCGTTCGGCACGCCCTCGGTGATGGTTTTGCGGATTCCGACGACGCTGCCATCACTCCATAGCCATTTCGAGTCGGCGAGATTGGGGCCGAGAGGAGTGCCTGTTCCGTCCGCGCCATGGCAACCTGTGCAGGTGGCGCCGCCGGCTTGGCCGCTGTAAACGCGCGCGCCGAGTGCCACCATCGCCTTCGTTGATCCCTGGGGGACTGGGAGATTGGCGGCCGCGCCGGCGTCCGCGTGCGAACCTTCCGGTGGCACGGGATTCGCGGCCGTCATCGCACCCGCCGGCGCGTCTGCGCCCGGACACGGAGTGAAACCGGCAGGCGCTCCCGCCCCACCGCGATAGACGATCCGATAAATTCGTCCGTGCACGTCATCGGACACGTAGAGGGCGCCGTCCGGTCCAGCAGCAAGCCCGGTTGGACGGTGCGCAGCCTTGTCCGGATCTTTCGTAGTAGCGCCGGCAAATCCGTCGGCGAAGATTTCGCATGCGCCGCGCGCCGTTCCATTCTCGAGCGGCTGGAACACGACGTTGTAGCCGCCTTGCGGAAACGGTGCCCGATTCCAGGATCCATGGAACGCGATGAACGCACCGTTGCGGTAGCGCGCGGGAAACTCCTTTCCGGAATAGAACAACAGGCCATCGGGAGCCCAATGGGCCGGAAAAGCGGCCACCGGCTCCTGCTTGTCCGCGCACGCTCCGACAGCCTTGCCGCCGTCGCCGCCATACTCCGGCGCGAGCACCAACTTGCGCTGCAGAGGATCGTAGTAGCACTCCGGCCAGCCATAGTCGCCACCGCGAGTCACGCGCATCAGCTCCTCGGAAGGCAGAGTTGCGCCCTGTTCCGGCTTGTACCGGCTCGGCCAGTTCTGCGCCAGCTGATCGCGCCCGTGTTGCGTGGAATAGACGCCGTGGCCGGTCGCGTCGATAGCAATGCCCTCCGCATTGCGGATACCCGTGGCAAAGCGCTCGGCCGTGGAAAACTTCTGCCCCGTCTTGTTGGCGTCGTAGCGCCAGATTCCGCCGCGTGTCTGCAACTCCGTGCACGGATTGATTCCGGGCGATCTGAGCATGCGGTTCTTTTTCTGGCAGGCGTTCGTGGCCGTGCCGAGATCCACGTACAGCATGCCGTCCGCATCGATTGCAAACGGATGCATGGGATGATCACCGCCGAGCGGCAGCCCGGACACGATGACCTCGGGGCGCCCCTTGGGGACGATCGAGCCCGGCTCGAGCGCGTACCGCACGATCCGGTCATTGATCTCGGCGTAAACATGGTTCTTGTATAGACCGATCCCGGTACCGCCTTTGCCGCCGGACTGCACGGTTTCGCCGAAACGCTCCTTGACATCGGCGTGACCGGTACCCTTCGTGTCCTGAAGGGCTACGAGGAAGCCGCCCGAGGGGGGCGTGTCGTTACCGTAATAAACTCCGCTCCACGTGTTGACGTACACGACGCCATTCGGGGCTACGGTCAGATGGCGCGCATGGCCGACATCATCCGCGAAAACAGTCGCGCAGAATCCCACGGTGAGTTTCAATCCGGCGTCGTTGTCCGGACAAGCTTTCGACTGAGCTGTCGCCGCACCCTGCGCCAGGGCGAAAGGCGTTCCTGAAAGGGACACCGCAAATAGGCATATCGCGCGCAGGCGCGATCGGTTGAACCAGCTCGGGATAAGCATGGCGGTTGACCTCATTCAAGGCGGGAGTCTTTGACAGGTTGCTTGCGTCCGCGGCGCGCAATCGCACGATATCATCACAGCAGCAGGCTTGACCACGCGTCATCCGGGCGGCGCGCGGGCGGGCAGATGTAATATGAGGAGTGCAGAACGGCTGTCGCTTGATCGCAAGGGGTCCGAGGATGAGAAACGCTCCATGGGCGGGTATCGCCGCATTCATTCTCGCCGCGCCGGCGGCTTTCGCGCTCGAGCTTCCGCCGGATCTTGCGAAGGCGGTCAAAGCATACGATCAGGCTCAGATAAACGGCGACCGTTCCGAATTGCAGCGTCTGCTCGCCGACGACTACACATTATTGAGCAGCTCAGGTCAGATCGAGAACAAGGAGCTTCGCATTCGCCTGTCGTGTAACCATATTGGTTGCATTCCATAACCGCATGGGTTACACGAAGACCGGTCATGTGTACGAGGTGGATTATGAAGACTACCATTAAGAGTTCTGGACGAATGCACAGCCCGGCTCATCCTGGTGAGGTCCTGAAGGGGATGTATATGGAGCCGCTGGGCGTCACGGTGACGAAAGCTGCCGATGCGTTGGGCGTCAGCCGTAAGCATGTTTCGGCGATCGTCAATGG
The DNA here is from genome assembly GCA_050738795.1 of Steroidobacteraceae bacterium. Taxonomy (GTDB): domain Bacteria; phylum Pseudomonadota; class Gammaproteobacteria; order Steroidobacterales; family Steroidobacteraceae; genus 13-2-20CM-66-19. The sequence continues at coordinate 38,838 of JBOIAD010000023.1, forward strand.
CCGTGTGCCGGTGACTCCCGATATGGCGGTACGACTCGCTGGTGTCTTCGGTACCGAGCCGGAGATATGGGTCAATCTCCAGGCACAGCATGACCTCTGGGTCGTGGGGGGGCAAGCGCGGCCGAAAGTCAAAGTGCTTCGCGCAGCGGTAGCGGGTCATTCAAACTGACCACTACGACTGATACCGGGTTTCGACAAGCCAAAAAGCGTATGTGCGAGCGATCTAGGCCCACTGCGAACGACGCGGAGCACGCGCCCTCAATGTACGAAACCGCACAGACGCATCTATCGCTGGGCCGAAGGATCGTGTGATGAACGGTACTCCGATTAACATTCAGCGTCAGCTGTGCCTGCGGTTCGCCAAGCCATCGCTGGGGAGGGCGCTTTGGCAGCTTGGAAACACGCTGCCCACGTTCGTGATCCTGTGGGGGCTGATGGCCTGGAGCCTCGTGGCCCATTGGGGTTACGGTTGGACGCTGCTGCTGGCGCTGCCTACCGCCGCAATGTACGTCCGTCTGTTCATCATCCAGCACGACTGCGGGCATGGGTCGTATTTCGCAAGCAGCCGGGCGAATCAATGGGTGGGCGCCTGCCTCGGGCTGATCACGCTGTTTCCCTTCGGCTACTGGAAAAAGACGCATGCCGTTCATCACGGCACCTCGGGAAACCTCGATCGCCGCGGGTTCGGCGACGTCCGCACGCTCACCGTGAGCGAATACAGTGCGCGCCCACGGTGGGCGCGCCTCGGCTATCGCATGTACCGCAGCATGCCAGTGTTGCTGGGGATCGGGCCGCTCTATCAGTTCCTCATCAAGCATCGCCTTCCACTCGATTTGCCGTGGTCCTGGAAGAAGGAATGGGCCAGCGTGGTGCTCAACAACCTGGTGTTGCTACTGTTCGGGATCACTTTCGGCTTGCTGTTCGGAGCTTATACGCTGCTCCTGGTACACCTCCCGGTGGTAGTGATTGCCGGTGCGCTGGGCGTGTGGCTGTTCTACGTGCAGCACACCTTCGAGCAGGCGTATTGGTCACGTAACGACAACTGGGATCCGCATCGCGCCGCGATCGCCGGAAGCTCATACTACGACCTGCCCCGGGTCGTGCACTGGCTGACCGGAAACATCGGCTATCACCACATCCACCACCTCGCCCCGCGCATCCCCAACTATCGCTTGCGCGCCGCATTCGAATCCAGCGCGCTGCTGCAATCCGCTCCGACGCTGACGCTGCGCACCAGCCTTGCCTGCGCAAGCATGAAGCTCTGGGATGAGAAGCGGGAACGTATGGTTGGGTTTCCTTAGCGCTTACAGGTTGGCGTGCGCCGCTTGAGGCGTCCGAGGCAGTTTCACATGGCGTCGCTGTTCGACGGGATCGTGCAGGCCCACACGGCCATGCGTCCACAGCTTCCGGCGACGCCGCTGCAACACAGCAGCTCTCTGTCCGCTGCGTTCGGCTGCGACGTACTGCTCAAAGCCGAGCATCTGCAGCCCACCGGCTCGTTCAAGATCCGTGGCGCGACCAACAAGATCCGCGTGCACCTGGAAGAAGCCCGGCGCTTCGGCGTTACGACGGCATCCACCGGTAATCACGGGCAGGCCGTCGCCCGCGCGGGTGCGCTGGCTGGCGTGCAGGTGACGGTCCACGTGGCAGCTTCCGCAGCACGCCCGAAGATTGAAGCGATCAGGGCGCTTGGCGCGGAGCTCATCGTCGTCGACGGTCCGCCGCTAGCGGCGGAGCTGCAGGCGCGCCGGCAGGCCGCGCAGCAGGGCAGGATCTACATATCGCCGTACAACGACCTGGATGTCATGGCGGGGCAGGGCACGCTCGGCATGGAGTTGGTTGAACAGGCTCCCGAGCTCGATGCGGTATTCATCGCGGTTGGCGGGGGGGGGCTGATCGGCGGCGTCGGCACCGTGCTAAAGAACCTGAGCCCGCAGACTCGCGTGGTCGGCGTGTGGCCGGAGAATTCGCCCTGCCTGCTTCGGGCAATCGAGGCGGGTAGAGTCGTCGACGTCGAGGAGCAGGACACGCTTTCGGACGGCACGGCGGGAGCCGTCGAGCCGGGGTCGGTGACCTTGCCGGTCTGCCAGGCGGTCATCGCCGAAACCGTCACGGTCAGCGAGTCCCAGATCGGCAGTGCAATGCGCCGCCTCGCCGAAGCGGAGCACTGGATCGTTGAAGGCTCCGCGGGCGTTGCGCTAGCCGGCATGGCGAAGCGGGCCGAGGCCTACAGGGGCGGCAAGATCGCAGTCGTACTGTGCGGACGCAATATTTCCCTCGACACTTTTCTGAGGGCCGTCGGAGCGGCCTGGCAACCCTGAATGGCATCGGGCGCTGCGCCGGCTCAACCCTCACCCAGAGAAGGACTGGCGATGGTCGCGCCGCCATCGACAACGATGCTCTGCCCCGTGATGTAGCGTGCCGCCGGGGAACTCAGGAACACGACCGCACCGGCGACGTCATCGGGCTCCCCAAGCCGCTGCAAGGGCGTGCCAGCCTCCGCCGCGCGTGCAATCCGGGGGTTTTGCCACAATGCGCGGGAAAAATCGGTCTTGATGACCCCTGGAGCAACGCAGTTGATCCTGACGTTGTGGGGGCCCAGCTCGACCGCGAGATTGCGCGCAAGCTGGAAGTCCGCGGCCTTGGAAATGTTGTACGCGCCGATCAGCGTGCTCCCGCGCAGCCCGCCGATCGAAGACACAATGGTCACGGCGCCGTCGCGGCGCGCAACCATCTGCGGAACGGCGAGCTGGATGAGCCAGTGGTTCGACAGGATGTTGTTGTCGAGAACTTTGCGGAACTGTGCATCGGTAATGGTGGCCAGCGAGCCGAAGTGCACGTTGGTGGCGGCGTTGCAGACCAGGATATCGATCTTGCCGAACGCTTCCCGCGCGCGCTCGGTGAGCCCGGCGAGATCCTCCTTGGACGAGATGTTGGCGGCCACGGCAGTCGCCCTGCCACCATCCTGCTGGTTGATGGAGTCCGCGATCGCCTCGCAGGCCGGCAGCGAGCGGGATGAGACGACCACGTTTGCACCCTGTTGGGCGAGACGCTCGGCGATGGCGCGCCCGATGCCGCGCGAGGAGCCGGTAATGACGGCCACGCGGCCGGTAAGGTCGAATAGGGACATGCGGACATCTCCTGGAGCCGTGGCCGGGCGGCGCGCGAAGTATAGCGGGCGCCTTGCCGGGCGGCAGAGCGCATGATATAATCTCAAGCGTTACAATAATCATTGATATCAATGGATGCCCGGCTGCGCAATTTCGGATTCCTGCTGAAGGAGCTCAGCCGCCGCTACGTGCTGCGGTTCGAGCAGCGTGCGCGGGAAATCTCGCTGACGCTGCCGCAATGCAAGGTATTGGTGCGCCTGGAGGACAACGAGGGCGCAAGTCAGGCGCGGCTTGCGGAGCTCACCGACGTGGAGCCGATGACCATGGTGCGCATCCTCGACCGGATGGAAGCGGACGGGCTGCTGGAACGGCGGCCCGATCCGGATGACCGCCGCGCACGCTGCCTGTATCTCACTCTCAAGGCTAAGCCGCTCCTCGAGCAGATCTGGCGCGTCAGCGAGCTGACGCGCGCCGAGACATTCGCCGGCATCGGCCGGCCGGATCGCGAGCTTTTCATGAGCGTTCTCGAGCGGATGCATGGCAACCTCTGTGCGCTCAACGATCAGCCGGTCCCGCAGGCCGATACAGCCTCCCTGAGACAACCCGATTCCAAAGGCGGCCAGCCAGGCCGGCTGCGCAGAATCCGCACCCGATAGCGACCATGAGCTCAGCCGACGTGGAAATACGGGAAGCGAGTGCTCCGCCGCAATCCGCCCCGCGCGACTGGCGCAGGCGCCTGCGGTTGCCGCTGATGATCGGGGGACCGGCCATTGCCGCCGTCGTCGCGTTGATCGTCTATCTGATGGGCGGACGCTACGAAGGGACCGACGATGCGTACGTGCAGGCGGCAAGCGTCTCGATCAGCGCAAATGTCGCGGGACGCGTGCAGGAATTGGCGGTACGGGACAATCAGGCAGTGCGCAAGGGCGAGGTTCTGTTCAGGCTCGACGACGCACCGCTCCGCATTGCGGTCGAGGAGGCGAGGGCGCAGCTCGCCTCGGCGCACCTGCAGGTGCAGTCGCTGAAGGCGAGCTACCGGCAACGGCAGGCGGAGCTCACTTCCGCACGCGAGACGCTGGCGTATCAGGAGCACGAGACGCAACGCCAGCAGCGGCTACTGGCATCAGGCATCTCGTCCCAGTTGCAGGTGGATCGAGCGGTGCACGCCCTCGAAGGCGCACGCACCCAGGTGGCGGCGGCACAGCAGCAACTGAGCGCGGTTGCGGCGAGCCTGGGCGGCAACCCGGATATCGCGCCGGAGCTCCATCCGCTGGTGCAGCAGGCACAAGCCCTGCTGGACAGGGCCAACCTCAATCTGTCGTACACGGTCATCAAGGCACCGAGCGATGGAATCGTAACGCGCGTCGAGCAGCTCCAGGTCGGTTCCTACATCAGCGCCTCGGCGCCCGTGTTTGCGCTCGTCTCCACGCGTGATGTCTGGGTCGAGGCGAATTTCAAGGAGAACCAGCTCACGCACATGCGCGTCGGCCAGGAGGCCAGCGTCAAGGTGGACAGCTACCCCGGCAAAAGCTTCGACGCCGTCGTGGCGAGCCTCAGTCCGGGGACCGGCTCGGAGTTCTCCGTGTTGCCGGCGGAAAACGCCACCGGCAACTGGGTGAAGGTCGTGCAGAGGTTGCCGGTGCGATTGGAGCTCAAACACCTCGATCCCGCGTTCCCGCTGCATGCGGGCCTGAGCGCCGACGTGAGCGTCGATACCGTTCATCGGCGCCATCTTTTCGCAGCAGCCGATGCGCGGCCGGCCGGCGCGTTTGCAGCGGCGAAGTGAGCGCAACGGCTGCCGCACCCGGCGAGCCAGGTGCGCCGCACCGGGTGCTGATCACGGCCTCGGTCATGTTGGCCTCGGTCATGCAGGCGCTCGACACTACGATCGCCAACGTGGCGCTGCCGCACATCCAGGGCTCGCTGTCGGCCACGCAGGACCAGATGACCTGGGTGTTGACCTCCTACATCATTGCTGCCGCCATCATGACCCCGCTGAGCGGCTGGCTGGCCGGACAGATCGGCCGCAAGCGGGTGTTCCTGTATTCGGTGGTGGGCTTCACAATTGCCTCCGCCCTGTGCGCATGGTCCCAGTCGCTGCCGGAAATCGTGATTGCCCGGCTGCTGCAGGGCCTGTGCGGGGCGGCGCTGGTGCCGATGTCCCAGGCCGTCCTGCTCGACATCAATCCACCGCGGGAGCACGGCAGGGCGATGGCGATCTGGGCGATGGGCGTCACCATGGGTCCCATCATCGGACCGGCGCTCGGCGGCTGGCTCACCGAGAACTACAACTGGCGCTGGGTGTTCTATATCAACGTGCCGATCGGGATTCTGTGCTTCCTCGGCATCGCTACGTTCATGGCGGAGACGCGGCTGCGCAAATCCCGCTTCGACTTCTTCGGCTTCACGGCCTTGAGCCTCGGTGTGGGCGCGCTGCAATTGATGCTCGACCGCGGACAGCTCAAGGACTGGTTCAGCTCGCCCGGGATCTGGATCGCGGCCATCATCAGCGGCGTCTCGTTCTACCTGTTCGTCGTTCATATGCTGACCACGAGCCGGGCACCGTTCGTGAGTCCCGCGCTGTTCAAGGATCGCAACTTCCTCACCGGCAACCTGTTCATCTTCATCGTCGGCGTGGTGTTGTTCGCGACGCTCGCATTGCTGCCGCCCCTGTTGCAGGAGCTGATGAACTATCCGGTGGTGCTGACCGGATACGTGACCGCGCCTCGCGGGATAGGCACGCTGGCATCGATGTTCATCGTGGGCCGCCTCATGGGGAAAGTGGATATCCGCCTCATCATTGCCGCCGGCTTCGGCATCACGGCATTCTCGTTGTGGCAGATGACGGGCTTCTATCTTCAGATGGACACCTCGATGGTGATCTGGTCCGGCCTTGCACAGGGTCTGGGTGCGGGAATGGCCTACGTGCCACTCGCCGCAGTCAGTTTTGCGACGCTGGCGCCAGCGTATCGCAATGAAGGGACGGCCGTGTTCAGCCTCATACGCAACATCGGCAGCAGCATCGGCATATCGGCGGTAACGACGCTGCTTACTCGAAACACACAGATGATGCATGCGCGCCTTGCGGAGCACATCACGCCATACAGCGCCGTGTTGCATTCCCAATCGCCCGCGGCGCTGGCGAGCACACATGGCCTCGCTATGCTCAACGAGGGCGTCACCACTCAGGCCGCCATGATCGCCTACAACAATGACTTCAAGCTGATGATGGTACTCACGCTGTGTGCGATCCCGTTCGTGCTGCTGTTACGTGATGCGAAGGCGAAATCAGGATCAGAGCCCGTGGTGATGGAATGAACAGATGGACCACACGGTCGATGAGTCTGGCGTGGGCTGTGACGCTGACGATGCTGGCCGGGTGCGTGGCGGGACCGGACTTCAAGCGGCCGGATCCACCGCATGCCCAGCGCTACACTCTGCAGTCTACGCAGGCCGGGCCTGCGGCCCCGGAGCAGCAGATCGCGATGGGCGAGAGCCTCAGTCTCGATTGGTGGCATCTGTTTCAGTCGGATACGCTCGACGCCGTGGTCAAGCGCGCTCTGGCCGGCAATCGCACGCTGGCCGCCGCCGCCGCCACACTCGCGCAGGCACGGGAATTGGCCGCAGCGCAGGCCGGGAGCCTGTATCCGCAGGTCGGCATGACTGCGGGCATCGGTGGGCAGAAATATGGCGCGGAATTTCTCGGCTCCCTGGCCAAGCCGCCGCCCTTCACCTACTACGCGATCGGGCCGACGGTCAGCTATGCGCTCGACTACACGGGAGGTGCGGCGCGCTCGGTCGAGCAACAATATGCATTTGCCGAATATCAGCGGCAGCAACTCAATGCTGCTTACCTCAGCGTCACCGGTAATGCAGTGGTGCAGTCGCTGCGGATCGCATTGCTGCAACAGCAGATCGCCACGGTCGAGTCGATACTCGGGGAGGATCGGCGGAACCTCGATCTCGTCAAGACGGCATTCGCCGCAGGATCGGTCTCGCGTGTCGATACGGTCAGCGCGGAGAGCCAGTTGGCGAGCGACGCTACGCTTTTGCCGCCGCTGCGGCAGGAGTTGAGCGTTGCGCGGCACGCGCTGGCCGTCGTCATGGGACAGTTGCCGGCCGACGGTCCGATTCCCGAGGTCGATCTATCGCAGCTGGTCTTGCCGAAGCGCCTGCCGGTCAGCCTGCCTTCCGAGCTGGTGCATCGGCGTCCCGACATCCTGGCGACGGAGGCCCAGCTGCACGCCGCCACTGCGGCCGTGGGAATCGCCGACGCGAATCTCTACCCGCACATCACTCTCACGGCATCCACCGGGCAGCAGGCGACCGAGCTGCGGCACCTGTTCGATGGAGCGAGCAACGTGTGGAGCCTCGCTGGATCCCTGGTAGCCCCCTTGTTTGACGGCGGGACGTTGCGAGCCCAGAAGCGGGCCGCCGCGGATGCACTGCAGGCGAGCGCGGCGAGCTATGAGCAGACGGTCCTCGTGGCATTCGGCCAGGTTGCCGACTCGCTGCAGGCCCTCGACCACGACGCCGAGGAGCTCGATGCACAGACGCACGCCGAGCATGCTGCCCGCGAGAACGTGGATCTGACCCGCAAGAGTTACAACGAGGGCAACGTCGGCGTGCTGCAAGTTCTCGACGCCGAGCGGCTTTATCAGAATGCGCGGCTCGGCGCCGTGCGAGCCGAGGCGCAACGCTACCTGGATACCGTACAATTGTTTCTGGCGCTCGGAGGGTCCGGACCACACGCGGATCTCTCGACGGCGCGAGCCCAGTGATGCGGGCACAGCGTGAGGCGAGAATCGCAATGCGGCTCGTCCAAAGCGGGAATAAAACTTGCGTCGAATGAAACATGGGTTCCTCGCCCAAGTCAGTACGCCCTCGCCCCCTTGGTTTGGAGGAGCCGGCGCCGTCCACCGGTTACAGAATGCTGGCGCGCGCGTGTTGGTGTAAACGCAAGCGCGGCTATTGCAGACGACTCATACGAAGAATGCTGGTTGCGAGCTACTGCCTTGCGGGAAGCCCAATTCTCGCGAACACCGGCTGTGCCGGCTTACTGAAGGCGGGGAGTACTGCAACGTCGTCGATACCGCTTCCGATCTGACAGTTCTCCCGGTCGACGCGATCTTTCGCAGGAGGTAGTCCACCGCGATAGCCTTTTCCCGTGAGGTTTGCAATGAATACCCGAGTGTCAAGGTTGAGGCGTATTCCCGCCGCAATCATTGCTGTTGCGCACAGCGCACCACAATCCCGAGACGATAGCGCCGCGATGCAAGCTCGGCTGGAGGAGCAGTCATGAAAATCCTGGGCATCACCGATCACCTCACAAGCGGGGCTGCCCTCATCGAGGACGGCGTTGTTCGGGTGGCGATCAACGAGGAGCGGCTCGCGCGTAAGAAGATGGTGATGGGATTTCCGCGGCAGTCCATAGAAGCCTGCCTGCGAATTGGCGGCGTCAGGCCGCAAGAGCTCGATTATGTCGCGGTCGCTTCGAAGTGGGGACATTTGCTGCGTCACCATGTTGATTTCGATGCGGGCGCGCTGGGAGTCAAGGAGGGCTGGCTGAAGGCCTTGTTCTTCGAGGCCGGCTCTCGATTGAGCGTGCTGCGTGAGCAAGTGCCGAGTCTCGAGAGTCTGTATTACGGCTTACGGCGGCCCGTCTATGCACAGCGGCGCCGCGGGATCCGACACATGCTGCGCGAAGACTTCGGAATCACCGCGCCCGCGGAATTCGTCTGGCACCACTATGCCCATGCAGCGGGTGCGTATTACGCCAGCGGATTCGCCGACGCACTGGTAGTCACACTGGATGGATCGGGCGACGGACACTCCTCACACGTCTACGAAGCGCGCCAGGGACGCCTGCGTCTTCTTCACACGGTGCCGTCCTTTGACGGAATCGGCAATTACTACGGCTACATCACCCATCTGTGCGGCTTTAAGATGGGTAAGCACGAGGGAAAGGTCACCGGCCTCGCCGCTCTTGGGAAGCCTCGTTATCGACACGCGTTGGCGCAGTTCATACGCTACGAGGACGGGTCGATGCGCAACGTGGGCAAGGCATTCCGGCGCGGAGCGCTTGCCAAGCTCAGAGCCGCGCTGCCGGCGACAGCGAGTCGCGAGGATTTGGCGGCCAGCATTCAGCTGCTCTCGGAGGACCTTGCGGCGCGGTACGTCTCATACTGGCTGGCACGTACCGGACTTCGTAACGTGGCGCTGGCCGGCGGTGTGGTTGCGAACGTGAAGATCAATCAGCGCATCCATGAGATACGGGGCGTCGAGCAGGTGTTCGTCTATCCCGCGATGTCTGACGAAGGACTTGCCGCGGGGGCGGCGCTCAGCGTGCGTCCGAAGCAGATTGTGGACACTTGGAGTCCCGGGAAACGTTGCTTCGATCACGTATACCTCGGACCCGAGCACTCCACGCGGGAGATGGAAGCCGCCTTGCGGGACGCCGGTGTGGCTTTTACCTGCCCTGGGAACCTCGAGGCTCAGGTTGCCCAGAGCATCGCGCAAGGCTATGTGGTCGCCCGGTTTGCAGGGCGCATGGAGTACGGTCCGCGTGCACTCGGCAATCGCTCGATTCTGTATCGACCCGATGATCGCTCAGTGAATGATTGGCTCAACCGGCAGCTGGCGCGCACTGAATTCATGCCGTTTGCCCCATCCACGCTCGCCGAACATGCAGACAAATGCTTCGAGGGTGTAAGGGGTGCTCGCGACACCGCACGCTTTATGACGATCACGTTCGATTGCACACGGGAAATGCGCGAACGAGCGCCCGGGGTGGTCCACGTCGACGGCACCGCGCGGCCCCAGCTGGTGAACCCATCGGACAATCCGAGCTACTATCGTATCATCCGTGACTTCATGCGGCGTACCGGCTTGCCGACTATCGTAAATACCAGCTTCAACATACACGAGGAACCCATCGTATGCTCGCCGAACGACGCCGTGCGCGCGTTCCTGAAGGGCAATTTGGACCTGTTGTCACTGGGGCCGTTTATCGCGAAGAGCGCCCACGCCGATGAGCGCCTCAGCGGTTCAGCTCGGCCGGAGTGGAGTCAGCGTGCTGAGTTGCCGGGCGCGAGTCCGTTGAGCACTGCATAGGTCTGTGCCGCGCACCTTTCCATGGTGAACTGATCGGCGCGCGCTCGTCCGCGCCCTATCAGTTGCGAGCGCAGGACGTCATCCTCAACCAGACGGGCGATTCCCGTGGCGATGTCCTCGAGCTGTTCGGGATCGACCAGCAGGGCTGCATCTGCGGCAATCTCTTGCGTGCCATACCGGTTGGCCGTGAGCACGGGACAGCCTGCAGCCATTGCCTCGAGGATAGGAAATCCGAATGATTCAAACAGGGATGGCAGCAATAACGCCGTGGCCAGGCGGTAGACGCACGCCAACTCCTCAGCAGTAAGCCACCCTGGCCAGTGGACCCACTCGGAAATTCCCAAGCGTTCAGGAACCGCCAGTTCGTGCCTGGACAAGATGCTCGGCGTGCCACCGGCAATCACCAGAGGTATTCCTCTTGCAGGGCCTACGCGGGCGTAGGCTTGCACCAGGCGTGTGAAGTTTTTCGGCGGATAGATCTGACCCACATAAAGTAGGAATTTTGCAGGCAGCGCATGACGTCGCCTCACCTGGATCATCTCATCCTCGCTGGGAGAGGTGCGAAACACGCTCGCGATTGCCGAATACACTGTATGCACACGCTCGGCGGGCACCTTCAGAAATTCGATGACGTGTTGCCGGGTAATGTCCGAGACGGTGATGATCGCATCGGCTTTCCTGGCGTATCTCGGGACGAGAAAGCGATGGCTCATCCGGTCCAGCCAGGCGGATCCCCACGGCATGATGTACCAGTCCAGTCCATGACACACCCATGCGGTGGAGCAGCGAGCGTTCAGCGGTATCGAGTACTTGGGGTTGAACAGCACGTCAATTCCGAGCCTGCGCGCGGCGGCCGGCACATGCCATTGGTCCCAGGCCAGGACCGACGAGCCCGGTACGTGAATCTCCGTGACCTGCGAATATGCAGCATATGTTCCGAGGAGCCGAGGATTGCGGAACAGCAGGACAAAATGCTGATTCTGCGCGACTGCAAACAGCGCGGGCAGCAGTTGCGTGGTGTAGGTGCGCACCCCGCCCCCGTGCTGGTCGAAGTGGCGAAGCATGATTCCGATGCGAATGATCCGCTCCAGTCAAACCACAGCCTGATTCGCGGCGAATGGCGCAAGAATCATTCCTCGCTCCTTCCGTCGTTGCGGAACTCCATCTCGAACGGCTTCGTGGCGTGCGTTATGAGATCGCGAGACCGGCTGAGTCCGGCCAGGTGCCGCGTTTTGCAGATCAGGTACAATGATTTAATGCTCGGGCATCCGCGCAAAGACGGGCTCCCGACGCGCGAGCCGATTGACACTCGCAGGCCTCATGAGATATCGAAGCGGGTCGAATCATTGGAACGCGCTGGGGTCGCTGCTCGTGCTGGGCCTGGCAGCCTGCGCAACGGCGCCGCGCACGGGCTCCGGCAATCTGGAGTTTCCGGCCGCGCCCTATCCGCAGAGCCGCTACATCACCGCTGTCAACTGGGATTTCTCCACCGTAGTAAGCCACCGCAAGGCACACGGGAGCGATCTTTGGCCCTGCACGTGGGCGGCCGACGGCAATCTCTATTGCGCCTGGGGCGACGGGGGCGGCTTCGATGGCGACGACGATAACGTGGGGCGTGTCAGTCTCGGCTTTGCGCGCATCGAGGGCGTTCCGACGACGGCGGATCCCGCCAGCTTCAGCGGGAAAAATGTCTGGGGCGCGGCACCGGAGTATGCCGAGCATCAGGCGACCTTCGGCGGGAAAGTCGGGACGATGATCTCGGTGGATGGAGCGCTGTACGCATACGGCAATTTGTGGACGCAGAGCGTGACCGCCGATCCGGTTCATCGCGGCGAGACGGGACCGGTGCACACCCTCCTGTGGTCGCGCGACCTGGGAAACAGCTGGCAGATCGCACCGTGGCAAAGCGATATGCTCGGCGACTTCCTCAATTTCGGCCAGGACAACGCCGGCGCCCTCGACTCGTTCGTCTACATTTACTACCAGCGGGTAAATGACGCTTACCATGTGTACCTGAAAAGAGTAGTGAAGACACGCCTCACGGCCGACCCCTCAACGTCGGATGCCTACCAGTATCTGACGGGAGTGGACTGGCGCGGCAGGCCGCGATCGTGGTCCTCGTCCGAGAGCGATGCGGGCGCCGTCTTCTCGGATCCCAACGGGACCGATGTGAAGGTCGTGTACGACGCGCCTTTGAAGCGATTTCTGCTGACCGCCTCGCACAATCCCGGGCATACACTCGAGTCCGCCTCGGCGGGACAGGTCGGGCTGTTCGAAGCTCCGCATCCCTGGGGTCCGTGGGCGACGATCGGCTACTACGATACCTGGGGCAGTCTCGGCCCGGAATCCTACGGCGACTTTCTCGGGCTGGGGCTTCCCACGAAGTGGATCAGCCCGGATGGGCGGACCCTGTGGGCCGTCTTTTCGAGCCTCGGTCAATACGACTCGTTCAACCTCGTCAAGGCGACACTCTCGGTCTCGGCAAGGGCGCTACGCTGATGGCGCCGATCATCGAGACACAGGATCTGGCGAAGAACTATGGCCGCTTCGGCGCCCTGCAGGGATTGAATCTCTCGATGCCGCAGGGAAGCGTGTTCGCGCTGGTAGGGGCGAGCGGGGCGGGGAAGACGACAGCCATCAAGATCCTGCTCAACATCCTGTCGGCCACGCGCGGGCGGGCCGCGGTATTGGGCGTGGACACCCGGGCAATCCGGCCCGCCGTACTCGCCCAGATCGGCTACGTCTCGGAGAGCCAGTCGTTGCCGGCAAGACTGCGGGTGGGACAGTTCTTCGACTACCTGCGCCCGTGCTACACCACCTGGGACCCGCACCTGGAGGGGCAGCTGCGTACGCAACTGCGATTGCCCGCGGAGCGCAAGATCAACGCGCTCTCCCACGGCATGCGGCTGAAGCTGGCGCTCGCCTGCGCGCTGGCGTTTCGTCCGCGGCTGTTGGTTCTCGATGAGCCCTTCAGCGGACTCGACGCCCTGACGCGCGACGAGATGATCGGCGAGTTCCTGCGCGAGCCGCGCGAGACCTCGATTCTCATCTCTTCGCACGAGCTGGACGAAGTGGAGCGGCTCGCGACGCACGTCGCTTTTCTGGATGAAGGACGGCTTCTGTTTCAAGGCACGCTCGCTGCCCTGCGGGAACACGCACGAACCGTGTTGTACGGCGAACAAAGCGGCGCGGCGGCCAATCCGTCGTTGCGGACGATCTTCGTCGCGATGGTGAGCGCGGCCCGCCGGACTGCCGGCTGAGGCCCCTCTTCATGGTCGGGTACATTTTCAAAAAGGACTGGACGCTGCTGTGGCCTCTGGTCGTCCTCGTCACCGCGATTCAGGTGGCGTTCGATTGGGCGGTCTACAAGGCAGGGTTCTTCGGCTCGAGTCCCGTCGCGGGCGAGCTGGTGCGGCTGCTGTCTGGGGCGTGGATGGTCGGGGTCGTGGCAGTGGCGGTGGCCGTCGTTCACGAGGACGCGATACCGGGCGCGGAGCAGGACTGGCTGATCCGCCCGCTCGCTCGAACGGACCTGCTGTTGGCGAAGCTGATCTTCGTGCTGGTCACCGTGTGCGTGCCGATGCTCGTCGTGAATTTTGCGCATGCGCTGGCTATGGGATTTCCGGCAATGCAATCCCTCGGGGACGCGGTATACAAGGAGCTGTACGTTTTCGTGTGCCTGCTCGTACCGGCGATGGCCATGGCCGCGGTCACCCGCAACATGGCGGAGCTGCTCGTGTTCGCGGCTGCTCTCGTCGTGCTGTTCGCGGCGACTCTCGGAGCGAGTGCGATCGTCCTGGGAGCCAATAGCTGCCCGACCTGCGATACCGCGGTGTCCTGGCTGCAGCATCTGCTGCAGCATGCGGGTGTGTTGGTAGGCTCTGCACTCATCCTTGCTCTCCAGTACTACCGGCGTCGGACACAGGCGACACGGGTGTTGGCTGCGGTTGGCGTCGTCATGCTCGTGCTCGTTCAGCTTCCCTGGACCGTGGCGTTCGCGATTCAGTCGTGGCTGGGCGGCTCTGCGGCGGCCGCCTCGGCCGTGACCATCAGGTTCGATACCCGGGATCGCAGTGACGCGGTCGATGAGGCGGCTCAGGCGGACAATGAGACCGGCAGACCGAACATCGCCCGGCGCGCGACCCAGGCGCTCTTGCATGGGAATGTCGGCGGGGCGGTCGAAAACCTGAAGCGGTTCACTCATCCTGAAGATGTACCCGTCCTGTTGAGCGTGCCGCTACAGGTGAGCGGCACAAGTGCCGATCAGTTTCTCCTCGCCGATCGCGCGAAGTTCTCTCTGGTCGATGATCGTGGCGCGGCGCTATACCGCGGCACAAACGCTTCCCGCGGATCGGTGCCGCTGATCCGCGATCCGGCCGATGCCGCCGTTGGGCCCGGGTCGATTCTCCAGACGGTGGAGATTCCAGACGCGGCTTACAGAAGGGCACGCACGCGATCCGTCCGTCTGAACGCGGCCTATTCATTGACACTGATGACGCTGGTTGCCGAGCACAAGATGAGCGCGCTCGATGGTGAAGTGCGGACTCCCGAACTGGGCTTGTGCCGATCCAAGGCGGATCCGCATGGCATCCGCGTACGATGTCAGCAGATCGGGCGCGGCCCGGTCTGCTACAGTGCCACGTTGTATGGACCCGACGGCCGCCACAATCCGGACGTCCTCGAGTGCTCCGGGGACTTCCGGCCCTATTTACCATCCGCGACCGACATTCTGGCCTTGCTCGGCGTCGATCTGCCGACGCGGGATCCTACCGGGCTCGCTCATTACGCTGTCGACGTTTCCGACCTGCCGCAGTCTTACATCCTGCTGAAGGCGTACGCCCCACGCGCTCACTTTGTGCGGACGTTGTCCGGCTTCCCGGTTCATTTGAGCGAATGAGCCGGTGGCGACGTCGGGGCGGGCGTCGTCGCATAGCGACGGGTAATCCACAGAATCGGGCGGCCCAAAGCCGCTAAAATGGGCGCATGGAACCGAATCGATCTGTGATTCTTGCTGCCCTGCTCGTGCTTGCGTCTGCAGCGTCCGCAGCGGCTGTGCATGCGGACCCGGCGCCGTTCGATCTCGCGGGCCCCAACCTCGACGTGAAGGTAACCCGCGGCACGAAGACGCTGCCGCTGTCGGAGGTTCCCAACCTCGCCGTCGGCGACCGCGTTTGGATCCACGCCGATCTGCCGCCGACGCAGGATGCGCATTACCTCATGGTGGCCGCATTTCTGCGTGGATCGACCAATCCGCCGCCGGCGGGCTGGTTCTTCCGCTGTGAAACATGGACCCCGAAATGCGGGCAGCAAGGCTTGACCGTCACGGTGCCGCAGGATGCTCAACAGGTGCTGGTCTTCCTTGCGCCCGAGACCGGTGGCGATTTCCGAACGCTCGTGAGCGCGGTGCGGGGCCGCCCCGGAGCCTTCGTTCGAACCTCGCAGGATCTGAATCAGGCTTCGCTGGATCGTGCCCGCCTGCAGGAGTATCTCTCGGCCATCCGCGCACTCAATCGCTCCGATCCCTCGAGGCTCAAGGATGCCGCGCCGCTCCTGGCACGCAGCCTCGCGATCAAGGTGGACGACAAGTGCCTCGACAGGGACTCGGCGCTGCAAGCTCCCTGTCTGATGGAGGGCCGGAATTCGTTGATCCTGAACGACGGCCACAGCACCTCGATCGTCGAGGCGCTGACCTCCGGTCCCGCGAGCGATCTGGCCATGGAGGCGAGCTTCACTCCGCAACTCAGTTACGGCTACTACAGTCCTTACATCGCCTCGGTCCTGGATATTGCGCGCATCATGGATTCCTTCCGCACCGCGCAGTATCAATACATCCCGGCGCTGACGATGCAGCAGGGGGACAAGCTCGCTCTGGCATTGAACACGCCGCCTTCGTTCCACAACCCGAAGTCGGTGCTCGTCATCGCACTACCCGCGGTGGAGCAGCCGCAATTGCCTCCGTTGCATGCGGTAGACCCCAAGGAGACATACTGCGCGCGCAAGACCACGCTGACATTGCCGGTGGAAGGCGCGCCACTCGTATTCTCCACGGCCTATGCGCACGATGTGACGCTGAGTGTGTCGGGGAAGGATGGAAAGGATCTGGAGCTGCCGGTCAGGGTCGACGCCGGGCGGGGCGGTTTCGTCGTCGATACATCGCTTCTGGGCAGCGCCAGTCTGGGCGAGCGCACTCACGGAGCGCTGCACGGATACTGGGGCTTCGAGAAGTACGACGGGCCTCGTTTCGAGCTGGTGAACGCTCACGAGCAGGCGTGGGAACTGGCCGCGGCGGACCAGGGACCCCTGATCGTCGGGCGCGACAAAACCGTTCGTCTGCGCGCCGGTAGTGTCAGTTGCGTCGAGGCCGTCACGCTGAAGGGTGCAGACGGATCGCAGCTCGATACGGCCTGGACCACCGTGAAACCCAACGAGATGGAGGTCAAGTTGCCCCTCCAGGCGGCGAAGCCGGGATCCCTGACTCTACTCGTCACACAATACGGCGCCGGTCAGGCGCAGCCCGTCCACCTGCACGCCTTTACTGAAGCCGCGCGCCTGGACCGCTTCGGATTTCATGCCGGGGACAACCAGGGCATCTTGAAGGGCAGCCGGCTCGATGAGGTCGCGAGCCTCGTCATGGAAGGAATCGAGTTCGTACCCGGAAAGCTGGCGACCACCCAGGGAACCGATGAGCTCGCCCTGGTCACCCGCGACACGCAGCCGGCGACTGCCCTGAAGCAGGGCGATGCCACCACAGCAAAAGTCACGCTGAACGACGGCCGCGTGATCGACCTCGCGACGACCGTCGACGCGCCGCGTCCCCGCGTTACTCTCATCGGCAAGAGCGTGCAGCCGTCGCAATCCTCCAGCGAAAGCAACATTCACCTGGCGAACCAGGATGAGCTGCCGCAGGACGCCAGGCTGACATTCTCGGTGCGCGCGCAGTCGCCGTCCGCCTTCACGCGCGACGAAAAGATCGAAGTCGCCACCGCCGACGAGTCCTCGTCAACGACCTTGAGCCTCGTCAACGGCGGGATGACTCTCGAGGATGCGAAGGTCGCCGTGGCCACGCTCGATCCAACGAAGGCGCTCGGGCCGTCGGCCTTTGGACCCCTGCAGTTCCGGACAGTCGTGAATGGTGTCGCGGGCGATTGGCAGCCGCTGGCGACTCTGGTGCGCCTGCCGCTGTTGAAGGAGCTGAAGTGCCCCGCTACACCCGACCTGGCGTGCAAGCTCTCCGGTTCGAGCCTGTTTCTCGTGGACTCGGTATCGGCCGATCCGCAGTTCGAGCATTCCGTTCAAGTGCCCGATGGATTTCCGGGCTACGCCCTTCCCGTACCGCATCCGGACAATGGCCTGCTTTACGTGAAACTCCGCGATGATCCATCGGTGGTCAGCCGCGCTGCCCTGGGCACCCAGCAGTTGCCGCCTTCACCCGGCGAGGCCGAGCGCGCGGAGGTCCGGCACGCCGCGCATTCCGACACCGACGCGAGCAGCCAACAATCCGCCGCGGCGAGCCCGCCTGAAAGTCCGCCGGTCCACCCGACGACCCTCTCACAGGGAAACACTCAGTCTCCGCCGCCGCAGTAGCGGCGAGCCGGCGCTACTCGAGCGCGGTCGGGTGGCCGCCCATCCGATAGACGGTGCCGCCCTTCATCACGAAGCTCACGTGCTGCAGTGTTTCGGGCGTCGAGAGGGGGTCCGTGTCCACGGCGACGAGGTCGGCAAAACGGCCCGCCTGGACCGAGCCGACTCGATCGGAGGATCCCAACAGCTCGGCAGCGTTGCGGGTCGCGGCGAACAACGCGTCCATGGGTTTCATGCCGTTGGCGATCAACAGGGCGAACTCCAGCGCATGGTTGCCTTCACCGATGTCGGTGCCATAGGCGATCTTCACGCCGGACTTGATGGCCAGCGGCAGGTTGCGCTTGGGGAGCAGGTCGTTGGCAAGCTCCTTGGGGGCCGTGCCGGGCGTCAGGAGCTCAGGGTGGTCGCGTGCTGCCGCGTAGAAAAGCTCGTACACCGTCAGCGTCGGCACGAGATAGGTGCCATGCGCCTTCATCAGCGCGAATGTCTGGGCGGTCGCGAACGATCCATGCTCGACCGAATCCACGCCGGCCCGCACGGCATTCTCAATGGCCGGGGCGGGGTAGATGTGCGCCGCCACCTTCATGCCCAGCGAGTGAGCCGTTTCGACCGCGACTCGCATTTCCTCGTCCGTCATGAGCTGCTGGCGAGGATTGTCGCCGGTCGAGGCGATGCCTCCGGACGGCATGAGCTTGATGAGATCGGCTCCCCGCCGCTTGTGCTCGCGCACGCGCAGCCGCGCTTCTTCGGGCGTGTCGACGATCCCGTTGTCCCAACCGGTATGTCTCAGCCGCGAGTCGAGGCCATTGCGTGGATCCCCGTGCCCCGCGGTCGGGCCCAGGGGCTCCAGGGAGACCATCAGCCGGGGGCCGGGGATCTTGCCCGCATCGATGGCATTGCGGATGGCGACCGTCTCATCCCCGCCGCCGACGTCGCGCGCGCTCGTGAATCCCTGTTGCAACATTTCACGTACGAACACCGCGCCATCGAACGCCCGATCGATGTCTGAGTGTGTGACCCAGTATTCCGTGGCGTTCGTGCGGCTCGGCAACATCGCGGAGACATGCACGTGGCAGTCGATGAAACCAGGCAG
This sequence comes from Steroidobacteraceae bacterium, assembly GCA_050738795.1. GTDB lineage: Bacteria > Pseudomonadota > Gammaproteobacteria > Steroidobacterales > Steroidobacteraceae > 13-2-20CM-66-19. The sequence continues at coordinate 57,735 of JBOIAD010000023.1, forward strand.
TACGGTCGCGCTGGAGAGATCCACGATCTGCGCGCCAGCAGGCGCGGTGAATCCGGGCTCGACCGAGACGATCTTATCGTCATGGACGACGATGGAGACCTGCCGGTGCGGCACGTCCGAAATACCGTCTATGAGAGCGCCTGCGTGGATGACGAAGTTCGCGGCTGCGCACGATTGCGAGAACAGCGCGGCGATCAGGCTCGATGCGATGCCTGCGGCGATGGATTGCTTCAAGTTATTGCCGTTTCTTTGCTTACGATCGATGAGGTCAGTATAGAGTAGTTGTCCCCCGCGCGTCGGTCAGCCCCTGGGCGCTACGCGGGAGGTGGGGCGGGTGCACCGGCGCGATGTCAGAAAGACCGCCGGCGCGATCTCAGAAGCGCTTCGAGAATCCGATCGACAAGCCGCCCGGCAGGATTTGCACCGTGAGCGGTATCTGGCGCGTCGTGCTCCAGTAACCGATTGCCGATCCCAGCGCCCAGCCGGCGATCACATCGGTCTGCCAATGGGCCTGGCTCTTCAGCCGCGCGACCGAGTCGTACAGCGGCAGGATCTCGAGCGCCCAGACCCAAGGCTCGCGCCGGGCATAGTTGACGATGAACGGGGTCACGAAACTGGCCTGCAGGGTGACTTCGCCGCTGGGAAAGCTTTCGCAACAACCGCCGCGAAACCAGCGGTTCGGATCGTTCCCCTGATCCGGCCGCTGGCGGCTGAATGCACGCTTGAGCGCGAGAGCGGCGATGGACGACACCAGCGAAGAGTCGATTGTCTGCCAGTACGTATGACCCAGCTCGTTGTCATTGCCGAGCCACACTGCGCCGCCGATCTCGAGTGCAATGACACCGTATTCGAGTCCTTGCTGATATTTGCGCCCCCAGATGCCGCTGTCATCGCGGGACCATTCGTGATCGATCCCCAGCGGTCCGCCGGCCTGCGCACAGCTCGAGCCCAGAGCCAACACCAGCAGCCACAATCGCAGGCAACGCATCGTTCGACGGACCTCTCGGAAATTCATATCGGGGGTTGGCATTGCCGACTACTTTGCAGTGCAAAGCAGGGGGCCGCGAAAATCTCAGCTCCGCGCCAGTCCACGCGCACCCTCGTCGGAGGGAACGGGTTTGACGGCTGCCGCGGCGTCGCGAATGACTTGTTCCAGTACCGTGAGGTACTCGAGGTAGCGCTTGCGCCCGTGCGCGGTGATGCGGCAGATCGTCTGTGGGCGATTGTGCTCGAAGCCCTTGGAAATCTCGACCAGCCTCGCCGCCTGCAGCACCTGCAGATGGCGGCTCAGGTTGCCGTCCGTCAAGGCGCAGAGGTGTTTGAGATCGGCGAACGGCAGGCCCTTTGGGTGGCTCACCAGGGAAGTCAGCACGCTCAGGCGCGCCCGCTCATGAATCACGCGATCCAGCCCATCGTATGCGAAGCGATGCGGATCCTGCTTGTTGCTACGATTGGCCATCCGCCTTCCGGTAGCCAAATTGGAGAATTGCGGCTACGAGCAGCTGTCCGATGCCAAAAGGCACGCCCATCAGCCACGGCGACAGCGACCACTCGCCGTCCCCAAGAGCCACGCAGACCAGGCCCGCGGCGAGATACCACACGCCCACTGCAAACATCTGGCGTGGCAGGAACTTGCACGAGGAGAACACGCCGAGGCTGAACATCACTTGCCAGAGGCCCGGCAGCATCCAGGCATTGTGGGGCGCGCTGCGCAACAGCACGACAGTCAGCATGAATCCGGCCAGGATCGCGGGCAAAAACTGCTCCACGGCCGAGTGAATCATCTCCTTGGCAAGGCCCGAATGAACGCGCTGTGTGCGCGTGATCGTCTCCACACTGATGACGGTCACGGCCACGGCAGCGGTGACAATCCAGATCGCGAGATAGTTGCTGATGTCGCGCGCGGGACTCTTCAGCACGTGCGATTGCACGATCGCGGCAGCCAGTGCCAGCACTCCCGTGATCGCGAGCGTCGCCGGCCCATACCCGCGAAACTCCGTGCCCCGGGCCATCTGTCCGCGGATCGCGTCGATCTCCGCCAATGCCCGGTACAAGTCGGTCACGTGGGCTCCTGAGGGTTTGCGTCGTAAAGTACTTGGGTTCAAATGCCGAGTCAATCGCATGGACTCGCGCTCTGAAGAGGCGGCACCCGCTGTCGGCGGCCGACTATCTGTGCAGGTCGTCTATCCATCCGGGTATAGTCACGTCCTTGCGCCGCAGCCCTGCGGCGCAGCGCACTTGCCATACCATTGCTCTTCAGAGTGTCATGACTGAGTTGTCACGGCGTGATCTGCTTGCCCTGATGGCGGTGGGCGCGAGCACTGCCGGCCTGTCGTCAGGCTCGGCCGCAGCCGGGCGGTCCGGAAAGGAAACTGCTTTGGATGCTCTACGAATTCGTGCGATCGTCGCCGGCGTCGAGATCTCGGGTCCCGGGGACAAGGCACCGGTTGAAAAAGCCGTCGCGCGACTCCTGCTTGCCCGGCAACGGGCGCACGATGCCGGATTCGAAGTCCAGACATTGCGGGTCGCGACCAATCCCGTCATCGCGCCACTCGATGCGGAACAACGGCACGCCGCGCTGGGCCCGTTGCGCGAGCTCGATGCGGTCGTGGCCGCCCACGAGGCGATGCTGAGCATCGGTCCCGTGTCCACGGCGAATCGGTTCGAACCGCAGCTCGGCGATTGGGCGGCGGAGCTGGCGCGGACGACTCGCATGATCAGCTTCAGTGTGGCGGTGAGCTCGCCCGAAGAAGGAATTCATCGAGACGCGATTCGCAGCGCGGCACACGTGATCAGCGCTCTGGCACGCGTGGATGCCACGGGCGCCGCCAATTTCCGCTTCGCAGCGGCGGCCGGCATACCGGCGGGCACTCCCTTCTTCCCGGTTGCTTATCACCGGGGTGCGAGCTCCATCGCTTTCGGCGTCGAGTCGGCCGGATTGGTGCAGGCCGCGTTCACGGGGCTCGCATCGCCCGCCGATGCCGAAGGACGCCTGCGGGAGCTGCTGGAACGCAAATTGGGCCAGATCGAGCGCCTCGGACGCGAGATCGCCGCGGCCGGCTCCATGCAGTACCTGGGGATAGATCCGTCGCCCGCCCCTGGGTTGGATCGCAGCATCGGCACCGCCATCGAGACCCTCACCGGCGTGCCATTCGGTCATCCCTCGACGCTGCAGGCGTGTGCGACGATTACGGCCGTGCTGAAGAGCCTGAAGGTGCAAACCTGCGGCTATGCGGGGCTCATGCTGCCAGTGCTCGAGGATCCCACGCTGGCGCTGCGCGCGCACGAGCGCAGGTACGGATTGCAGGAGTTATTGTTGTACTCGGCGGTATGCGGAACGGGACTGGACGTGGTACCGCTGCCGGGCGATATCGACGTGACCGCCCTGAGCCAGATCATCGGAGATGTTGCGACTCTCGCGGTGCGACTCAGAAAGCCGCTATCCGCGCGCTTGTTTCCGGCGCCAGGCCGCAAGTCCGGAGACATGGTCCGATTCGCCGACGAGCGGCTGGTCGAATGCAGGGTGTTCGACATCTAGGCGGGAGCGCGCATACGATGCACAGGCGCTGGGCACTCGCACCGCGGAACGGTTCCTGACATGAGCTTGCTCGAACGAGAGTTGTATCTCGAGGCGCTCAGCTCCTCGCTCGATGCGGTGTCGAGGGGCGCGGGACGCATCACGCTCGTGTGCGGCGAGGCGGGTATCGGCAAGACGGCCCTGATCCAGGAGTTCGTCGCCCGCCAGCGCACGGCGCTCCGAATACTTTGGGGCGGATGCGAGGCGCTGTTCACGCCCCATCCGCTGGCACCCCTCTACGACATCGCGCGGCAGGCGGACGATGAGCTGCGCTCGGCAATCGCTTCGGCGGGCAGCCGCGAGGTGATCTTCAACGCAACCATCGACTACCTGGCCCGCGCGCCTTCGCCGGCCATCCTGGTGTTTGAGGATGTGCACTGGGCGGACGAGGCCACTCTGGACCTGATCAAGTTCCTCGGACGCAGGCTTCAACCTTTTGGCGCGCTGCTCATCATCTCCTACCGCGACGATGAAGTAGGTCCGCAGCATCCGCTGCGCTCGGTGATTGGGGATTTGCCCTTCGGTGCCACGCATCGCATTCTGCTTCCGCCCCTGACCGAGGCTGCCGTAGCAACGCTGGCGGGAAACGCGGGCCGGCAGCCCGCGGGCCTGCATGCGGTCACTGGAGGAAATCCGTTCTTCGTGACGGAGGCTCTTGCGATGCCCCAGGAGAGGATTCCGGCAACGGTGCGCGACGCCGTAATTGCCAGGATTGCCCGCCTGTCCGACGCCGCCCGGGCGATCGCTAATCTGGTCTCCCTGGTTCCGGGCAAGACCGAGCGATGGCTGCTCGAGCAGACGGCGGAATGCTCGGATTTCGCACTGCAGGAATGTCTCTCGGCCGGGATGGTCGCCCACGCCGACAACTGTCTCGCATTTCGGCACGAGCTTGCGCGCCGTGCCGTGGAGGAAAGCCTGCCATTTGCGCTTCGGCGATCCCTTCACGCTCGCATCCTTGCAGCGCTCCTGGGCCACGGCGCTGCCGATGTGCTCGCGGCGCGCGTGGTCCATCACGCGGACAAGGCCGAAGACAGTGCCGCGGTTCTGCGCATCGCGCCGGCGGCAGCCGAGCGCGCGGCTTCCCTGGGCGCACACCGTGAGGCAGCCCGGCATTACACAACTGCCCTTGCGCATGCAGGAGCGCTGCCTGGCGAGGCCAGGGCGGAATTTCTGGACCGCGCCTCCTACGAGTATTACCTGACGGATCAGATGCCCGAGGCGATCGCGTCACGAGAGGCATCCTTGTCGCTGTGGCGGTCGGCAGGCCGGAAGGTGAAGGAAGGAGACAGTCTGCGCTGGCTGTCGCGCCTTTGCTGGTTCAGTGGAAACAAGGGTGCGGCGGACCGGTACGCCGCGGAGGCCGTGGAGACTCTGGAGCCGCTCGCCCCTGGGCGGGAACTGGCCATGGCCTACAGCAATCGGTCGCAGCTGCACATGCTCGCCGATGAAGCCGAGGAGACGCTTCTGTGGGGGAGCAAGGCGACTGCACTCGCCATTGAGCTTCGCGATACCGAGATCGAATGTCACGCCCTGAACAATGTCGGTACCGCAAGGCTGATCAATCAGGATCCGTGCGGAAACAGCGATCTGGAACGAAGCCTGTATCTTGCGCTCCACGGAGGCTTCCAGGAGCACGCCGCGCGTGCGTACACGAATATTTCGAGCTCTGCGGCGCGACGGCGCGACTTCGCACGGGCGAATCGCTACCTTGCGGAAGGAATCGCCTACTGCGAGGAGCGCGATCTGGATTCCTGGGGTCGCTACATGACGGCGGTCCGCGCCGAGACCCGGCTGGCGCAGGGCGAGTGGCAGCGTGCGACCGACGACGCGGAAGCCATTTTGCAGTATCACCGCGTCGCGGCCGTCAGCAGGATCCCGGCGCTGACTGTCCTTGCGCGGGTGCGTGCCCGTCGTGGCGATCCGGATGTCCAGGCACCGTTGGATGAGGCCTACAGGCTCGCACTGGCCACTGGAGAGCTGCAAAGGCTCGGGCCCGTCGTCGTCTCGCAGGCGGAAATCGCCTGGTTGAATGGCGCGTCCGCCGCAGCGACGGAAGCGGCCAGGCGCTGTCACGAGCTCGCGAAAACCAATACCGATTCCTGGCTGCTCAGCGAGCTCGCATTCTGGCTCTGGCGCGTCGGCGATCTCACGGAGGTGCCGCGGCGCCTGGTGGGACCCTTCGCGCTGCAGATTGCCGGCGATTGCGGGGCGGCGGCTCGCGCCTGGGAGGCGCTCGGCTGTCCGTACGAACAAGCAGTGGCTCTCATGGATGTCTCGGACGAGAGCTCCATGCGCGCCGCTCTCGAGATCTTTGAACGCCTGGGGGCTGGTCCCATGACCGGCCAGGCGCGGCGCAGGTTGCGCGCGAGTGGAGTACGCAGGATTCCGCGGGGCGCCCAGGAGCGCACGAAGCGAAACCCCCATGGCCTGACCAACAGGGAGCTGAATGTGCTGGCGTTGCTGGCCGAAGGCTGCCGCAACGCGGAGATCGCGCGGCGCCTGTTCGTCGCCGAAAAAACCGTGGGGCACCACGTCTCCGCCGTTCTCTCCAAGCTCGACGTTCGCTCGCGAGGGGAGGCGGCTGCCGTCGCCAACGAGTTGGGGTTGCGCGCGGCCACCGCGCCCCGGCCGGCCAAACGATAGCCCGGCGGCGTGCAATTCGATCGATTTTCCCAAGACCTGACACGGAGATCCCGCGATATGCGCAAACACATGATCCTGGCGGCACTCTTGACGCTGATCGGCTTGCCGGTAACCCATGCGCAGCAGTGGAAGGAAGGAACGAACTATTATCCTGTCGTGCCCCCGCAGCGCACGAGCGTGCCGCCGGGGAAGATCGAAGTCACTGAAGTGTTCTCGTATGCCTGTCCGTATTGTGCCCAGTTCAATCCGCTGGTGCAGCAGCTCAGACGCAGCCTGCCCGCGAATGCGCAGCTCGTGTTCGTTCCGGCCTCGTTCAATACCGCCGAGGACTGGCCGATGTTCCAGCGCGCGGCCTGTACCGCGCAGGCGCTGGGAATCCTCGACAAGACGCACGACGCAATGTTCGACGCCGTGTGGCGCACGGGCGAGCTTGCCGTCACCGATCCGCAAACCCGGCGCATCAAGGACCCACTTCCCACCATCCAGGATGCGGCGCGCTTTTACAATCGTGTCAGCGGGATTGCAGTGGACAAGTTCATCGCCGCGTCGACGTCATTCTCGGTCGAAAACGCGATGCGAGCCGCCGATGCGCTGGTGTTGGCATACCACGTGGACGGCACTCCGACGTTGATAGTCAACGGCAAGTACCGAATCAGTGTAGGCTCCGCCGGCGGACCGAATGAGATGATCGAGATCGCAAAGTGGCTGGTCGCGCGAGAATCCAGATAACGCCCGGCGACGATAGCCGGCGATGGGCACTCGAGAGCTCGCCGGGAGAATCAGGATGAGACGCTGGCTCGTACTGGGACTGGGTTGTGTCGCCGCGGTCGGCGCTGCGGTCGCAGGGATACCGCGCGCTCGCGATCTGGGCGTGCCGTTCGACGGTGTTCCAGGGCCCCTCAACGCCATCACGGACGTGGCGGGCGTTACGGTCGGTCACACGACACTCATTTCCGGAGAGGGCAAGTTGCACGTGGGCGTGGGCCCCGTGCGGACCGGTGTCACGGCCATCCTGCCGCGCGGCAAGGACTCGGTGAGGCTGCCCGTCTTCGCCGGCTGGTATTCGTTGAATGGCAACGGGGAAATGACCGGCACGACATGGGTGGAAGAGTCGGGATTCCTGGAGGGTCCGGTCATGATCACGAACACGCACAGTGTGGGTGTTGTGCGGGATGCCGTCATCCAGTGGCGCGTGGCACAGGCAGATGCGGATACGTCGGGCTATTGGTGGTCCCTGCCCGTGGTGGGTGAGACCTGGGATGGATGGCTCAACGATGTGAACGGCTTTCACGTCAAGCCCGAACACGCAATTCATGCCCTGGATACGGCAAAGGGCGGCCCCGTGGAGGAGGGCAGTGTCGGCGGCGGCACCGGCATGATCTGCAATGGCTTCAAGGGAGGCATCGGCACCGCATCCCGACACCTGACCGAGAAGGACGGCGGATTCACAGTCGGCGTGCTAGTACAGTGTAACTATGGTACGCGTGAGAATCTGCGGATTGCCGGCGTGGCGGTGGGACGCGAGATCGAAGCGCCCGAGCCGTATACATACATGCCGTCGGACGTCGCGGAGCGCGGCTCGATCATCGTGGTCGTCGCAACCGATGCTCCACTGCTGCCTCACCAGCTCAAGCGCCTCGCACGGCGCGTCCCCCTCGGACTCGGGCGCAACGGGAGCATTTCCGGCAACGGTTCGGGCGACATCTTCATCGCGTTCTCCACCGCGAATCAGGATGCGGGTGCGAGTGTCGGCATGCGGACTTTGCAGATGTTGCCGAACGACGCGCTGGACCCGGTATTCGCCGCGACCGTGACGGCAACCGAGGAGGCAATCGTGAATGCGATGGTCGCCGCGAAGGACATGACGGGCGCCGATGGGCACCGTGTCATCGCGCTGCCGCATGATCGCCTGCGCGCGCTGCTGAAGAAATACAATCGATTGGCCCCGTAACGACTGCGGTGTCACGAGACGACCCCTGTTGGAGTACGCGCGGCCCGGGTTGATTGGCGCAGCGCCAAGGCAATGCCTCCAAGCACGAGGACCGACGACACCATGAGGCGTGGTGTGACGGCTTCCCCGAACAACACTACGCCGCCGAACGCCGCGATCACAGGGACGCTCAATTGCGCGTTGCCGGCCGCTATCGCGCTGAGGCGTGGCAATGCCGTGTACCAGGCGGCATATCCCAGCCCTGAGGCAAGCGAGCCGGACAGCGCGGCGAGGATCGCTCCGGCGGGATCCCACGAGCGGTGAGTCCACAATATGGCGCTGATCAACAGCGCGCCGGGGGCTGCACGCACGAAGTTTCCTGCCGTGTCGCGAAGCGCGTCATCCGATCGTCTGCCTCGCAATGAATAAACGCCCCAGGCAACACCGGCGCCGAGCATCATTACCGCCTCGCGCAGCGGTGGGGCTGTTACGCCGGGAAAGACGAGAATCGCCACACCGGCTGCCGCCAGAATCCACCCCAGAGCGATTCGCGGGTTGAATCGTTCGCCGGCGATCAAGCCCGCCGAGATCATGATGAGCTGGACGGCGCCGAACAGCAGCAACGCTCCGGTCCCGGTCGTCACGCCTACGTACGCGAACGAAAATGCAACGGCATACACGAGCAGCGCAAATGCCGAGCCCCAATCGCCGGCCTTGCCGAGGCGCCCTCTGCTCATCCGCACGAGGATCCACATCGTTGCGGCTCCCGTAACCAGCCGCACACTGGTGAACGTGGCCGGATCGATGTGGGTGCCTCCCAGCGCCATGCGGCACAAAATGGAGTTCGAGGCAAATGCCAGCATGGCCAGCACCGCGGCGATTGCGAAACGGCTCATCCAAGGGCCTGGGCCAGGTCGTCGATCAAGTCTCCGGTATCCTCGATACCGATCGACAGACGAAGAAGGTTTTGCGGTGTCCGCGAACCGGGTCCTTCTATCGACGCGCGATGCTCTATCAGGCTCTCGACGCTGCCGAGACTGGTCGCGCGCGTAAACAGACGCGTGCGGCTCGCCACTTCGACGGCCGCGGCAGCGCCCCCGGCGATGCAGACCGAAAGCACCGCCCCGAATCCGCCCGGCATCTGCCTGACCGCGATCGCGTGGCCCGGGTGTCGCGCCAATCCAGGGTAATAGACGCGCTCCACCCGTTTGTGGGCGTTGAGGAACTCGGATATCAGCATCGCGTTGGCGCATTGCGTCCGGACGCGAAGCGCCAGGGTTGCAATGCTTCGTCTGAGGAGCCAGCAATCGAACGGCGCAAGGCCGGCTCCGGCGAGAGTCTGCCAATTGCGCAGCCGCTCGAGGAGGCTTGTATCTTCGCGAACCACGGCCAGACCGCTCAGCACGTCGCTGTGCCCGCCGAAGTATTTGGTACCACTGTGAACCACGACGTCGACGCCGAAGTCAAACGGATGCTGGCAAATGGGCGTGGCGAATGTGTTGTCGCAGACAACCAACGCGCCGCGTTCCCGTCCTAGAGCACCGATCTGCGCCAGGTCGGCAATGCTCAGCAGGGGGTTGGCGGGCGTCTCGATCCAGATGAGACGTGTCCGGGATGTTGTCGCCGCCGCGACGCTTGCCGCGTCGCCGAAGTCGGCTAGGGCGACTTCAACTCCCCGCCCGGCCGCGTGCTCGCGGAATTGCTTCAGGGTGCCGTGATAAGCCACGGTCGGCGCGACCAGCTGATCTCCAGCCGACAGGAGCTCCAGCAGCGCCATGTTGACTGCAAGCCCTGAAGAAAACGCGAGCGCGCCGGCGCCGCCCTCGAGGGCAGCGACGCATGACTCGAGCGACGCGCGGTTCGGAGTGCCCTCGCGGCTGTAGCGGTAACCTCGCGAGTACCCACCATCCGCGTCGCGCTCGAACGTCGTCGAGAGATAGATCGGTTGCGCCACCGATCCGGTTGTCGCATCCGGCGCACGCGCGGCGTGCACGCAGCGGGTGTTCAGGCCGGCTCGAGGAGTCATGGATTGCCTTTGCGCACATTGCCGGAGCGGCTCTGCATTCTACGGTGTGGCTTCTCGGCAGGCTAATCTCGGGGCGCAGCTTCGGCGAGGGCGGTCGCGATGTCATCTGCAAGCTGGCCGACGGCCCTGCTCATTGACTTGGCCTGCATTGCATAGTCCTGCGGACCTGCGCTTTCGGTCAGATGCACACGCCGGCTCAAGATGGGGGTTTCGGTGCCAGCCGGCACGAGTGACCAGCTCCCATCGAGGACGACCTGGCCGGACGCCTCGGACTGAAACTGCAGGATGTCCACGGTGAGCACACTGGTTTGCGCTGGAGCGGGCTGCTCCGCCAGCATGATTGCGTTCGCGGGCAGGCGTTCCAGCAGATCCTGGGTGAGAACGCGGCGCATCATATCGCCCATTGGTGCCGCCCAACGGTGACGATTACTCACGATGACCGTGTTGGAGCCCGTCCCGCGCACAATCTCCTGCCGATCGAGTATCGGCGGGACGTGGACTACCGCGACTTGTACGGGCGCGTGGGAAATTTGTCGCTCGCGGCGCTGCGCGGGGACCACCTCCAGAGTGTAGAACTGCGTCGGAGGGCTCGAGGCGCAACCCCCGAGACATTCCGCGAGGCTCAGCGCGGCCAGGAGCGTTGCGCATCTCATCTCATGGTCTCTTCGTCAGGCCGCCCTCTCAACAATGCTTCCGGGTGTTGATCGAGATAGTCCGCAAGTGTGCGAATCGCGCGCGCCGCCCCGGTCAGCTCGTGCAATGCCTGCTCCAGGTTGCCATTGGGCGAGACCGCACTTGCGCCCATCATCTTCCTGGCGGACGCACTCGTGGCATCGATTTCGCTGGCAGCCTTGCGCAGGCTATCGACAGCGTGATGGGCGCTTTCCAGAGTGGGTCCCACCTGCGGTTCCACCTCCTGCATCGTCTTGTCCAGTTCTGCGAGCGTGCGATCCAGGTGCCGGATACTGTCTTGCAACTGCGGAGAGGACACGAGCGCATTCATGCGCTCCGTGATCGCCCGCACGTTCTCGCCGATCTGGCGAATCGGCAACTGGCTCAGTTTATCCGGAAGATCACCGATATCGCCGCCTTCGACAGCAGGTATCTCGGGGTAGATACCCTGCATGCGCAATGTCGCGTTGCGCACGCCGGCGACGATGTCGAGCTCGACCTGCGGGCTGCCGATCAGTGGAGGATTCTTGGTCAGCCGGGCACGCAGGTTTCGCTGCACCAGCTTCGCAAGCATCGAGTTCATCAGCGGCGTCCAGTTTCCGTGCAGCGGTTCAGCGCCCCGCAGATGAAAGCGCGTCGGATCCAGCAGCAGAACGACGGGAGTCGTAATGATCCCGGTCCGCGCATCCGTGCTCAACTCGACATGGTCGACCTCACCAACCGTGAAGCCGAGCAGCGTCACGGGAGACCCGGGCTGTAAACCGCCGACGGCGCCCGCGAACGTGACGAGATAGGGTACGCTCGCCGCAAGCGGCTTCGGGGATTTGCCTTCGATGCCGGTGAAGTTCCGCTGTGGCGAGCCGGCGCCCGGCACCATCAGGATAGTCGGCCCTGCGACGATGGCTTTGAGGGACGCGGGATCGGCGAGGCTGGGCTCGCCGCCTTGCAGATAGAATCGGGTGCCGGAGTTGACGTCCGGCTTCATGTTGCCATCGATGTCCAGGTGAACCTGCACATGCCGCCGGTCGCCTGAGAGACCGATGGCACTCACCTGTCCGATGTCGACGCCCCGATAGAGCACCTTGGTGTCGTTGGCTTTCATTCCGGTCGCATCGTCGAAGGTCACGGTCACATCGAACCCGCGGCTGCTGGTGGCGCGCACCAACAGCCAGACGACGATGCCCACCGCTGCGATCGGCACAGCCCAGATCCATCCGGGCCAATGGCTCTTGCGAGCGCTCGACACCGTGCGTTGCCGCTCTGTGCCGGCATCGCTCATGGCGTACGCGCTTCCGCGGCATCCCACATCATGCGCGGATCAAAGGATTGCGATGCGATCATGGTGAGTACGACCACGCCGATGAACGCGGTGGCGCCCATTGCCGCGCGCGCGGTGGCGAGCGTCCCGAATTGCAGCAGCGGCACGAAAACGGCGATGGTGAAGATGTCGATGCTGGACCAGCGGCCGATCTCATCGATGAGGCGATACAGCCTCGTCTTGAACACCAGATGGCGCCTCGAGCGCAGCCGGATCGACAGCACCAGCCACCCGAGTCCGGCGAGCTTCAGCAGCGGAATGGCGACGCTCGTGCAGAAGATGAGCACGCCCAGGGGCCACAGGCCGGCCCGATACAAATCCAGGATGCCGTCAACGATGCGATGCGGCACGGTCTCGCCCAGCTGCACATCGGTACTCATCGGATAGAGGTTGGCGGGCAGATAGAGCGCAAGACCGGCGATCAGCAACGCGGTCGTGCGCAGCTGCGCGTCGGTTTTGCGCGTTCGCATCCGGGCTCCGCAGCGCGCGCAGCGCGAGTCTTGCGCGTCGGCGGGAAAAGCAAGGTCGCACACGGTGCAGGAAATTGCCGGCTCGCCCGGGGCGATTCGAGCCGGATCCGCCGCGATGGCACGCCATGTCGTACGTCGATCCAAAGCGGCGCGCGACAGCATCGTCAGCAACGCGGCGCAGATCAGGCAGACGCCGCCCCAGCCGATCGTCACCGTCAGGTTGGCCGCGACGCGGCTGTAGCCCACCGCACACCCGATCAGGAAGACATCCGGCATGGCCCAGAAATCCAGTGCCATCGCCCAGCGGAATGCACGGCCCAGCCATGCCGGCCGGCGCCCGATCCGCAAGCAGGTGAGCACGGCGCTCAGCAGGCCGAAGCGCAGAAAAGGCAGCACGAGGACAAACGCCGCGACCACTCCAGCGATGATGACCCAATGTCCGTGCCACAACGTGACGACACCGGATCCCGCCCGGCTCTCGCGCGTCATGCCCAGCACCGAGACGCTCATGAGCGGCAACAGGTTGGCCGGAAATAACAGAATCAACGTGCCCAGTGAGCAGGCCAACGCCGCCTCGAGGCTGCGTCCGCTCGTTCGCTCCAGACGGTGCTCGCAAACCGGACATACCGCCGTAGTTCCGCGGGGCAATGGCGGCAAATCCTGCACCGTTCCGCAGTCCGGGCACGCGATAGTCATCGTAGTTCTGGGAAAAAGCCTCGCTGAGCGCCAGCGCGGCGAGTCACGGGGGGTGGGGCGGCATTGTGCGCGAGCTCGCCGGTAGCCAGCCGGGCGGCTCCAGCAGGAACGCGCACACAGCCGCGGGCGCGAATTCACGCCATTCGACTGCGAAGCCGATTGCGTCCCTCCGGACTACCTGTCCTTCAGCGGCGACGCTGATCTTGCCTCCGTCGCGCATGCCCGTGAACTGGATCCGCACGTAAGAGAGAAGTACTACGGGAAGCGGGCTCACCACAAAAGCACCGCTTATGCTGACGCTGGTGATGCGTGCCCGCGCCACGAGCCCGCCCCGCGTGCGCAGCCGCACGATTCTGTCGATCTCATGCCGTTGGCCCCAACGGTGTTCCATACCCCCTCCGGCTGAAAGTAATTCGCACTCCTCGGTTATAGGAACGCTCGAAGCAACCGCCGGTTCAGTCCGGATATTGTTGAATGCGGCGCGCCCCAAAAATGAGCCTTGACAGTTCAACTTGTGGTCTGCACGCTGCCGGCTCGCCGCTTGGGAGCAAGACCATAATCGATCCGGACAGGGCGCGGCCGCTCAGCCTGCTTATCGTTCTGCAATTCGCGTGCGCACTCGGGCTTGGGCTGGGTGTCGCCACACTGCTCCACACCCCCCTGGCCGCGCTGTCGGATGGCGAGCGCGAGGTCGCCGCGCTGTGCGCAGCGGGCTACCTCCTCTGTGTCGGGCTTCTCTTCTGGCGCGAGTATCGCGGGCGGCGAATCGGCCTCGGCGACCTGATCAGCGCGCTGGCCATCGGCTACGCGCCGCTGCTGATCTTCGTGTCGTTTTCGCGCTTGAGTCCGCCCCGCCGCGTGCTCTTGCCGGCGCTCCTGGTCGCTGCGGCGCTTGCGGGCATCACCGTTCTTTTTCGCCGCGTGCCCGCCTTGCGAGGGTGGGTTCTTGCGGCTGCGGCGGCGATCGGCCTCCTGCTGCCTTTCAGCCCGATCAATAAGCCCGCGCCGCCCGCGAGCGTGCGCGTATGGCGCCTGAATTCCGCGCTGTATCCGCTGAAGGTGACCGAATATCTGAAATTGATCGGGCCTTCGCGCATCACGGGCGGCGCGGTCGCGCCCTTCCGCGATCGATTCCTGGTCGCCACCGGCGGCGGCGAGATCTACCTGGTAGGCAAGGCCGGCGGCGGTGCGGCGCTCGCGGCGCAGCGCCTGCCGTATCAGATTCCGATCAATTCGCGCGAGTTCGAGGCCGCCGTCGGACAATATGTCGATGCGACGAGCTTTCGGACCGCCGATCTGCTCGCTGAGGATCTGGGCGAAAGCATCAGGGTGTTCGCCACGCATCACTTCTGGAAAGCCGAGCAGAAGTGCTTCGTCGTGCGGGTATCGATGCTCGAAGGGCCCGTGGATCGATTCCTCAACGGCTCTCTCGCCAACCTCCCTTGGAAGACGATCTTTGAATCGTCGCCCTGCGTGAGTGCCTACGCCTCCAGCGGACTGTGGCATTTTGCCGGAATCCAGGTCGGTGGACGGCTGGCTTTGCTGGGTCCGAACCAGTTGCTGGTGGCCGTCGGCGATCATGAGCTGGATGGCGTGAACGCGCGGGAGGCGTATCCACAGGACCCGGGCAGCTCGTACGGCAAGACCATCCTGATCAACCTCGCGGACTTCTCGAGCCAGCTCTTTTCGCTCGGTCATCGCAATCCACAGGGCCTGTTCGCCGACGGCGATGCGATCTGGCTCACCGAGCACGGACCGCAGGGCGGCGATGAGCTGAATCGGCTCGAGCGCGGATCCAATTACGGCTGGCCGCTCGTCACCTACGGCACGCAGTATGGGCAGCATTCCTGGGCTTCCATGCTGGTTCCGGGCTCGCACGAGGGTTTCGCGGAACCGTACTACAGCTGGGTCCCCTCCATAGGCGTATCGAGTCTGCTCGTCGTCCACGGCCCGCAGTTCAAGCTTTGGCAGCGCGACCTTCTGATCTCTTCGCTCAAGGATGGAGCGGTCTATCGAGCCAGGGTCCGCGATGCGCGCGTCGTCATGATGGAGCGCATCCCTTTCGGCAGGCGCATTCGCGATGTAGCGGAGGGTTCCGACGGGCAGATTCTGCTGTTGACCGACAAGGGCGCGCTGCTGAACATCGAAATCGACACGGAGGTTGGCGGCGGCGAGGCGCTGTTCCACGCCTGCTCCGGCTGTCATGCCATCGGCGATGGTACGAACAACGGTATCGGCCCCGATTTGCGGCACGTCGTAGGCCGGCCCACTGCCTCCGTCGTTGGTGCACGCTACTCGCCCGCGCTGCAGCAGCTTGGCGGAAAGTGGACACGACCGCGGCTCAACCAGTTCCTGGCGAATCCGCAGGCCTTCGCACCCGGCACGGCGATGCGCTTCCCGGGGATGCCCGATGCGGATCAGCGCAAGGAACTGATCGAATTCCTGGCCAGCGGCACCAACAATCATCCGCCGCCGGAGCAATGACGAGGATCTGAAGGGCGGGTCCCCTGGCCGCCCCGCAAGGCCCGCTATCTGTCCGAGCCGGCGCAACAGTGGCGCAGAGCAACCTTTACCCGGCGATGATGCTCGTGAACACGGACAGATCGATGTTTCCGCCGGAGACGATCGCGACCGTGTTACCGCCACCGCCCCGGCCGCTCAGGGCCGCGGCGACCGCCGTTGCTCCGGCTCCTTCGCAGATGAGGTGATTCTCGGTCGCGACCGTCCGCATCGCCTGGCGCACTTCATCCAGGCTGACGACGACGACATCGTCCGCCAGCTCGCTCAGCAGCGGCCACATTTCCTGCAGCACGCTTGCACCGCCGATTCCATCCACGAAGGAGGGTTGCCGCTCGATACTGACGGGCCGGCCGGCTTGCCGGGATTGGCTCAGCGGCGCCGCGGTCTGCACTTCACATCCAACGATACGCGTCCTGATGCCCATCGCTCTGAACGCGAGCGCGATGCCGCAGAGGAGGCCGCCACCACCGACAGGTACGAACACGGTGTCAATTCGGTCCCACTGCCTGACGAGCTCCAGCGCAATGGTTCCATTACCGAGCATCACGCCGGGCTCGCTGACGGGGTGAATGAATGCGCCGGCCGCCTTCCCCGTGTCACGTGTAGACATGATCTGCCACCAATCCGCATACGCGTGAGTCTCGACCTGTGCGCCAAGACGGCGGATCGCAGCAAGCTTGACTGCCGGGGCCGTGGAAGGTGCGTGCACGGTCAAGGGAATGCGGCGGCGCGCGGCAGCCAGCGCAAGGCCCTGAGCAAAGTTGCCCGCACTCGCGGTGGCGACGCCGGCGGCGGTCTGCGCGTCGGAAAGCATCGCGAGCGCATTGGCTCCGGCGCGAATCTTGAACGATCCGAGCGGCTGCAGATTCTCAGCCTTGAGCCGGATATCGGCACTGGCCGAGGTGCGCAAGCGCAGCAGCGGCGACTCGATGGCATCGTTCGCAATGGCCGGTGCCGCCTTCGAGAAATCGCTGAGCGCAGGGCGAAACGAGCTCAATGCCATGGGGTGTACCTGTACAGCGAACGGCTCATTGCGCCGCCTTCACTCGAATATCGCGCTGTTTGAAATAGCGCTCCAGCGTGACAGGGGTGCCGCTCGGCTCGGCGAGCGCCACATAGGTGTCGGGTCGAAGCAGATATAACGCATCGCGGGCGAAGCCGGCTGTCTCGTGTCCGGGCCGCCAATCGAACCGCTGCAGTGGAACACTGTGCGCCGCGCACCATGCCGCAAGCTCCGTGCTCGCTGCGCCATACACATGGACCTGCCACGCGATGCTCGCAAGCGAGTCGAAGTTATCACCGCCGCCCGGGCCGGCCCACGGCAGACGATCGCCTCCCTGCACGTGGCCGGCTGAACCCTCGCTCAGCGGGCCGCCGCGATAGTTCAGGGTGATCTGGGCCACGGTCCTGAACATGAATTCGCGGACGAATCCGAGCTTTGTGAGATTCTGCAGCACGTAAGGCGCGATGCGCGTGCGGACAACTTCGGCAAGCCGTCCCTTGGCGGTGGCGAAAGTGAACACACGGTCGGTGCTTGCGACCAGGCGGCGCGCAAATCGGATGCGCTCATGCTCATAGCTGTCGAGCAGGTTGTCGGGTGCACAGCCGGCCAGAACGGCTCGCAGCTTCCACGCCAGGTTGATGGCATCGCCGATGCCGGTATTCATGCCCTGTCCACCGGCGGGACTGTGGATGTGCGCCGCGTCGCCCAACACGAACGCCCGGCCTTGCCGAAACCGGTCCGCCACACGATGGTGAACGTGATAGGTCGAGAACCAGTTCACCTTGTCGATCTGCACCTTGAGATGATCGATCGCCCGTGAGCCGACATCCTGGAACTGGAGCGTATCGGGATGCTCCGCGCGCTCGTCGCGCACGGTGCCGATCAGGCGCGCGCGTCCCTGGCCGGCCAAGGGGAAGACCGCGAGAAAATCGGCTTCATCCAGATCGATGTGCAACTCGCCATCCAGAGCGGGTCCGGATGCCTGCACATCGGCGACATAGAAAATCTGGCGGTAGGTTCCGCCTGGAAACCCCGCACGCATCGTCTCGCGCACCAGCGATCGAGCCCCGTCGCAGCCGGCGATGAAACGCGCTTCGCAGCGTTCCTCGCGTCCATCCGCGTGCCGCAGCCGTGCAACGATACGATCGCCCTGATCCGCGTAGCCGAGAAGCTCGGTATTGCGCTCGATCGGGACGCCCAGCTTCGCCAGCCGCTGAATCAGCAGTTGCTCGTGTTGGTCCTGGGGAAAGATCTGCAGGAAGGCATAGGGTGTCAGGTCCGCGCCAACCGTCTGGAATGGCAGACGGGCTTGCGGCGCGCCTTGGACCCACAGGTTGACCGCAGGGACCTTGTGGCCCTTCTCGACCACGGCCGCCGCGAGCCCGAGCTGACGATACAGTTCGAGTGTGCGCGCCTGCACGGCCAAGGCCCGCGAAGTCGTACCCGGTGCCGCCGTCTTGTCGATGATCCGCACACGCACCCCAAGCCGGGCCAGCCATGCGGCCAGAACCAGGCCGGTCGGGCCGGCGCCGACAATGAGAACGCTGCTGGAACTCAAGTCACCCTCCATTCACGCTGCACTCCTTACGTCGCGGGTGTCGGAGCACCGGCCGGTATCGTGGGGGGCGCGTTGAGCCGCCGGCGCTTGCGTGCCATAGTTCCAGAATCCGGGTGCGAGCGCACGGAGAACCTGCCCCCGCCTGCGGCCAGCCCGAAAAATGACGTACTCTTTACTGCGGCAACCTGCCCCGGAAGTGAGCTCTTTCATGCGGCATCTCACGCTTGCTGACGCTTTCACATGAGGCTCCGCCAAAAAAAGCGCAGGCCCGCGCCTGGCCTGCCTGGTGCGTTTCGGACATCCGGTGCGGCGAGAAGCCGCTCGACCGTGAACAAGGTTGTCTGGAACCATACGCGGCTCTGGCTCGCGCTCATCGTGGGCCTCGTCGTCTTCCTGCTGTTGCCCGCGGACTGGTCGGGAATCAGCCGCATGCTGACGGCCTGGAACGCGGCCGTGGTACTGCTCGTGCTGCTGACGTACTTCTGGATGAACCGCCTGGATGCGAAGCAGATGCGGGCCCGTTACGAGGAGGAAGATCCGACGGCACCCGTCATCCTGCTCGTGGTCGTCGCGGCGGCCTTGTTGAGTGTGATAGCGATCGTGGCGCTGCTCACCACCCTCAAGCAGATCGGTCCGGCGCAGCGCGCCGCTCACATTCTCCTGGCCAGCCTGACGATTGCCGATTCCTGGCTGCTCGTGCCGACCATGTTCACGCTGCACTACGCGGATATGTTCTATAGCGCCGCTCCAGGGGAGCCGCCGCTGTCGTTCCCGCAAACACCGCAGCCGCTGTTCTGGGACTTCGTCTATTTCTCATTCACCATTGCCGCTGCCTGCCAGACGGCGGATGTTGCTACGAACGAGGTCAGGATCCGCAAGGCGGTGATCGCGCACAGCCTCATCTCGTTCCTGTTCAACGTCTCGATTCTCGGCTTTGCCGTCAATGTCACCGCCGGACTGGTGGGCGGCAGTTGACGCCCCAGGATGCAGCGGATCGGACCATGAAAATCGCAGGCACGCACTATCGAACCATCTGGCCGACGGCAGCGGGGGCCGTCCGGGTCATCGATCAGTTGCGGCTCCCCTTCGAGCTCGTGACGCTCGAGCTGCGATGCCTCGACGACGTAGCCAATGCGATTCGGGCCATGGTCGTGCGTGGGGCACCGCTGATCGGGGCGACCGCTGCCTATGGTGTCGCGCTTGCTCTGCGCTCGGATTCGTCCGACCGCCAGCTCGATGAGGCGATCCAGACGTTGCAAGCAACACGTCCAACCGCTGCCAACCTCTCTTGGGCACTGGCAAGAATGCGCAGCGCCATCGCGAAGGTTCCGCAGAGTGAGCGGGCCGATGTGGCGTTTCGGGAAGCGGGGTTGATCTGCGAAGCTGACGTCGAGCAATGCCGCTCGATCGGCACTCACGGGCTCGGCATCATGCGCGGTCTTGCCGAATCCACCCGCGCGCCGCTGAACATCCTGACTCATTGCAATGCCGGCTGGCTCGCCTGCGTCGATTGGGGGACCGCGCTGGCGCCTGTCTATATGGCTCACGATGCCGGAATTCCCGTCCATGTCTGGGTGGACGAGACTCGTCCCCGCAATCAAGGCGCAGCGCTCACGGCTTATGAGCTTGGTGGGCACGGCGTGCCTCATACGGTCATCGCCGACAATCTGGGCGGCCATCTCATGCAACGGGGCGAGGTCGACATGGTCATCGTCGGCAGCGACCGGACGACCGCCTGCGGAGATGTCTGCAACAAGGTCGGGACGTATCTCAAAGCGCTGGCCGCCGGTGACAACGGCATTCCGTTCTACGCGGCGCTGCCGATCAGCACGATCGATTGGGACCTCGATGACGGCAGTGCCATCGTGATCGAGGAGCGATCGGCTGCGGAGCTCACCCACGTCGTGGGGCGAACCGCCGCCGGTGTCATCGAGACCGTCAGAGTCGTGCCCGAGCACAGTCCCGCGCTCAATCTCGCCTTTGACGTCACTCCGGCGAGGTTGGTTACCGCACTGATCACGGAGCGCGGCATCTGCCCGGCGACTCGCGGTGGATTGCAGGGCCTGTATCCCGATCGGCGCAGGCCGGAATGACCCGTTTCAGCAGACTGGCGGCGGATGCGAATCTGCGCGCAGCGCTGGTGGCGGCATGCCGCGATCTGGCGCGCAGCGGCTTGACCCACGGGGCCTCCGGCAACCTCAGTGTGAGGCGGGACGAGTCGCGTTTCTTCATCAGCCCGACTGGCGTTGCTTACGACACTCTCGAGCCCGCCGACATGCCCCTGGTTGACTTCGACGGGCGCTGGTTCGGCCATTTGCGTCCATCGAGCGAATGGCGCTTCCACCGCGACATCCTCAGGGCGCGCAGTGACGCTGGTGCCATAGTCCACACCCATTCCCGGCATGCGACCGCGCTGGCGTGCACCGGTCGCGGCATCCCCGCGTTTCATTACATGGTCGCGCTTGCGGGCGGCGCTGACATCCGCTGCGCCCCATATCACACCTTTGGCTCACAGCAGCTTTCCGACGGCGCGGTTGCAGCGATCGACGGCCGCAACGCGTGCCTGCTTGCCAATCATGGCGTCATCGCGCTCGGAGCGGACCCTGCGCGCGCGCTGGCTCTGGCGGCCGAAGTCGAGAACCTGGCCGCACAATACTGCGCCGCATTGGCTCTCGGGAATGTCCGGATCCTGGACGATGCCGAGATGCGGCGTGTAGCCGGGAAATTCCGCAGTTACGGCCAGCAGGATGCGACGGATCCGGATCTCTTCCCCGGCGGTCCGAGCCTCCCCGACTGATAGCGAGCGCCAAAGCCGCCCTGGGAGAGCCGGTGGCGGGATTCCACCTCATATCCGGTATTCGTATTCAGAGGCCCTCAGTGCGCGCGTCGAATCCGGCTGCGCAGCCTCGCGACTACGGCCACAGAGTGGTTCCTCGACGGAGAGTCCTGCTTGAACGCAATCCTGAGCTCGCAGCGTCGCTTCGAACGGCAATTTTACCTGAGCGCCAGCTTCGTCTTCCTTGCGGGTGAAGTCCGCGCTCATTCCGAATTCGCAGCAGGCCAGGTCACGATAGCCGGCCTCGAGCTGGTCCAGATGCTGCTGTTTGCCGTCATCGTGGGCGCCGCAATCGGGCTGCGGCACCGTGTGGACTATCACAAACGTCTGATGGTACTGACCATCGCGTGCATGCTGCCGTCGGCAATTGCCCGCCTGCCGGTCAGTTTCATCAACAATCAGATCATCCTTGGTTCGCTCGATCTGTTCGTGCTCGCCTGCGTTTGCGTGGACTGCATACGGCACCGGCGCCTGCATCCGGCGTTCGGCTGGGGCGCCGCAGGGGTATTGCTGGCGATAAATCTCGCATTCTTCGTTGCGACCAGTCCATGGTGGATCTCGACCGGAACCTCCCTGGTGTCCTGAACATTCAGGGCCGCGAACCGGCGCGGCGCGTCAGGGCAACGTCCAGCCGCGTCAGGGCATCGGCGAGCCGTTCGAGAAGCGACGCACGTGCTCGGCTTTGTTGCCCTCCCCAGGCCGCTGGAACAGCCGGGTGGGCGGCATGCGAAAGAAGCGGTAGATGCGGCGCGAGTACAGCGAGATGACCGGGTCGAGCACCAGCTCGATGTTATCTCCCAACAGCCCGCTGTTGATCTCGTGCACCAGCCGGGCTTCCCCGGTGAAGTGCGAGCCGTAGTTCAGGTTGTCCAGATCGTCGAAATACACCACGCAGCCGTTGGGAATCCGGTCGATCAGGCGCTCGAAGATCGTGCGCGCCGATGAATAGTAGTCGCAGTCGATCCAGATCAGGGCGGGCGGGCTCTGCTCGAGCGATGCCAGGAAGGCCGCGTCGACCGTTTCCTCGAAATAGCCGCGATGAATGCGGTAGTTGGCATACCGTGTCCTGCAATAGGCCTCCAGCTCCTCGTAGCGTCCCTTGAATTGCCCGGGAACCCAGCTGTCGCCGCTCGTCCACTCCTTGTCCTTCTCGTCGACCGCGACCGGCATGCCTTCGAAGCTGTCGAAAGTATGGACCACAACCCGCTCGGTGAGCTTCAGGTGACGCGTGGCATAGAGCAGCTTGATGAACGAGTATCCATCGGAGGTCCCGAACTCGAGCACCGAGAACGGCCCGACGCAGTGGGCGAATTCCTTGAGCACGGCGTAGACATGATCGTATCGATAGAACGAGAAAAGCGCCTGCCGCAGGACGCGGCGCGGTAGGTCGATGCAGTTCAGATAGAAAGCCGTCTTCAGGTATTCACCGGGCAACAGCGCCGAAAACAGCCGCAGGACACGAATCAGTGGCGATTTGTTTGATGGATATCGGGTTTCTGTTTCCTGCATGGCGGCGCTCCTCCAGAACTTCCTCGAGTCGAGACGGCGCTGCGAGATCGGCCGGACAGGCCGGGGTCGCGAACGACTCGATGCTCGTCGTCGGCGCACAACGTCCGCAGACTGACTGGACAGGCTTGAGCCGGGAGTCAGGGTGGGAGCGGAATGGAGGAAGTCGCGGAGCTCGAGGCCCCGATCAGCGCGGTGCAGCTCGTATTCGCGAGCATTGGAGCGCTCGGCAATCGGTAGAGGGCAATCGATAGACGCAGAACGGCGCGACGGACGTAGCATCCCTTACGTCGGCGCCATCTGGTCCGCTCGAGCATATGGTAGCTGTAGCACGACGCTATGCCGTTGCTCGGAGCGTGTAGCCGGACGATCGGGGGCGCAAGTTTACACGGGCGTCCGCTGAGGGGCGCCGCAAGCTCACCACGAATGGCTACTGAAGGCACGAAACCAAGCTTACCATAGGTCCGAGTGGACTTTGTGAGACGGAGTTCTTTGGCGCGCTTCGCTCACGCCCGGGCGGCATCGCGCCGTCCCCGGGGGACGCTGACATAAGTCATACACGACGCCGGGTACGGGTATTATCGAGCCCGCGGCGTGGTGTCGAGCTGGAGTTCCCAGGCCTCGCGCAACCTATCTGTCACTTTGGGTATGCTGATGAATAGACGCGAACTGCTGGCGTTTGCAACCTTGTCTGGCCTCTCCGAGATCGGCCCAGGCGCTCGGGCCGATGCGGCCGCGCAGCCGCCTTCCGCTGGTGCCGGGCGTGCACCGTCCGGCGCGGTCCCGGCCGCCCTCAAACGCTTCATCCCGGAGTACATGCGCGCAATGAACGCGCCTGGTCTCACGCTCGCGCTCGCCTCGCGTGCGGGCCCGCTGGCCGTGGAATCCTTCGGATTCGTCGATCTTGCGGCCAGAACGCCCCTCACGACGGCGCATCGATTCCAGATCGGTTCGATCACGAAGTCATTTACGGCGCTGATGATTCTACAGTTGCAGGATGAGGGGAAGCTCGATGTGCAACAGCCGATCCTCCGGCACCTGCCGTGGTTGCCGGTCGACACCGATTACGGCGAGATCCGCATTCACCACCTGCTGACCCATTCCTCGGGCATGCCATCCGATCCGCCAGTGGTTCCGACCGAGCCGGCGCAGCGCGTGCGGCAAGCCTTCAGGCCCGGGAGTCAGTTCCACTACTCGAATTGGGGTTACGATGTTCTGGGCCGGTTGATCGAGAAGCTCGACGGCTCCTCGTGGCAGCGTGCGGTGACCCGGCGCCTGCTGGTACCGCTGGGTATGAACGATACGCGGCCTATAATCGATAGCTCAGGCCGTTCCCGCCTTGCTCAAAGTTACGTGCCGCGTGAGGACGATCGTCCGTACCCCCGGCATGGCGCGCTCGTACCGGCCGGGAACCTGACATTCACCCTGGCATCGGGCTGCATCTCCTCGACACCGCTCGACATGGCGCGGTATCTGCACATGCTGTTGAATTCAGGAGCGGCGCCCGCGGGACGAGTAGCATCTGAGGAGGGCTTCAGGCTCTTCTCGACGCCCTCTGTGAAGGCCGAGGAGTTTGGTCCTGGTGCGCATTACGCGTACGGCATTGCAGTGGACGAGCTTGACGGCCACAAACGGCTGCGCCACACAGGCGGCATGGTCTCGTTCATGTCGGCGCTGCAACTCGACATGGAAAGCGGATTTGGTGCGTTCGCGTCGGTCAACGCACAGCTAGGATATCGGCCCAATCCCGTCGCGCAGTATGCGATCAAATTGTTGCGGGCTTCCACGGAGCGCGCGCCCGCTCCTGTGCCGCCGCCCGCCGACGAGGCGGCAGTGCTCGCCAATGCAGCCGATTACATCGGCTCCTACGCCGCGCCCGATGGCCGCAGTCTTTCGGTCGATGCCGACGGCAACCGGCTCGTGCTCACCAGCGATGGGGTGCACATTCCACTGCAGCATGTGGAAGAGGATCAGTTCATTGCCGATCATCGGCAATTCGCGCTGTTTCCGATCGTCTTCGGCCGGGACCACGCACCGGCGGGCGACACGCCGCCTGCCGAACCGAAGCCGGCGGTCATCGAGCTCGCATACGGCCCGGATTGGTACGCGCACAGCCGCCACGGCGGCCAACAGGCAATGCCCGACATTCCGGGGTTGGCGCCGTATCCGGGCGTCTACTACAGCGACAGCGCCTGGATCGGCTTAGTGCGGATCGTGGTCCGCCGTGGACAACTGTGGGTGAACGGTGTGCTACCCACCGAGCTCATCGGCGACGGCCTGTTCCGGCTGACGGATGAGCCGGCGAGCCCTGAAATGCTGGAATTCCGCAATGTAATCGGGGGAAAGGCCCGGATCCTCGTATTCGGGGGCGGGCTGCTGCAGCGCCTGGACGCAGCGGACGAGATCTGAGTCACTGCAGCAGAGGCGGATCCGCAGACGCTACTTTTGCTTCTGCACGACGACTCGTCCCTGGGCATTGACGAAGACGTGATAACGATTGCCGTCCTTGCAGGTCGCAACGTAGTCGCTGTCGGCATTGCGCTTGGAATCGATCACCTTGTCGCAAGGCATCCCCTGCAACGCGATCGTAGCCATCAGGTCCTTGGCGAACGCAGCGTCATCGGCACCGAGCAGCCGCGTGCTGGCAAGCACCGCGGTCAACATCAAAGCGAGCGGAATTTCAGGGTGGCGCATGATATCTCCAGCCATGGATGTCAGATTTTAGAGAATTTGTCCGGATCGGCGAGAATTCCCCAGATCGTCTCGCGCGAGGCCGAGACGGCCGAGGCCAGCGACGGATCGCCGTCCTGCAGCAGCGTGAGCACTTTGAGCAGCAACAGGTCGTAGCGTTGCCGCAGCTGTGCCAGGGGCGCCTTGAGCCGGCCCTGATGGAAGGCCCGGAACTGATCGAGCAGGTCATCGACTTGGTTCTTCAGAGACAGTTTCGTGAACACGCCGATGGCGTGCGTGTCTCGCAGGCGTTGCTCGAGGGAGCCCAGATCAAGAGGCGGCGGTCCCCGCGGCGCTGCTGGAGCGGTCGCAACCGCTGCCGGCGGGGAGGCAGGGGCCGTCTGCTCGGGCGGCGAAGGTTTAGCCGGACTGTTGGCGCTCGACGGCGAAGTGCTTGCGGCACTCCTGCCGTTCGGCGGTACTGCGCGTGCCGTGCTGTTGGTGCTCGGCGATTTTGCATTTGCCGCACTCGGCTGCGTTTTCGCGGTTGCGGACGGTGGTGAGCCCGTTGCCGCCGCACGCTTCTTCGGCTCCGCCTGGCTCGACTCGCGTGCGGGCGCGGGCACCGGCGCGGGCGCGTTTCCAGCAGACGAATTGGGGGGCGTCACGGCAGCCGGCTGCTCAGGCGGTGGACTGGGCGCCACGGGCTTCACGGACATGCAGGCAGCCAGACAGCCGATCAGCAATCCAGCGGCGACAATGTGCAGACTCACCGGTCTGCACGGCTTGTCCCAAGGCGCGCGCCGCGGTTCATTCAGTCGCCACTCAGGCATCACAGGCGGTTCCTGGGAGATCAACGGGTGCAGCGCGCAACGGCAGGCGTCGCGCACGGCGTCAGTCTCAGCCGCACAGTATCCGCGGGTGGTGCTACCCGCGCAATCGAAGTCCCTGCGGATCGTGGATCGGCTGCAGCCTGACGGTGGCGGTGCGCATCTCTCCCAGGATGTCGATTTCGAATTGCACACCTTCGTGTGCCAGCTCGGCCGGCACGTAGCCCGCCGCCAGGCTCTTGTCGACACAGTGGCCGTAGGCCCCGGAGGTGACGTAGCCGACCGCAGCGCCATCCTTCATGATCGACTCGTAGCCGACCACTTCGGCGTCCGCGTGCGCAACCTCCATGATCACGAACCGGCGCCTGGGTCCGGCGGCGCGCTCGGCGAGCGCAGCAGCGTGGCCGGTGAAATCGGTTTTGGCGAAGTCGATGAAGCGGTCCAGCCCCGTTTCACCCGGAGTGTAGTCGGGGCGGAAGTCCTTGTTGAACGAGCCGTAGCCTTTCTCGAGGCGCAACGATGACAGCGCGCGCCCGCCGAAATGTACCAGGCCGAGGTCGCGTCCCGCATCCCGGAGATCGTCGTACAGGGAGGCGAAATAATCGGGCGTCGTCCAGATCTCGTAGCCCAGCTCGCCCGTGAATCCGGCGCGTGTCAGCACCGCGGGCGCAAAGCCAACTGCCGTCTCCCTGACCTGAAACAACTTGAACGCCGGGGCGGACAGATCGTCGCGCACGAGCCGCTGCACGAGCTGGCGCGATCGCGGGCCCGCAATGGACACGCCCGCGAGCGTCGAGGCGGCCGAGCGGACAAACACGTCGCCGGGTGGCTCCGAGGCCCAGAACCAGCGCAGGTGGAACTCCTCGGCAAAACCGGAGCCCATGATGAGGAAGCGATCCTCGGCGAGACAGGCGATCGACAGGTCGCCGACGATCCGGCCCGCGGGATTGAGCATGGGTGCGAGCGCCATCCGGCCCGGGGCAGGTATCCGGGATGCGAAGATTCGCTCGAGCCACTGGCGTGCGCCTTGGCCGTTGACCTGGTATTTCCCGTAGTTGGTCGTCTCGTAGAGTCCGACCGTCGCGCGCACTGCCCGGCATTCGGCGCGGACGACCGGGAAGGCTTCCGAGCGCCGATAGGTCGGTGTCTCAGTCGGCGCAACGCCGGCGGGCGCGAACCACAGCGCATGCTCGAGTCCGAAGTTCGCGCCCATGACCGCGCCGGCCTCCTTCAGTCGGTCGTAGATCGGCGAGCGGCGCACCGGGCGGGCAGCGGGCAGCTCCTCGTTCGGGTACGCGAGCCGAAAGCGCCGCGAGTAGTTTTCGGGCACCTTGATGGAGGTGTACTTGGGCGTCGCGTATGCGCCGAAGCGCGCAACGTCCATCGAGATGATGTCCTGCCCCGGATCGTTGTGCGCCATCCAGCGCGACAGCACGAGGCCAATGCCGCCCCCCTGGCTGAACCCCGCCATGACGGCGCAGGCCACCCAGTAGTTGCGAACGCCCCGCACGGGTCCGACCAAGGGATTGCCATCCGGGGCGAAAGTGAACGGACCATTGACCGCCTTGCGGATGCCAACCTGCCCCAGTGCGGGGAAATGCCGGAATCCGACTTCGAAATAGGGCGCGAGCCGCTCGAAATCCTCGGGCAGGAGCTGCATCGAGAAGTCGTCCGGCGTCGTGACCGGCGACCAGACGACGCCGTGGGGCTCGTAAGTGCCGAGCAGGGCTCCACCGCGCTCCTGGCGCATGTAGATCTCGCCAGCGTAGTCGGTGGTGTTGACGATCTCCTTGTCCCGACCCTTCAATTGCGGGAGGTCCTCGGTCAGCAGGTAGTGGTGTTCCATGGCCAGCACCGGCAGCTCGATGCCGGCCATGTGGCCGATCTCGCGCGCCCAGAGTCCCCCGCAGTTGACGACATGCTCGGCGTGGATGGAGCCCTTGTCAGTCACCACATCCCACGAGCCATCATGGCGTTGCCTCAACGCTGCAACCCTGGTGAAGCGTTCCACCGCTGCGCCGAGCTTGCGCGCCGCCTTGACGTAGGCATGGGTGGTACCGGACGGATCGCAATGGCCCCCGTCGGCGCGCCACAGCGCGCCGATGAAGTAACTCGGATCGATGAGTGGATTGAGCTGCACGGCCTCATCCAGACTCACCATGCGGGTCTCCATGCCGAGATAGCGCGCACGCGAGCAGATGAGCCTCAGGCTGTCGAGCTCGCCCTGCGTCGCCGCGAGCATCAGTCCGCCGTTCGGATGCAGCCCGCAGGACTGGCCCGACAGCGCCTCTATCTCGCGATACAGATCGATCGTGTACTTCTGCAGCCGCGAGATGTTGGCCTCACCGTTGAACGTGTGCATGCCGCCGGCCGCGTGCCACGTCGAGCCGGAAGTCAATTCGCTCTTCTCGAGCAGCAGCACATCGGTCCAGCCGATCCTGGCAAGGTGATAAAGCGTGCTCGCACCCACCACGCCGCCACCGATGACGACGGCTCTCGCGGAATCCTTCATGACGATGTGTCTCCGAACAGGGTCGCAACAGCAGGCCCGATGCAAGCGCGGCGAGAATCGCCGGCGCCTGGACCATGATCGGGGGCTTCGGGCGGATTTTGGCGCCGCATTCATCCAGGGTTGCCATCATAATGCGCGGGGCCGGGCGGAGCGAACCGCCCCGCGGTGCAATCCTGGCAGTGAGCGCAGGCGACGGGGCGGGCGGTTCGGCGGTGGAATCCTTGAGTCGGCAGCGCTGAAAGTGGGGGTGGCGAACATTCTGAAGTCGCTGTGCATAGCCGTGATGCTGGCGCTCAACGTGTCGCCGCCGCTGCAGGCCGCCGTCGTCGTCTCCTCGAAGCTGTCGAGCGAGTCGGCAATGATCGGCGAGATGATCCGCCTCATGCTGAATGCGGACGGGATCCGGACTGTGGACCGGATGACGCTCGGCGCTACCCCGGTCGTGCGAAAGGCGCTCCTCTCCGGCGAGATCGATCTGTACGTCGAGTACACGGGCAACGCCGGCTTCTTCTTCAATATTCCCTCCGACCCGGCATGGAAGGACCTGCGCAAAGGCTACGAGCTGGGTTCCAGGCTCGATTACGCGGCCCACCGGATCGTGTGGCTGACGCCCGCCAATGCCAGTAATTCCTGGGCGCTCGCCGTGCGCGGGGACGTTGCCCTGGCGAACAATCTGGCGACGATGAGCGACTTTGCGCGGTGGGTAACCGGCGGCGGCCAGGTCGTGCTCGCCTGCTCAGCCGAGTTCGCGAATGCCGGGACACTGCGCTCGCTCGAGAGGACCTATGGGTTCACGATGCGCTCCGATCAGCTGATCGTGCTCGCCGGCGGCGAAACCTCCGCCACCATCCGCGCGGCGGCCGCGCGCACGAACGGCACCAACACGGCCATGGTGTATGGTACCGATGGGGGCATCGCCGCGGCGCATCTGCGGATCCTGCAGGATGACAAGCACGATCAGCCGATCTATGCGCCCGTGCCGATCATCCGCGAGGCGGCCCTCAAGGCGAATCCGCGGATCGCCATGCTGGTGAAGCCGCTGATGGAGAGTTTCAATACCGGCCTGCTCCAACAGTTGAATGCCCGCGTACAGATCAATGGTGAATCCGCGGAGGCGGTCGCCCGGGACTACCTGAAGTCGAAGGGCTATCTGAAGTAATGGCGCAATCCACTGGTCGCGTGCCGGCGCAGGCTGCCGGCCAGGTCGAAGAGGCGGTGGCGAGGCGCATGCCGCGACCGCACCGAATCGATCGGCTCGGTGCGGTGCTCTCGGCCGCGGGAGCCCTGGCGCTCATCTTCCTGCCGTTTGTCTACTTCAAATCGAACCGGATCGTGCCGGGCGATCCGCGCGGCCTTATTGACGTGCTGCCTGCCTGGGCGGCACTCGTCTGTTATGGGACCCTGATACTCGTCGGGCTTGCAGCGCTCGGCATGTCCAACGCCCGCGTCCGTCTCGGCGCAGCTTTGCTTGGCATCGTCGCTGTTGCGATGGCCGTGGCCGCCGCCGGCGATGCGCTGACACCCGCCGGAAATCAGGTCGTGCGGGTCGCTCCCGGCGCCAGCTTCTGGGTGCTGCTGATGGCACTGGGCTTGATGGCAACCGATGCCATGACGCGAATGCGGCTGGGACCCGGCGCGCGAGTGCTGGCGCTTATCTGCTTCTTCGCCGTCGCCGGCCTTGCGTTCGCGCACGGTATGTTCGACAACCTCTCGATAATGCGCGAATACGCCGTGAATGCCGATCGTTTTGCCCGCGAGTTGCGGCAGCATGTATTGCTTGCCCTCGGATCGCTTCTTGCCGCGGTCATCGTTGCCTTGCCTGTGGGCATTCTGTGCCATCGTGTCCCGCGGCTTCGGGGAGGCATCCTGGGCACCCTCAACCTGATCCAGACGATTCCTTCCATTGCATTGTTTGGCATTCTGATGGTGCCGCTGGGCGCGCTGGCCACCGCCGTACCGCTGGCCGCGGAACTCGGCATCCGCGGCATCGGGGCCGCACCCGCGGTGGCGGCGCTGTTTCTGTACTCGCTGCTGCCGATCGTCGCGAATACGGCCGCCGGGCTCAAGCGGGTCTCACCCGCTGCGGTCGAAGCGGCACGCGGCATGGGAATGACGAGCTGGCAGATCCTGGCCGGTGTCGAACTCGTGCTCGCTCTGCCGGTCATACTGACTGGCATCCGCATCGTGCTCGTGCAGAATATCGGGCTCGTGACCATTGCCGCGCTGATCGGGGGCGGCGGCCTTGGAGCGTTCGTGTTTCAGGGGATCGGACAGACCGCGATAGACCTCGTGTTGCTCGGGGCGATCCCCACAGTCGCTTTCGCCTTTTCCGCCGCCGTCGTACTCGACGCGCTGGTGGAGGTCATGGACCGGGCAAAGCGATGATTACCGTCGAGCACCTTACCAAGCAGTACGGCACCACCACTGTCGTCGATGACGTGTCGATGGTCATCGAGCGCAACTCGGTCACGGTGATCGTTGGCACGTCCGGCTCGGGAAAGTCGACTCTGCTGCGGATGATCAATCGCCTGGTCGAGCCGACGGGCGGCCGGGTGCTGATCGACGGAAACGACACCACGCAGGAGCCCGCACATCTGCTGCGGCGCCGGATCGGCTATGCGATCCAGAGCAACGGCCTGTTTCCGCATCGGACCGTGGCGCAGAACATCGCGATCGTGCCGCGGCTGCTGGGCTGGGAGGAGGCTCGCATCCGCGCACGCGCCGATGAGTTGCTGCGCGTCTTCCAGCTCGACCCTGCGGAATTCGCGGAAAAATTTCCACATCAGTTGTCGGGCGGTCAGCAGCAGCGGGTCGGTGTTGCGCGCGCGCTCGCCGCCGAGCCGGCGGTGCTGTTGATGGACGAGCCGTTCGGGGCGCTCGATCCCATCATCCGCGCGAAGGCCCAGGACGATCTGCTCGGTATCCAGCGGCGCTTCGGCACGACGATCGTACTCGTGACCCACGACATGGATGAAGCGTTTCGTCTCGGCAATCATGTCGCTGTGATGAGCCAGGGCCGGGTGCTGCAGTACGACCGGCCCGCGGCGCTTCTGAAACATCCGGCCGATCCGCTGGTTGCGCGGATGACCGGCATCGCCGATCGCGCGATGAGACTGCTTTCATTGACCACGGCAGGGGAGGCGGCGCTCCCGGGTGCTTCCGACGGGCCTGTCATCGCGGCGTCCGCATCTCTGCGCGAGGCTCTCTCCGAGCTCATGTGGCGGGGAGCCGGCTCGGCGGCCGTCAAGGAGGCGGACGGGACCCTGTGCGGGCGCCTGACGGTCGAAGCCATTCTCGCCCATGGAAGGCCCACCTGATGCCGAGCGCTGCTTTCGTTCTTCGGATCGCCGCGCTCGGACTGCTGCTGGCTTTCCTCTTGATGCCGCAGAGCTTTGCACCTGTGTTCGCACCGCTTACGCAGTACGGCGCCCCGCCGATCTACGACCAGGGCAACCTGCTGATGCTGGCTCTGGCGCATGTCGGCACGGTATGCTGCGCCGCAGCAGCCAGTACGGTCGTGGCCGTCGGCCTCGGAATCCTGGTCACGCGCGCCAGCGGCGCGGAATTCCTCCCGCTCTCGCGCACCCTGGTGAACATCGGCCAGACCTTTCCGCCGGTTGCGGTGCTCGCCCTCGCAGTGCCGCTCATCGGTTTCGGGGAGAAGCCGACGCTGATAGCCCTTTTCGCGTATGGTCTGCTGCCGATCTTCGAGAACACGATCGTTGGCCTCCAGAGCTGCCCGCCGGCGGTGCTGGAGGCGGCCAGCGGCATGGGCATGAGCGCCCGCGAGCGTCTGTTCTCGGTGGAGCTGCCGCTGGCGATGCCTCTGATTCTAGAGGGAATTCGCCTCTCCCTGGTCATCAGTGTGGGCACGGCGACTCTCGGCTCCACGGTGGCCGCGAAGGGACTCGGCGAAGTGATCATCGCCGGTCTTCTGTCAAACAATACCGCCTTCATCCTGCAGGGCGGGCTGGTGACGGGCCTCATGGCGATCCTGCTGTACGACTCCATGGCGGGGCTCGAGCGGTGGATCTGCGGGACGGTTCGCATCGAATGAGACCTGCGCCGCGCGGCACGGGCACGGCTTTAGGTTAGAATCAACAACAACGGAAGATTGCGAGGTTAGATAACGGCAGATGGTCGCCACCACAACCGGTCTGGGCGCGCCTGGGGCGCCCGCAGCGAGCGGCGAGCGCCGCGCGGCTGTTGAAGTACCGACGCTGCTTCTTCTCTTCGTCGCCTATGGCGGATGGCTCGCGATCACCTTTGCCTATGGCCACTGGCCCCTCGCCGTCGTCGCGCCCATCGCGGCCGTGTTGATTACCCTGCACAGCTCGCTTCAGCATGAGATCGTGCACGGCCACCCGACCCGCTGGAAGAGCGTGAACCGCTTGTTCGCGATCGTGCCCCTGTCGCTGTGGCTGCCCTACGAGCGGTATCGGCAGACTCATCACGCGCACCACATCAACGCGCGGCTTACCGACCCGGTCGACGATCCGGAGTCCTTCTACTGGACACCGGAAGAGTGGGCGCGGCTGAGCCCCATCACCCATGCGCTCCTGCAGGTCGAGCACACACTGGCCGGGCGGATAGTCATCGGCTCGTTCTGGCGTATTGGACTATTCCTGCGCGGCGAATTGCGTGCCCTGCTGCGTAATGAGGCCGGAGTGCGGGCCATCTGGGCCGAACATCTGCTGTGGTGCGTCCCGGTGGTTGTGTGGATCAAGGTGGTCTGCGGCGTGCCGCTGTGGATCTACTTTCTCACCATGGCGATTCCAGCCAATGCCATTCAGCTGATCCGCTCCTTTGCCGAGCACCGCGCGCGCCCCGAGGTGCCGGAGCGCATCGCCATCGTCGAGCGCTCGTGGCTCCTGGGGCCGCTCTTCCTGTTCAACAATCTGCACTCGCTGCATCACGAAGCGCCGGGAATTCCCTGGTACCAGTGCAATGCGCGCTACCGCCAGGCACGCGAGCGGTTGATCGCCGAGAACGGCGGCCTCGTGTATTGCACTTATTTCGAGGTGGCGCGCCGCTTCATGTTTCGGCCGCACGACGTGCCGCAGCATCCCACCGGCCGGGTGCCCATCGGACCGGCCTGACACCGGCTCGCTCTGCGCGCGGCGCGTTTCGGCCGCTCAGGCGGGCCAAACGAATCCGGCCGCTTTCGCGGCGCGATCCCATTCCAGCAGCGGCGCGAACGACGCCTCGGTGACCTCCGCGAAGCCCTCGAGCAGCAGCAAGTCGGCAAACTGCCGGAACCAGCGTCGTGTAGCACTGCTTGCGAAGGATGCGCGCAGCCGTGCCACCATTTCTGCCGGAGCACCGGCGGCGGCTACGAAGGCGGGCATCGGCGCCACCGCTGTCGAGGCCAGCACCCGCGTACCGTCGGTCAGCTGCGGCGCATGTCGAGAGACGAGCATGTGCCAGTAGGCATCCAGAGGCCCGACGTCGATTCGATTCTCCCGTACGCTGTCCAGGACATTGCGCGCCGTCACCAGGTTTCCCACCATCTCGGAGTAAAGCGCGGGCCGCCCGGGCGTACGGTAAGCCAGCAGATGATGGCGGAAAGCATTGAAGCCCGAATGTGAGTGCGCAACTGTCCAGCCCGCACGCGCGCCGAAGGTGTCTTCGAGCGTGAGGTAAGCAGCGTCCTTGCGCACGATCAGGTCGGAGCGGTAGAGGGCGCGACCGCCCGCCCACTCGGCCCGGGGAATGGGCGCGGCGAGCGGAATGACGGGCGCGAGTTTCAGGGCGATCGGATACCCACACATGAAAACCGATCCCAGATCGGCTCGCGACCACAGATCTTCGAGCGGCTGTGGTGCCGGATACGGGACGTAATCGAGCGCCACACCGGCTTCATGAGTGATGCGCTCGAGGAGCGCCCGCCACGCAGCCTCGACCTCGGGAGTCACCGCGTACATGCGGGCATTCATGATCCAACGGGACACGCGCAGCGCTTCCTGCTACAGCTATTCCTTGCCGGCCAGTGCAACGGTCCGCCGGGCGACGTAGGCTTCAATCGCCTCCTTGACCGCCGGGTCGAGCGCAGGTGCCACGTAGTCGGCCAGCATCTTTTTCCAGATACCGGTGGCGCGCTCCGTAGCATTGCGGGCGCCGGCATCGGTCCAGTTTTCGAAGTTGGACCAGTCGGACAGGAGCGGGCGATAGAACGCGGACTCGTAGCGGGCAAGCGTGTGCGAGGCGCCGAAGAAATGGCCGCCTGCCGCGACGCCCTTGATGGCGTCGACTGCGAGGTCATCGTCACTGAAGTTGACGGGCTTGAGCATCTCGGCCCAGTTGCGCAGCAGTTCGGCGTCGACGACGATCTTCTCGAGTGACGCCGACAATCCACCTTCGAGCCAGCCGGCCGCATGGTTGATCAGATGGCTGTGACTGAGGATCGCCGCCTGCAGGGAGAACGCGGTCTCGTAGGTGGACTGCGCGTCCACGACTGGCGAGGCATTGACCGCGCTCGTTCGAACCGGGATTTTCAGACGGCGGCCAATCTGTGCGCCGCCCAGCACCGCATTGACGTATTCCGGAGTGCCGAACGCTGGCGAGCCGGTGCGCATATCGACGTTTGACGTGAAACCTCCGAGCACGCAAGGCGTGCCGGGACGCAGCATCTGGCACAAAGCGACGATGCTCATGGCCTCCGCTGTCTGCTGCACCAGAGCGCCCGCGAGCGTGACCGGCGCCATCGCGCCCATCAGCGTAAAGGGCGTGATGACCACGCATTGGCCATGGCGCGCCATCACCATGATGTTGTCGAGAATCTCCTCGTCGACGCGGCGCGGCGAATTGACATTCGTTACCGTCATCAATGTCGGGCGCACCGCCAGATCCTCGATCGTGCATCCGTGTTCGATGGCCGACATGGCGATTGCATCTTCCGCCTGCACCCCGCCGATGCCCCGCGCCGCCCACACGATGTCCGCACACTCTATATGCGCCTGATAGGTCGCGAGATGGCGGGTCTCCACCGGAATGTCGACCGGCTCGACCACGATTCCACCCTGCCAGTGCAGGATGCCGAGCGTGTGAGTCAGCCGGAGGATGTTGCGGAAGGCCTCGAGATTGCCGTAGCGGCGCCCGCCCTCGCGATCGTTGATGTTCGGCGCGCCGTTGACCGGCCCGAAATTGACCACGTTGCCGCCGACGTGCAGGTCCCGATCGGAATTGCGAGCATGCAGCACGAACTTCTCGGGCGCATGCGCCAGATGAGCCTCGACGATATCGCGCCCAAGGCGCACCATCTGCGTGGCCTCGTCCACGAAGGCGCCAGCGCGGCGGTAGATGTCGCGCGCGGCCAGACTGCGGATTTCGAGCCCCGATTCTTCGAGAACCCGGAAGGCCGCGACCAGGATGCGCTCCACCTGCTCGGCGGTCAGAATCTCCAGCGGCGCCCAGCGATTGGTGAGCCGCGGCAGGGGCGCCAGCGAGGGTCCCGTCGAGCGCGGGGCGCGGCCGCGATCGCGTCGACGGGACGTCGCCCGTACTTCAGTCATGGCTTGGCCTCGAGAGAATCAGGACAGATCTCAGTAGATACTGCGGCCCGGATGATGCCAAGTGCAACTTTGCGCCAGTACTGACACCCGCACCCATGATTTACAGAGTGAGCGCAGATCTGGTCCTGGTCGTTCATCTGGCATTCGTGCTGTTCGTCGTGCTGGGCGGGCTGCTCGTGCTGCGCTGGACGCGGCTCGTGTGGCTGCATCTCCCGGCTCTGCTGTGGGGGGCGGTGGTCGAGTTCTTCGGCCTGATCTGTCCGCTGACAACCCTGGAATGGCATCTGCGGGAACTTGGCACAGAAGGCGGCTATGAAGGCGACTTCATCGGCCACTACGTGACGGCGCTTTTGTATCCTTCGGGGCTCACGCGGCAACTGCAGATCGGGCTCGGCGTCACGGTGCTGCTGACCAATCTCCTGATCTACGTCTATTTTCTCATCCGGATACGGCGCCCCTAGAGCGCACTCGCACACGGATCCCCGGCGAGGAAGCTCAAAAACGGTCGCGCGCGCGCCGGCGAGCCCAATTGTAAGGGTGCCCGGTGCCTAAAATGGGGAGAATTCCCGCTACGCGGACCGACGGGACGGCATAGCTTATCCATCGCCCGGAATCATCCGGACGACTTGAGGAACGAGTGTCATGCCGCGCCATATGAATGTGAGAACCGTAATCCACTGCCTGCTTCCGGTCATGTTGCTGAGCTCCCTGAGTGCGGCCGCCGCCTCGATCGAGCGGGACCATGCCGCCCCCAGCCGCCTCGTCAAATTTGCAGATCTGGACCTGACCCACAACGCGGGTGCTGGAGAGCTGTACGCGCGCATCGAGTCCGCGGCTCGCGAAGTCTGCGATCCGCCACTGATCTGGGCACAGAGATTGTTGCTCGCGGAGATGAGTCGCTGCAAGAAGCAGGCAATCCAGAGGGCGGTCGCGGACGTGAATGCGCCCGCCCTGACTGCCTATCATCTGGCGAAGACGGGGGAGGCGAGCATCGTTACCCAGCGCCGATAGGACGGTGTGGTACGCCCGGCTCCGGGCTTTGCGGGCTGGGCGTACCCCGTTCGGCGCGTGCCGCCACAATCCGGCCGATGCGGTTCAGCTCGCTCGTGGCAAACCGTCAGCCTCGTGCGGCCACCAGAAGCTGCCCCAGGGCGGTGACCCCCTTTGCAATCTCGGCTTGACTCTGCACCGTGTAGCTCATGCGAGCGTGGTTGACTTCCTCATGGACCGGAAAAAACGTGGCGCCCGGCACATAGGCCACCTTGCCTTCGGGCAGCGCATGCTCGGCCAGAAAACGTGCGGTGTCGAAGCCGTTCGGAAAAGTCAGCCAGGTGAACATGCCGCCGCGCGGGTTCGTGAAGGACACGTCGTGCGGAAAACTTGCGCGTATGGCGGCGAGCATCGCGTCTTTCTTGCCGCGATAGGTGTCGCGGATCACGGCGATGTGGGCGTCGATGTCGTGGCGCTCGAGAAACAATGAAGCGGCGGCCATGTTCAGCGTACTGCACTGGGTATCGGCGGCCAGTTTCAACAGGCCCAGCTCGTGAATCAACTGCTCCGCGGCCACGGCCCAGCCCAGCCGCAATCCGGGTGCGAGAATCTTCGAGAAGCTGCCGAGGTGGATGACGCGACCCTGCGTGTCGAGGCTTTTCAAGGCAGGCAGCGCATCGCCCTCGTAGCGGACCTCACGGTAGGGGGTGTCCTCGAGCACGATCAGCTCGAACCGGTTCGCGAGCTCGATCAGCCGCCTGCGACGCGGCAGGCTCATCGTCACGCCCGTTGGATTCTGGAAGTCCGGCATGGTGTACAGAAGCTTCGCGGTGCTGCCGTGCTCCAGCAGCCGCTCGAGCTCCTCGACATCCAGTCCTTCGTGGTCCATCCGGATCGCGGCATAGCGAGGCTCATAGGGGTTGAAGGCAATGAGCGCGCCGAGGAACGTGGGGTTCTCGGTCACGATCAGGTCACCCTTGTCGACGAGCATCTTGGCGACGAGGTCCAGCCCTTGCTGGGCGCCCTGGAGAATCAGGATATTGTCCGCGGAGCACGCGACGCCGTCGCGAGTCATGCGCTGCGCGATCTGCTCGCGAAGGCGCGGCATCCCGGCGGATACGGTGTACTGCAGCGAGCTGCGGCCCTGCCCGATGATCGCCTCCTGGAAGATGGCTGCCAGCTTGTCGAGCGGAAACAAGGATGGATCGGGATATCCGCCTGCGAAGGAAATGATGCCCGGATCCGCGCCCAGGCGCAGAAGCTCGCGGATCGCGGAAGGCTTCACGTGCGCCATGCGTTCTGCGAAATGAGCCTGCATATCGTCCTTCAGCGCCATATTCATGGTCCTGGCGCGTCATGCTCCAGGACGCAGGGACGAGCCGGCGAGGTTGACTTCGCTCAACTCCGGCAGCGTCATCAGCGCATCCGAGATCAGCCGCTCGCCATATCGCAGGTCGGTGTTCCACAATTGCGCCGCGCGCTCGCCGTCACGGTTCGCTATTGCGTCGGCGATCTGCAGATGGGTCGTCTGGAACCACTCGGACACGTTGAGGCTGCGGATGCCGACGTAAAGAATGCGCAACGTCAGATCCTGCAAATGAGTGATCGTCGCAGCGAGCCGCGAGTTGCCGCAATTCGATGCGATCAGGAGATTGAACTCCCGGTTCGCTTTCAGGAAATCCACCAGCTCGGTGTGGCTGGTGAATTCGTAGCGGCTCTGCGAGATCTTGCGCAGCCGCTCCAGCTCGGGCGCGGCGAGTCCGGAGTCGGCCGCAAGCTGCGCCGCCCGGGGTTCCAACAGGATGCGCAGTCCGTAGATGTCGCGAACGTCCTTCAGCGTCAGCGGTGCCACCCGCGGACTGCGCTCGTCGGTCTTGTCGATCAGTCCTTCCTGGACGAGGCGCAGCAGGGCGGACCGTACCGCGGCCTGGCGAAGGCCGAATCGCGCGGTCAGCGATGCTTCCGAAACGCGGGTTCCGGGCGCGAGCTGATAGAACAGAATCTCCGAGCGAATGCGCTGGTACGCCTGCTCGCTCAGATTCGCCGTGCGATCGGTGCTCGAGCCGCCGTCGAGGCGCTCCTGTTCGGCAAAGGGGGCCATAGAGTGATTGCTTCCAGTTCGTCCCTGGCAAGATCTTAACCCAGCGTTCTTCTAATGTCGCCACGGGTATATCTACAGTTCGTTCAGATATTTACAACATTTTGCAGCAGTGCTAGCTTCATCTTCCACGGAGGAGCCGTTCCCGTCGAGACTCGGTCCAGTATGCGGGGGGCTCCGAGGTAATGGAGGGCGCCGCGCCTTTGCCCGCGGGACGGAAGATACGGCCAATCATCGGAGCGTCTCATGAGCGCCAAGCGGCAGCCGATCGAATACAGCGACGCAACGCCTGAAGTGCGCGCCGTCTACGATGACATCATGGCAACCCGCAAGACCGACTGGATCAACAATTTCTGGCAGGTGCTCGCGCACGATCCGGTGGCACTCAAACGGGTCTGGACCAACATCAAGCAGGTCATGGGGCCCGGCGCGCTCGATCCGCTCACCAAGGAGCTGCTGTACCTGGCAGTCAGCGCCTCCAACGGTTGCCACTACTGCATCGCCTCGCACGGCGCCAGCGCGCGCAACAAAGGCATGACCGAGGCTCAATACTCGGAGTTACTGGCGATCGTCGGTCTGGCCAATGAGACCAACCGCCTGGTCACCGCGCTCGACGTCGCCATTGATCCGCAATTTCTTTGATCCGGGGCGAGGGCGTCCGGACGCTCTCGTCCGTTCCGGGAGGATGCTTTGATGAGTGCCGCCGATTTCAACAACGTGAAACACCACCGCTGGGACCGTATTCCGGCGGAACCTCTCAAGGGCACGATTACACGCCGCCTCATCACGGGCGAGCGGATGATGATCGCCCATGTGTATCTGAAAAAGGGCGATGACGTTCCACGCCACTCGCACGAGAACGAGCAGCTCACCTACATACTCGAGGGGGCGCTGCACTTCTGGTTCGGGCAGAACGACGAGCGGGAGATGACGGTGAAGGCGGGCGAGGTCATCGTCATCCCGTCGAACGTGCCGCACCGCGCTCTGGCTATGGAGGACACGCTCGATGTCGATGTCTTCTGCCCGCCGCGCCAGGACTGGCTCGCCGGCACCGATGCCTATCTGAGGCGCTGAAGGAACGCGCGCGTGAATCTGGGATTGGAAGGCCGTCGAGCGCTGGTCATGGGGGGCTCGCGTGGGTTGGGCAAAGCAGTGGCACGTGTGCTCGCCGCAGAGGGAGCACGCGTAATGATTTGCGCCCGTGACGCTCAGCGTCTCGCGGAGACTTCCGCGCAGCTTGGCGTGGAAGGAATCGTCTGCGACTTGTCGACGCCGGGTGCGGCTGCTGACCTCGCGCGCGAAGCGGAGAGTCGCCTGGGGTCCCTGGATGTTCTGGTCGTCAACACCGGGGGCCCACCGCCCGGTCTGTTTGCTGATCTGTCCGACACGGCATGGCGTACGGCCTTCGAAGGCCTGTGGATGAGCAGCGTCGGCGCGATTCGCGCCGCACTTCCCGGAATGCGCGCGCGCCGCTGGGGACGGGTGATCCTGGTCACGTCGATTGCCGCACGCGAGCCGGTTGCCAATTTGATGTTGTCCAACGCATTGCGTGCCGGCCTGCATGGACTCGTCAACGCGCTCAGCAAGGAGGTGGCCGGCGACCAGGTCACGATCAACGCGCTCATGCCGGGATACACGCTGACCGAGAGACTCGAGGAGCTTCGTCTGGATACCGGCAAGCTGGCAGCGCAGATTCCAGCCGGCAGGCTGGGCCGCCCGCAGGATTTTGCAGCACTGGCTGCGTTCCTTGCATCCGAGCCCGCGGGCTATGTCACGGGCCAGGCAATCGCCTGCGACGGAGGGCTGCTGCAGGCGATTTGAGCTGAGAATTTCCGCGTTACCGGGTAACCACTACTTGGGGCAGAAGAATCATGAATACACCCGACCGACCCGAATCAACGACTCGCGTTACACCGATCGTGGCCGCGGCCCTGCTGGCATGGCTGGCGCAAACCCCGCTGCAGACGGTACTCGCTCAGCAGGCGGCGGCATCCTCGGAACCGGCCGGGGGGCTCGCGGAGGTCATTGTCACGGCGCAGAAGCGCGCCCAGAACTCCCAGGACATCGGAATCGCGCTGTCCGCGGTGAGCGGTGATGACTTGAATGCCCTCGGCGCCGTCAGCGCGAGCGACATTACGAAAACGATGCCAGCGGTCGTGCTCACGCAACCGAACGGCCCGTCCTCTTTCAGTCTGTCCATTCGCGGTGTCACGCAGAACGATTTCGCCGACCATCAGGAGAGCCCAGCGGCGATTTACGTCGATGACGTCTATGTGAGCCAGATGGCGGGCCTGGCGTTCACGATGTTCGACATGGAGCGCGTCGAGGTCTTGCGCGGCCCGCAGGGCACTCTCTTTGGCCGGAATGCGACCGGCGGGCTCGCAAACTTCGTAACGCGGCGCCCAACGGATGAGGGCGGCGGATTCGTCGATGTGACCTTCGGCGAGCGCAATCTGGTGCATGTCGAGGGAGCAGTGAATGGTGCGCTGTGGGATGGCGCGGACGGCCGGCTGTCGTTTCAGAGCAATCACTACGACCCGTTGTTCCGCAACATTGCCGGTGGCGCGCCAAACGCGGAGAACGGCAACGACTATTCGCTGCGTGGCCAGCTATTGCTGAAAGACGTGGGCGCCGGGCAGTTGCTGTTCATCGCGCGCGGCAGCCGCGAGGATGTGCGTGCCGGCTCCTGGGAGGAAAACGCAACCAACCCGGGTGCCAACGGATTCGACACGCTCCTCGGGCCGGACCAGAATGCCTACGGCACCTGTAACGGTTGCAATGCCAGTGGCCTGGTCAATAGCGGCCCGTTCGTCAGCCGTGACAACCAGGCCGGCTTCGCACGCCTGAAGACAGACGGGTTGACCGTCAAGTACACGGGAGATCTGGGCGGCGCGACGCTGACTGTCATCGGCGACTACTCTGCGCTCAGGAAGGATTACCAGGAAGACTCCGACGTGTCTCCCTACACCATCTTCCAGTTTTTCAATGGCAGCAACGTCAAGCAGCAGTCCCTGGAGATTCGACTGAACGGCGGCGATCAGCAGCTCAACTGGACCGCGGGCGTGTATGGGCTGCGCATCGATGGAAAGTACTACGAAGGCTGGGAGGGGCCGGCCTTTTTCGGCGCGCAGGAGTTCAATACGCCCTCCAACCCGAATGCCGCCTACGCGAACTTCGACGGCGCGGCAGGTCCGTGGCCGCTGGGCAGCTTCCCTTTCTACACGGGAGCTCCTGCGGATGCAGCCGGCGGATTGCCGGCGACCCGGGCGCCGTACGATCTGCTCACCAAGTCCTACTCCGCTTTCGGTCAGATCGAATACCGGATGACGGACCTGATCGGCCTCACTTTCGGCGCGCGTTTCACCGAAGACAAGAAGGATTACAACTACACCTGGTATCCCTTCGAGTATTTCCCACAGGGCCTTACGGGGCAGACGCTGCAGTTGACGCGGCCGGATAGCGCGTTGCTCAACGTATACAATGCCAGTCGCAGCGATAATCTCTGGAGCGGCAAGGCACAGGTGGACTTCCACTTGATGCCGGACCTGCTCGCCTATGTCAGCTATAACCGCGGCGTGAAGGGCGGCGGGTTCTCGGCGCCCCTGTTTCCGGCCACCATCAACGATCTGTCCACGCTGACCTTCAAGCCCGAGACATTGATTTCCTACGAGGCAGGGTTCAAATCCGAGTTTCTCAACCACACCCTGCGCTTCAATGGAGCCGTCTACTACTATGACTACAAGGACTATCAGGCGCTCATCTACACCCTGGGGCTCGAGCAGCTCATCGTCAATGCCGACGCGACGCACAAGGGCGCGGAGGGCGAGCTCGAATGGGCCCCGAATGACACGTGGCACTTCGGCGTTGGCGCCTCCTATGTCGATGCGATCGTCAACAACGTCGCCGGGCGTTGCTGCACGGCGCAGGGCACTCCGGTGATCGGCAATTTCGTTCCGGGCAATGCGCCGCGCTGGTCGGGCAATGCGATGATCCGTTACACGGTTCCGGTCGGCCTCGGCCACCTTGCATTGCAGGTTGACGGCGATTACCTGTCGCGGTTCTGGTTCAATCTGTCCAATGTGCCTGCGGTGGAGCAGGCCGCCTTCGGAATCGCCAACGCGCGCGTGAGCTACACTCCGGCCGGCGGCAAGGTCGAGCTGGGCGTCTCGGTGGAGAATCTCGCCGACAAGCATTACGGCGTCATGGGCTTCGACAACACCTCCATCAACGGCCTGGCGCAGGTCTACCCGGGCATGCCGCGGTGGTTCAAGGCGCATGTGAATTATAAATTCTAGGGGCTTGAGGAGAGCGATGTGACGAAGACACGAGTTGCAGCGATCGGCGCGCTGTCCGCGCTCATGTATGCAGCGGAGGCGGTGGCCGGCGCGGGCTCCGCTCCCAGCCTGAACGATATCTACACGACCCTGATGTCCAGGCGCTTCGTCGATCTCACTCATACGTTC
Organism: Steroidobacteraceae bacterium; assembly: GCA_050738795.1. Classification (GTDB taxonomy): domain Bacteria; phylum Pseudomonadota; class Gammaproteobacteria; order Steroidobacterales; family Steroidobacteraceae; genus 13-2-20CM-66-19. The sequence goes on from JBOIAD010000023.1 coordinate 101,564, forward strand.
GGCCCCGCGACGCCGCACTGGAAGGGCTTTGGCGAAGAGAAGGTCACCACGCTGTACACCATCAAAAAGGACGGCTTCAAGGTTCAGCAGTTCACTCACGTGGGTCAATGGGGCACCCACATCGATCCACCGGCGCATTTCCACGAAGGGCTGCGCACCGTTGACCAGATCCCGCTGCAGGAGATGGTGCTGCCGCTGGTCGTCATCGACGTGCATGCAAAGGTTGCCCGCAACCCGGACTACACCCTGAAGCTCGAGGATGTGAGCGCCTGGGAGGCCAGGCATGGCCGCATTCCGCAGCATGCGTTCGTCGCCATGCGTACCGACTGGTCGAAACGCTGGCCCGATGATGCGGCCATGCAGAACCGGGACGCCGCCGGAACGGCCCACTATCCGGGCTGGAGCAAGGAAGTCCTGCAGCTCCTGTACGAGGACCGCAAGATCACCGCCTCGGGCCACGAGACGACGGATACCGATCCCGGCACCGCGACGACCCATGACGACTATTCGCTCGAGAGCTACCTGCTGGGTCTGAATCATTACCAGATCGAGATGCTTGCGAACCTGGACCAGGTCCCCGAGGCCGGTGGGCTGGTGATCGTCACGTGGCCGAAGCCGGATGGGGGCACGGGATTTCCTGCGCGCGTGATCGCAATCGTCCCATGAGGCGCAAGCCAGTCCGCGCCGGCGCCCGTGAGTAACGGCAAGGCAGTGGGGGTCAACGCCGCCTCGGGTTCTGCAGAGTTGAGCCCCCCGGCACGAACCTCGGGCCACACTCAGCGCTGGTCTTCGGGACTGGGATTCTCGCTCAGCGCGGTCGGGGCCGCCGTCGGTCTGGGCAGTATCTGGCGCTTCCCGTATCTTGCGGGCGCCGGCGGGGGATTCGCGTTCATTGCGGTCTTCGTGCTGGCGTGCCTCGTGTTTGGCGCTCCCGTCCTCATTGCCGAGATCGTCATCGGCCGATGGTCCCGTCAAAGTCCGCCGCGGGCGGCAGGCACGATCGCGGGACTCTTTGGGCTGTCCCAACAGTGGAACGTCGTCGGCTGGACCGGCTCCGTCGCCGGGTTCCTGATCATGTCGTACTACACCATGATCGCCGGATGGGTGCTGGCCTACACGTGGTTCTTCCTTTCCGGCAACTATGCCCACGGGGGAGCGGCGCCGGCGGTGGCGAAGTTCCATGCGTTCATTGCCGACTCGCGCACGGTGTCGCTCTGGCAGCTCGGATTTTTCGCGCTGGTGGCCCTCATTTCGGCGCGGGGCCTGAATCGGGGAGTCGAATGGGCGAATCGCTGGCGTGCGCCCGCGCTGCTCGCGATTCTGCTCATACTCGTTGCCTACTCCCTCGCGACTGGAGACGTGGCACGCGGACTGCGGTTCGCGTTCGCGCCCGACGTGAGCCGCCTTACGCCGGCAGTTGTTCTCGGCGCCGTTGGCCAGGCGCTGTTTGCCCTGGGAGTGAGCGCCGGCATCATGATTGCCTACGGAGCCTACATGCCGGCCGGCGAATCGCTGCGGCGAAGCGTCGTGGCGGTTATCGGCTCGATCTTCGCAGTCTCCCTTCTCGCGACCGTGGTCATCTTTCCGCTCGTGTTTCACTACGGGCTGAATCCCGCCGAAGGTCCCGAGCTCGTGTTTCAGGTTCTTCCCGTGGCGTTTGCCGCGATGCCCGGCGGGCGCATCATCGGCACGTTGTTTTTCGCTCTGCTCGTCCTGGCGGCATTCACTCCGTCCGTCGGGCTCATGGAACCGTGGATAGCCTGGCTGGCGGAACGGGCCGGGTTGCAACGCAAGGCCGCGGCAGGCCTTTGCCTGGGCGCCTGTTGGCTCATCGGCCAGGGCTCGGTGCTCTCGTTCGGGCGCCTCGCCGACTGGCATCCCCTGAGCTCCATCGCGCGCTTCGCGGGACTGAATCTGTTCGCCCTCGTCGATCTGCTCACCGCAAACGTGCTCATGCCGGTCTCGGCCTTTCTCGTCAGCGTGTTCATCGGCTGGCGCATGGGGAAACGAATTCCGGACGCTGAGCTCAGCGGCGTGTCTCCCGGCGCACGCAGACTCCTGTTATTCGCACTGCGGTACGTTTGCCCCGGTGGAATTGCCGCGGTTCTCATCGCAGGTTTCGCCGGTTAGCCGCGAGTCGCCAACGGCGGACCACCGCGGGCGGGCAGTCCCATCTGCCGCGACCAGAACCCAAAGACTGGGTTCGCCCGGCAACGACTGGTGCGCCTGAGGGTTGCAGCGTATTGCGGCGCAGGTAATAACCAGTTATAATTAGCCATGAAAGTACCCCTGCGACGTATCGGGAATTCCCTGGGAGTGCTGCTTCCCAAGACGACCCTGGAAGCGTGGGGCTTGGGTGAAGGCGATGTACTCGAGCTCACCGAACGTGGTCTGCATCCGCCTGGGCGCCGGGGATTCCTGCATCAGGAATTGGACGAGCTGAGGCGAACCATGGCACTGGCGGTCGTACGCAGCTTCACGCCAGCCCAAATACGTGCGCAGATTCTCGCGAATCTCCATCGGTGGAAGCGACGGGGCGCGTGGGTCTCAGCTTTTGACGAATGGCGGGCTATTGCGAGGAGTGACGATGACGGAGAGCTGTTCGCTGCGATGCTCGGACATGACGAGGTGGCGGTGCGGTTGAGGCAGTCGGCGCCGTATGTGGGGCTGCTTCCACGCGAGGAAGTCAGCAAGCTGAATGAAGAAGCGGCAGGTTGATCATGTGCTCCGGGACGCCGGCCGGATCACCGGTGAAAAGCAGTTCATCATCATCGGCAGCCAGTCTCTGCACGGAAAATATCCCGATGTTGCCGATGAAATCCTGAAGTCAGCCGAGGTTGACCTGGTCGCAGGCAAGCGCGGCGACCGGACCGAGTGGCTGAATACCATTGGTCACCTGTCTCCATTTCATGAGAGTTTTGGCTATTACGCGGATCCGGTCGATCTGAGTACGGCGACGCTTCCGAAGGGTTGGAAAGGGCGCCTGGTGAATCTGCCTCCCGGAGACACCGAGGGGGTCAAAGGACTGTGTCTGGAGCCTCAGGATCTCGCTATTGCAAAGTATGCCGCTTCGCGGGCGAAGGATCTGATTTTCACCCGCGAGCTCGCGCGTCGAGCAATTACCAGCGAACAGCGATTGATTTCGCTGCTCGATCAGACGCCGGTCGACGCCAGAAC
>JBOIAD010000024.1:0-8248 GCA_050738795.1 Steroidobacteraceae bacterium
CCCGAAAGTCGCGCAGAGCGGCTCAACAGCTGCGGAGCGCGACGTGTGAGCTTGCGGCGAGACCCGCCGTTCATGATTTCACGTTGCGAAAACCTCAGTCCGACAAGCTCCTAGGGCCTTTATAAAAATCAGGTTCCGTGCGCGTCGGTTCAACCGGTCATGCCATCAAGCTGATCTTCCTCGCAACCGTTTGAGTCGGGTGTCAAGCTGCCTTTCGATAAGGCTCCTCTCTGCGCTGCACCGCGGCGTCGCAGGCGCCACAGCGGCCCCGGTGCGTCGGACCCCCGGGGCCAAGTTATGTAGACTGAGAAGGCGCTCACCGCAATTTCACTTCCCGGCCGTCAGGTTACTGGTACGGATTCACGGAGGACGCATCGGTGACTGTGTGGCGCGGAAACGAGCACCGCGGGACGGGGCGCAGCGCTCGAGCTGCTTACGGGTTGCTGATCCTGTCGGCCTTGGTGCCCCTCAAACCGCCGGTTCGGATGATTGGGTCCGACAGTGGCGTGCTCCTCGCGCGTGTGAGGCGGCGTTCCAGTATTAGTACCTATGAAGTTCTACGGACACTTGTGCTCTCCCGGGAGGGCATGATGTGCGCAGCAGGCCGAGCAGCGAACAGGACTCACGACCGAGGCTTCTGCTCAGCCGGGTGAGGTCGTCGAAGTCACGTCATCGACAGGTCGCCGGCGGACTGGCTCTGGTATTCTGGTGGTGCTAGTCGCGCAATGAGCCGTACATGCGATTGCGCGGCGGTGCAGCAACAACAACCAGCGCCTTCGCAAAGGGGCATGCATGAGGCGTGAACTGATCATTCTCACAATCGCATTGTTCTCCGTGCTGTGCAGCTACAGCGAACCGGCCGAGCCGCAGGCTTCCGCAAGCACCACCGCGCCGGGCGCAATGGCGTCTACGAGCCCAAGGGATGAGATGCCTGCAGTCCCTGCGACGGTCGCGGATTGGGCTCGAGGCGCGATGCGCTTCCAGGGGCTCGGTAACGTGCACCGTTCAATCACAACGTCCTCCGCAGAGGCCCAAAAGTACTTCGATCAGGGGTTGGCTTTAATGTGGGGATTCAATCACGACGAGGCCACTCGCTCCTTTGCCAAAGCCGCACAACTTGACCTAAAGTGCGCCGCTTGCTTCTGGGGTGTGTCGCTAACCGTGGGTCCCAATTACAACTTGCCGTTTCTGGTTGAGGAACGCGCCAAGGTCGCCTTCGAGGCGCTCGCTCAGGCCCGCGCGAATGCAGCGAACGGCTCCCCAATTGAACAAGCATTAATCACGGCGCTGGCGAGCCGGTATCCGAGTGCGCAACCGCTCAATCCGGTCAAGACCACAGCGGTACTCGTCGCCTATGCTGAGGCGATGAAAGCAGTCGCCGCGCGGTTCCCGGACGATCTTGACGTACAGACGCTGTACGCCGAGGCGTTGATGAACGTCAACGCTTGGAGGCTTTGGACCCCAGACGGCAAGCCGGCCGCTGACACGGAACGGGTTGTTGCGATACTCGAATCGGTGCTAGCTCGTAATCCAAATCACCCGGGGGCGAACCACTACTTGGTTCATGCGCTCGAAGCCTCGCCTCACCCCGAAAGAGCGCTTCTTGCCGCCGAGCGCTTGAAGACCTTGATGCCGGCAGCGGGTCACATCGTGCACATGCCGGCCCACATTATGCAGAGAATTGGCCGCTACGAAGAAGCTTCCGAAGCCAATCGTAGAGGCGCCGCCGCCGATGCGTTGTACGCCAGTCGTACCCGGCCGCTCGACTACTACCCCGTCATGTACACGGCGCACAACTATCAGTTTCTGGCGTGCTCTGCTGCGATGGAGGGGCGCAAGGCTGAGGCGATCGCGGCCACCGATGGTTCGCGCAAGGTGGTCACAGATTCCATGCTGCTCGCGATGCCCGGCACCGACTGGTACGTCGCCGAGTCATATACCGCGCGCGTTCGGTTCGGGATGTGGGATGAGTTACTTGCGATGCCTGCCCCTAATCGAAAGCTTAAAGGGCTGACGGGCGGATTCCTCTACGGGCGCGCCGTTGCCCTCGCCGCCAAGGGCCGCCTTGATGATGCGCGAACCATCCTGGGCGAACTGCAGACGCTCGCGACCCAGACACCAGCCGATGTGCCGGCCGGTATGAACTCCGTCCGGGACGTGCTGGGAGTTGCAATTCCAATCATTCAGGCGCGAATCGCAGTCGCCGAACGGCGCTCCGACGCGGCGGTGGCATCGCTGCGGCAAGCCGTTGCCGCGGAGGACCGGCTGGCGTACAACGAGCCGAAGGACTGGTTTTTCCCGGCGCGCCACCTGTTGGGGGCGCAGCTCATGCTAGCCGGCAAACCGCACGAGGCCGAAATCGTTTACCGAGAGGACTTGCAACGGAATCCGGCGAACGGTTGGGCACTTTATGGACTGAGCGCCGCACTAAAGGCGCAAGGCAAGACCACAGAGGCCGCCGAAGTCGCCCGGCAATTTGAGTCGGCGTGGAACCATGCGGACATCAAGTTGGCTGCCTCAGCCTTCTGACTGTGAGTAGCCTGACAGACATACAGCCCTGATCTCCCTCTCCCACACCCGAACCTCTTAAAAGCACTTCGCTGAGTCGAGTTGCGTCTGTTCCCCCTATCGCATTCCCTCGCAGGCCGATGCGGAACGTTGCAGGGCGGTGCGGGGGTGATCGGCAGCGAAGGCGCAACATACGAGTCCGGCTACTTTCGACGTTTGCGCAAGATGGCCACCCGGGACAGCACACCCTAGCCTTTGCCGCGTGGACGAAAACCTACGCAGCCGTTTTCTGCCGCGCTCGAAATGCGGCGGCTCGCTCGCGACCGCATTGGCGGCAGCGCCAACGACCGTGCGCGTCGTCGATGTGCAGGTTCTCCGGATTGAGCGCATGACCCTTCCGGCATGCAGCCGGTATGTTCGGAACCGCTGGCAGCGCATTTCCGAGTACAAGTTCGGTGTCGCTGAGGCACACGACACCTCTTGAATGGCTCCAAAGCACGCCCCGCTACCAAATTTTAGACGCCGCTGCGGTGCGTAATTCCCAGCGGCGTATCCTCTCTTGGCTCGGCGTTCAAGGCCTCCAGGTAACGCACATAGGCGTAGATGCGCCCTCGGGCGCGACCGGTTGTCTCACGCACGATTCCGAGCCGCTCCAATTCACGCAATGCCTGCGTCACGGTGGGCGTGGTTAGACCGGTTGCCTTCGTCAATGTCGCAATCGTCGCGAGCGGTTTCGACTGCAACGTTTCCTGAACTAACAGGGACGTGGGTGCCAACCTTCCCAGTTCACGTAGGCGGTTTCGATCCTCCTGAAAGACCGCGAACACTCGCTGTCCGGTCACCGTTGCTTGCTCGGCGCTCACTCGAATCCCAGTCGCGAAGAATTCGATCCAACGCTCGAAGTCACCGGTCTCTCTGACAGAATTGAGCTCCGAATAATACTGCTGCCGATGCTGCTTGAAGTACAAGCTGCAATACAGGAGGGGCTCTCGCAACGTGCCCTCGTGGCAGAAAATCAACGTGATCAGTAGTCTGCCAATGCGGCCGTTACCATCGAGGAACGGATGTATGGTCTCGAATTGCAGATGCGCCAGCGCTGCTTTGAGTAAGGTTGGGGTGTCAGAGTGAAGGAATCGCTCCAGATCACCCATGCAGCTGCTGATTTCTTGTGGAGGCGGCGGCACGAAGGCGGCATTTCCGGGACGCGTACCACCGATCCAATTCTGCGACCGACGAAATTGGCCGGGTGTCTTTTCCGCACCGCGGCCCGCAGCCAGGAGAATTCCGTGCATTTCGCGCAACAGGCGATTCGAGAGCGGGAATCCCCCCTTGAGACGCTGCAGGCCATGAGTCATCGCTGCAACGTAGCGCGATACTTCGGCAACGTCTTCGATAGGCACACCGGGGATCTCTCCGAGTTCGTGGGTTAGCAGATCGCTCAAGCTTGACTGAGTGCCCTCGATTTGGGAGGACAGGACCGCCTCTTTACGCACGAACGTATAGAGGAGCAGGTGCGCATCCGGAAGGGTAGCCGCCGCGCCATCGAGCCGACCCAGAGCAAGTAGGGCTTGATCCAGCGTCGCTCTCGCCTGGCCAGCAATCTCAAGGCTGGGAAGAGGTGTCAGGGGAGCAGGAACGAACGCGCGAACTTCCTCTTTGCCTGCAACCGAGTCGATGTAACGCCCAAGTCCGAGTCGCTTCAACAGAGGCCCCCTAAATTGAGCTTAATAGCCCCGTCCGCTATTAAAGTAAAGTATCATTCCCTTTAATAGCTCGAACTGAAGCCCCGGGTCCTCGATAACCCTTTTCCCGCGCACTCACACACCACTTTCGCGCTGCGCCGGGATTGTGACCACGTCAGATTGGGTGTGCCGTAATTGTGCCGTACATAGCCGGGTTTAGGGGATGGCAAGCACTGTAAGTGACTGATTTAAAAGACCGTATAAACCCGGCATATGCCTCATAACCCGAAGGTCGCAGGTTCAAATCCTGCCCCCGCTACCAATTTTCGATGAATTCCTTATTATTCCACTACTTACGCGAGAGCTGCGTGTAGGTTCAAATCGCCGCCCCAGCGCACTTCAGCGCTGCGACCTGATCGTGTCAATCCCTAAACGGCAAGTGTTAGGTTGAAACTCCGCGGTCGACTGCAAACCGACAACCTGTGCGCGTCGCGTTGTTCCGGACACTCTCTGTCGGCCCCCTGAAGTTGGTTTGAAGTACTCGGTACCAACCTTACGCGACCATGCTTGTCCCTCGGCGTGCGGCCAGACCGGAGCCTCACCCGGTGCGGCACTGATCTGTGCCGAAAGAGGCGACGCCCCAAAGGAAGTTGGGATCCCGCGCCGGAGGGCACCCATCTTGGCCGGGAAGGCGTACCGGACACCATGGACCGCGAACTCCGCCAGCGCCTCCGGCACAACGTCCCAGTCGCCTCGTCCCTTGGACACTGCCAGCCCAGCTTCGATGAGCCTCTGGACGCTACGGGAATTTGGAATACCCACCAATCTTGGGCTTTTGGCAAGCCCGATATATGATGACGCTCGAGTCGCCGTCCGAGCGATTCAAACGCCGACTCTTCCAGAAAGAGAGCTCAAATGATTGTATCCGTGCGCAGAGGCCGTAGTTCCGACGCCGGCATCGTTGGCGAGATTTGTTACAAGGCGTTCAAAGCCCTCTCGGAGGAGCACAACTTCCTGCCCGATTTTCCTAACGCCGAGGTCGCCACCCAGGCGCTGGGCATGCTGCTCACGCACGAACGGATATTTGACGTCGTCGCGGAAGTCAATGAACAGGTGGTCGGCAGCAATTTCCTGGACGAGCGTAATCCGATCAGCGGGCTCGGGCCAATCACGGTCGATCCAACGTGCCAGAACGAGGGCGTCGGCCACGTTTTGATGCAGGCGGTCATGGATCGCTCCGCAGAACGTGGCTTTGCCGGCATTCGCCTCGTGCAGGCGGCTTATCATCGTCGCTCTCTCGCGATGTATATCAAACTAGGCTTCGAGGTTCGCGAATTGTTGGCTTGCGTTCAAGCGCCGCCCGCGACCTCTACTGCTACCGTTCTGCCTGGCTTCACAGTACGCCCCGCGACTGCGGATGATGTTCCGGCCTGCAATCGCCTTTGCTTTCAGATTCACGGTCATGATCGCAACGGCGAGCTCGCGGACGCCGTCGCGCAGGGAGCGGCCCGCGCCGTGGAACGTATGGGGCGTCTCACCGGCTATGCCAGTCCCGTCGCCTTCTTCGGGCACGCTGTAGGCGAAACCAACGATGACCTGAAGGCCCTGATCGGCGCCGCGGTGTCCATCCCCGGTCCCGGTGCCCTCATCCCAGCCTCCAACACGGAGCTCATGCGGTGGTGTCTTGCAAGGGGAATGCGTGTTACCCAGACAATGACTCTGATGACACAGGGACTTTATAACCGGCCCGCGGGAGCGTGGCTGCCATCGGTAATCTACTAGCTACGAACCACCTCCGCTCAGTAGCAGCGGGCCACTATTTTCACTGGCTCACCCGGCGTGGCTCAACAAGCCGTTCCTATACGGCAGCTCGTTCGCACACGGAGATGTGACCGTGGCTCTTCGTTGGTTCAACGACGATCGAAACATTATTACCAAGGGCCGCAAGGATAACGATCAGCCGAGATTCTGAGTATCCGTTGACGTTGCCGCGCAGGATTCTGGAGATGTCTGGCTGACTGATGCCGGCCGCAGGAGCATATCGGCCGACGAGAGACACAACGTCGATCTGCCTCAGATTCTTCGCTTCGACTACGGCACGAATGATATTGACCAAATCGAATTTGATTCGTGTTTCCGTAGGATCGGAATAGCCGCGATCTTTCAGGAAATTTCCGCTGCCGCGGACCGGTGGCGTATTCTCCAGAGGATCTTTCCGCCAATCCTTGTCAGGTACCTTTTTACTCATAAGCCGTTCTCCTCTGCGAATGCGTCACCTGCATCGAGCACCATGATGACCCATGGGCATTTCAGGTTGACGTAAACTCGATAAGAGTTGTCGTCATATCCGAGTCTGATTTCATCAATGCCCGCCAGCGCGCCACCCACTTAGGCGGCAAGCGTCGGGCGTTCTGCAGAGCATCGATCCCCTGATCCGCGCTCTCGCGTACCTCGGCGGGCATGGCCTCATAGTCGACCCGGCATCTTTCGTTGATGAAGATCACCTCGCGGATATCGAGGCCATCCTGCGAGGTCATGCGACAGTTCCTTTATATGTCAGTTTATACATACGGTCAATTCGGCGCGCGCCCGATGCGTGCGTTCGCGTGGAGCGCGGCCCTAATGGCCGCAGATTTACGTTGCGTTTCGGCCTGGCGCGCTTTTGCCCGCTCCCACAGCTCATCGTTCACGATCCGCAACTCGGGCATCTGCCGTACGACCCACTCCGCTTCAGGCCGCAAACGCGACACGACTGGGCGTTCCTCAGATACCATGTCCCTCTGCACAGCAGAGAACTTCTGTACACTTACGCCATCAATTGGCCCAAGATATTCCTCGTCAAATCACTTCGTCCCTGGCGAGACGACAGCGCGCCGCGGGTTAAGCTGCTTGGATTTCTTGCCCATCACCGGGTGCCTTTGGGTACGGAACAGAAGTATTTCCATACAAGCGCATTTTTCGAGCATTCGATCGGTCTCGAAGAAAAGCGGCGGATAAAACAATAGCCGGGAATGGTCCTCCCGGGGGTCGACTTCGGCCATCGCATCATTAGCCATCAACGCCGGTTTACTTGTCGATCCCAGTCCTGCGCGTCATAGTGCCCCTTTGAGTCTGCAATCAGGCCATCCGACCCGATCTTCCAATCCTCGTATCCGCTGATGCGGACCTGATTGCCCGTACCGCCTGGACCGGTATTAGTTCCGGTAAACGTCCAGTGGTACAGAACCCGATCGCCCTTAGGTTCGAGGCCATCAAATTTCAAAACAAGGTCGGGATACGCCGTCATGAAACTCTGTGCAGCACCCTCGACTCCCTTCCGACCGACAGCACGCGGACCAGCGTTGATCGTCAATGAGCCTGACTCCGAATAGAATGCAGCGACGCTTGACGCGCTGTGGCTGCACCACGCAGCTGTATAGCGCGTTGCAAGTTCAGCCAATCGTGACGAGTCATTCATAGCCCTGTTCTCCGGCGTGCATGCGCCCGACCGCGCACACGGCGAGTGCCGTAATCAGGATTTGAACCCACGGTCTCACTGCATCTCTACCCGGTGGGGAAAATGGCAGCTTAGCTTATTCCGACCGGCCGCTTTGGGGGAGAAGCCACAGGCGGCTTGGGGTCGAAAGCGGGCGATCGCCCGATCGCCCTGCCCGTCGGCGCCCTACGCCGACGAAACGCTCGTCCCCATCGGGACCTACTGATTGGCGTTACCTCAGCCTAATTCGCACCCGCTGGGCGTGAAAATAAGTCCCAAATCGGGCCCCCGCTACCATTATTTTCCACCTTTTAAACACCGCGCTAACGTCTTGGTGACCTAAGACGTTGGAAAGCTACTTTATACATCCGAAGCCAACCACCTTCGTGCTCAACGAGCAGATCCGTGAAGGTTCCTCCCGTGTCGCAAGCGAGTCGCGTTTCGCCACCCAAACTGCGTCTGATCAGCTGCTTATCCGAGCTTGCCCGCTCACCGACTCTTTTACGGGCCTAAGCTCATAAACCAGCAGTGTCGGGAGGTCCGGAGAGTAGTTCGCCACGTCTGCGGTCGCCTGTTGCGCTTC
>JBOIAD010000025.1:0-126894 GCA_050738795.1 Steroidobacteraceae bacterium
GGCTCAATACGAACGCTGGGCGCGCGAAGTCGATTTACCGGGGGCTGGGTCGCTTGCCTCGGTGGCCCAGTTCGAACTCCTGCGGACGCAGGGCTTGATCGGCGGCGGCGCGGCCCCGTATGAGTACATTGAAATCCTGCGAGTGCGGGACATGGCGCAATTCGGCCGCGACGTGGCGACGCCGATGATGCAAAGAATCGCGGCGCAGTTCCGGGCCTTTGCCCTCGATCCGCTCTTTATCCTTACAGAATCGTTGTGATGGTTCTCCACACTGCGATCCGGCGAGGAATCTGACGATGTACCCGGAGCTTGCGGGCAAAGTGGCAATCGTCACCGGCGCGGGCCGGCAGGGTGGGCTTGGCGAGGCCATGGCGCAGCGCCTGACAACCGAAGGTGTGCGCGTCGTAATAGCGGATCTGGGCGCTCCTGCGGGGCCGCGTCTGCCGGCCGACTGCATTGGCACGACTCCAGAGATGCAAGCGGTGCTCACTCGCATCAGGGAAACGGGCGGTGAGGCCATCGCCGTAGCGTGCAATATGCTGGACGCCGCCGCGATTGAATCGCTGATCGCACAGACCGAGCAAACCTATGGCGCAATAGACATTCTGGTCAATAACGCGGGCATTGGTTATCTGATGAAGCAGATCGTCGAGCTGTCGCTCGATGAGTGGGACACCGTGCTCGGCGTCAACCTGCGTGGAGTGTTCGTGGCCACCCAGTGTGCCGCGCGGCGCATGATCGCGCGGGGTCGCGGCGGGCGCATAATCAACATTGCCAGCCAGGCGGCCAAATCGGGTTTCGGCCTGGCGTCCGCTTACTGTGCTTCCAAGCATGGCCTCATCGGCCTCACTCGCGTGTCGGCCATCGAGTTTGGAACATATGGCATCACTGCAAACGCGATCTGCCCGAATCACGTCACCACCGGGTTAGGCGCCTGGCAGAACCGGCACTTTTCCCAGGCGCGCGGCCAGACCGTGGACCAATATCTGGCTGACATGAAATCCCGGATTCCGCTGGGCCGCCCTGGTCGGCCCGGCGACATCGCCGGCGCGTGTTTGTTTCTGTGTTCGGATCAGGCGCAATACATCACGGGCGAAGCGCTGAATGTCTCCGGAGGCGAGGAATATCACTGATCACAGCACGTTTCCCAAGCGATGGCCGTCACTGGTGGCCGCGAGCACGGTACGCGGCGCGTGACAGTCGCCGATCAATTCAACCGCCAGGCCTGCCTGCCTGAGCGGCGTGACCAACGCAATCTCTGGCGCACGCGGGGTAGCGTAGGTGAGCAGGCAGACATCGAGGATCTCGGTCACCTCGCCGCTGTGAATGTTCGCGCAACGGATGATGGCGGATTCGAGGTCCGACAGCGGGGAGATCTCACACAGGGGCGCTACTTCAATCCGCCGTACGGCCATGCGGCGCTGGATTCCCAATGCGCTGACAAGAGGCACGTCACCGGCAATGCGATCGCGGGGAGTGACCAGAACGACTCGATCGAATCGACTTCGCAGAAACTCAGCAGAGGCATACGTTCCCTCGGTGTGATCCATGTCGAAGATCACGACCGTGCCGCCTTGCGGTTGCTTGACCGAGATCAATTCCTCCATCACCTGGCGCAGATCGAGGATGACACCCTCAGCCTGCCAGTGTCGCGGAAGAGATCGCGGCCACGTCATCCGGGCGCCGCTGGCCACGACTACGAGGTCGGGTCGCGACGCCAGGATATCGGACGGGCTCGCGTGGAAGCCCAGCTCGAAGCGCACGCGCGCCTGACGGGCTTTGGTGTATTGATAATCGTAGATGCTCGAGAGGGACTCGCCTCCTGGCAATTGCGCGTGCAGACGCGTTTTCCCGCCCACTGCATTGGAGGCGCCGAAAACGGTGACCTCGTGTCCGCGCGCGCCGGCGATCCACGCCGCTTCCAGACCGGCAATGCCGGCACCCACGATCGACACTCGTTTTTTGTAACGCGCCGGCGCCGGGTGCCAGTCGACCTCGTCATCGAGCGCCACGCGTGGATTGTTATCACACGCCAGCGGAAAATGATCCACGATCTGACCCCAGCATGTGTTGCATGACACGCAATAGCGGATGTCGCGCGCCCGGCCTTGCTCTGCCTTGCGAGGCCATGCTGGATCGGCGATCAGCGAACGCCCGATAGCCACGAGCTGTGTGTCCCCGCGCCGCAAAATTCCTTCGGCTTCAGCCGGGTCGGTAATGAGTCCCAACGCCACCAGGGGTGTCGCTCCGACGGCGGGCTTCAGCCTTCGAATCAAGCCCATCCAGGGGGCCCGCTCCCAGTGCATGTCCGGAATGTGCCAATCCAGGGTCCGTGCGTGTGTGCCCTGGCAGAAAGCGGCGTAATCGACGCGGTCCGCGCTGGTCACCACACGTGCAATCTCAGCCGCAAGCTCGGGGTCAATGCTGCCGGGAATGCCGTCGTCACCGGGAAGTTTCACGCCTATGACAAACCGATTGGTGCATTCAGCCCGGATCGCATCGATCGTCTCGAGCAGAAATCGCATCCGCCCGGCGAAGTCTCCGCCGTAGCGATCTTCACGGAGGTTCGACCAGGGCGACATGAATTGATGAATCAGATGGCCATGGCCTGCGGAGATCTCCAAACCCGAAAAACCACAGCGTTCGAGGCGGGCGGCCGATTTTCCGAAATCTTCGATCATGCGCTGGATCTCTTCCATATCCATCGCATGGGGTACGGTCCAGGACAAATCATCGGCCAAGGCGGACACACCCTGTGCCTGCGGATTGCGGCCGCGTTCGTGGCGGCCCCGACCGGCGTCCTGAATCTGCCCGAGCAGCCGGCAGTCGTGTATCTCGACCGCCGCGGCCCAACCCTTGATCTCACTCAGAAACGTATCATCCCAGGCGCGCACGTAGTGGGGTCGATTCTGGTTGCGCGCACAGTTGAGCGGCTCGCTGACGACCGCAGCTGCACCCCCGGCAGCGCGATTCGCGTAGTACTGGATCATCGCCGGCGTGGGCCGGCCATCGATCACGCGTCGCGTCGTTATGGATGCGTGGATGATGCGGTTGCGCAATTTGAGCCGCCCTCTGACCCAGGGCGAGAGAAGAGTCGGATAGGGTTTCAAGCGGGACTCACGCTCGCGATGAGCGCACCGTCGGTGGCGACCCGCAATTCGTAGGGTTCTTCATCGCGGGCAACACTCGCGTCGCTCACCTGCGTGGAATCTCAAAAGATATGGAATTATATTATTTCAGAGCAGCCCTGGCCCCGCCAGTCACGTTATGATCCTGCATCCTGATAGTCTGTGCGGAGGACCTGGGAGTTTTCCAGGCCTTTATGAACAAGCCGCAGTTGGGCCGCATTCGGTGCGCTACCCTGGTCACGCGGGATGTCGAGGCGAGCTCTAACTTATACGCCACCTCGCTGGGCTATCGAATTGTGGAGCGCGCTACGATTTCCGCAGCGCTGGCCGCCGCCTGGAAAGCGCCTGCCATGACCGGAGCCCGCTATGCGATGCTGGATTCAGCAAAGGGCTCGGGAACCTACTTGCGGTGGGTCGAATGTCCCGACTCGCCCGACTACGCTCCGTTTTCCGCCTTCGGGTGGAATGCGCTCGAACTGACTGTGCAGGATTGTGATCGGGCGGCAGCGCAGCTCGCCCGCCACGGATTCAGGCTGGCCGGTCCTCCTGAGGATCTTGCTTTTTCGTCGGGCGCGCTGCGCGCCGCGCAGCTGCAAGGTTCGAGCGGTGAGGTTCTCTATCTGACACAGATCAAGCGCCAGCTCGACGGCTTTCAATTGCCGACCGCGCGCTGTCTTATCGACCGCCTGTTCATAGCAATTCTGACCGGGAGCTCTCCGGAAGCGGGATTGCGCGCCTACGGGCAGCGATTTGCGAACCGGGCTACCGATCCGTTTACGACTGCGGTTCCCGTGATTGCACGGTTTCAGGCTCTCGATCCGCAACATCCCTACCGGATCGGCACCTTGGCGCTGGCTCCGGAGTACTATCTGGAATTCGATGACGCGCCTGGGCATGTTGGGCCGCGAATAATACCGGACGGCCATTTGCCACCGGGAATTGCGATGATTACACTGGAATGCGCAGGCACCGACACCACCTGCAGCACTGCGTCCGCCGGATTTCGCCCCGGTGGAATGTTATATGGCCCGAATATCGTGCGACGGACCACGGGACCGTTCGGCGAGTGGCTGGAATTGCTGTCCGAATAGCATGGCCCGCACGTGGCTCCATCCGGCCGCAATTGGCGACAACGGAGATCGAACATGGCCGTGACCCTGAACCATGACATGAAACCCACTCTGCATTCGGATGACGTGGCTCGGCAGCGCTTCGTGTCGGGGCTGCGCATGTTTGTTCTGAATGACCTGGCAGCGGATATGCGCCGGGCCTATGAGGCGCGCGCTCGTCCGGCGTTCATTCGCAACCATGGCCAGGAGCCTGCGGACAGCGCGCAGGTGCACGCGGCGATGCGGCCCGACATGAGCTTCAAGGTATACAGCGCGCTGCGAGTCAATGCACAAAAGATGGTCTGGGATTCCGTGCTGCCGGTCGTTGAACGTGAACGAGAGACGCTGAATGCAAAGGCCGAGACGGCGTCACAGGGACGCGTCCAGTTGGATCCACAACTTGCCGTGCCGCGCAACGTCAGCGCGATTGACGTGCATTTCATGCCTGGCTCGTACGTCGGCAAGAACGGCGATTCGGATGTCGCGCCTGGTGCGATCTACGATCAGGGCCTTGCGGTGTTCTCGATGGGATTGATGGGCCAGAATCTGGATGATATCGGTCTGTCGATGTCCCGGTATGTCAGCCGGAAATTTCCCCGGTTCACGCCGCGGAAGATTCTCGATCTCGGCTGCACCATCGGCCACAATACATTGCCTTGGAAGCAGACCTATCCCGATGCCGAGATTACCGGCATCGACGTGACCGGCAGCTGCCTCAAATACGCCGCCGCGCGCGCACGGATGCAGGGTGTGGATGTCTGCTTCCGGCAGATGAATGCCGCAAAGCTGGATTACCCTGATGCGTCCTTCGATCTGGTGTTCTCGTCCATGTTCCTGCACGAGCTGCCGCGTCAGACCCTGGCTCGGGTGTTTGCGGAGATTCACCGGGTCCTGCGCTCCGGCGGGCTGATGCTCCATATGGAGCTTCCGCCGAACTCGCAGACGGGTGCGTTTGAGGGCTTTTACCTGGACTGGGATTGCTACTACAACGTCGAGCCGTATTACAAAGCCTACCGCGATCGCTCCCCGCCGGAAGTGTGCGCGCAGGCTGGTTTTAAACCGCAGGACTATTTTCAATTTGTCGTCCCCAGCATCGGCGGCTATGGGGCGGCCGCAGTCGATGAGGCCATCCGCGCGGAGTCGGGCGCGGTCGACCGAGAGACCACGGGCCGGTTAGCGGCGGGTATTCAGTGGTTTGGTTACGGCGCCTGGCGAGAGCGTGCTGCGTGAGCGATCCCGAAGCACCACAGATTCCCGCCGACGCACCCCGCAACCTCTACGGCGCCGATGGCCAGCCGCAATTCTTTCAGGATCCGGCCATGGATCGCTTCGTCGCCGTGATCTTGAAACTGACTCAGGAACTGTGGGTAATGAACGAACGCTTGGCGACGCTGGAGCAGCGTACGTCGGGCGGTCAATTGCCAGACGGCGGCCCGCTCCATGCGTCAACTCAGAGTGCAAACGCCTCTGAACGGGACGTCGAGCTGAGTGCGTTCATCCATCGAGTGCTCGGCCCCTTGCGTGAGCCTTGATCGGCGTCCCGCTGGCCCACCTGCCGGCGGTGCTTTTGCACTCTCAAATGATGCCCTGCTGACGCAATTCCTGCAGTCGGGCCTGATCCATCTTCAGAAGGTCCCGATAGATCTCATCGTTGTGTTGACCCAGTCCGGGAGACGTGGATCGAATGCTTCCGGGTGTCTCCGAGAGTTTCGGGGCGGTATTTTGCATCTTGAGCTCGCCCAGCTCGGGATGCTTGATGGTCACGATGGCCTCCCGGGCGATGAACTGGGGATCGGTCAACATGTCGGGAGCGCGGTAGATCAGACCGGCAGGCACTCCGTGTCGGTCCATCAATTCCAGCACCTCTGACGTATCCCGTTGGGCGCTCCACTGCGCAACCAGATCGTCGAGCTGGCGCTGATTGCGTCCGCGAGCTTGATGGGTCGCGAATTGCACATCGTCCGCAAGCTTCGGTACCCCCATCGCTGCGCACAGTCGCCTGAAGACGGTGTCCTGATTCGCGGCGATCAGCACCAGACTGTCCCGTGTGGGATATACATTGGAAGGCGCAATATTGGGAAGTATGGCGCCGGTGCGCTCGCGGATATAACCGGCCTTGTCGTACTCCGTTATCAGGGATTCCATGATGTTGAGCACGGCTTCGTAGATCGCCGAGTCCACCACCTGGCCGCGCCCGGTTTTCTCCCGGTAATGAAGCGCTGACAACGCCCCGATACAGGCGAAAGTCGCGGCGAGCGAATCGCCGATACTGACGCCCAGACGCGCAGGCGGGGTCGTGGGATCACCAACCACGTAGCGCAGCCCCCCCATTGCCTCGCCAATCGCACCGAACCCCGCCCGATGGGCGTAGGGCCCCGTCTGCCCGTAACCGGAAACGCGAATCATGATCAAACGGGGATTGATGGCACTCAGCCGTTCAAAGCCCAGACCCCATTTCTCCATCGTTCCGGGGCGGAAGTTCTCGATCAGAAAATCGGCGTGTCCGATCAACTCGCCGAGTACGTCCTGTCCTGAGCGTTGCCGCAGATCCAGGGTGATGGATTTCTTGTTGCGCGAGACCACCGGCCACCAAAGGGGGATCCCCGCGGCCTCGCCAGCCCGGCCCCACGTGCGCATCGGATCGCCCTGCTTCGGGGGCTCGATTTTGATCACCTCCGCGCCCATGTCGCCCATCAACTGCCCGCAAAACGGTCCTGCGAGTAAAGTGCCAAGCTCGAGGACCCGCAGATCGCTCAAGGCTCCGTGTTTGAACTCGATCGGTGTCACACGCTTCGTTCTCTCATGAAACTTGTATACAATTGGCGCTGTGCTTGGCGAATCTGTGGACGCCCGAGCGCCTGTGGCCCTATTCCTTCCTGCCGACGGCGTTTCGCAGCGATTGTGCTACCTGACGCTCTGCGCTAACCTGGGCATAATTGTATACAATTCGCGAAGAAATGAAAGTCGAACTTGTCGAAGTGAGTCCGCGCGATGGCCTGCAAGGCGAGCGCGTGCTGTTGCCCACCGAGATCAAGGTTTCCTTGATCAATCGGCTGGTGGCCGCCGGCATCCGGCGGCTGGAAGTGACCAGCTTCGTGAATCCCAACAAGGTACCGCAGATGGCGGACGCTGAAGCCCTCCTTCAGGCGCTGCGTCCAATCGAGCAGGTAACCTACATCGGTCTCGTGCTCAATCGTAAGGGGTTTGACCGCGCACTCAAGGCCGGCTGCCGCGAGATTGGCATGGCGATTGTTGCCAGCGAAACGTTCAACCGGCGCAATCAGGGTGCGAGCATCGATGAATCGATCAGCGCCTGGCTGCAGATCGCCCGGGCGGCCCATGAGGCGGGAATCAGACCGTCCATTACGGTGTCCGCCGCTTTTGGCTGCCCGTTCGAAGGTGAGGTCGATCCTGAGCGAGTCATCGAGATCGCTGCGCGGTGTGCCGAGGGCAGGCCGGTGGAAGTGGGGATCGCGGACACCATCGGCGTGGGCGTTCCAACCCAGGTTTGCGACCTGGTGTCGCGGCTGCGCGCAACTTTGGGTGGTATTGCGTTGCGGGCGCATTTTCACAATACGCGCAATACCGGTTTGGCCAATGCTTATGCTGCGGTTGTGGCGGGAGTCAACAGTCTTGATGCGAGTGTTGCCGGCGTGGGCGGCTGTCCGTTCGCACCCGCCGCAACGGGCAATATTCCCACGGAGGACTTGCTCTATATGCTGGATCGCATGGGCATCGAGACCGGCGTGTCGATCGAGGCGTTGATCGAGACCGGCGAGTGGCTGCAGGAGAGAATAGGGCGCCCGGTTCCCGGAATGCTCATGAAAGCCGGGGTATTCCCAAAAGCTCGAACGTCCCCCAGGTGAATCCATGTCGTATCGGTTAGGTGTTGATGTCGGTGGAACATTCACTGACCTGTTCCTGGTGGATGAGGCATCCGGCAAAATCTTTACGGCTAAGGTGCCGAGCACCCCGGCGGATCAGTCGATTGGAGTGCTCCAGGGCATGCAGCGTGTCTGTGAGAGGGCCGGCATCGATCCCCGGGCCATCGATCACGTCATGCACGGCACAACCGTGGCCACGAACACGGTGCTGACCGGCACCGGCGCGCGCTGTGGCTTGGTCACGACACGCGGCTACCGCCAGGTTCTGCAGATTGCCCGCTCGTTCGTGCCGGGCGGTTTGGGCGGCTGGGTGATTTACAATAAGTCCCTGCCCCTGGCGCCCCTCTCCTGCACCATCGAAGCGCACGAGAGGATGAGCGCCCGGGGCGAGATTGTCGCCGCGCTGGATGAGAAGCGGCTGCGCACGGATCTGCAGCTGTTGAAAGGCAATCGGATCGAGGCCTTGACCGTCTCGCTGATCAACTCGTTCGCGAATCCTTCCCACGAGCATCGTGTACGGACTATCGCCCACGAGGTCATGCCCGGGGTTCCGATCTCCCTGTCGTCGGATGTCGTACCGGAAATGCAGGAGTACGAGCGCACGGTCACGACTGTTGCGAATTCCTACGTGCGGCCGCGCGTCGCGGGATATATTGCCAATCTGCAGGCCAAAATCGCAAGCACGGCGAAGGACGTCAAACTCCACATTTTGCGCTCGGATGGAGGGTTGGCCGGGACGGCGGCAGCTGAGGAGTATCCCGTTAACCTGTTGATGTCCGGGCCGGCAGGGGGCGTGACTGGCGCTTTGTGGGTGGCGCAGCGCGCCGGTTTTCCGAATCTGCTGACGGTGGATGTCGGCGGGACATCAACCGATGTGGCGCTGATTCAGAATGGTCAACCGCGGTTGCGCCGCGAAACGACGATCGGCGATGTGACAGTGCGGGCATCTTCGGTGGACATCCGGACGGTGGGTGCCGGAGGCGGCTCCATTGCTCATGTGCCGGAGTTGACCAAGGCCTTGCGAGTGGGCCCCCAGTCTGCCGGCGCGGATCCCGGCCCGGCGGCTTACGGCGCTGGAGGCAGCGAGCCCACGGTAACCGATGCCAATGTCGTGCTGAATTATCTGCCCGCGATGCAGAAGCTTGGCGGGGAGATGATCTTGAATCGCGAGCTCGCTGCGCAAGCGGTGCAGAAGGTTGCCCAGGCACTGGAACTCTCCTTGGAAGATGCGGCGATCGGCATTTACAACATCGTGAATGAGAACATGGTGGGCGCTTTGCGCCTCGTATCCGTGGAGCAGGGCTACGACCCGCGGGACTTCGCCCTCATCGCCTTCGGCGGGGCAGGACCGCTGCACGCCAACGCGTTGAGCCGTTTGCTGGGGTCATGGCCAGCCATCATCCCGCCGGGACCCGGAGTACTGTGCGCATTGGGCGACGCCACTACGGCCGTGCGGGACGAGCGGTCGCGGACCTTCGTGAAGAAGTTCTCGGAAACCACCCCCGCGGAATTGGCCCGCATCTTGCGAAAGCTGGCCGCCGAAGGCGCCGCGAGTCTGGTGCGCGAGGGCGTTGCACGCGATGAGATCATCACCAGCTATCAGGTGGACTTGCGTTATCACGGCCAGGGACTGCGTCTGACTGTCGAATTTTCACTGCCCGCTCTGCAAAAGCGCGGTCTCGAGGCTCTGGCCGAGCCATTCGATACGGAACACAAGCGGCTGTTCACGTTTGCCCTGCCGCTCGAACATGAGGTGGTCAACCTGCGGGCGACGGTGCAGGGGCGAGGCATTCGAGTGAAGCGCAGGGCGATTGCGGCCGGCTCCGCTGATGCGAGCGCCGCGGTGATCGGGAAGCAAAGGACCTACATGGACGGCAGATGGGTGAGCGCCCTGCTGTACGACCGCACCCGCCTCAAGGCACGCAATCGGCTCAAAGGACCGGCGATCATCCTCGAAATGGACTCGACGACGGTGGTGCTGCCAAAGCATCGGGGCACGGTGGACCCGTACGGCAATGTATTGATTTTTCCGGACGACTACCGCCCTGCGCGCAAAAGGCCTGCGGGCCAGCAACGATAGGGGTCGAAGTCTCATGGCTGCCAAGATCATCCAGCGAAATGCCCGGCGCATAAAAAAAGTCAAAGTGGATACGGTGACGATCGACATCATCGAGAGTGCGCTGCGCAATGCGCGTTTCGAAATGGACACCGTGCTGTTCCGTACGGCCATGTCGCCGGGCATTCGCGAGCAGCACGATGAATTTCCGATGATTGCCAATCTCGAAGGCAAGATGGTCGTGGGGCAGTTCGGGTCATTCATCTGGGGATTCATGCAAGGCTATCAGGGCACCATTGAGGAAGGTGATGTCTTTTTGACGAACGATCCCTATTCCGTGCGCGGGGCCATCAGCCACGCGAATGACTGGCTCATGCTGATGCCGATCTACCGGCAAGGCAGGTTGATCGCCTGGGCCGCGATGTTTGGCCACATGACCGATGTCGGAGGCAAGGTGCCCGGTTCGCTGCCAACCGATGCGCGCACCATCTTCGAAGAAGGAGTCACCGTCCCCCCGGTGAAGATTTTCAAGAACGGCGTGCTGAATGAGGATGTGCTCAACATTCTGCTGCACAACTGCCGTTTGCCGCACTGGAACCTGGCCGATTTCAACGCCATCACGGCTGCGCTCAGAACCGCTGCAACCCGCTGCATCGAGATCAGCGTCCGCTTCGGTGACGATGTGTTTTATTCGGCAATGGATGCGATGCTGGCTCGCAACCGCCGTGCCATGCGCGAGCTCATCCAGCGGACGGTTCCGACCCGCAAGCAGTACTTCGAAGACTACCTGTGTGACGATGGGCTCAACATGGGCCCGTACAAGATTGCCTGCACGATGTGGCGCGAGGGCGAGAAGTGTATTTTCGATTTCGCCGGCACCGACCCGCAGTCGATCTCCTCGATCAACTTTCTGCTGAACGAGGAGATGTTCAAGATGTTTGCCGGCGTCTACATGATCATGGTGTTCGATCCGCAGATCCTCTTCAACGACGGATTCTACGATCTGATGGAGGTGCGCATCCCGCCGGGTACATTGCTCAAGCCCATCAAGCCCGCAGCCCTGTCCTGCCGCACGCATGCCCTGGGGCGGATCTTCGACATTCTGGGTGGCCTGCTGGGACAGGGAAATCCGCAATTCATGTGCGCGGCGGGGTTTTCCGACTCACCGCACTTCATGTACTCGGGGTACGACCGCAACGGCGACTGGTATCAGCTCTATCAGATCACCTTTGGAGGCATTCCGGGCAAGCCCTTTGGTGACGGCCCGGACGGCCATTCACTCTGGCCGTCGTTCACCAACGTGCCCAACGAATTTCTGGAGAGCTACTTTCCACTGCGCGTTGAGACGTATGAGACCATTCCGGATTCGGGCGGCCCGGGGAAAAACCGTGGCGGAAACGGCTTGCGCATTGGCTATCGATTTCTCGAGCCGGGCGAGATCTCCATCCACGATGACCGATGGCTGACCTATCCCTGGGGAGTCAATGGCGGGCTGCCGGGGGCCCGAAGTCGCAAGCTGCTGATTCGCCACGACGGCAGCGAGCAGCTGCTGCACTCGAAACTCGACCACGTTAAAGTGGCGGCGGGTGATCTGTTGATCTCGGATACCTGGGGCGGGGGCGGGTGCGGTGATCCCTTGGAGCGCGAAGCCGCAAAGGTGAAGTTCGATCTCGAAGCTGGCTTGATCACAGTCCAAGGCGCGCAGCGCTACGGTGTCGTGATGGGGCCGGGGGGGGCGATCGATACGGCCGCGACCGAGTCACTGCGGGCCAAAATGGCGGCAGAGCGTCGCACGGTGAAATTGTTTGATCGAGGCTTTGAGTCCCTCGAAGAGCTCAAAGCGCGGTGCCTCGATGAAACGGGTCTGCCGCCGCCCCGGCAGCCGACATTTACCCAATGGGCCCTCAAGGCCGCCCGCCGTGCTGCGTCCTAGCCCGACGACTCACGATTCGTTGGGCGAAATTGCTAAACTGCGCAGCCAGCCAATCCGGCGACCCTCGCAGGACCAGTCGGGCTGCGCTTGATTCCGGATGACCCTGTGCCTGAAATCCCGCAACAAAACTGCTCCCGCGCTGGGTTCGGCCATGCACTGCAGCTTGGCCGAAAGCCGGCGCTGCTGCTGGTCGATTTTGTCCAGGCCTATTTCCTGAAAGACTCCGCTCTATATGCGGGTGTCGAGGCGACGCGGGTGGCGGCGCGAATCCTGTTGGAAGCAGCTCGGAAGACCGGGATCCCGATCGTGCACACGTGCGTGGAGTACGAGCGCGGCGGACGCAATGGCGGCGTCTTTTTCGAAAAGCTGCCGCTGCTGCGTTGCTTCGAAAAAGGAGTCAGCCCTGAACTGGCCGCTTTCGCCCCCGGTTTGGAGCCGGTAGACGGCGAAAGCCTCATCGTCAAGCAGTACGCCAGCGCCTTTTTTGGTACCTCGCTCGCTTCGCAGTTGACCGCATTGCGGATTGACACCGTGTTGATTGCAGGACTGTCCACGAGCGGGTGCGTGCGAGCCAGCGCCGTGGACTGCTGTCAGCATGGCTTCATTCCGGTGGTTGTCCGCGAGGCGGTGGGCGATCGCGCCCCGGGCCCGCATGAGGCCAATTTATTTGATCTGCAAAGCAAATACGCGGAAGTCACCGACCTGGCTGCGGTGCTGGAGTACCTGGGAACGCTTCAGGTGGCATCGTCCGCAGGCTAGGAGTCGGCGTCAGGCTGATCAGCGAGCTGACTGGCAACTTCGTGAACCCTATGGTGGCCGATCAACGGCCCGCCGACCCCCCATTGCGACCCGACCCTTGACCCGCAAGCCTTGACTGAGCGCTTCGCCTTTCGCAGACCCGCGGAGTATCGACCTCAGTGCTGCCCCTGTTGCTGCTGAATCTGCAGCTTCTGGCGCTCCAGCCTCAGGACCATATCCTCGAGGCCGTTCTCGTCGACGCATTTTTTGGTCGGGAAACGGGTGCCGAGGTCCGCATCCTTCCGGCAGTACACGGTGACGCCCTTTCTAACTTCCGGCCGCAGCCCGACAGCGTTGGCGCGACTGAGCATTTCCGCCGACGGTGCGGATGGCGCCTTGTCGGCCGCGGGCGCTTGCGCGGCTGGCGGCGTGCCAGGAGTGGCGGTTGACGCGGGAGTCGTCGCCGACGGCTGCTGCGAATAAACCGGTGCCGCGATTGCGATCAGCGCGCTGATGCAGGCAAGAGAGCGGAATTGTGCGTGGGCCATGGCGTATCTCTCGACTTCCATATTGAGTAAGTTGATCGGCGAATCGTCCGGTCCGGTTTTCCACTTCGGGCGCATGACGTTGCGTACGCGAAGCGCCCGCAATCCATCCGGTTGCAGATGATAGCCAGAGGTGACGATGCGTAGCGTCCGGCATGCCCGCCTGCCATGAGCGCACGTGAACGCGCGCCACCCCCAGTGCGTCACCAGGCTCAGCCGATCGCAGCCGCATGCGGCGATTCAGCCAAGGAAATCGCAGTAACGGTCCACATGCGACGCCAGGTCGAGCGTGTGCTGGCGCGTCAACCGTTCGGCCAGCTCGGTGTCGCGCAGCTCCAGAGACTCGATGATCCTGAGATGATCGATGATCGACCGGGATGCGCGGTCGCTTTGCGTGATCGTCGCCCGGCGGATCGCACGGACGTGCAGCAGCAGATTCCGTGTGGCATCCACGATGGTCTGCGAGCCTCCGAGGCGAATCACTTCGGTGTGAAATGCGATGTTGGCATCCGAGTATTCATCCAGATGCTCGGACGGCGGCGAGTTCTGGAACTCTGCGAACAGATGGCGCAGGCGGGCAATCTCCGAGTCCGGTGCGTGCAGGGTGGCGAGTCTGGCCGCCATGGACTCCAGCGCCGCCCACATCTGGATCATCTCGATGATCTGCCGCTTCGACTTGCGAACGATGTAGATGCCGCGCCGCGGGATCGTACGGACGAACCCCTCCTGCTCAAGCAGGGATAGCGCTTCACGAATCGGAGTGCGGCTGACGCGGAGTGCGGTGACCAGTTGCCGCTCTTCCAGCCGCAATTCCTGCTGCGGGTTATAGATATCGGTATCCGCGATCGCGGCTTTCAGCAGTGCATAGGCCTGATCGCGCAGACTCGTCGCGTTCAGTGGCGCCAATGCCAGGGGAGCCGTTGCGCACGCGCGCTCAAATATTTTTGCGGTGGTATTCATGACCCGCCCGAGGCGCAGGGGCGAATGCCGGGCTGCATTAGATATATGAGATTGTACGACACCCCTGGAGCAGCGGCGTGCACGAACCGGCTGGGCGATCGTCGCGGGCAGTCCCCGCTCCGTGTAAAGCCAGTACTACTGGCGCCGAAGAGACGTAGCTGGTTGATTAGGAAAGAGTTTACTGCCAGTAAGCTTCGTGCCGCAGCGTCCATTCCGTAGCGCTGCGCGGCCCGCGCCGCCGTCCGGGGTCCAGGGGAGCGCGTTTCCCTGCCCTGGCGTCCAAAAATAAGCAAATACATGATATACCAGCCAAAGAAGTAGCCAAAGAAGCATAAGCCGATTGACCGTAGCGACGCGATCACACGCCGGGCATCAGGGACTGCCTTTGCGCCTGAGCCGGGATTGAATGGCCTGCGGCGTGGGAATCGCGGAAGCGGCTGGGTGAAATCACGAAAAGCGACATGAGCTCGAATTTCTCTTCAATGCAACCTGCGAGGTCCCCCTTGGCGCGCCCGTGGGTGCAGCTGGTCATCGGGGTCATTTGCATGGCCAGCGTCGCGAACCTCCAGTACGGATGGACGCTATTCGTCAATCCAATCGACGCTAAGTATCACTGGGGACGGGCCGCCATCCAGTTTGCGTTTGCTCTGTTCGTCGCGGTGGAGACCTGGCTCGTGCCGATGGAGGCTTATCTGGTCGACCGTTTCGGACCTCGCTGGGTCGTCGTCGGGGGCGCGGTGCTGGTGGCGGTTGCCTGGGTAGTCAATTCGGGCGCGAGCTCGCTTCCGGTGTTGTACTTTGGTGCGGCGGTCGGCGGGATGGGCACCGGCTGCGTTTACGGCACGTGCGTCGGTAATGCCCTCAAGTGGTTTCCGGGCCGCCGCGGGCTCGCCGCCGGCATCACCGCCTCGGGCTTCGGTGCGGGTGCGGCCCTGACGATCATTCCGATATCGAAAATGATCAACTCGGCGGGCTACGAGCAGGCCTTCCTGAAGTTCGGTTTGCTCCAGGGCGCCATCGTGTTCGTGATGGCCTGGGGCATGCGGATCGCGCCCCCCGAGCTGTTGGCGGCCAAGGTTCGGCCGAACCAGACCGCGCGCGGCTATTCACCCATGGAAGTGCTGCGCAGTCCGGTGTTTTGGCTGATGTACGCCATGTTCGTGCTGATCGCCGCAGGGGGACTCACCATGGCGGCCTCGATGGCCCCGATCGCGAAGGACTTCAGGATCGAGAAGATCCCGGTCGAGCTGGCAGGCATTGCGATGCCCGCACTGGTGTTTGCGCTGGCGCTCAATCGCATTCTCGATGGCCTCGGCCGGCCGTTCTTCGGGTGGCTGTCCGATCGGATCGGTCGCGAGCACACGATGGCCATCGCATTCACCATCGGCGCGGCGGCGTTGTTTACGCTCAGCCACTGGGGCACGGCTCCCGTGGTATTCGTGCTCGTCACGGCGTTGTATTTCGGGGTGTATGGCGAGATCTTCAGCCTGTTCCCGGCGACCCAGGGAGACACCTTCGGCGCGCGCTACGCGGCCGCAAACGCCGGGATGCTTTATACCGCCAAGGGCGCGGGCGCGCTGCTCGTGCCCGCAGCGGCCGCCATCGCAAAGTACCGGGGCTGGGGAGCGGTGTTCACGATCGGAATGAGTTTCAATCTGGTCGCGGCGGCCCTCGCGCTGGTGGTTCTCAAGCCAATGCGTGTGCGGCATTTCGCCGCGCTGCGAGCGATGGAGCCAGCGCCGCTGAGCACTGTCACTGGAGCACGAGCCTCGGACGGTTCCGTGTAATCACGCCGGACCGTCGGGATGCAAATGGTGTGCTTGACGTTGGGAGTCTGCAATGAGCAAAGCGTTAGATGGTGTTCGCGTTCTCGATTTCACGCACGTGCAGTCGGGTCCAACCTGTACGCAGTTGCTGGCGTGGTTCGGGGCTGACGTCATCAAAGTCGAGCGGGCCGGAGCCGGTGACGTCACGCGGCAGCAGCTCCGCGACATTCCGGATGTCGACAGCCTCTACTTCACGATGCTGAATCACAACAAGCGCTCCATCACGCTCGACACCAAGAGCGAGCCGGGCAAGCAGATCCTGGAGAAACTCGTCAAGCGGTGCGATGTCCTGGTGGAGAACTTTGCTCCGGGTGCCCTGGATCGGATGGGATTTACCTGGGAGCGCATCCAGCAGCTCAATCCGCGGATGATCGTGGCGTCGATCAAGGGATTCGGGCCGGGTCCGTATGCAGAGTGCAAGGTGTATGAGAACGTCGCGCAGTGCGCGGGCGGATCCGCATCGACGACCGGCTTCGACGATGGGCCGCCGCTCGTGACGGGAGCCCAGATCGGCGATAGCGGGACCGGCCTGCACCTCGCGCTCGGCATTGTGGCCGCGCTTTACCAGCGCAATACCACCGGCCGCGGGCAAAAGGTCCTGACGGCAATGCAGGATGGTGTGTTGAATCTCTGCCGGGTCAAGCTGCGCGACCAACAGCGGCTCGCGCGGACCGGTGTCATGCACGAGTACCCACAGTATCCCAATGGGAAGTTCGGCGACGCGGTGCCGCGCGCGGCCAATGCCTCGGGAGGCGGCCAGCCGGGCTCCATCGTCAAGTGCAAGGGATGGCAGAGCGATCCCAATGCCTACCTGTACTTCATCGCCCAGGCACCCGTGTGGCCGGCAATATGCAGGATCATCGGCAAGGACGCGTGGATGACGCACTCGGACTATGCGACACCGAATGCGCGCCTGCCGCGGCTCACCGAAGTCTTTGCGGCGATCGAGGCATGGACGGTGACGAAGACCAAGTTCGAGGCCATGCAGTTGCTGAACGAGCACGATATCCCGTGCGGTCCGATTCTTTCGATGCAGGAGCTTGCCGCGGAGCCGTCGCTGCGCGCCACGGGCACGATCGTCGAAGTCGATCATCCCAAGCGCGGCAAGTATCTGACCGTCGGGAATCCGATCAAGATGAGCGATAGCGTGAGTGAAGTGAGGCGCTCCCCGCTGCTGGGCGAACACACCGAAGAAGTACTGGCGGAGCTTGGCTACGGGACAGCCGACATCGAGGCATTCCGCGCGCGCAAGGTGATCTGACACGTGCGGTGCGAGGCAAGGTAAGTGAAAATTGCAATCATCGGTGTCGGTGCCATCGGAGGCTACGTCGGGGCCCGGCTTGCCCTCGCCGGCGAGGATGTCACTTTCATCGCCCGGGGCGCGAACCTCGAGGCACTGCAGGCGCGCGGCATCCGGCTCATCATGGCCGACGGCACCGAGCAGCACCTGCCGCAGGTCCAGGCGACTGCCGACTACGCCGCTGCCGGCCCGCAGGACCTGGTCATTCTCGCGATGAAGGCCCATCAGGTGGAGGCGGTTGCCCCCGAGGTGCCCAAGCTGCTTGGACCTGACACCGTCGTCGTGCCGATGCAGAACGGAATTCCCTATTGGTATTTTTACGGATACCCGGGTGCGCTCGCGGGTACCCGTGTGCAGAGCGTCGACCCTCAGGGGTTGATAGGGAGCCATATCCCTGCGGAGAGAGTCATCGGCTGCGTGGTGTACCCGGCCGCTGAGCTCGTGGCACACGGCCTGATCAGGCACGTGGAGGGCAACCGCTTCCCCGTCGGGGAGCCGGATGGCACGGCGAGCGAGCGGGTTACGCGCGTGGCCGATTGCTTCGTCCGCTCCGGGTTGAAGGCGCCGGTACTCGCCGATATCCGCGCGGAGATCTGGTTGAAGCTCTGGGGCAACATGACGTTCAATCCCATCAGCGCACTGACGCGCGCAACTCTTGCAGCAATCTGCCAGTACCCGCCCAGCCGCACGCTCGCGGCGATCATGATGACTGAGGCGCAGAGCGTCGCCGGGAAGCTCGGCATTACCTTCCGTGTACCGATCGAGAAGCGCATCGCAGGCGCGGAGCGCGTGGGTCATCACAAAACCTCGATGCTTCAGGATGTCGAGGCCGGGCGCGCGCTCGAGATCGATGCCCTGTTGGGGGCCGTCGTCGAGCTCGCCCGGTTGACCGGCACACCGACTCCTTACCTGGACTCGGTGTACACGCTGACCAAGCTGCTGGCGAAGACGCTGCAAGAGGGCAGGGCCGGGCAATGAGGCTTCAGGTCACCAGATGCTGTGGTGTCCCCGCGCACCACAGCTCGATGTTATCGATCAATTGATCTGCCAGAAACTGCATGGCGCCGTCCGAGGCCCACGCGACGTGCGGCGTGAGGATGAAGTTCGGCCGGCGCACATCAAGCAGTGGATGGCCGTTCGCCGGCGGCTCGACCGTCAGAACGTCGAAACCGGCGCCGGCAATCAATCCTTCGTTCAGCGCCTGGAGCAACGCAGACTCATCGACCAGTCCACCCCTGGCCGTGTTGATTAGCAGCGCGCTGCGCTTCATCCTGCGAAAGGCATCCAGGTTGATGAGATTGCGGGTGGCCGGCAGCAGCGGACAATGCAGCGAGATGACATCGGATTCGGCCAGGACCTGCTCGAGCGGCGTAAAGCTCACTCCTGCCATCCTGGGCGGCGGATGGTCGGCGAACAGCACCCGCATACCGAATGCCCGTCCGATCGATGCGGTGCTCCGGCCGATGGCTCCTTCGCCGATGATGCCGAGCGTCGCGCCGTACAGATCCCCGATGGCGTGGGTGAAGAGGCAGAACTGGTCGGACTGGTTCCACAGGCCGTTTTCCACATCCTGGCGGTAAGCGAGGATGTTCCGGCGCAATGCCAGGATCAGCGCAAAAGCATGCTCCGGCACGGTGTGGGTGGCATAGTTGCGGATGTTGGCGACGGCAATCCCATGCTCTTTGCAATAGGCGACGTCCACGACATCGTAGCCGGTCGCAGCTACCGCGATCATCTGGAGCTGCGGCAACTGCTTCAGCGCGCCCGCGCGCAGAGGCACTTTATTGACGATCGCGACCGTAGCGCCCTTCAGGCGCGGCACGATCTCATCGAGGGAAGTCTTTGCATGCTCGACGTACTCCGTTGCGCAGGAGGGTCTGCGGACCTTGGCCTTGAGTGACGCGCGGTCCAGGAACACGACGCGCTGCGTCATTCGACACCGCTTACCCGGGCGCCAGCGGGTCTCGTGGCTGCGGCCGCAGCTACGCCAGCGGCTCCCGTCGCGGCCCCAGCCACGGGCGAGTGGCTGTGCCAGTACTCCTGCGCGGCGGCCGCGCCGCTGCCCGGTTCGATCTTCATGCCGGCATCGCGCATGGCCATCTCCGCTCCCGAGAGCGCGCCGAGCAGCATGAGCTCGTTGAGGTCGCCCAGATGGCCGATGCGGTACAATCTGCCGGCGAGTCTGGAAAGGCCCGCGCCGAGCGCCAGGTTGTACCGTCTGAAGGCGCGCGCGATCACCTCGGCGGCGTTGATGCCTTGCGGCACCATTACCGCGGATACGGTATCGGAATACCACTGCGGCGCAACCGCGCACAGCTTCAAGTCCCAACCCTCCAGCACCGCGGCCCGAACGCCGCCAGCCAGATAGTGGTGTCGATGGAAGATGTTCTGCAATCCCTCCTCGGCGATCATGGCGAGCGACTCGCGCAGGCCGTGCATCATCGGTACCGGCGGCGTGTACGGGAAATAGCCCGACGCATTGGCGGCGACCATGTCGCCATAGTCGAAATAACATCGCGGCGACTTCGCGGTCCTTGCCGCCTCGAGCGCCTTGCGGCTGATGCAAGTCACGCCCAATCCCGCAGGCAGCATCAGGCCCTTCTGCGACCCGGCGACACAGACATCCACCCCCCATTCGTCCATGCGGAAGTCGATGCTGCAGAGCGCGCTCACGGAGTCAACGAACAGCAGGGCCGGATGCCTGGCGCTGTCCATGGCCTGGCGGATGGCGGCCACATCGCTGGTCACGCCCGTGGCCGTCTCGTTCTGGCAGACCAGCACGGCCTTGATCCGGTGCTGCGTGTCGGCGGCCAGGCAGGCGAGGTGGCGGTCGAGCGGCGCGCCCTCGCCCCAGGGCGTTTCCAGAACCTCGACTTCGTATCCCAGGCGCTGGCACATGTCCACCCACAGATGGCTGAACTGGCCGAAGCGTGCAGCCAGCACCGTGTCGCCGGGATTCAGGCAGTTGGTCAGTGCAGCTTCCCAACAGCCCGTGCCGGAAGAAGGGAACAGCAACGGGGAGCCCGTGTTGGTTTTGAAGACGTGCTTCAATCCGCTCAGACAGTCATGGGTGAGCTGCGGAAAGGCGGCCGAGCGATGGTCCTCCATCGCGACGTTCATCGCACGCAGCACGCGGTCGGGGACGTTGGTCGGTCCAGGAACGAACAGGAAATTGCGGCCAGCCATCGGGTCTCCTTTGCGTGGACCTGCTTGTGCTCATAACATATATGAGTCATGAGGTGCGGTGCATTCCAGCGCATCGGAGCGTTGTCCTGCGGCTTCCGATGCTTCGCTTTCGGCACACTCCGGAGTCCGCGCGCGGCCCGAGCGGCTATTTTCGCGCCCTGCCGCTGCTTGCGGCGCGGGAATCATGAACGTGGCAGGAGACGCAATGACCACCGTCTATATCACCCATCCCGACTGTCTTCGCCACGAGATGGGTGCCCGGCACCCGGAGTGTCCGGACCGCCTGAATGCGGTCAACCAACACATGCGCTCGTCGGGATTGCTGGAGGCACTGCGCTGCCTCGAAGCGCCGTTGGTCCACGCGGACGACCTCAGGCGGGTGCATCATTCGTCCTATGTCGAGCAGATCTTCGAGCATGCGCCTGCAGAGGGCCACGTGCAGCTCGATCCGGATACGTCCATGAACCCCCACAGTCTGGCGGCGGCGCGCCGGGCAGCCGGCGCGGGTATCCTGGCGGTCGATGAGCTCGTGTCGGGGCGGGCGGTCAATGCCTTCTGCGCGGTTCGCCCCTGCGGCCACCACGCGACCCAGAGCCGATCGATGGGCTTTTGCATATTCAACAACATCGGCGTGGCTGCCGCCTACGCGCTCGACAGGATGGGTCTCGAGCGCGTCGCGATCGTCGACTTCGACGTCCACCATGGCAACGGCACCGAAGACCTGTTCAGCGCGCCGCAGTGGCGGGAGCGGCTGTTGATGGCGGGTTTCTTCCAGCATCCGTTCTATCCCTACAGCGGTACCGGCAGTCCCGCACCCAACATGATCAACGTGCCGCTGGCGGCGGGCAGCGGCGGCGACGCCGCCCGCAAGGCGGTGGAGCAGCATTGGCTGCCGGCACTGGAGGATTTCGCGCCGCAGATGATCCTGATCTCAGCCGGCTTCGACGCCCACCGGGAGGATCTGCTGGGCGGCCTCGCGCTGGTCGAGGATGACTATGCGTGGATCACGCGTGAATTGATGGCGCTGGCGGCGCGCCACTCGAAAAAGCGCATCGTCTCGATGCTCGAGGGCGGCTACAACCTGTCGGCTTTGGGACGAAGCGTGGTCGCTCACGTCAGGACGCTGGCCGACGCCTGACATTCAGACCGTCAGGACAATCTTGCCGATATGGCTCGAGGTCTCCATGAGACGGTGGGCTTCGCTCGCCTTGGCCAGTGGGAATGTCGCGTAGATCACCGGTCGCACACGGCCGGCGCTGAGCAGCGGCCACACGTTCTTGCGCACGCCGGCCGCGACCGCCGCCTTTTGCGCGACCGTTCTCGGCCGCAGCGTGGAGCCGGTCAGGGTGAGGCGCTTGGTCATGATCAAATTCATCTTGAATTCGGTCCGGGTGCCGCCCAGCGTGGAGATGACGACGATCCGCCCTTCGACCGCGGCGGCTTCGAGGTTGCGCTCGACGTAGCTGCCGGCCACCATGTCAAGAATGACATCGGCTCCGTGGCCTGCGGTCTCGAGCCGCACGACTTCGACAAAGTCCTCGGTGCGGTAGTCGATACCGCGCACGGCCCCCAATTTCTCGCACGCGCGCGCCTTGTCGGCTGTCCCGGCGGTTGCGAGCACGCGCGCACCCCACGCGGTGGCAAGTTGGATCGCTGTCGTTCCGATGCCGCTCGTGCCTCCATGGATGAGCACGGTGTCTCCGGCCTTGCACCCTCCGCGCTCAAACAGGTTGGTCCACACCGTGAAGTACGTTTCCGGAATGGCGGCGGCTTCCACCATGCTCAAGCCCGGCGGCACGGGCAGGCACAACTCGGCGGCGGCGATGGCGTAACCGGCGTACCCGCCGCCCGGCAGCAGCGCTGTGACCCGATCGCCGAGCGACAGCCCGGAGACTTGCACACCCAGGGCCACGATCTCGCCGGAGACTTCCATGCCAGGCAGATCGGAAGCACCCGGCGGCGGCGGATAGCGCCCCTGGCGCTGCATGACGTCGGGGCGGTTGACCCCTGCGGCGGCCACCCGCACGAGCACTTCCGCGTCACCGGGTTTCGGCACCGGACGCACACTCGTCTTGAGCTGCTCCGGACCACCGGGCGCTGCGATCTCGACGACAGTCATCTCAAGGGGTAGGGCTGAAATAGGATTCTCCTGTTATCCACGCCTTTTGTGAGCGGGCCAAAAGCGCCGCAGGCGTCTTTTGGCATTGGACTAGCGCGCCAGTCTGACGAGGCGCGCCACCGCCTCATGATCGACTTTCTGAGTTTCCTGACACAAGTCGTAGAGCGTTACGACTAGCATGGAGCGCTTGGTGGAGGTCAGGTCGAGGCCGCCTTTGCGAGTTTCAGCATCCAGCGCATCCATGATGCCCTCGAGCAGGGCGTAGTTGAGCGGCTGGTTGCCGGCATTCTCATACAGCGGCGGCGGCGTCTCCTGCAGGGAGACCGGCGCGGCATCGCGGCGGCCGCGGCCGGTCACGAGCCACTCGATACTGGTCTGGGTCTGATCGCACAACGTGCGCAGGTCCGTGACGTTCGGCTCCGATTCTCCACGCAACCACTTGCGCACGGCGCCCTCCGAGCGCTCGATGAGCCTGGCGATCGAGTTGGCGCTGCCGTAGTCCTCGATGACCTGTCGCAGGCGCAGGGCGAAGCCGCCGCTGGCCTGTCTTGCGCGCCGATCGGCCATTGAGGATTCCGTTGTGCCGTACACCTGGCAGGACGTTACGGCACAAATGTAGCGCCATGAATGGCCGGAGCCAAATGACATCACATAAGTATTGACTTCTCGTATTAAAGTAACGTACGGTATCCGCACGGCGCTAAGTGACTGGGCGGGGGAGACAAGGAGGGAGGATGGTTTCCCGTAAATCGGTGTCCAAAACCCGGGTGATCCGGGCCCAGGTGGGGGAGGTCGTGCTGCACCTTCGCCAGATTCAATCCGCCGTCGTTGTGGCGGTGGCGGCGCTGAGGCGGCAGAACAGCGACCTTGACGAGGACATTGCCAATGTCCTGCAGCGCAGTGTGGCGGACCGCATCCAGGACCAGATCGACCGGCTCGAGATCGCAGCACGCCAGGTGTCATCGCTCGATCGAAAGGCGGGACCGGCCAGTTGAGGACATCAGCAGGTGGCGTGCATACCAGCCAGCCTGCAGACGGATGCCCGAAAAATGCCGGCGGACCCAGGCCGACCCCGGCGGCTATCAGGCCCGCCCATCGGCTATAATCAGGCACCCCCCCAAGCATAGTCAGTATCGGTCGAATAGCGCAGTCTTCAGCCGCACATTCGGTGTGCGCGCTGCACGGGCGAAAGTGGCGGAACTGGTAGACGCGCTGGATTTAGGTTCCAGTGGGGAAACCCGTGAGAGTTCGAGTCTCTCCTTTCGCAGTTCTTGTCATGCGCTTTGCGCAGGACTTACGGGGTTCGCGCAAAGCCGCGAACCCCGTACGACTAGCTGGGGGGCGCGCAGGGGCCGAGCGAAGTTTCAGGATCGAGGATTTGTCATGCAAGTATCCCTGACCGCCACCGGCGGTCTCGAGCGGCGCCTCGAAGTGGCGGTGCCCGCAACCGAGGTCGTCGCCGAAGTCGAGCAGCGGCTCAAGAGCATCTCCCGTACGGCCCGTCTGAAGGGGTTCCGGCCTGGAAAGGCGCCGATCACGGTCGTGCGCAAGCAGTTCGGAAGCCAGGTCCACCAGGAGGTGGTAACCGATCTGATGCGCAGCTCCTTTGCGCAGGCTCTGAGCCAGGAGAAGCTCACCCCCGCTGGCGGCCCCCGCATCGAGCCGATCGCCATGGCTCCGGGAACGGATCTCAAGTACGCCGCAGTCTTCGAAGTGCTGCCCGAGATCAGTATCAAGTCGCCGGACTCGATGGTCATCGAACGCCCGTCGGCCGACGTCACGGATGAGGATGTGAGCGCGATGCTCGAGAGCATGCGCCGCCAACGGCCCGTGTTCGCGCCGGTCGAACGTCCTGCGGTCGATACCGATCGCGTCACTCTCGACTTCGAGGGCCGTATCGAGGGTAAGGCCTTCGAAGGCGGTGACGGCCGTGATGCCCAGATCATCGTCGGCTCCCGCCAGGCTGTCGCGCAGCTCGAGGACGGCGTCAAGGGCGCCTCCGCCGGCGAAACTCGCACGGTCTCCCTTCCATTCCCGCCGGAACACCCCAACAAGAGCATTGCGGGCCGCACGGCAGCGTTGCAAGTCACCATAAAGCGAGTGGAAGAGCAGAGCCTGCCAGAAGTGGACGAAGCCTTCTGCCGCGCGTACGGTGTGGAAGAAGGCGGGACGGAGGCTTTGCGCGTAGAGGTGCGCAAGAGCATGGAGCGCGAGCTCGGTGACGTCATCCGCAATCGTGTCCGCGTTCAGGTGATGGACGCGCTGTATCGGGAGAACTCAATCGAAGTGCCACGCGCTCTGATCGACGAGCAAGTCCAGCGACTGCAGCTTGACGCTGCGCGCCGGATGGGTGTGAAGGATGCGAGCCAACTTCCCCCCCGCGAGGCTTTTGAAGAACCTGCTCGCCGGCGAGCCGCGCTGGGCTTGCTGATGGGACAGATCGTGCAGGCCGAGGGCCTGAAAGTTGACCGCGCCGGCGTGCAGACAAGGCTGAACGACATCATCGGTACCTACCCCAACCCCGACGAGGCACGGCGCGCCTACGAGCAGAACGCGGAGGCGATGCGCCAGATTGAATCCGCCGTGCTCGAAGACCAGGTCGTGGACTGGGTGGTGGGGCAGGCGCGCGTGACGGACCGGCCGCTGACGTTCAAGGAGCTGACCGGCTTCGGCCTTGACGCGAACGCGGGTGCGGCTGCCGGCAGCATCATCGGCGCGAGTACCACACAGAACATCGACCGGACGGATCAAAACATCGAGAGCCACACATGAACGAACGTGCGTTGAATCTGGTTCCCATGGTCGTCGAGCAGACGGCCCGCGGTGAACGTGCTTATGACATCTATTCGCGCCTGCTCAAGGAGCGACTGATCTTCATCGTCGGAGCGGTCGATGACTACATAGCCAACATCGTCGTGGCCCAGATGCTCTTCCTGGAGTCGGAAAATCCGGAGAAGGACATTGCCCTGTACATCAATTCGCCGGGCGGGGTCGTGACCTCGGGCTTGGCTATTTATGACACGATGCAGTTCATCAAGCCGGACGTCAGCACGATCTGCATCGGACAGGCGGCCAGCATGGGTGCCGTGCTGCTCGCCGCGGGGGCGGCCGGCAAGCGCTTCTGTCTGCCGCATGCCCGCGTGATGATCCACCAGCCGCTGGGCGGCTTTCAGGGGCAGGCCGCGGATATGGAGATCCATGCCAAGGAAATGCTCGAAACGCGCGACCGACTGAACAAAATCCTGGCCAAGCACACCGGCCAGAGCGTCGAACGCATCAAGCAGGACACGGATCGCGACCGGTTCATGGACTGGAACGAGGCGGTCCGCTACGGCCTGGTGGACCGCGTGCTGGAGAAGCGGGGCGACGTCATCGCGACGCTGCCGGCCAAGTGAGCCTGGTGCGAGGCTTGCGCCAGCCGCGCTTCCCAAGGGGCCAGCCCGCATGAGGGATGGCCAGCGTGGCAAACCAGGCGGAAATTACCGATTATGGGCGGATGCCGGCGAGAGTGTGCATGTGGGTCACACAATTCCCATTCACACAAAGGGTTAGCGGTGACGTGGTGCTTTGCCTAGCGCCCGGACACCATGCTATAAGAAGTTGCGCGTGGTATATGCTGCGCGTTCATGAGGACCTTCGATGAGTGAAGATTCCCGCGGCCGCCACGACGACGGAAAGCTTCTCTACTGTTCCTTCTGCGGGAAAAGTCAGCACGAAGTCCGCAAGCTGATTGCCGGCCCCTCGGTATTCGTTTGCGACGAGTGCGTGGAGCTGTGCAACGACATCATCCGCGAAGAGCTCGAGGACCGTGCCGAGCGCGCCCGCGACAAGCTCCCGAAGCCTCACGAGATCAAGAAAGTACTCGACGAGTACGTCATCGGCCAGGAGCGCGCCAAGAAGGTTCTGTCGGTCGCGGTCTACAATCACTACAAGCGCCTGCAGACTCGCACGGCCAGTACGCGTTCCAAGGACGATGTCGAGATTGCCAAGAGCAACATCCTGCTGATCGGCCCGACCGGCTGTGGCAAGACGCTGCTCGCCGAGACACTCGCCCGATTGCTCAATGTCCCGTTCACCATCGCTGATGCGACCACGCTGACCGAAGCGGGCTATGTCGGTGAGGACGTCGAGAACATCATTCAGAAGCTTCTGCAGAAATGCGACTACGACGTCGAGAAAGCGCAGACGGGTATCGTGTACATCGACGAGATCGACAAGATCTCGCGCAAGTCGGACAACCCGTCCATCACGCGCGACGTTTCCGGCGAAGGCGTGCAGCAGGCGCTGCTGAAGCTCATCGAAGGCACGATTGCCTCCGTGCCGCCGCAGGGCGGCCGCAAGCATCCCCAGCAGGAATTCCTGCAGGTCGATACCTCCAACATCCTGTTCATCTGCGGCGGCGCGTTCGCGGGGCTGGAGAAGATCATCCTGAACCGCACGCAGAAG
Source organism: Steroidobacteraceae bacterium (assembly GCA_050738795.1). Taxonomy (GTDB): domain Bacteria; phylum Pseudomonadota; class Gammaproteobacteria; order Steroidobacterales; family Steroidobacteraceae; genus 13-2-20CM-66-19. Next base: position 27,231 of record JBOIAD010000025.1, read on the forward strand.
GGCGGGATCGGCTTCACTTCAGAGGTGCGGGACGTCAACGTGCGGCCGCACGGCAGCGACCTGTTCCATGACGTGGAGCCGGAAGATCTGATCAAGTACGGCCTGATTCCGGAATTCGTCGGCCGCCTGCCGGTCGTAGCGACGCTGGACGAGCTCGACGAGACCGCGCTGGTGTCGATCCTGACCGAGCCGAAGAACGCGCTGACCAAGCAGTACCGGCGGCTGTTCGAGATGGAAGGCTCCGAGCTCGAGTTCCGGGACGAGGCGTTGAAGGCGGTCGCCCACCGGGCGATGCAGCGCAAGACCGGCGCGCGCGGCCTGCGCACGATTCTCGAAACTGTGCTGCTGGACACAATGTACGAGCTGCCGTCGATGCGGAATGTCGTTAAAGTCGTGATCGATGAAACGGTTATCGAGGGACAGACGAAACCCTACGTGGTGTACGGCACGGACGAGGCCCGGCTGGCCAGCGTTGATGAGCCGCGCCGCGCGTCCGGAACCAATCATCACTGACCGTTGCTTTCCATGGGCTTTGACGCAGCCGTTGAAACACGGCGGCGCAACCGCGTTTCCCGTTAAACTACCCTTACGCTGGCTTGCGCTCGCACCGCAAGCCATGTCCCATTCGTCATCGAGGGCTTGAGCGTGTCCGACCCAACCACTCCGAATCCAACAACCACAGGTATCGAGAGCGTGCCGGTGCTGCCTCTCCGGGACGTAGTCGTTTATCCGCACATGGTGATCCCGCTGTTCGTCGGCCGCGAGAAGTCGATACAGGCGCTGGACGTCGCCATGCGCACCGATAAGCGCATCATGCTGGTTGCGCAGAAGCAGGCCGACGTCGATGACCCGAAGGCGGACGACCTGTACCGTATCGGCACGATCGCCACCATTCTGCAATTGCTGAAGCTTCCCGACGGGACCGTAAAGGTTCTCGTGGAGGGCGTCGATCGCGCACGAATCGAAAAGCTGCACGCCGGCGAGTACTACTCATCGGACGTGACCCTGCTGCCCGACCTCGAAGCGTACGACGAGCGCGAGATGGACGTACTGGCGCGGTCGGTCATCTCGCAGTTCGAGCAGTACGTGAAGCTCAACAAAAAGGTGCCGCCCGAGGTTCTGACCGCGCTGGCCGGAATCGAGCACGCGGGGCGGCTGGCCGACACGGTCGCCGCTCACATGTCGCTGAAGCTGGCCGAGAAGCAGAAAGTCCTGGAAATCCTCGATGTCAGGAAGCGCCTCGAGCACATCCTGGTTGCGATCGAAGGCGAGATGGATGTGCTGCAGATCGAGAAGCGCATCCGTGGCCGCGTCAAGGCGCAGATGGAGAAGAGCCAGCGCGAGTACTACCTGAACGAGCAGATGAAGGCCATTCAGAAAGAGCTCGGCGAGATGGACGAGGGCGGCAACGAGATCACCGAGCTCGAGCAGAAGATCGCCAAGGCCGGCATGCCCAAGGAGGCACGCGAGAAGGCCACCGGCGAGCTGAACAAGCTGAAGATGATGTCGCCGATGTCCGCCGAGGCGACGGTCGTGCGCAACTACATCGACTGGCTGGTCAAGGTGCCGTGGAAGAAGCGGACCAAGATCATCAAGGACATTGCCCGCGCGGAGAAGGTGCTGGATGAGGACCACTTCGGACTCGACAAGGTGAAGGAGCGCATCGTCGAGTATCTGGCCGTCCAGCAGCGCGTGGACAAGCTGCGCGGTCCGATCTTGTGCCTCGTGGGGCCGCCGGGCGTCGGCAAGACGTCCCTCGGCCAGAGCATTGCCCGGTCCACGAACCGCAAGTTCGTGCGGATGTCCCTGGGCGGAGTGCGCGACGAGGCCGAGATCCGCGGCCACCGCCGCACCTACATCGGGTCCATGCCCGGCAAGATCGTGCAGAACATCTCGAAGGCGGCGGTGCACAATCCGCTGTTTCTGCTCGACGAAGTCGACAAGATGTCGATGGACTTCCGCGGCGACCCATCCTCGGCGCTGCTCGAAGTGCTCGATCCGGAGCAGAACTCGACATTCAACGATCACTACCTGGAGGTCGATCTGGACCTGTCGGGGGTGATGTTCGTCTGCACGGCCAACAGCCTGAATATTCCCGCGCCGCTGCTGGACCGCATGGAAGTCATCCGTCTGCCGGGCTACACCGAAGACGAGAAGATGAATATCGGGCGCCGCTACCTGGTGCCGAAGCAGATGAAGAACAATGGCGTGCAGCAGGACGAGCTGAAGGTCTCCGACGCCTCGTTGCTGGACATTGTCCGCTATTACACGCGCGAAGCGGGCGTGCGCAATCTCGAACGTGAGATCGCGAAGATCTGCCGCAAGGCCGTGAAGCACATGCTGCTGCACAAGAAGGATCAGAAATCCGTTACCGTCACGCCGCGCAACCTGGACAGGTTCCTGGGCGTGCGGCGCTTCCGCTACGGTAAGGCGGAGGATCTGAACCGCGTTGGCCAGGTGACCGGACTGGCGTGGACCGAGGTCGGTGGTGAGCTGCTGACGATCGAAGCCGCGGTCGTGCCCGGTAAAGGCAAGCTGCAACATACCGGCCAGCTGGGCGAAGTGATGCAGGAGTCGATCCAGGCAGCGATGACCGTCGTGCGCAGCAGGGCACAGGTGCTCGGACTCGAGCCGGAGTTCTATCAGAAGCTCGACGTTCACCTGCACATCCCCGAGGGCGCAACTCCCAAGGACGGCCCGAGTGCCGGTATCGGAATGTGCACCGCGCTGGTTTCGGCTCTGGCGAAGATTCCGGTGCGCTCGGATGTGGCGATGACGGGCGAGATCACTCTGCGCGGCGAAGTGCTGCCGATCGGCGGACTGAAGGAAAAGCTCCTTGCCGCGCATCGCGGCGGGATCAAGACGGTGCTCATCCCGGATGAGAATCAGAAGGATCTCGTCGAGATCCCCGACAACATCAAGGGCAATCTGGAGATCAAGCCCGTGAAGTGGATCGACGAGGTGCTGGCCCTCGCACTGACGCACCAGCCGGCCATGCCCGCGGCGGAGGCGCCGGTACCAGTTGCGGCGGCGCCCGAAGACAAGCGCCCGCGCCGCAACGGCCGCAGGACGATCAAGGAACCTGCACCGGCCCATTAGCCGGACACACGGTCGGTGAGCTGTTCCTGGCCGGAACAGCTCCAGACCGTGGGTCGCTAGCCCGCCCCGCCGCCTCTGTCAGACCGGTTGATCGATCGAAGCCGCCAGCGGCGTGAACAGCTTCGGACCGTGCTCGGTCATGCACCAGCAATCTTCCAGGCGAATGCCGAATTCCCCGGGAATGTAGATTCCCGGCTCATCGGAAAAACACATCCCGGCTTGCAGCGGTGTCGTGTCATTGCGCACGAGAAACGGTGCCTCGTGCCCATCCATTCCAATGCCGTGCCCGGTCCGGTGCGACAAGCCCGGCAGGCCGTAGTCCTTGCGCCACCCGTGCCGCTCGTAGAACGCGCGGACCGCAATGTCGACAGCGCCGGCCGGCTGGCCGATCTTCGCGGTCTCGAGCGCAAGCTGCTGACCCTGCTTGACCATGTTCCAGACCTCCCGCTGATGCGGCGTGGGCTCGCCGAATACCCAGCTCCGGGAGATGTCGGACTGATAGCTGTGAACGGTGCAGCCGCAGTCCATCAGGATGACGGATCCCTTGCGCACCTTCTGCGGTTTGCGGGAACCGTGCGGATAGGCGCTCGCCTCATTGAGCAGCACCAGTGAAAACTCGGCCGTGTCGCCGCCCAGCGCCGCGGTGGCCTCCGTCATCATCCTTTCGATGTCGGACGGTTGCATGCCCAGCTCGATCCGTCCGTGAACATAGCGCAACGCCGCCATGGTGACGTCGTTCGCGCTCTGCATCAAAGCAAGTTCCGCCGGGGACTTGAACATCCGGCAAGCGCGGACGAGCTCGTCGCCGGACACGATGCCCCGGCCGCCGTGTGCTGCCTTGCTGATGCCATTGACGATAAAGAAGCGCGTGGTCGCCTCCACCGCGAGCGGCCCTTCTCCCCCGCCGTGATCCTCCAATACACGTACGATCAGTTCGAACGGGCTCTCATCCTCATTCCAATGGCGGACCTCGCCGGGTATCTGCATCGTCTCGCGGACCGAGGGTTCCTCGAAAAATGGAGTGATGACGGTGACCTGTCCGGTGGCCGGAATCACCGCCGCCGTGATTCTCTCGGACCTGCGCCAGCGTATGCCGGTGAAATACTCCAGGGTCGATCCCGATTCGACCAGCAGCGCGGCCATCTTCTGCTGCTGCATCAAGCCTTGTACTTTGCCGAGCCGGTTATTGCGCTCCTGCGGCGTGATGGGCTGCGCGCCAGTCGTGATCGAACTCAGGGTCGGCGAGGAGGGCTTGGCCGCCTGGACCTTGCTCATCGCTGCAAGGGTGGCACCGGCTGTCGCGGCCCCAAGGACGGTCCGTCTGGAGACTTTCATCATCTGTTACTTCCCATGGTTCTGGCCGGCGTGCAGTAGACGCGGGGTGTCCCGATGTCTCCCCCCGCTGCCGCGGTCAGTATAGATTATGCTGCGGGTGATTGAAGCAACTCCTCCGGTGCACCTCGCGCGTTCGTGCATCGACGGGCGGTCCGATGTACGCTCCCTGGCGATGAAGCCGATCTCGAACACGGCCTTCTATTGTTGCGGTATCCGGATGCGCGATGCCGAAAGTCCGCGGCCCGTATGCGCCGATCAGTATGCGAAGCGGTTCATGGACGCGCGCGGCCTGGAGATTTTTCGGGAATTCGGCGGTGAGCGCGGTCCGAACGCCAGCAATGTTGCCCGGCATCGCTATATCGACGACTTTCTGCGCGCGCAGCTCTCAACCGAACCCCGCTTGCGGATCATCCTGCTGGGCTGCGGCTTCGACAGCCGCGCTTTTCGCCTGGAGGGTGGCGCCTGGTATGAGCTGGATGAGCCGCAGCTGATCGCCTACAAGAACGAGAGACTTCCCGCAGCGCAGGCGCCGAACCCGTTGCAACGCATTCCCGTCGACTTCGCTGCCGATTCACTGCAGGAGAAGCTGCGGCCGCTGGCAAACGGGGCACCCACCGTCCTGGTAATCGAAGGCGTCACGATGTATCTGCCCGCAGAATCCTTGCGGGCTACGCTGGAAGTTCTGAAGACGCTGTTTCCGGGGCACCGGGTCATCGCGGACCTGATGACCGCGCACTTCATCGATCACTACGGACGCAACATCAAGCGGATCATTGCGCAGTTGGGCGCGCAGATGATTCCGCCGGATGCGCCGGCTTTACCCTTCGAGCAGGCCGGATATCGCGAACAGTCCCGCGTAGCCATCATCGGCCTGATCTTCAAGTATCGTTCACTGGGCGCCCTGAATCTGCTGCTCCGCGGGATCATGCCCGCGGCATACACCGGGTACACCATGCGAGTGTTCCAGCACGCCACGGGCGGCTAGCACAAGAGAGCACTTTGCGCAGCCGGCGACGCCCTTGCGGACTGGATACCAGTTGACGCACGAGCCTGCTGACAAACGACCGCCAGCGGTGCATATTAGCGCCGACGCCATGCATCACTTCGTACCGAACATCGAGGGCATTACCTGCCCGGCTTTCGCGGAAAGCCGGGGCTCGCATGCGTTTGTTGTTCCACGATCAGGTACGAGGATTGAGTTCCATGAGCGTCGTAGAATCCCTCCCCGGCCCGGCAGTACTGCTGCGCCTGCGGGTCACCGCCGAAGCTGATCCCGCTGCGCTCGCTCGAGTCCTGGAGCGCTTTCAGAATCTGAACATCCTGCCGCGCCGCGTCGTCGCGGAATACGGCACACGCGACCTCCTGCACGTCCAGGTCGATATTCTCGGCTTGCCCGAGGATCGCTTATCCCTCATCGCCGCCAAACTTAGCCAGTCCACGAGCATTCTCGATGTCCACTGGCACTACGTGTGATTGCGGCAGCCGCCGCGCGGATGGAACCGGCGGCCAGCCTCGTTGTCGGAGGAACGAGGCAGCAGGGAGTTGGGGATGGGCAGGACTGGCAACCTGTCTTTCAGACGATGCGTTGCGGCAGCCATGGTCGCCGGCGGGCATCTGCTGCTCGTGGTGTTGATTGCGGGCACGCGTTCGCCGGATACAAAGACGGCGCAATCCGGCGCGCAGGATCGGATTGACCTGCTCGTCCTGGATCTGCCGCCGCTGGTGGAAAGTGCGTCCGCGCAGGAGCAGAAGCGAAGGCGCGCCCCCGTCCCGCGTCCCCGCAAACAACGCATATCCGGAGCGTCGGCCGCTGCGCCCGTAGCTGAGGCTCCCGGTGGCATACCGCCCGTCGATTGGCACTCCGACGCCGAACGCATTGCTCAGGCAGAAGGCGCCGAGCTGCTGGAAGAGCTCACACGCAAGTGCGAAGCCGCCGCTCGAGAGGGTGCGCTGCCACCGGAATGCCCAAAGCGCAAGCACCCGTTCGGGTGGAGCCCCGAGCCCAGGAAAGCCGGCTTTCAAGGCCTCCTGCCGTACGTCCGCCTGGGCAAACACTGCGTCGTCGGGCTGGGCTTCTTCGGTTGCGCGATCGGCAAACTGCCGCAAGCCAACGGCCACTTGCTCGATGACATGGATGATCCGAAGTGATTTCCGCGCCACCGGATATGTTTTAATCTGACTCTTTACGCAGCGACACCGTCCACGATGATCGATCCGCGTCCCATCACCCTGGAGGCTCATGGCGTGCGCCTGGAGCCGCTCGAGCGAGCGCACTCCGCCGCCCTTCAAGCCGCGGCCGCGGATGGAGACCTGTGGAAAATCTGGTATGTCTCAACGGCGGATCTGGCACCCGGAAAGGATTTCGTCTTCGTTGATACGGCGCTGAAAGGACTGCGGGACGGGCAAATGCTGCCGTGGATCGTGCGGGAGCTCGGCACCGGAGCCATCGTTGGCAGCACGCGGTATCACGACATCGTCCCCGAAATCGATCGTGTGGAGATCGGCTACACCTTTTATGCGAAGACGTGGCAGCGAACCCATGTCAACACGGCCTGCAAGCTGCTGCTGCTGGCGCACGCCTTCGATACACTTGGATGCAAGGTTGTCGGCTTGCGCGTCGATAATCTCAATGAGAAATCCCAGAGATCCGTCGAATCACTGGGCGCGTACAGGGACGGGATCATCCGGCACTTCCAGGTACGCCGCGACGGCTCACCGCGCGACACTTACATGTACAGCATCCTCGCGACCGAATGGCCGCGGGTGAAGCAGCGGCTGCAGGCGAGGCTGCGACGGTACGAAGTCTGATCTAGGGAAAGGGATCGACATGCCGGAACGGCCGCAGCTGCGGCGCGGGCGTGGCAGACCGACTGGAGCCCGGCCTTCGCGGCGGGGCACCGATCGTGTGTGCATCCGCAGACGCGGAACCTGGGACGCGATAGCCCGTTATTTCAACAGGCTAAGTTGCGGTGCCCGCTTCAAGGGGCCGAGGAGCAAGTTATGGCGGTCGCGAGAATTATCGCAGCCACGGCGGCGGGACTGTTATTGACAGCGCTGGGCGGTTGCGTCACCACGCAGGGTAATCTGACCAGCTCGGCTGACAGGCTGGAACACAATTCCGATGCACTCGCCCAGGACCTGCGCGACGAGTCCACCGCGGCGGACTACCCTAGTGGGTATTCGCAGGACGCGCGCGACCTTGCGGAGCAGTCGCATGATTTTCGCCGCACGGTTGAAGACAGAAGTGCGAGCGACGGAGACGTCAAAGCTGCGTTCGAACACCTCTCGCACAGCTACCACGCTCTGCGCGACGATGTGGATCGTTCTGAGAGCCACGCGGCCAAGGTCGATTTGAGGCCGGTGACGGAAGCCTACCTCGACGTGGAACGAGGGATGGGCGGGTATCCTGCGCATCGTTACGCACGCGGCGAAGATACTCACGACAGCTACTGATAGGGAGGCCGCGCGCGGCGCCGCGCTGGGGCGTGCCACGAACGGCACGGCGCTATCCGCTGCCGTTCGCCATCGCCAGAACCTTACTGCTCAGTTGGTTGCTGCGCGCATTCGAAGGCCGCCGCCGCTAGGTGGATGTCGACGCAACGGTGATCTAGCGGCGCAAGCTGTCGGGAAGCTTTCCGCCGTTCGCTTCGAGCTTCGTCATGACCTGCCGATGCAGCCAGACGTTCATGGCAGCCGAATCGGCAGTGTCGCCCTTGTAGCCCAGCTCCTGCGCAAGTTGCCTGCGGTTCTGCAGGCTGGGATCCAGGCCGACGAGCTTGAGTAGGTCCACGATCGAAGTCTGCCAATCCATCTTCTGACCGCTTTTTCGGACGAGGCCGTTCAGTGCCGCTTCGATGTCCACGGGCTGCGGCACGGGTGTCGCAGGCCCGGGAGGGGCAATCATTCCGGTACGCGCGTCAACCGGGGGCAGTCCCGGCGGGCCCGCACGCAAATCCGGTGTTGCAGGCCTGTTGGGCACAGCCGGCGTTGGCGCGTGGGCGAAGATTGCAGTTTTAATCGCGTCGAAGATGCTCATGGGTCTAGCCCCGAGTCGGGGGTGGGTGACCGCAGTCCGGGTCAGTGTGCAGGACAACGTATGGTCGGCAGGGATGTTCCCGTCACAAGCCAGCGTTGGAGTGCTCAGGGCAGCCCTTCCTGACGACGCGCCCTGACCACGATCGGCGGCGAATTTTGCGGGTCCGGGGGTTGCTGATGGTGGATCACCGCTTTGGCACGCGAGAATGGCATGTGTGAGTTGGAGCAGCCGCTGCTGCAGATCGAGTGGGGTTTATTCACTTGCCAGCGGGCCTTGTTGTGACACCGGCTGCCCGGTCTGCCTTGCGTTGGATCGGAACGGCCGCCGCAGCGCTGGTCTTGATCGTACTTCTGGTTCTGGTCTTCATGGACTGGAACCTGCTCAAGCATCCGATCGAGCGCATCGCCAGCGCCAAATCCGGTCGAACCGTCCGGATCGCGGGGGACCTGAATGTTCGCATCTGGTCATGGACGCCGACCGTGACCTTGAACGGCCTGACAGTTGGCAATCCTCCGTGGGAAGCCGACCGGCCCATGCTGCAAGTGGAGCGGCTGCAGGTTCAATTGAAGCTGCTGCCGCTGCTGAAAGGCGATGTCATTCTCCCGCGCGTCGAGCTCATCCGGCCCAACGTCTACCTGCATCAGGACCGTTCGGGGCGTGCAAACTGGACGTTTGAAAACAAGGCTCCGACGAATGCGCCCGCTGCCAAGCCAACGAACCTGCCGGCCGTACGCGATTTTCTGATCCAGGAGGGCAAGCTGACCTTGCTGGACGACATCCGCAAACTCAGAGTTGAGGGTACGGTGCAGGCGCATGAGACGGCCTCCCACGATGATCCCAAGGCATTTCGCATCAAGGGGCAGGGAACGATCAACGATCAGCCGTTCCAGATGCACATCGCCGGCGGCCCATTGGTCAATCTCGATCCGGAGCATCCGTACCCCTTCGATCTCGACATCACGGCCGGGCAGATCCACGTCGCCTCGGATGGGCGGGTGCTGAAGCCGTTCGACCTCGCCGGCCTGGATTTCGAGGTGACCTTTAGCGGCAATGACCTGGCCGAGCTGTTCTACCTGACGCGGCTGGCGTTACCCAATACGCCGCCCTTCAAACTCCACGCCCGTATCGCCCGGCAGGGCACGAAGATCGCGGTGACCGATATCGCAGGCAAGCTCGGCAGCAGCGACCTGAGCGGCAAACTCGACGTTGACGCGACGCGCAAGCGGCCTTCCATATCGGGTGATCTCGTGTCAGACCGACTCCTGATGAGCGACCTGGCCGCTTCCCTCGGCGGAAAATCCAAGGCAGAGGGGTCGCTGGACACCAAAACGGCGGGCGGTCAATCCCCACGCCAGCCAAAGGAAAAGAAGCCGCCGCCGAATCCAGATGCGCGCCTGTTCCCCACGGCGCACCTGCAAGTCGATCGAGTGCGGGCCATGGACGCCGATGTGCGTTTTCGGGCGAAGTCCATCCAGGCGGGCAGCGTGCCCTTCAAACAGGTAGTACTGCACATCAAGCTGCATGAGGGCGTGCTGTCTCTGGATCCCTTCGCGTTCGACATGCCGCAAGGGCATTTGACGGGTGAGGCACGGATCGATGCGCGCAAGGAGATTCCAAAGGTGAGTATCGATGCGCGGCTCAAGGATATCCAGTTGGATCAGCTCAAGGGCAAGGCACCTGACGCAAAGCCCCCGCTGGACGGGATAATGGAGGCCCGCGCCGTGATCGAAGGCACGGGGGATTCGGTGCATGGCGTGATGTCCCACGCAAACGGAACCGTGACGGCAATTCTGCCTCACGGCGAGGTGCGTGCCGCCTTCGCTGAGCTCACTGGCATCAATGTCGCCCGGGGTATAGGGCTCCTGTTGAAGGGCGACAATGACCGCGCGGAGATTCGCTGCGCCGTTGCACAGTTCAACGTTCAAGACGGCAACATGCGCGCACAGAATGTGGTCTTCGATACCCAGGACGTGCGGATAACCGGCCGCGGTGAAATTCGATTGGGTCCGGAAGAGCTGGACCTTGCAATCAAGGGTGACCCCAAAAAACTCCGCCTGGCCCGGCTGCGCACACCGGTGGAGATCAAAGGGCATCTGCTCGATCCTTCGTTCGGAGTCAACGCGGGCAGCACGCTGAAGCAGGGTGCCATCGCCGCTGCGTTGGGGACGGTACTGACGCCAATTGCGGCAGTATTCGCCTTTGTGGACCCCGGATTGGCAAAAGACGAAAACTGCGCCGCGCTGCTTGGGGCTGCGGAGGCAAAAGGACCTGCCGTGCCGGGAAAACCGGCACCCAGGGTGCGGCCGGATCGCTCATCCGGTGTTCCGGCGAAACACTGATGACAGTCAGAGCTCGCGGGTGGCCGTATCGACGACCTCACGGCAACGCGATGCGCATTGCAGGTCGCAGGCACGAGCACTGCTTTGCGGCGGGCCTGCTCGACGATGCGCTGGCGGCAGCCGCCCTGTGTCACGCCGCGGCCAATGGGTCGCGGCAGCTACTGGTTATGCTCTGCTTTCATGGTCTTTGCTTTCGCCTTGGCCATCTCCAGGGCTGCGTTGGCCGTATCCCTGCACGCCTGCTGCGAGCGACCCGACAGCGCCTCGCATTTCGCCAATGCGATCTTGTTCCTGCCTTCAGCCTCAGTCACGGCAGCATCGGCGGCGGCGTCCGCGGTCTTTGTGTCTTGCTTCTGTTCGGTTTCCGCCACGTCCTTGTTCGCGGATGCGCTCGCGTCAGCCTGCTTCTGATTGGCCTTGGCATCGTTTTCCGCCGCAGTATTCTCGGCCTTCGAGACATCGCTTTGAACCTTGGAAGGTGATCCGGCCTTGTGGCAGCCGGCTACGGCCAACAAGGCGGCGGCAACTACGACGACAGTCGGCATTCTCATGGCGGTCTCCTGCGTGTTTGATGGAGCGTCGCGGGGCCCGTGGCGGCTTGTAACCCCAGCCGGTTGAGCTGGGTAACGCAAGAGCTGTGCCGCACACAGGGAGCTTCGGTGCGCGCCTGACACCGATGGAGTGGTGAACAGAAACGTAAGCCTTACACCGTCCAGGCGTGAATTACGTCACATCAGTGGCTTGGGAGTGTGTCCTACAACAGGATGGGCTGTTCGCTGGCACGGACCGCGATACGGCCGTGAGCAATTTCCCGTAGGATTCCTGGCGCGCGAAAGATCGAAACCAACCTCTTTCGGGCGGAACGTACCAGCTCACTGAGGAGCCGTAATGGCAATTGGGAAGGAACGAGATTCCAGGAGAGTCGCCCGGGCAGGGCGCGCGGGCGGACCCGGCACCATGGTCCCGGCGGATACAATACACACCTCGGCTCGGGCCACGGTCGGTGGTCCGGCGCGCCATGCCGGCGCCGTGGATGCCGCGGCGGCGAAGTTTGCCGCTACCCAGGCCGTAGCGTCCGCAATTCCGTTCAATGCCGCTGGTGGGCAACAACATCCCGGTATTCTTCATTCAGGACGCGATGAAGTGTCCCGATCTGGTTCACGCGCTGAAACCGGAGCCCCATCACGTCATGCCGCAGGCTGCTTCCGGCACGACACGTTCCGGGACTTCGTCTCTCTGATGCCGGAGTCGACTCACATGTTGATCAATCAATATCGACACTGTAAGCCCATCCTTCTGATGGGCAGCGCCGAGGCGATGCTGGAAAAGGCGGGGATCCCCGCGAGGCTTTCCTCAGGCAAGCCCGACCCCGGACTTCTTCAGTGCCGGGACGATCAGCTGCGTCCAGCCCTCGCTGCCTTTGGCGAGGCCCTCGCGCGGCGTCGGCACTTCGAGCGGGAAACCGATCCGCCGCGGGTCTAGGTTTCGCCGCCACTCACAGAGCGCAATGTCGTCCTCCGACTGGGATGTGGTGATCGTCGGTGCCGGTCCGGCCGGCCTCAGTGCGGCGCTGATTCTGGGCCGATGCCGGCGTCGCGTATTGCTGAGTGACGCCGGTACGCCTCGCAGCTGGGCAGCGCACCGCATGCACGGATTCCTGTCGCGCGACGGCATGGAATTGAACGCCTTCCGGGCAACCTCGCTCGGGCAGCTCACCAAGTATCCGGACGTCACGTTCAATCCGACTGAAGTGACCGCGATGGCCCGGGGAAGCAATCAGCGCTTCAGCGTGCGTCTGCGCGACGGAAGCGAACATGTCTGCCGTAAGATTTTGCTGGCGAGCGGCGTCTTCGATCAACTGCCCGACCTGCCCGGCATCGAGCAGTTCTTCGGAACGACTGTACATCCCTGCCCTTATTGCGAAGGCTGGGAAATGCAAGACCTGCCGATTGCCATTTATGGCCTGGGCATCCGCGGATTCGAGATGGCGCGCGCCATAACAGCCTGGTCGTCGGATCTGCTGTTATGCACCGACGGTACGGCACGCCTCAGTGCGGATCAACGTCGGCAGCTCAGTGCAAACGGCGTTGAGATCATCACGGAAAGAATTGCCGGGTTGCTCGGGGAGTCGGGGCAACTCCAGGCGATACAATTTGCGAACGGCGATGTGCGGCCTCGCCGCGCCTTGTTCTTCGATACACCATCCCAGCCGCAGTCGCGGCTCGCGCAACAATTGGGTTGCCGCATGACGCGTTCGGGCAGCATCCATTGCGGACAATACGAGGCGAGCAGCGTGCCTGGAGTGTATGCGGCGGGGAACATACTGAAAGACGTGCAGCTTTCGATCGTAGCGGCCGCAGAAGGCGCGCGCGCCGCCTTCGGCATCAATCTCTCGCTCACGCGCGAGGATTTCGCGCAGCGGGCGGAGCGACTTCGCCATCCACCTCGGCACTTGAAGTGGGAAGCGAAATAGCCGCACCATGCTCCGCTCAACACGCAACACAGCGGATTAGCGATGATTCGCTTGCTCAGACTCTGGCGCTTGGGTGCGCGGGATTTGCGGCTGCTCTGGTTCGCGCTGCAGCACGAAAGGCGGCCCGCATGGCTGTGGCCGGCGACCGTGTTTCTCGCCCTGTATGCGCTGGAGCCCTTCAATTTTGCGATTCCCTTTCTGGGCGTTATCGATGACTTCGTGATTCTGCCGCTGATCCTGCATCTGCTGGTCAAGTTGCTACCCGCACAGATTCGTGCCGGCTCGACCCGAAAGACAGTCCTGCGCTGAGTCAGTGAGAGCCACGCTCGTCGACGCGACGCCGCACGGCGCTGGATGGTCGGCTCAACACCGATCATTTTGCAGTCTTCGGCCCCGCCACAAGCCAGATGATGAAGCCGAGCACCGGCAGCACCACCACCAGCAGGGTCCACAGAACCTTCGCCTCCGTGCTTCGCCCACTCTGAAAGATGTTCACGATCGCCCAAATGTCCGCCGCCAGAACCAGCAGGCCCCACAACCCATTCCCATGAAGATACATTCGTCTTCTCCCCCTCAATATGACCCAAGACTCATGATTTCCTGTGAGGTCGTCACCACCGAGCCTCCCCAGACCAGACACGATCGGCCATTCAAGCCTCTTATTGCCAAGCCGAGGCGACCTCCGCGATCATGGGTGACAACAGGACCCAATAAGCGGAACAAAAACGATAGCGTCAACAACTCGAGCAAGAATATCAGCGGGAGCAAGAGGTCATGAAGTGAAAGGAGCCTCCACTGTCCACACCAAGGTGCCTCGTGTACTGCTTGCCAGCTTGTTGGCGCTTGGGGGCGCGGTCGCAGCGAATTCCAGCTTCGCTGCGCAGTGCATCCAGCCCTCTGCGGACGTCGTCACTGCGGCGGTGCTGCGCGCGCAGCCCTCGACTGCCAGCGCACGTGTCGGAACACTGAAGCCAGGCCAATGGTTTCCCTTCGTCCGCTCTCAGACGAGCTGGTATGCCACAAAGCAAGCCGACGGCAGTGCAGCATATGTCAGCAAGCGCTGGACACAGATCAGTTCCTGCCCAGCAGCGCCGCCAGCTCCGGCCCTCACCGGCGCGGCAAACGGCCCGGTTCCGCTCCTGACCAAGGACCACCCCGTAGACTGGTGGTTCGTGTTCAAATTCAACGCCGTCAAATTCCCCGGCTGCGGCACCAACCAACCGCGCCCGCAAAGCTGCCCCTTCGGCGGCACGCCGCAAAGCTACTCGGACGGCCAGCAATTCGTTTTCGCCAGCAGCGAAAACGGACAGCTCACTCAAGGCGCCGGTTGCGCAGGCACGACTGAGCAAGATCCCGTGGGCGCCACGTACGACGAGCTGTATAACGGCCACCTCAACTACGTCGTGTGGAACGACCAATTCAAGGGTGATCCCAACGTAACCGGCTGCGGCGCGAACTGCGGCGCTGGCTGGGGCCACTCGAAAGGAATGGTGGCATGGGACGACTCCGGCAATGCTACCGTCATGCAGGTGACAACCCCATCATGGCCAGGCGCCGGCAACCAGGAACACCCGCGTCAATCGGATGGCAATACCCTGGGGTGCGTAACCGATGACAACGTCTTGTACAGCCAGCAATTCTTCTCCCTCAAACTCAACGAAAGCGACCTGGTCGCGTTACTGCGTGCGTTGCAGAACGCCAGTGTAGGCACGGACCCCACAAAGCTTCAGATCGTCAGCAACGGCGGTCCGAGCGATGTGCAGACGCTGGTCAGCCAGCTCGGTCACAAGTCCATCAGCACCCATCCTACGATCGACACGCTCTCCAGCGGAGTGCGGCTCATATCCAAACCTGCCGCACTTCACGTGCCCCCCTGGCACCTAGTCTCCTCACTGCTGGGCTCGCTTCCCTTGCGCACAGCCACCTGGTGGACCAATCCCGACAAAATCGAAGACACCACCTCCACTACCCCGATCCACTGCTGGGACGCCAGTCTCTCCAGACCTGGAGCAGTCGAGAGCTCTGCCGCAGGCATCTGGAACGGAACCACCTTTGGCCTCATAGGCGCAGCGCCCAACGGCAACCACGCAAAAGTTGCCGTATCGACAGACCCGAACACACCGCTGATCATCTTCGCAGACATGAACCAGGAAGGTGCACTGAACGGCACCACCGCTCCCAGTGGCACCTGCAAGGTCAGCCAAAACGGCCGCGGCGGCCTTTTCTTCGTCCTCCAACAGTCCGACCTCACGCAAGGCGTGGCCGCCCTCATCAACGGGGACATGGCATCGACGCACTGAGGTAGCCGCAAGCAGGTTGGTGGGTGCTGACGGGATCGAACCGCCGACATTCGCCTTGTAAGGGCGACGCTCTACCAGCTGAGCTAAGCACCCGATTTGCGAGGCGCCAGATTTTAGCAGTACTCATCGAAAAATGGGCTCCTAACCCTTTCGCCGGTCAGTGTGGCGTGACCGCGAGGCCCGCCTGCAGCGGCAGCTCCTGGGCGTTCACCGCAAGCCACTGTCCGGCACGCCGGACGAAAACGTCGGTGAACGCGGTTCTCGCCGGCTTGCCATTGGCACTGCGAACGGTGCTGACAATGCCGGTGGCCACTGCAACCTCTGCGTAGATTCGCACCCGCAGCTCCTCGAAGCGTCTGGTTCCCCGAAATGCACCCGGATGCTTCCGCAAATAGCCCAGTTGATCGCTTTTGCCTATGAACCCGCTCGGCAGCACATGGACAAAGTCGTCGGCCAGAATGGACTGCAGGACCTCCGGACGGTTCTCATTGTCCAGCCATCGTTGCTCCACTGCCTTGACCTCTTGCTCCATGGCCTTCGGCTGACCTTCCGCCCCAAGAGCAATACAAGTAAAAATCACTGCGAGAGGAACAACAGCAGACAAAACGCGTAATCGCGAGTGCATCGCCCACCTCCGATGACATAGAGGATTTTGTATGCATTCCATGCGTCGGTCTGGATCCAGAGCCCTGCACGGCCGGCCTTGATTGACTTTCGACCGCCGGCCGAGTGCATTGGTGCGGAAACGACGTTGCCGACGACCTTTTACGTTCCTCGGCTCTTTGGTAAGCGTCTCACTGACGGCGGGTCGGACGCGGGCGGCTCAGTGGCCCCTGCGGATCTCGATATCGACGCCCCTGAACTGCTGCCGCATGGCCTTGTCGCGCAGCAGGTCGGCGAGCGTCACCTCGTTGAGGCTCGCGATGAAGGCGTGACCGGCGCGGTCCAATGCGGTCTTGAGCGAGCAGCCAGTGCGCAGGCGGCACTCGAGCGCGTGACAATCCACGATGCTCATGGCCTTCTCCAGCTCGAGCACGAGCTCGCCGAGGCGTATCCCGGCCGGATCGCGCCCCAACGTGAGACCCCCGCCCCGGCCGCGCGCCGACTTCAGGTAGCCGAGCTTCGCCATGCGATGCACCACCTTGCGCAGATGCTCGAGCGAGATGCGGTAGAACGCCGCGATCTCGGCCATCGTCGAGACACGCCCGTCCTTTCGTCCCACGAAGAGCAGGACGCGCAGGGCGTAGTCGGTGAAACGCGTGAGCTGCACGATCCCGAAGACTAGCAGAATGCCGGGGCGGCTCAGCGCTGCGTGGCGATCCGCGTTATCCCGGGGCGCGTGTCGATGCGGCCCCACAGGAGTCTGATCCCGACCGAAAGACAACAGGCGCCGCCGATCAGCACCAGGTATTCACCGAGGCGCTGCTGATCGTCGAGCAGGTAGTAGTTGCAGAGCCGATTCGGCCAGATCAGATAGATCCACCCCATGCGAAATAGCGTGGCGATGAACTCGAGGAGAAACATGCCCCTGACGATGAAGCCAGCGCGCGGCCAGCTGACCGCCAGGGGCAGCCCGATGAGCAGCGGCACCGAGACGTATCTCGCCGCATCGACCGCGGGCTCCGCCACCGCGGAATCGAACAGCCGCGGCAGGAGCCAGAACGCTGCCGCAAGGCTCGCAAGCACGAGTCCGCTGATGCCGAGGTAATCCCAGTCCGCGCTCCACCGCAGGACGCCCGCCGGCAGCGCCGCGCGCAACAGTACCCCCACGATGACGAGCATGGGTATCTGCAGCAGCATCTGGATCGTCATGGACGACTCGAGCTGGTGCTTCACCGGCGGCAGCAGCAGCGCGATGAGCAGCAGCACCCCCGCAGCCGTGGAAGCGGACGGGCGGGCGGTCACGGACTCCGCCTGCGCTGCAGGTCGGCGGCCGCGGCCTCTGCAGTACCCGCGTCCAGGATCTCGACGAGTCGTCCGCGCGGATCGACGACGTGGATGGCGGCATTGTGGATATAAGCGCCGTACGGGCCCGCAATCACCGTGATGCCGAAGGCGCGCTTCAGCTCGGCGAGCCCGTCCGCCGTGACCGGGCGGGCCGCCAGCCAGCCCGGTCCCTGATCGCCAAAGCGCCGCAGGTAGGTCGCGAGCTCCCCGGGGGTGTCGTGTGCGGGATCGAAGCTGACGCTGAGCAGCCGCATCTTGCCCTGCGCGATCGGCCGGGCGAGCAGCCGCTGCAGTCGCGCGAAGTCTCCGCCGAGCGCCAGGCACACCGTCGGACAGCGGGTGTAGATGAAGTCGACCAGCAGCCACTGCCCGTGGAAGTCGCCGAACCGCATGCGTGCGCCGGACTGCGTCTCGAGCGGTACCGAGGGAACCTCCACCGGATGATCGAGTACCGCCAGCCGCCGCGCACTCTCGGTCGTGAACGCGCGAAATCCGTCGGTAGCCACCCCGAGTGCAGCGCCGCCGGCGAGCACCAGCGCGACGCTAGTTAGCAGCGTGCGCAGCAGCGGCATTGCCGGGCGCCCGCAGCAGTCCGACGACGATGTACCCGGTGAACAGCAGCATCGCGAGGACGACCAGCAACGCTCCGACCGAGCCCACGCGGTCGTACGGCAGCCACTGCGGCATGTGCACGGCGAAGCGGCGCGGTGAGCTCACATGGCCGGCGGCGAGAAACGCCCCGACGAAGACCAGCCCGCCAATGATGTAGAGGGGCAGCCCTGCCCTCACCAGCCTGCCGGCCGCGGACCTGCGGGCATCGACCAGGTGGAACATCAGCGCCAGCACCATCGGCAGCACGCCGAGCAGCAGGTAGAAGTGGAAATGCCCCGGCACCCACTGGGTGTTGTGCATCACCTCGTTCACGCTGATGGTGCCGTCGATAATGGCCGGCACGATTCCCGCGGCCCAGCCGAACATCGACAGCATTGCGAGGCGCGCGGGCATGCTCCAGCGGATCCCGGAGCGGTAGACGTTCGTCAGCGCGCCGTAAGCCGTCACGACGAACACTGGCAGGCCGCTGGTGTAGGAGATGATCTGGCCGAGCACCAGCATCCAGTGAGGCATCACGTTGTCCATGAGCAGGTGATGCGGATAGACGATCAGCACCATGGCGGTGGTCGCCGCCCAGGCCCACAGGAACGGCCGCGAGACGCCCCATGATCGGCCGCTGAAGCGCGGCAGCAGCTCGTACACGGCGATCACCGCCATGTAGATGGTGGCGTTGATGAACACGTGCCCGAAGAAGTAGATGAGGTTCTTGACGAGCAGCGCGTTGAGCGCGAGCGAGGGCACGTAGGCGTTGATGAGGCACATCGCCAGCACGATCGCGCCGCCGAGGATGCCGAGGGAGTTGACGATGACGACCATGGTGCTCGCGACCACGGTCGGCGGATGCGTCTTGTCGATCGCCCCGCCGAAAAGCCACTGCAGGCCGAGCCCGCGCCCGAGGTTGCCATAGGTGCGCACGATGGCGAGCATCGCGTCTAGGTAAAAGAGCAGAAAGCCCACCCCGATCAGCAGATACCCCACCATGAACAGCGCGGCCGCGTTCACGCTCCAGAGCCCCATGGAATGCACCGGCAGCGGGTAGAGGAAGGTCCACGCCCCGGCGTAACCGCCGATAAACACCGCCGCGAGGATCGCCAGCGCCCCGAGCATGAACAGCGCGTAGTTCGTCGCGAACATGGCGACGTGCAGCCGCACGTACTTGCGCAGGAAGAACCACATCACCGCGCTCGAAGCGAGCCCCATGATGCCGACCATGCCCGCGCCGTGCGCCGTCATCAGCTCATAGAAGATGTTCGGCGGGACCGCGAGCCAGTTGCCCTGCGCCATGCGCATAGTGAGCCCGATCAGCATCATCACGAGGAACACCGCCAGCGCCGAGATGATGTAGAGATTGAGGACCACGCCCTCGCCGCTCGTCAGGGACTCGTTCTCGGGATGGATCGTGCTCATGGCTTCGCTCCGGTCGCCGCGACCACTTCGATCTGGTTCGCCATGACGTGGTGCGCCAGCCCGCAGTACTCGAGACACAGCACGCTATAGAAGCCTGGCTGCGTGAAGGTGTGCACGAGCCGGTTGGTGAAGCCGGGCATGGCCTGCGTCTGCACGATGATGCGGTCATCCGGACCGTAGATCGCGAAGCCGTGATTGACGTCGGCGCTGGTCACGTGAAATTCGACCGGCGTGCCGGCGGTGACCCTGAGGCGGCTCAGTTGCCAGAACCACTGATGACCGACCACGTCCACGATCTGGGCACCGGGGAGTTGCGCCTGCTGGTCGGGCAGGGGAAACGGCCGCAGACTCGCATACGTGACGCCGATGCCGAATACGAGCAGCGCCACCAACCACCAGCGCCGGATCGCATAAGCGCGGGCCTGCACCACCTTCGCATCCGCGCCACCCTCTCCCGAGCGGCTAATGACGTACACGAACACAAGCGCGACGAGGCCGATGCCGATCAGGGTGATGAGCCAGATCCGGTCTTGCAGATTCATGGTGGCCTCCCCGGCTTGAAGATGTATTCTACATACATCTTATAAGGCAAGCACTCCGGGGGTCAACCGCGGAGTGCACGAGCCAAGGCTTCGAGGAAAAGCAGGCGCGTCGGCGGCCATTGCGCTTGCCTGCGCGAAAGGGCGGTACGTTGCAGTCCCGTGCACCCAGGCCCTGGTCGTTGCATCTCGTGCCCGGCTGTTTCACGAACGCTCGACGGTCCCCGCAATAGGCAGTCGTGGCCTGGAGGGATATCCGTGGATGTGATTACTGTTATGGCAGTATACTATCGTACCAGTATACGGGTATAACCGTAATATGAGGTCATGGCATGACGGAGACATTCGAAACGGCGGAGTCCGCTTTCATCAATCGAGACGCCGAACGCGCCGAGCTGCGCGAGCTGCTTGCGCAAGGACGGCCGCAGCTCGCCTTGCTATATGGCCGTCGGCGCGTGGGGAAGACCCACCTGCTCAAGCATGTCTGGCCGGAACGAACGACGTTTCACTTCACGGCGGCTAATACTACTCCCGAGCAGAACCGCAGGCAGTTGATCGTCGACGCAGCGCAGTGGAGTGGGGCGGCTCTGCGCGAGGAAGACCATCCGACCTGGCGTACCGTGTTCCGGATGCTGATCGAGCTCAAGGCGCCGGAGCCCCTCGTGATCATTCTCGACGAATTCCAGTATTTCGGCGCCGACACCGCGTCTCTGAGCCATGTCGCATCAGAGTTGAACGCCGCTTGGGAGCAGCGTCGTCCGCCCCGTGCGCTGGTTCTCGTGCTGTCGGGTTCGTCCATCGGAATGCTGGAATCGCTCAATACCGGCGCCGCTCCGCTGTACGGGCGTTTTGCGTGGCACGAGCAGCTCCGCCCGTTCGACTACTGGTACGCCGCCAAGATGGCGTCATTCCGTTCATTGCGCGACCGGGCGCTCGCCTACGGGATGTATGGTGGAACGCCGCACTATCTCAGCACCTTGCGCACCGGCCAGCCACTGGCCCTGAATGCGCAGCGCGCCATCCTGTCGCCGCGCGGGGAAGTGAGGTTGTTGCTGGAGACGGCAATGGTCCAGGAAGAGGGCCTGCGAGAGCCGCATACCTATGCGGGACTCATGCGCGCCATCGGCGCGGGGTACACAGAGCTCAACGGCATCGGCCAGCGCGCGGGATTGCCCGTCAACACCGCGTTGCGCGAAAAGATCGAGCGACTGGTGACCCTCGGCTACATCGAGACGCAGCGCAACTTCGCCGCACGGTCCAAGGAGCCGTACCGATATCGCATTGCAGATCCGGCATTCATGTTCTATCACGAGTTTGTGGTTCCGCACGAAACGCTGCTCACGCGGCTCACGCCGCGAGTGTTCTGGGCGCAGCACGTTCAACCGCGGTTGGACATCTACATGGGACACATCTTCGAACGAATCGCCGAGCAGGCATACGTACGCGCCATGAACGGCAAGCGCCTCCCTCTGGCCAAGGCTTGGGCACGCTGGGAAGGGAAGGACCGGGAAGGGGAGGCTATCGAGATCGACCTCGTTGCCGCTTTGGACGACGGCCGTACGCTAACAGGGGGCATCAAGTGGAACCGAAAACCCTTGGGGGCCGAGGTCTTCACTCACCACTTACGCATGCTGGACAGGCTTGCCGCAGCGGGAATGTCCTGGGCGCACCAGGCACGCGAACCGGACGCGCCCATTCTGTTCGTCGCGGCCGGTGGGTTCTCTTCGGGTTTTCAGGCCGCCGCTCGCCTGAGCGGGCGCTCGGTAATTCTCTGGGCGCTGGGGGATTTGTACGGTCGCCGTCTACGCTGAGTCGCTTTCGGCGCGAGCGGCGCGCGGCCGCCCCAGGAATGATGCCGCACCTAAAGCTGCGACTTGATCGGAATCAGGACGACCTCGGCAAATTTTTGCATCCGGGGCCGATTCTGCCATCTCTGAAGAGTGTAGGGGGTCGATAGCCTCAGGTCCTGCTCAAAGATCCCGGTCATCTGCTGCGCGAATGGCGCGTCATACACATTCAGGCTGGCCTCATCGTTGAGCTCGAACGAGCGCATGTCGAAGTTGGTCGATCCCACCGATACCAGGCATCGATCGAAGATCAGCATCTTGCAATGGAGCATGGTGGGTTCGTACTCGTGGATCTGCACGCCGGCATCGAGCAGGGGACCCCATGCACGCTTGGAGGCCACGCGTATCGTTTCGGAATCGATGTGTTTGTCGGGCACCAGGATGCGTATCTGCACCCCGCGCGCACGGGACCTGATGAGCTCCGCACTCATGAGGGAGTCGGGAACGAAGTAGGCGGCCTCGATATCGATCGAGTGTTCGGCCGCGGTGATGGCCGTCAGATACATAAGGCGCATGCTCGAGCTGCCGCCCGCAGGGGAGCTCATGAACAGGTGCATCTGCTGCTCACCGCTGGCGGGCAAAGCCGGGAAGTAAGCCTCCCCGTGCAGGACGCTGCCTGTGGTCTTGATCCAGTTGTCCAGAAACGCCGCCTGCATTTGCGCGACGACAGGCCCTTGAACGCCAAAATGCATGTCACGCCAGTGTTCCGGGTCCTGCGCGTGACCTGTCCATTGATCGGCGATGCCGACGCCGCCCGTAAACCCAATGGTTCCGTCAACGATCAGCACCTTGCGATGCGTGCGGTTGTTCATCCTTCCCAGGCTGTACCAACGCAGCGGGTGATAGCGCTCGACCTCGATGCCTGCGTCCCTCATCTCGGTGACGAGCTCCGGCTGCATCTTCCCGCTGCCCAGCCAATCGAGCATCACATGGATTGTGATTCCCGCGCGCGCCCGCTCGATCAACGCTTCGGCGAATTGCCGGCCGATGGACCCAGACCAATAGATGTACGTTTCAAAAGTGATCGTGCGCTGCGCGCCGCGAATTGCCAGCAGCATCGCGGGAAAAATCTCGTCTCCGTTCTGAAGTGCCGTGATCCGGTTGCCCGCTGCGATGGCGGGTCCGAGCAACGCGCCCATCTCCCGTTTCAATTGAGGATCCTCGACCCCGTACAGATGCGCCACCTTGTGCTGGACCTTCTTCTCGGGTGTATGAAGATTCATCGCGATGATGACGACGAACAGGGTCGCCAGTACCGTGACGGCAATGGTCCACATGGGTATTCCTCCCGGTGTGCGCACCGCCGCCTGGACTGACAAATGCCATGTTCAGGCGGCCTTGTCCGCGCGGCCAAGTCATTGCCAGGGCGCCGGCACCGGCGCACGCGTCATGAAATCGAACAGCGCGAGCCCGATCAACATCGCAAGCCACACGAACCCCAGCGCCGAGGTCATTCGTGTCAGATTTCGTGCTTCGGTCTCGTGCATGAATACTGTCATCACCAGCAACGTCTTCATCACCGAGATACCGAGGTTGATAACTGTGTTGAATGATCCGAGTTTGAGCAGCGCACTGCCGGCGCTGAGAGCCAGCAGGGTCAGGAGCGCTGCCAGCACCCACAGATACCGGCCCACCGGCGTGATGTGCAGGGTAATGTTGTGCGGGGTCATCCCGAGCGTCCCACCAGATAGATCAACGGATAGACGAAGATCCACACGATATCGACCAGATGCCAGTATAGCGCGGTCAACTCCAGCGTCGTGTAGCGGCGAGGTCCGAATGTGCCGCGCGCGACGCGCACCGCCAGTACCAGGATCAATGTCACACCGACGATGACGTGCAGGGAATGAAAGCCGGTGATGAAGTAATACAGGCAGAAAAATAGCTCGACTGCATGCGCGTGCCCGCCGCTCTGCGCAAAGTCGATACCCGGAATCAGGTGCTCGGTGTATTCGTTGTAGTACTCGAATCCATGCATTACGAGAAAGCTGATACCCAATGCGGCAGTCCCGGCCATCAGCGCCGCCGCCAACCGCCGCTGATCGAGCTTGATGGCCCGTACACCAAGTGCGACCAGGCTGCTGCTGATCAGCAGCACCGCGGTCTCGATCGTGCCCAGCAGCATATCGGTGTGGCGGCTCGCTTCGGCGAAACCCAGCGGATACCGCACCCGGCAGATCGTGTAACTGGCAAAGAGAACGCCGAAGAACAGGATCTCGGTGGACAGAAACACCCACATGCCGTGCGTAGCCGCCTCGCGCTGCTGGACCGCATCGTCGTACTGCTCTTCGACGGGGGCGCAGCTTGCATCGAGTCCGACTTCACCGGCATCCGCGCTCATGGCGCGGGCTCATCGTAAGCGTAAACCTCGCGCACCACTGGTGGGCGCAGGAAGTTCTCCTTCGGCGGCGGGGAGGTCGTCTGCCATTCCAGTCCGCGCGCATTCCACGGATTGTTGCCGGCAGCCGCGCCATAGCGCAGCGACCACAACAAATAAACCGCCGGCAACAGGTAGCCGAACGCCAGGATCGAGGCGCCAGCCGAGGACAGGACGTTGAGTACCTGGAATTGCGGCAAGTAAGAATAGTAGCGCCGCGGCATGCCCTCGTAGCCGAGGATGTATTGCGGGAAGAAGGTGAGGTTGAAGCCGAAAAACATCAGGATCGCGGCGAAGCGCGCCCAGCCCTCCGGGTACATCTTCCCGGTCACCTTCGGCCACCAGTAATGGATCCCCCCCAGATACGCCATCACCGATCCGCCGACCATCACGTAGTGAAAGTGCGCGACGACGAAGTACGTGTCGGTCAGCGGTATGTCCAGCGCGGGAGCTGCCAGAATCAATCCGGTCAATCCACCGAGCATGAACAGTCCGACGAAGCCCAGGGCATAGAGCATCGGCGCCTCGAAACTGATGTCGCCCTTGCGCAAGGTCGCGGTCCAGTTGAAAACCTTGATGGCGGACGGCACGGCGACGATGAAGCTGAGCAGCGAAAATACCATGCTGGCGTACATGGACTGGCCG
Source organism: Steroidobacteraceae bacterium (assembly GCA_050738795.1). Lineage (GTDB taxonomy): Bacteria > Pseudomonadota > Gammaproteobacteria > Steroidobacterales > Steroidobacteraceae > 13-2-20CM-66-19. The sequence goes on from JBOIAD010000025.1 coordinate 52,187, forward strand.
GACACGAACATGTGGTGGCCCCAGACGAGAAAACCGATCACCGCAATGCTGAGCATGGAATACGTCATGAACCGGTAGCCGAAGACGCGACGCCGCACGAAGCACGCGATGATCTCGCTGACGAGGCCCATCGCCGGCAGGATCATGATGTACACCGCCGGGTGCGAGTAGAACCAGAACAGATGCTGGAACAGCAGTGGGTCACCACCGAGGGCCGGGTCGAACACGCCAACGCCGAAGCCGCGCTCCAGTCCGATCAGCGCCAGGGTCATCGCCAGCACCGGCGTGGCCAGCACCAGCACCAGCGAGGTCGAGTAGATGCCCCAGACGAACAGCGGCAGGCGGAACCACGTCATACCCTTCGTGCGCAAGCTGTGCACGGTGACGATGAAGTTGAGCCCTGTGAAGATCGAGGAAAATCCGGTGATGAATACGCCGATGACCACCAGGAACACGTTGCTGTTGGAGAACATCGTGGAAAACGGCGTGTAGAAGGTCCAGCCGGTATCGACACCGCCCGCCAGCAGTGCTGCGATGGTGAACAGTCCGCCGATCATATACAGATACCAGCTGGCGAGATTCAGCCGCGGAAACGCCACGTCGCGCGCGCCGATCATCAAGGGCAGCAGGAAATTGCCGAGGGTGGCCGGAATCGACGGAATCAGGAAGAACCAGACCATCACCACCCCGTGGAAGGTGAAGGTCTTGTTATAGGTCGCCGCGCCCATCAGCGCGCCGTCGGGCGTGGCCAGATTGAGCCGGATCAGGGTCGCCGCGGCGCCGCCGAGGAAGAAGAAAAAGGTGATGCCCAGCGCATAGAGGATCGCGATGCGCTTGTGGTCGCGCGTCGTCAGCCAGGCGCGCAGACTGTAGTCGCGATCGAGAAAGCCGTGAGGTGCCGCTCCGGCGTCAACGGCGCTCATGGGATTCGTCCGTATTCGCCGTCGGCATGGATTTGATATAGGCGATCAACGCGAGCAGATCGTCCTCGCTCAACTGGCCGGAAAACGCGGGCATGATCGGCTCGTACCCAGCAACGAGCTGTGTATTGGGAAGCAAGATCGAATCGTGAAGATAGCGCTCATTTGCGATCACGGTAGTGCCATCGGACAGATGCACCGGGCGCCCATACAGACCCTCCAGATCCGGCGCGTGCACCGAGGCATTGGTTCCGTGACAGCCACTGCAGCCGCGGCTGCGAAACAGCGATGCGCCCTGGGTCACCAGACTGGCGCCTGTGTTGTGATCGTCCAGCCAGCGTGCGTATTCGGCAGGCTGCATCACCACCACGGCGCCCCCCATCCTGGAGTGGTCCAGCCCGCAGTACTCGGCGCAGAACAGCGGAAAGGTTCCGAGCCTGGTCGCGGTGAACCACAACTGGGTATAGCGTCCTGGCAGTACGTCTTGCTTCACCCGGAACGCCGGTACGTAAAAGCTGTGGATCACGTCCTGCGAGGTCATGGTCAGGCGCACCGGTTCGCCCAGCGGCACGTGCAGGGCATTGATCTCGCGCTGCCCAGCGGGATGCTGCACCTTCCACATCCATTGTTTGGCGACGACGTAGAGGGTCTGCGCACTCGCCGGCGGAGTGCGAGCCTGCGCAAAAAGGAACAGGCTCCAGATGAACACCACGATGAACAGCACGAAAGGAATCAGAGTCCACGTCAGCTCCACACCCAGGCTCTGGTTGTGCCGTCCTGTGCGATCTGCGTGGCTGCCACGGCGGTACCGGACGCAGTAGAAGACAATCGCGCCAAACACGGTGAATGCGACCAGACCGCACAACGCGATCATTGACCAGAACAGCGCGTCGATCCGCGGTGCGATGCTGGAGGCCTCTGGAATGAACATATGAAAACTGTTCATGGTGGCTTCACGTCAGCGCGTCGGTGTGATTCGCGGCGCCGCAATATCACGATTAACCCACATAAGGTGAGCGCGGTGACGAGACCCAGTCCCTGCATCACGCGACTGATCAGCAGGCTGTAGCGCCCGGTGGAGGGATCGTAGTCGCAACACAGAAGCACAAAGCGATCGACGAGGTTGCCGATGCGGCCCTGTGAGGCATTTACAAGTGCAAGGCGCAACGATTCCGGCGCGAATTGCACTCCGAAAAGGTATTGCGTGATCTTGCCCCGCGCGCTCAGCAAGACGATACCGGCCGCGTGACCGTATTGACCGTTGCGCGGATCGAAGAAATATCGAAAACCGATGGCCCGAGTCAGCGCTGCGCGCGCGGCTGGCGCGCCGGTCAGGTAATACCAGCTTGCCACCTGGGCATCGGGATGCGCCAGGGTATCGTTGACCTGCGCACGAGTCGCGTCCGACGGCGTTTCACGCGAATCGATGCTGACCAACACCACGTTGAACTGCTTGCCCGCAACGAATCCGGTCTTTTCTACTGCATGAGCGACGCCGACGCGCACCGCATCGCAAAGATTGGCGCAGCTGTAATAGCCCGGTACGAGCAGGGTCGGTCGATCCCCGACAAGATCACGCAGCCGCATCGTTGCGCCACGGGCATCGCGAAAGGTCAGCTCCAAGGGCACCTGGGCTCCGAGCTTCTGATCGAAGCCGACCCGTTTTACGAGGCCCCCGGGTGCGCGCAGCGTCGTATGGGCCGATGCCAGCGCGCCACCGGCAAGCATCAGCGTGAGTGCGATGCAAACCGTACGCCGTGGCTTCATTGTCGGGATTCCTGCAGCTGAGGCGCCGCCGAGCGGGGCTCCTCGGCCGTTCCATGCTGCTGCGCGTAGATGGCCATTGCACGCTGGATCGAAATACGCGCGAAATCGTGCGTCGGATCGGTCCACTCCCAACTGGAAAGCAGCGCCTGCTTCTGCGCCCGCAGTGAAGCGAGATCGCCATCGGGATGCGCCTGCAGGCGCGGCGCTGGTGGGATCGCCGCGGATCGCGCAACGACCTGCGCGCGCTGCGGCGTGATCCACTGGCCCATAACGACGCGGATCACGATCACAACTAGAATCACGGTGAGCGCGAGTATCGCGCCCACGCCAAGTACGCGGCGCACGGCGATCGCGGAGGGTTCGTGCCCGAATGGAGGCTCAGCCATGCGCCCCCCCAAAGTGCTCGGGCGTCGATCGCATCGATCCCGCCGGCATTCTGGCCGTGCGCAACTGCCCGGGATAAAAGGTCCACCACAGTGCGCCGATGCCCACCGCTGCGAACAGATCGGTCCAGCGCAAGGCGAATCCCTGCGCGCGGAAGTTGGGCACGATGAGCCAAAGCGCATCGGCAAGATTGGCAAGCAACAGCAGCGCCGCGATCCAACCAAGCCAGGCTTTGCGCTGCTTCGCGCGTCGCGACAACAGCACCGCGAAGGGCACCGCGAAATGGAACGCGATCAGGAACCAGGCGAGTGCGCGCCAACTGGTCAGCGTGCGAGGGATGTACCACGCGGTCTCAGCGGGCAGATCCGCGATCCAAATCGTCAGATACTGCATGAAGGCAAGATACGACCACGCCAGCACGAACATCAGCAACAGATTGCCCAGATCGGGAAACAGGTGAGGTGAATGCGCTTCGGTTGAATCCGCGGCGCTCACCGCGCGCAGCACCGCCAGCGCTGCCGCAGACAGCATCCACCCCGTGGCGACCATCATTCCGAAGGTTGACGAATGCCAGTGTGGCAGGAGCGACATCGCCCAATCCGTTGCCGCCAGAAAGGTCGAAAGCGCATACACAATCAGCCCGGGTGCGGCGATGCGCGGCAGTGCAGCAGCGCGTGCCGGATTGCCTGCCCAGCGGCCGATCACCACGAGCAAAGACAGCCATACCGCGAAATAGGCAATCGTGCGGATCACGAAGAACGTCGGGTCCAGATACCAGCTCTGCGCACGCAGCAACGAATCATGGGAGAGCAGATCCGCACGCGCCCAGGGATACAGCAGGTGCAACCCGAACAGAATCGGCAGGACCAGCACTGCCTGCAGCGGCAGGATACGCGCCGCGGCGAGCAATTGCGGACGCAGATAGTCGCCCCAGGCGCCGCCGGTCAACGCATGCACCATCAGGAGCGCCAGGCTCCCGAGTGACAGGCCGGTAAAGAACACAAAGGCGAATAGATACGACAACAGGCCCTGCTGCGGCGAAGCGAAACCCAGTAGCAGACACGCGAGCAGCGCGAGCACGGCGATCGGCAGTGCAGTCCATTGTGTCGCGCCGCGTGGCAACCATGCGTTCATCTCACGGTCCCCTCGAGCCGCGCCAGGTCCTGTCCCTCCAACATTGAAACTGGCGCGTGCTGGCTCAACTGCAGCGCGCGAATGTAGGCGACGATCGCCCAGCGGTCGTGCGGCGTGATCCGATCGGCGTAGGGATACATCACCCCGTAGCCGTTGCTGATCACCTGATAGAAATGACTGTCGGGCGCATTGCGCAGACGATCCGTGTGATAACTCGGAGGTGACGGAAACCCGCGACGGGCGACCATGCCGTCGCCATCTCCAGCCGCGCTATGACAAGGAGCGCAGTAAATGTCGAAGCGTTCGTGCCCGCGCGCCAGCAGCGCAGGCGTGATCGGCAGCGGATTGGAATAAGCCGTTTCCACCCTTGGACCAGCTTGCGACAGAGTGTGACCCTGTGCATCCACGCCGACCGTCGGTCCCGGCGGCGGCACCGGATTCACCATGCCGTTGCGGCCGCTGCTCGTGCCGGCCAGCGCGCCGCTCGAACGCGGCACGCTACCCGGGACCTGCGGCCGGGAGGAGTTCCCGTCGCTGAACAGCGTGGTCGGCGTCAGCGGTTTGTATTTTGGCTGGTCGTACATTTCGTGCATGCCACGCTCGCAGCCGGCCAGCACGAACGCGATGCACGCGATTGGCAGAACCCGCGGCTTCATGCCGGCACCTCGCTGACGGTCAGGGAGTCCAGCGTGTCGAGAAACTCACGCGCCGACTGCTCGTCAAAGGTCGGGTCATCCGCGCGTAGCAGCAGGAAGAAGCGATCGTTGCTGGCGCGCTCGAACGCCTCCACGCCGAACAATGGATGATGCAACCGAGGCAGACCGCTGCTCATCAGCATCGCGATCACGCCGAGTAGCGCCGCACCGAGCACCGTCATTTCGATCGCTGGCGGCAGGAATGCCGGCCAACTGCCAATGGGCCGTCCGCCGACGTTGATTGGATAGTCGAACACCGCGGAATACCACTCCAGAGCGAACGTGCCGACACCGCCCGCGATCGCGCCCAGGAGCATGAACAACGGAATGCGATCGGGGCAGGGCCCGAGGGCCACGTCCAGCCCCTCGATCGGAAACGGGGAGTACGCCTCCAGCGCTGCGTAGTGACCTTCCGTGCGCGCCCGCGATATGGCTGTGAGCAGCTGATCGGCGCTGGCGAATTCGGCGAGCAGACCGTGCAGGTGCGAATCGCTCATGCAGGCTTGGCCTCGCGATGTGAAGAATCAGCGCCGCGCCTGTGCACCAATTTACGCAGCTCGAACATCGACACCACGGGCGCGAGGCGCACGAACAGCAGATACAATACGAAAAACAATCCGACCGAACCCGCCAGGAACGTGATATCCCAGAAGGTCGGATAGAACATGCCCCAGCTCGAGGGCACGAAATCCTGATACAGGGTGGTGACGATCAGCATGAAACGCTCCAGCCACATGCCGATAAGCACGCCGAGGCTGATCACGAAGAGCGCGACCGCGTTAGCACGCACACGCGAAAACCACAGCAGCTGAATCTGAAGTACATTGAAGAGCATCGTGCCCCAGAACACCCAGGCGTAGGCGCCGAAGATGCGGTTCATCGTCATCGCCACCTCGTAGCGATCCATACTGTAGAAGGCAGTGAATATTTCCGAGAAGTAGCTGTAGTCGACCACCAGTCCGACCGTCAGCATCATCTTCGCCATGTTCGCGAGATGCCGATCGGTGATGTACGCCTGCAGGTTGAACCAGTGCCGCATCGGGATACCCAGTGCTAGCACCATGGCGAAGCCAGAGAACAGCGCGCCGGCGACAAAGAACGGCGGAAAGATCGTCGAGTGCCAGCCCGGCACCAGGCCTTCGGAAAAGTCCAGTGCGACCATGCTATGCACGGAGAACACCAGTGGCACGGCCAGCCCCGCCAGTAACAAGTTGAGCGACTCGAGGCGACGCCAGTGGCGCGCCTCGCCGCGCCAGCCCAGCGCGAAAAATCCGTAGAAGCGGGCACGACCGATTGTCGGGGCGCGATCGCGCAGGGTCGCCAGATCCGGGATCATGCCGACGTACCAATACAGGATCGACACGAGCAGATACGCCACGATTGCAAAGAAATCCCACTCCAGCGAGCTGCGCCATTGCGGCCACACATTCATGACGTCAGGATACGGAAACAGCCAATAAAAGAACCAGGGACGGCCCAGGTGCAGGATTGGAAAAATGCCCGACACGGATACGGCGAACACCGTCATGCCTTCCGCATAGCGGTTGAGCGAGGTGCGCCAGTCCTTGCGCAACAGATAGAGCGCGGCGGAGATGAACGTCCCGCCCATGCCGATCGCGATCCACCACACGTAGTCGGCAATCGCGAAACTCCAGGCCACGGGAATGTTCAATCCCCAGATGCCGACCCCGAATGCGAACAGCCAGCCGATGCCGAAGATCAGCAGCAGGGCCAGTCCCAACGCGACCGCGAATCCTGCGAGCCAAGACCGGCCGAAGTGACGCTGGAGGGTAATCGCGCTGACCGCTTCGGTAACCGATGCATAGGTCTGCCCCGGTGCCAGCAGCGGCGGCAATGCGTCATCATGGCGCAGTACCGCGGCCACTCAGGTTTCCTCCAGCGCAGGATTGGGGTTGCGTAGACGAGCCAGATAACTGGTCCGCGGACGCGTGTTGAGGTCACCCAGCATCACGTAGTTGCGCGGCGACTGTTTTGCCTTCGCGACTTGCGAGTGCGGATCCGCGATGTCACCGAAACGGATAGCCTGCGTGGGACACGCTGCCTGACATGCTGTCAGCACCTCTCCATCGCGGATGCGCCGGCTGTCTTTGTCCGCCTCGATGTGCGCGGTCTCGATGCGTTGTATGCAGTAGGTGCACTTCTCCATTACCCCTCGTCGCCGGACGGTCACTTCCGGGTTGCGCTGTGCCTTCAACGTATCGGCGGTCTTGTCCACGTACTGCAGGAAGTTGAAGCGGCGCACCTTGTAGGGGCAGTTGTTGGAGCAGAAGCGGGTGCCGACGCATCGATTGTAGACCTGCACGTTCAGGCCTTCCGAGTCGTGCACGGTCGCATCGACCGGGCAAACCAGCTCGCACGGCGCGTGTTCGCACATCATGCAGGGTACCGGCTGCGAATAGGTGCGCGGGTTTTGTGCCTCGCCTTCGTAATAGCGATCGACTCTGATCCAGTGCATTTCGCGGCCGCGCCGGACCTGATCCTTGCCGACTACCGGAATGTTGTTCTCGGCCTGGCAGGCAATCGTGCATGCCTTGCAGCCGATGCACGCATTGAGATCAATACTCATGCCCCAGGTGTATTCGCCGGGCGGATAGTCCGCGTAAAGGCTCGGCGGTGCGCCCGGGTAGCGATCCGGCAGCGTGGCGAACTGCGGATTGTGCCGATAGTCGGCGAGCGTGCCTACCCGTAACAGGTCGCGGCCTTCCATGTTGAAGTGATGTTGCGTGGCGGCGAGCTCGTAGCGACCGCCGGTCTTCACTATCTGCAATCCGTCTGCGTTCCAGGGCGCGGTCGAGGTACGCAGGACATACGCATTGAATCCCTGACCGTCGCCCACATGGCCAGCGCGGCGCCGCCCGTAACCCAGATGGAGCGTAACGCTGCGCGCCGCCTGTCCCGGCATGATCCACACCGGCACGCTTAGCGTGCGCCCGCGCAGCCGCAACTCAATGAGGACGCCATTGGAAAGTGTGTGCTGCGCAGCGAGCGCCGGGCTTATCAGTGCGGCGTTGTCCCACGTCAATTGGGTCAGCGGCTTTGGCAGTTCCTGCAACCAGCCGTTGTTGGCCCAACGACCGTCGCCGATGGTCGGATCGGGGCGGAAGAGCAGTTCGAGCGCGGTGTCGTCTTGCGGGCTCGGCGGGGTGCCTTGCGTCAGGAAATCGTGGCGCAGCGAGGGCGAGCGCGCCGGCAGCGCGGTATTGGCAATCACCCCGGCCTGCAGCGCCGCATTCCAGGTATCATCGTCCGGCAACTGTTGCTGCCACTGCTTGCGCACCAATGTGCGGCCGTCGGACACGTTGTCGCCGAGCAGTGCAGCCAACAGCTCGTGGGCGGAATGTCCACCATACAGCGGCGCGATCAAGGGCTGTACGACGCTCGCCGTACCATCGAACGCGCGCGCGTCCGACCAGGTTTCCAGTTGATGCGCCTGCGGCAGATGCCATTCGGCCAGCGCGCCGGTCTCGTCTTGATACAAACCCAGGTGTAGCAGATGCGGCACCCTTTTTATCGCATCGGCGAACCGCAGATCCGCGGGCGCGTCGTAGATGGGATTGGCGCCGAGCACCAGCAAAGTGTCGACCGAATCCGTGCGCATCGCCGCGACCAGGTCGGCGAGCGTGCCGCCATCGCCCGGGAGTGCTTCGACCGGCTCGCTGCATTGCATCACCGGACCGGCATTGCCTAGCGCGGTATTGAGTGCATGGCCGAGGGCATGCATCCATGGCGCTTGCGCCGCCCCGACTGCAATCAACCCCGCGCCGCGGTGCGCTTGCAGATCCCCGGCAACTGCATCCAGCCAGCGCGAGTGTTGCAAGGCCACATTCCTATCGGCATCGATCGCGACCCCAATTCGCTTCGCCAGTTGGCGCGCGAAAGCTTCGATTTGCGCGGATTCCAGTGCCAGCCGATGATCGGCCACGGCGCCCGTCAGCGAGGGCGTGGCTTCCACCGCATACAAGCGACTCATCGCGCCGTGATTGTTTTCCGGCGACCGCATTGTGCTGAAATCGCGCGCGTAGCGCACGCCGGCCGCAGGATCAGATAAGAAGTCCGCGTCCAGCGCCAGAATCACCTTGGCACGATCAAGACGCAACCGCGTCGACAGCGGCGTGCCGAATGCGAGCTTCGCTCCCGCAAGCGCGTTGTCGGTGCCAGCCGGTTGATGGACGTGCCAACGCGCTTGCGGATATTTACGGCGCAGGGCGTCCAGTTGCGCAGACAAGGTTGGTGACGTGACCGTCCCGGTCAGCACGTGCAGTCCGGCGCCGCCGTTGCGGTCGAAACGCGTGGTCAGTCCCAGCAGCGCGGCGGCGAAGTCGCCCCAGCTCGCAGTGTCGCTTCGGTGCATCACGGTCTGCGAGCGGTCTGGATCCCACAGTTGAAGCACCGCGGCTTGCGCGAAAATGTCCGTACTGCCGAGACTGGCCGGATGCTGCGGATTGCCTTCGATCTTGGTCGGGCGCCCCATATTGTTTTCGACCAGCACACCGTGCGAGTAGCCGTCGCGGGTCAACGCCGTGGCGAAAAAACGCGGCAGCCCATCGACCTGATCGATGGGCGCGTGTACGTAAGGCACGATTTGGTCTTGCGGCGGATGGCTGCATGCAGTCAGACCGGCGAGCGCCAGCGAGGCGCCGAGAGTTTTCAGGAATTCGCGCCGCTCCAGGCTGAGCGTCCCGGCGAGCTGGGGGTGCTGTTTGCGCAACCAGCGCTGGAAACCCTCGTTGTCGCTGAGCTCTTCCAGACTGCGCCAGAATACCGGCCCGCGCGCCCCGGCGAGCCGCACGCGCGCGGCATTGAGATCGAACTCCACCGGATCGTTCATCGATGACATACCGAACACTCCGTCAGCCTGCGCTTGTCGATGTGATAGTCGTTCAATAGCTGTGTGCCCAGGGCGAGCTGATTCTTTGCCTGCCAGCGCAGCTTGAACACCTGGTCCAACGGGCGCAGATATTGCTCAGGCTCCCGATGGCACTCCAGACACCACTGCATCGTCAGCGGTGCCACGCGCGCGGTCAGCGGCATCTTGTCTATCTGGCCGTGGCAGCTCTGGCAACCGATGCCCTTGGCGATATGGATGGCATGGTTGAAGTAGACGAAGTCCGGAAGCTTGTGCAGTCGCTGCCAATGCAGGGGAATGCCAGTGCGGAAAGCCTCCAGCAGCGGCGCCAGTGCCGGTTGATCGGTGTACAGTTGTGAGTGGCAGGTCATGCAGGTCGAGAGCGGCGGGATGCCCGCGAAGGCCGATTTTTCGACCGAGGCGTGGCAATAGCGGCAATCGATGCCGTCGTCACCGACGTGGTGCTTGTGGCTGAAAGGCACGGGTTGTTCGAGCGGATCGTGCACTCCGGCTGGCAGCGCCATCACCGCGCGCCACAACAAGGTCACAATGACTGCGCTCACGAGCAGCGCGGTCAGGCCAAGGCGAAAAAAAAACCCGAAGCGTCTATGGAAGAGCTGCGCCACGCCGACTGACCTGATTCGAGTTCGACCCCCTGACCATGAAGCGGTAGCGGATGACGGCGGAATATATTTCGCCCGGGCGCAGGAAAGTGGACGGGAAGGCCGGATGGTGCGGCGCATCGGGAAAGCCCTGCGGCTCAAAGGCTAAGCCTGCCGACTGACGATAGATCCCACCGCGGCCGATCACCGAGCCGTTCAGCTGGTTGCCCGTGTAAAGCTGTAGCCCGGGCTGTGTAGTGTAAATCTCCAGCATGCGGCCACTCGAGGGATCCAGAGCACGGGCGGCGAGGCATGGTGTCGGCGCCTGCGCGCTGCCCAGCACGAAATAGTGATCGTAGCCCATCCCATACACCAACTGCGAGTCGGCCGCGCGAATACGGGCGCCCAGCGCCGTGGCCTCCCGAAAGTCAAAGGGGGTGCGCCCGACGGACCGGATCTCCCCGGTCGGAATCTGCTGATCGTCGGTGGGCAGAAAGGCGTCCGAGGCAACAGTGACTATGTGATCCAACACGTTGCCGCTTTGCGGGCCAGCCAGGTTGAAATACGGATGAGCGCTCAGGCTGACGAGCGTGGGCTTGGTGGTATGCGCCTCGAATTGCAGCCAGAGAGAGTCATCGTCGAGGCGGTAAGTCGCCTGCACCGAAAGTTCCCCGGGAAAGCCCTGATCGCCATCGGGACTGACATGAGTGAGGACGAGAGCCGGCGACGACTCGCCCATCGCTGAGGTGACCTTCCAGAAGACCTGGTCGAAGCCCTGGGGGCCACCGTGGAGGGTCGATGTGCCTTCATTGGTCGCCAAATGGCAGGTATGATTATCTAGGGTGAAGCTACCGCCGGCGATGCGATTCGCAGTGCGCCCCAACAAGGCGCCAAATGCACCTCCGGCCTTCGCGTACCCGGCGGCGTCATCGAAACCCAACAGAACATCCTGACGACGACCCTCTCGGTCAGGAGCTTCGATGGACACCATGCGTCCGCCATAATCGGTGACGCGAACCCGCAGATGCGAATTCTCCAGTGTATAGAGCCGCGCAATCTGCCCATTCGGGGTCTGGCCGAACAGGTCAACAGGAACACACGCCCCGGCGTCCATCATGAGCGTCTCGCCTCGAATATGCGTCAGAGGAACGGCCGAGCGGGATCTTCGGTTCCGTGACAAAGCACCGCCAGGCGCGGTAGTTGCTGCCATATCGAGGCAGTCAAGGAGAAACTGAATGAGCTTAACGGTCGGCGATTTTCTGCTGCGGCGCCTCTCGGAGTGGGGGATCAGGCGGATCTTCGGATTTCCGGGAGACGGCATTACCGGCATCATCGCGGCGCTCGACCGCGCCGGCGACCAATTCGACTTCGTTCAGGTGCGACATGAAGAGATGGCCGCCTTCATGGCCTGTGCGCACGCGAAATTCACCGGGGAGGTCGGCGTGTGCCTGGCAACGTCCGGCCCGGGGGCCATCCACCTCCTGAACGGTCTGTACGATGCGCGGCTCGATCACCAGCCGGTCGTGGCCATTGTCGGGCAACAGGCACTCGCCTCGCTCGGGGGCAGTTATCAACAGGAAGTCGACCTCGTTTCGCTGTTCAAGGATGTCGCGGGCGACTACGTGCACATGGCCTCATCCCCTGATCAGGTGCGCCACCTGGTTGACCGCGCGGTACGCATCGCGCAGGTTGAGCGCACCGTGACTTGCATCATCCTGCCCAACGATGTGCAGGAAATGCAGGCCGTTGAGAAGCCCCCCCGCGCCCACGGGACCATTCACTCCGGCCTCGGATATTCGGCGCCGCGAGTGGTCCCGAAGGACTCGGACCTGCGCCGGGCCGCGGATGCCCTCAATGCCGGCAGGAAGGTTGCCATCCTGGTCGGCGCGGGTGCGCTGCAGGCAACCGCCGAAGTTCTCGACGTCGCGGAGTTGCTGGGAGCCGGGATCGCCAAGGCACTCCTTGGCAAGGCGGCTGTGCCGGATGACCTGCCGTTTGTGACCGGTTCGATCGGGCTGCTCGGCACACGTCCTAGCTACGACATGATGATGGATTGCGACACCCTCCTCATGATCGGCTCCCGTTTCCCCTACTCGGAATTCCTGCCCAAGGAGGGCCAGGCGCGAGGTGTTCAGATCGACCTCGATGGAACGATGCTGAGCATCCGCTATCCGATGGAGGTCAATCTGCAAGGTGACAGCGCCGCGACGCTGCAGGCTCTGATGCCGCTCCTCGAGCGCAAGAGCGACCGCTCATGGCGCGAGGAAATCGAGAAGGGCGTGGCGCGCTGGTGGAAAGTTCTCGAGGGGCGTGCGATGAGCAAGGCCAGTCCGCTCAATCCGCAGCGCCTGTTCTGGGAGCTGTCGCCCCGACTGCCGGATCGTTGCATCCTATCCTCGGACTCGGGCTCCTCGGCAAACTGGTATGCGCGCGATATCAAGATCCGCCACGGAATGATGGCGTCTCTGTCGGGAAACCTGGCCACGATGGGCCCCGGCGTGCCGTATGCCATTGCCGCCAAGTTCGCTTTTCCGGATCGCGTGGCGATCGCGATGGTGGGCGACGGCGCGATGCAAATGAACGGCCTGAACGGCCTGATTACGATCAGCAAGTATTGGAAGCGCTGGGCCGACCCCCGCTTGATCGTGCTGGTGCTCAACAACCGCGACCTCAACCAGGTGACGTGGGAGCTGCGCGCCATGGCCGGCGATCCCAAATTCGAAGCCTCGCAGGATGTCCCCAATTTTGCGTACGCGAAGTATGCAGAGTTGCTCGGCCTGAAGGGCATCTTCGTCGACAACCCCGACCAGGTCGGCGCCGCCTGGGATGAGGCCCTTGCCGCCGACCGGCCGGTCGTCCTCGAGGCGTACACCGATCCGGACGTGCCCCCGCTGCCGCCGCATATTTCGCTCAAGAATGCGAAGGCGTTCATGTCGACTCTGTGGAAGGGCGATCCGAACGAGCTGGGCATCATCCAGCAGTCTGCGAAGGAACTGATCCAGGAATTCCTGCCGCACAGACACTAAGGTCATGTCTTCCGAGAGCGCCCCGCCGATCGATCGAATCAAAGTATCGGCTTTCAAGATCCCGACCGACGCCCCCGAATCGGACGGCACCCTTACCTGGGATTCGACTACGCTGGTGCTCGTCGAGGCGCAGGCCGCGGGAACAACGGGCATCGGATACAGCTACGCCAACACCGCAACGGCCAGCCTCATCCGAGACATGCTCATCGACGTGGTTCGCGGCCACGATGCCATGGCCGTGCCGGGAAATTGGGTCGCAATGGTGCGGGCCATTCGCAATCTGGGCCGCCCCGGTATCGCATCGATGGCCATCGCCGCCATCGATACGGCGCTGTGGGACCTCAAGGCCCGTCTTTTAAATGTACCGTTGGTCACTCTGTTGGGTGCGGTCCGCGATGGGGTACCGGTGTATGGGAGCGGCGGCTTCACCTCGTATTCGATCGCCAAGCTTCAGCAGCAGCTCGGCGGCTGGGTGGAGAGCGGAATTGCGCGCGTGAAGATGAAGATCGGGCGACATCCCGATGAGGACATCGAGCGCGTGCGCAAGGCTCGCGAGGCGATCGGAGCGGCTATCGAGCTGTTTGTCGATGCGAACGGGGCGTACAGTCGAAAGCAGGCGCTCGCCATGATGCAACCCTTCGCCGAGTGGCACGTGAGTTGGTTCGAGGAGCCGGTCTCATCGGATGATTTGGCGGGACTGCGCCTGCTGCGTGACCGGGCACCCCCGGGGATGGAGGTCGCCGCCGGCGAGTATGGATACGATCTGCGCTATTTCCGGCGGATGTTGCAGGCCGGTGCGGTCGATGTGCTCCAGGCGGATGCGACGCGCTGTGCCGGTTTTACCGAATTTCTGAAGGTGGACGCGTTGTGCGAAGCACGGTGCATGCCGCTGTCCAGTCACTGCGCGCCCATTCTGCATCTGCACGCCTGTTGCGCCAGCTCGCGTGTGCGCCACCTGGAGTATTTTCACGACCATGTGCGCATCGCCAGCCTGTTGTTCGATGGGGTTCCGCTCCCCCGCGACGGCATGCTCCATCCGGATCTGAGCCGGCCCGGTTTGGGCCTGGAGTTCAAACATGCTGACGCGCGGCGATACGCCGTCTAAGGCGCAGTTGGATGCGGCCGGCCACGGTGCGACCGTCACTGAGCTTGAGCCGGCGCGCCCGCCTCTCAGGTTGACGGCACCGATGCATCCGATTCTGGTTCACTTCACGATTGCGCTGACCGCTACCGCGTTCGCATTCGACGTACTCGCGTTCGCCTTTGAGCTCAACGAGCTGATAGCGATTGGCTGGTGGCTGTTGGCCGCTGCCATTCTCATTACCCTGGCCACGCTGGCCACCGGTGTCCGATCCCGACTGCGGTTGCCCGTGGAAGAGGGCGAGATGCGCTCGTTTCTGCGCACGCACATGGCCCTCGGCCCGATCTTCTTTGGTCTGCTGGTCGCGGTGGGCATCTGGCGCGGCAAGTTGTGGCAAGCCGGGGCGGGAGTGACGGAAGGGTACCTGGCGGCGATGGCCGCCGTCACACTGGTGATGGCCGTACAAGGCTATCTCGGCGGCGAGCTGGTCTACCGATATGGTGCCGAGGTGAAGTCCGGTTATCGCAAGCTGTCGGACCGGATCGTGCCCCTTCCCAGATTACCTGTCACGCGCTCGGCCAGCGACGATCCGGCGCGCAAGCCCTAGCCATGCCAGGCGTCGGCTTTATCGGCCTCCATCCTTTCCAGTGGATCGCACTGCTCGTCGCGCTGCTCACGTTGCTCGTGCTGGTTGACGCCTGGGCCGGCCACTACCGCCGCGGCTTCATCCATGGCGCGCAGTACGCGCCGTTTATAAGCGGCGGCGTCCTCATCATCTGCGCTGTCGCGGCTGCCATCGCGCCGCGCACGCACGCGATCGAAGTGGCCTTGCGAGCGGCCGGTTGGCTGGCGATCGCGGCCGGGCTGATCGGGTTCTGCTTTCATCACTACTACGGAGTTATCCGCAAGCCCGGCGGCTACGGGCGATTCCTCAACTCCGTGATGTATGGCGCACCGCCGCTGGCGCCCCTCGCGTTGGCGGCGATGGGGGTGTTTGCCTTGATCACCCGCCGGGGGCTGGTGGGTGCGTCCGATCTTGCGGGTCTACCGATCCGGACCGCGCTGCTGGCCACGATCGTCGTCTGCCTGTTCGGCAGCATCGTGCAGGCGGGGATTCTTCACTTTCGTGGTGCATTTAACAATCCACTCATGTATGCGCCATTGACCATCCCTGTTCTCACCACGCTCGTGGGCATTTGGATGATGGTGGAACCCAGTCCCGCCGCTCTTGTAGCGCTCGGCTGGCTGTTTTGGCTGACGCTGCTGACCGGCTTCGTGGGTCTCGGCATGCATTTGCGCGGCTTCGACCGGCAAATGGCCGGGCTGTATGTCCCGCTCTTCAATTGGCTGCAGGGGCCACCCGCGATGGCGCCTGCGCTGTTTGTGGGACTGGCCGCTATCGGGCTCGTCACGACAGGCTTGTTATGAGTGTTTGCACACAACACGCGTCGAGCCCGGGGTTTGTGGTTGAACAGGTTCGGGAAAGGAGAGCAGCTTGATGGACCATCCCTCGCGATCGCCTTACCCGGGCTACGACGTCCTCGACAAATGGTCTTCACCGGACTGGGACGAACAGACCCGCGAGGTGGTGAGCAAACGCCTGTTCAACGTCCCGGAGCTGCGTTTCTTTACGGATTTCGAGATGCGGACGCTCGAAGCGGTCATTGCGCGGATTGTGCCGCAACCGGAGCGCGGTGCGGCCGATCGGATTCCGATCCTGCCGTGGATCGATTCGAAGCTGTATGAGGACCGACGCGACGGCTACCGCTACGACGGCATGCCGCCGCAGCGCGAGGCCTGGCGATGCGGCGTGGCGGGGATCGAGGCGACCGCGAACGCACTGTTTGATGGCAAGGGATTCGTTGATCTCGACCAATCCGGGCAGGATGAGGTCCTCCGGCGCATCGAGCAGGGTGACGCGCCGGGTGCGACTTGGACGACGCTGCCGGCGAGGCGTTTCTTCACGAGCATGCTCTGCGTGACAATCGTCAAGACGTATTACGCCCACCCGTCGGCGTGGAGCGAAGTCGGGTACAACGGCCCATCTTCGCCTCGGGGTCACATGCGCATCTGGGAGGGAGGCGTCGATCCGTGGGAAGCGCACGAGGTGCCGGTCACGCAAGGGGTTGCGGTGCGCGCTCGGGCCCGCGAAACGGCCAGTGCCGCGCCAGAAAAATCGGGAGCTGGAAATCGATGATTCGCGGCAGCGGCAGCGGCAGCGGCAGCGGCAGCAGTGGCGGTGGCGGCATGACATGGTCCGCCCACGGTGAACCGAGTCTTCTGGCGCCGGGTATTCACGGTGAACGCGTGCCGATGCGCGACTGGTCGCGCAATGAAGTCGATTTCTGCATCGTGGGCGCCGGGGCGGGCGGCGGGGTGGTCGGGGCGAAGCTCGCGGAAGCCGGGTTCTCCGTAGTCATTCTTGATGCAGGCCCGCACTGGGACCCGGCTCAGGACTTCGTCTCGGATGAAACCGCTGCTCACAAGCTGTTCTGGACCGAGGAGCGCGTGACCGGCGGTGCGGATCCCGTAGAGCTGGGGTCGAACAATTCGGGCCAGGGTGTCGGGGGCAGTACGGTTCACTACTCGATGATCGCCCTGCGCCTGAGCCCTGATGATTTCCGGCGGCACACGCTCGAAGGCGCCATCGCGGGCGCGGACCTGCAGGACTGGCCGCTGAGTTATGACGATCTGGAGCCGTACTACGACGAAGTCGAGGCGGCGCTGCAAATTGCGGGCCCCGTTCATTACCCGTGGCAGAAACGGCGACGTCGATTTCCGCAGCGGGAGCATCAGCTCAACGCATCCGCCAATATGCTCGTGCGAGGCTGTTCGAAGTTGGGAATCCCGGTGTCCGCGGCACCGGTCGCGACGTTGAGTGCCCCGCATGCCGACCGGCCACCCTGTGTCTACCGCGGCTTCTGCAATTACGGCTGCTCGACCAACGCCAAGAGCTCGATCCTTGTGACCTATATTCCCCGCGCGATCCGCGCCGGCGCCGAAGTCCGTCCGAACGCCATGGTCGCCCGGATCGAGCACGATGCAAGCGGCCGGGTCACCGGTGTGCTCCATTTTCGAAACGGCGCGGGCGATGCGCAGGGCGACTCAGCGCTGTTTCGTCAGCGCGCCAAGGCGGTCGTCCTCGCCGGCTATGCGATCGAGTCACCGCGCTTGCTGTTGAATTCCGCAAGCTCGCTGTTTCCCGATGGTCTGGCCAATTCCTCCGGCAGGGTCGGACGGTGTTTCATGATCCATGCAGGACATCAGATGTTTGCCCAATTCCCGCAGCGGATCGGCCAGTACAAGGCGCCGCCGGGACTGGCGATCACCGAGCACTTCAACCGCACATTGCCTGAGTCGGGCTTCTCTTGTGGCTACAGCATCGAGGTGGTCGGTCCCCATGTCGTGGATTTTGCCGCCCGGATCAGCACAGCCCGAAGCCTCTGGGGCACGGCGCTGCGTCGCACGATGTTGGATTACAATTACTACTCAGGCGTTGGCATCGTCGGGGAAACCCTCCCGCAGTTCGGCAATCAGGTCAAGTTGCACGATACCGAGCGCGATCGATACCGCCTGCCCGTGGCGCATGTACTTTTCAGCCATCATGAAAACGATCGCCGCCTCATCGCGCATTCAATCGGCAAGATGGGCGAGATCCTGCGAGCCGCCGGCGGTGAGGACGTGTGGGACGTTAACCGCACGGCGCACCTGATGGGCACCTGCCGAATGGGTGCAGACCCGCGGACTTCCGTGGTCAATGTCGATGGTCGCGCGCACGATGTGCCGAATCTGTTCATCTGTGATGGCTCGGTGTTTCCGACATCGGGTGCGGTCAACCCATCGCTGACCATACAGGCCATCGCGGCGCGAACCGCGGATCGAATCCGAGCCCTGGCGGCCCGGGGCGATCTGTGAACCCTCGAGCAGTCAATCGTCAAACATTGGAGACGCCCATGTCCGAGGTTGTGGTCATCACCGGAGCGAGCGCCGGCGTCGGGCGGGCGACCGTTCGGGCGTTCGCGAAGCGCGGGGCTTCCATCGGCCTGATCGCACGTGACACGGCGGGGCTTCAGGCCGCGGCCGAGGAGGTCAAGGCCGCCGGCGGACGCGCGCTACCACTGCCCACGGATGTCGCCGATCCCGATGCGGTCGAAAGGGCGGCTGAGAGGATCGAAAGCGAGCTCGGTCCGATCGACATCTGGATCAATGTGGCGATGGTCACGATCTATGCGCCGTTGCATCAGATTTCGGCAGCGGAATATCGGCGCGCTACGGAAGTGACTTATCTCGGGAATGTGTATGGCACGATGGCGGCGTTGAAGCGCATGCGCGGGCGCAATCGCGGGACGATCGTGCAGGTCGGCTCAGCCCTCGCTTATCGGGCGATTCCGCTACAGGCGCCTTACTGCGGGGCGAAGTTCGCGATTCGCGGATTTACCGACAGCCTGCGCTCGGAGTTGCTGCACGATCGGCTGAATATTCACCTGACGATGGTGCAGATGCCGGCGCTCAACACACCTCAATTCGATTGGGGACGGAACAAGCTGTCCAGGCGCCCCCAACCGGTGCCACCGATCTTTCAGCCCGAGGTGGCAGCGGAGGCGATTGTCTTCGCCGCCTATGCCCGCCGCCGCGAAGTGTGGGTCGGCAGCCCCACCATCAAAGCCATTCTCGGCAACAAGATCGCGCCAGGTCTGCTCGATCGATATCTCGCGCATGACGGATATAGCGGACAACTCTCTGCCGAGCCCGCTGATCCTTCCGCGCCAGACAACCTGTTCGAACCAGTGGCGGGCGACCGCGGGGCTCACGGGCGTTTCGATAGCCGCGCGACGTCGCGGAGTGGCGCCCTCTGGGTGTCCATGCACAAGGCTTCGCTACTTACGGGCGCGGCCGTGGCGGGTCTCCTGCTCGTGACGGCAGCTCTCGCCGCCATTCGAAACGACTAGCGAAAATCATCCGGAGCCAACGGTCTTTTGACCGCGGAGTACTGCCATCCCTTCCTGGATCGAGGACTACGCATTGCTGGGCGACTGCGAGACGGCCGCACTGGTCTCGCGCAGCGGTTCGATCGACTGGCTGTGTTGGCCACGCTTTGATAGCGGTGCGTGCTTCGCCGCGCTTCTCGGCGGTCCCGAGCATGGTCGCTGGTTGCTGGCACCAGCCGAAGCGTCAGCGCGCGTCAAGCGCCGCTATCGCAACGATACGCTCATTCTGGAGACGGATTTCGAGACGGCGCAGGGCGCGGTGACACTGATTGATTTCATGCCGCTGCGCAACAAGAGCTCGAATGTCATTCGGTTGGTCGTCGGCAAGCGTGGGCAGGTAGCCATGCGCACGGAACTGATCGTGCGCTTCGACTACGGCTCTCTGGTGCCGTGGGTCACGCGCCTCGACGATGGCTCGCGCTGTGCCATAGCGGGACCCGATAGGGTGGTCTTGCGCACGCCCGTGCCGCTACGCGGCGAGGATCTCAAGACCGTGGGCGAATTCACCGTCGCGGCGGGTGAGATGATCCCGTTCGTGCTCAGCTATTCCCCGTCGCACCTGGCCCTGCCAGATGGAGTCGATGCGGCGTCGGCGCTCGCTGAGACCGAGCGTTTCTGGCGGGAGTGGGCCGGGCGATGTTCCGACGCGGGGGATTATTCCGAGGTCGTCCGCCGCTCTCTCATCACGTTGAAGGCGCTTACCTACCGTGCGACCGGCGGAATCGTCGCCGCCGCTACAACATCACTGCCGGAGCAGCTCGGCGGCCCGCGCAACTGGGACTATCGCTATTGCTGGTTGCGCGATGCGACCTTTACCCTGCAGGCAATGATGAACGGAGGTTACTACGAGGAAGCGCAGGCGTGGCGTGCGTGGCTGCTGCGCGCCGTCGCAGGCGATCCCGCCCAGGTGCAGATCATGTACGGCATCGCCGGCGAACGGCGCCTCACGGAATGGGAAGTACCTTGGCTACCTGGCTACGAACACTCGAAACCCGTGCGCATCGGCAACGCCGCGTCCGAGCAGCGACAACTCGACATGTACGGGGAGGTCATGGATGCCCTGCATCAAGGGCGACGCGGTAAGTTGGCCGCGAGCGAGGCAGGCTGGGCGTTGCAGCGCAAACTGCTGGATCATCTGGATTCGATCTGGGACCAACCCGATCGGGGGATGTGGGAGGTGCGCGGGGAACCTCGCCAATTCACCTATTCCAAGGTGATGGCCTGGGTCGCGGTCGATCGCGCGATCAAGAGCGTAGAACAGTTCGGGCTCGAGGGTCCCCTGGATTGCTGGAAGGCGCTCCGCAGCCAGATCCATGAGCAGGTGTGTCGCAAGGGGTTCAATTCCAAAATCGGTGCCTTTGTCCAGTCCTATGGCTCGAAGGAGCTCGACGCCAGCATCCTGCTCCTCCCGCTGGTGGGGTTCTTGCCGCCGAGCGATCCACGCATCCGCAGCACGGTCGAGGCGATCGAGCGTCACCTGACAGTGGATGGTTTCGTGCTGCGATATGACACGAGCGCGGCCAGCGATGGTCTGCCGGCAGGGGAGGGTGTGTTCCTCGCCTGCAGCTTCTGGCTGGCGGACAACCTTGTGCTGCTGGAACGCCGCGAGGATGCACGGCGCCTCTTCGAGCGGCTGCTCTCCTTGCGGAACGATGTCGGTCTCCTGTCCGAGGAATATGATTCGCACGCCAAGCGGCTCGTCGGCAACTTTCCACAGGCCTTTTCTCATATTACCCTGGTCAACACCGCTTATAACCTCACCCGCGATCGCGGGCCGGCGAAGCAACGCGCGTCTGCCGATCATGCTGACCGTGGAACTGCTTCAGGCCGTGCTGTACCTGCCGAAGTGGGCGAGGTTCGTCACAAGATTGATGAAACACGAGCGTACTGACGCACTGTGATGCAAAGTTGGGGAATCCCCCGGCCGGCAAGCGAACTTCGACGAAGGGAGCGGTGAGCGCTTGTGCTGCCTGCAGTCACCTCGTTCAGTACGCATTCGTGGCTGCCGACCCTCGCTCGCAGTCGGCCACTAGCGTCAGCGCGACCTTGGTAGAGGAAATGCGGCCCGAGGGCCGGCTCGAGGCGCGCGCCATTGTCATTCGGAATGCGTGAGACCTTGGCGAAAACCGGTAGCGAGTCACTCCCGCACATTCGCGCGGTGCACGCGTGATCGCTTCTTGCGCACAGGTTGATGCCCCGGTTGCGGTAACAGGCGCGGCGTTGAACGGTTCGCTACGGTGTTCTGGCGGCCGGTGTGACTGTCACGCCAGGTCTCGAGAACCGCTTGTGCCTGCGTGATCGCGAGAACGTACAAACGCTCGATGCGCTTCAGACGGGTGCGTGGGGCGCCGAGGTGTGCGCCGTTCATGGCCAGCCGCATTTGCCGGACCGCCGTGCACATGGATTGCATCCGGCCCAATCCCAACGTGAGAAGACTGCCGCACGGGTCTCCACTGATTTGCAGGTAATCGCGACGACTGCCCGGCTCGCTGATGAGATCTGCGATGGCGAGGGATTGCAACAGCCGACTGTTCGTACTGATGCTCGCCCGGCTCACCTTGAGCCTCGCTGCGAGGTCGGCGATGCTCCGGGGCGCTCCGGCGATCATCAGGACGCCCATCATGCGTCCGGCTGTTCTCGGCAGACCTTCGCCTTCGGCCAGCCGCCCGAGCTGCTCGATGAATCGGTCAAAGTGCATGTTTTTGCCTGTCACTGCGCTCACTCCGCTCCGCAGCCTCACGCGGCCGCGCATTCGGCTTGGATAGTGACTCGAGCGCAGCAGTATGTGTGCCCAGAACTCACTCCGAACGGCGTCGCGCCCCGAACCAAGCTGAAGCGCAGCTAACGCCCCACCCCTTCAGGCTGACTCGGAGTGTCCAAACTCAAACAGAAAAGCGGCTGGTTCGTCGGGCGCAAGCCGCACCGGCGTGTCCGGGGGTGCCAGGGAAGTCGTGAGAAAGAGCGATTGCAGGCGCTCAGGCATGGTCGCTATGGCTGCGGTGACCGAGTCGCCATCGATGGGATGCGAGATCAAATACCCCTGCAGGCACATTGAGCGATGCTCAAGCAGCAAACGAAGCTGTTCCGGTCTCTCGATACCCTCAGCCGTCACTTCAAGCCCCAACTTCTCGCACAGGCTGGTGATTGCGCTGGTAATCGCAAGCGCGCGCTGATCCGTATCGATGGCGGCAATCAAGCTCTGATCCAGCTTTACGCGGGTTAGCGGAAGATGCTGCAGAGAGGCGAGCGATGAGAAGCCCGTTCCGAAATCATCCAACGCGACTGCGATATCGAGTTGACGCAACTCTCGCAGTGTGTCGATCGTCGTGGCTCCGGTTTGCAGAACGGTCTCGGTGAGCTCGATCTCGATACAGCGGGGCGGCAGCCTGTGCTCAAGCAAGAGCTGCTGCACTCGCTGTGCAAAGTCCTTACTGAGGAGCTGACTGGCGGAGACATTGATGGCGACGCGCACATCCGGCCAGGTGCCGTGATGCCACTTGGCGGCGGACTCGATTGCCGAGCGCAGCACCCAATCGCCAATGCGCGTGATCAGTCCGGATTCCTGGGCGGTTGAAAGGAACTGCATCGGAGAGATGCGCCGGCCGTTGGGCAAGCGCCAGCGAAGCAGCGCCTCGACCAGCTTGATCCCACCGATCTCGAAGTTCACTTCGGGCTGAAATACGAGCTCAAATTCATTTCGTTCCACCGCGCGCCGCAAACCCTGCTCCGTGTTGAATTTCTCCGACGCAGTCTGCAGAAGCTCGCGGCTGAAGAGGCAGAGCTGGTTGCGCCCCAGATTCTTGGCCTGGAACAAAGCGGCATCTGCGGCGCTCAGGAGCGCCTCGGGCGAAGTTTCGTGCTCAGGATAGATGCTCGCGCCGACACTGATGCTGATCAGCAATTCGCGGCCTTCAACCCGCAATGGCTTGTGAAACGCGTTTACCAAAGCGACCCCATATTGGGTGAGCCGCTCGACGCTCTCAGACCTGGAGTAAACGACCGTGAATTCGTCACCCCCCAGCCTGGCTGCAAAACCGTCCGGCGCAGTTACGAGCGTCAATCTCTTGGCCACGGCCTGCAAGACCCGGTCCCCGAACGTATGTCCCATGCTGTCATTGATATTCTTGAAGTTATCCAGGTCGAGGAAGAACACGGCGACCGGTGCGCTGGCGGCAGCGGCTCGCTGCAGTGTTGCATCGAGATGCGCCACGAGCTGGCGCTTATTGGGCAGACCGGTCAGCAGATCATGCTCGGCGAGATGTTGCAATTGTCGCGTACGTTCCTCGATGCGCAGCTCAAGTGACCCCTGATACTCGCGTGTAATGGATTGCGCAGACTCGAGCGTTGAGGCCATCTGATTCAGGGAGATCGCGAGGGCATCCAGCTCGCTGATTCCGCCGCGCTCGAATCGGGCGGCGGCGTCCCCGCCGGTCAGACGGCCGGTAGTAGCCATGAATTGCCGGATTGGCAACACGATGCTACGCGCGGTTGCGATCGATACGGCAAGCAACAGAATGAGAACCGCGGCACTGATTGCTGCGATAATTGCGCGGTCGAGAGAAGAGAAATCGCCAGAGGTCTTCTGAGTGTAGATGCGAGTGCGTGGCGGTGGCAGCGCGACCGGGTCGGGCTGAGCAGGAGGCGTAGTCGTCAGTGTCAAGGCTGCTGCCGGCGGCGGGGCAATCGGAGTCCTCAAGGCGCGAGACTTGCGCGAGGACTCGGTAATCGCGCGCACGAGAGTTCCGGCGGACGTTACGTCTTGTTCGAATGTGCTAAACGCTTCCGCCGCTTGATGGTCCACGGAGGCAAGCTCGATCCTGCTGGAGATGACCCCTGAGAACTCGATGCGCATCCGCTCCAGCCACTGCGCGCCTTGCGATCGTGTAAGGCCGGCTGCGTTCTGCTGCAACGCATTTGAAAACTTCGACTCGCTATCCGCGAGGGCATTCAATACGCTCGGGTCATAGCCACCGGCCGCGGTCAGCTGTGCCGCTCCCCGTCGGATATCATCGAGTTCCCGGCTCATCGACATCAACGACTGCCGGGCGATCACGCGACCGAAAATGGTCCAGTTGTGATCCAGAGTGCTCTTCATGAGCCTATCGAGGTTGTCGAATTGACTCCCGTAAGCGGCAAAGGATGCGCGCCGAGCGTCACTCGCACCGATGAGTGCATCACCGGCTGCACGCAGCCTCCGTGCATGCGTCGTAAGCGCTTTGATCCTGCTCTCCGGTGCCCTGGCCGCTGCCTTCGAGACGAAGGCGGCACCTTCATCCGCAAGATGCCGGGCAGTTGTGGCAAGCAGGGCTTTATTCTCAGGAGTCGCAGCCTGCGCCCGTAACACCACCGTACGATCGAACTGGCCAAGGGCATCCAGGAGATCGCCATCTTCCAGGCGGGATACCGCGGTTGGCGCGGGCGCACGAGTCGGTATCGACACTGGAGCCGGTTGCGGAGCCGTGACGCGGGGTATCTCCCGAACGATGGGGCTTGGGCTGTAGGTCTTCGTTGTCTGAATGACCGAGGCGCCGTGCTCCAGGGTCAGATTTGCAGCGATGGCAAGTATTGCGACGGCGGCAAAGGAGATGCCCAGCCGCAAACCAATGCCTGGGTTGCGGCCGGCTTGTCGCAGCTGCCGCGCCGCCCCGGTCAGGAGGGTTCCCATCGAAAACCCAATGTGCCGGATTTGGAGGAGGGTTATGTTCAACGGAATTCTGGCAAAGGAACGTTTCTACGTTGTACTTGCCTGAGAACGTCTCAGTTGTGACCGACCCCGCAAGTGCTGATGAAGGTGGTGATAGAACCGCCTCTCCATCGTCTGAGTCGCGATCTTGAAGCGAATCGCCCTGGATTTATCGGCAGACGCGGCCAGCCTGCTCCAGCTGTAACCCTGGCTCCAGGTGGGAGGCGGTGACCGTGTCAATTCGTAAATGTTGGCGGCACGGCTCAGGGGCATTAGAGCGCGACACCCGGAATCTGTCAGAGGATCCCGCGCTCGTCACGGCCGGTGCCCAACTGTGACGCAGCCCTCATACCGGCACCGCCGATTAAATCGGGTCTACTTGATCGTCATGTTATTAGTCGGCAGGCGCGAAGCGCACAACGTGGATTGCTGCTCCGGCAACGAATCTCAATGATCTGATCGAGTCCGATTCCGGGCTCACCGGCCCGATCAAACTTGCTTTTGACATCAATGATCGTGGCGAGATTACGGGTAGGGGGGCCGTTTCTCCCTAAGAGATGGCATCATAGATGCGCCAACACGCGTACGCCTGCGTCGCCGTGCCGGGATGGTACCGCGACGACTTCGTCACCGATGCGACGAAATTCCAGATCGATGCACGCATCATTCACTTGCAGATTGCGGATACTCAGCGACTCGACACCGATCGGAAGCAGCGGTCGCTCGATATGCACTTCCTTGTGCCGGCCATCGATGCGGACTCCCAGGCAGGCCTGCAACAACAGGAAAATGGAACCGCAGGCCCACGCCTGGGGCAGACAGGCGACCGGGTACGGGGCCGGGCCCTGGCCCGGGATGCGCGTAAATCCGCAGTACAGCTCCGGTAGGCGCATGCCAAAGTGATTCGCCGCTTCAAATATCTCACTGAGAATTTGCACTACCTGCGTACGCCCGCCGTAGCGCGAGATCCCCGCGGCGCACACAGACGTATCGTGTGGCCACACCGATCCATTATGGTACGACATGGGGTTGTAGCGCGCCTCGCCGTCCGCCAGTGTTCTAATGCCCCAGCCGCTGGAGAATCGCTCCGACATCAATCGTTTCGCAACGATTTCGGCGCGCGCGTCGCTTGGCACACCACAAAAAAGCAGGTGTCCGGCATTGGAGGCAGGGACGCAACACGGTTGACCATCGCCGTCCATCGCAATCGCATAGAAGCTGATGTCCGGCACCCAGAACTGTCGTTCGATTGCGGCACGAAGCTCTCCTGCGCGCGTGCTCCAGGCGGCGCTGCTCTTGTGATCGTTGCGTACTTCAGCAAGCTGGGACATTTCCCTGAGTGCCGCATAGGCGTAACCCTGCACCTCCACGACCGCAACCGGCCCGTGCGGAAAGCGTCCATCGGCATGGAAGATCGAATCCTGACTGTCCTTCCAGCCCTGATTCGCAAGCCCAGTTTGGGCGCCGCGCGCGTAGTCGAGGAATCCCGTCGCGCTGTTCTCGAGCCGACGCTCGATCCATGCTGTAGCCGCGAGCAGATTGTTCCAGATCCCATCGGCCAGAGTACGATCGCCGGTTTGTCTTTCATAGGCGCCCGCGAGCATCACAAACAGGGGCGTCGTATCGACGCCGCCGTAGTACTGCCCGAAGGGGACCTCGTGCAGCGCTGCCATCTCTCCGCGCCGCATCTCGTGCATGATCTTCCCAGGCTCGGAGTCCCGGAAGGCCGATGCATCCTGCGCTTGTGTGGAAGCCAGAAAGCGCAGGACACCTGCCGCAAGCTGCGGATTGATCCACAGGGTTTGCAGCGCTGCGATGATGGCATCGCGCCCGAACTGCGTTGCAAACCAGGGAATGCCGGCATACGGGTAGGGGCCCGTTGGGAGTACAGTCGTCAACAGTGCAAGATCGGCGCGCGATCTATCGATCCACTCGTTGAAGAGCCGTCCCGATGTACTGATCGAGGCGCCTTCTCGCAAACATTTTCCCATGCTCGCCGAGAGACGCTGAAGGGCGTTTTCAAATCGCTCGCGGGAAGGCAGTGCATCGGCCTCGGTACCGATTTCGATAAAGGTCTCCGCGCTGATACCGCGTTTCAGCTTCACCAGGAACTCCGCCGACTGCGGCGACAGCGAGGTCGGTGTCCGGGAAATCTGGATATGGGTTGCCCGTACCAGATCGTCGCGACCGCGGTATGCCAGGCACACAGTTCGGTCATGGACCGTCGGCGCTAGATACGTACCACGGTCGTTGCGGACGTGACCCTGCACCTCGAAGATGTCGACGAAATCTGCAGCAAAGGAAAGCTTCAGCGGGACTTGCGCGTCCTGGTCACTGAAGTTTGTGAGACTCAGGCGCTCATACAGGCGGCTCTCCCACAGAAAGCGGCTGCGCTCGATGTGAATGACCCCTTGAGGGATCGAGCCTTCCCCCAATGCCGGCAAGGGTCGATTCGTCAGGTGGGCTGTGAAGAGGGTATTGTCCTGCGAAATGGCTGCGCCCAGGAGCGAGGGACGCCGGGCCGCTACGGAAAGTTCGAAACGCGACAGCATGCGCGTGTCATTCCAGAAAAAACCGTCATCGCTGCCTTGAATGTCCCCAAGAGCGTCCGCCAGCAGGAATGTATTGGCGTCCTTCAGGGTGAATCGCGGCAATAGGCCACGGCGATTCCCGGGCTCGTCCACTAAGCTCATAGCTACCCTGTGCTGCGTTCGCGATGAGCAGCCAGCCGCTGGGCTCTGAGCAGTCGCGCGTAGACCTCCAAATAACCTTTTGCCATCGTCATCGCGCCGAAGCGCCGCTCAAAGCTGGCCCGCACACGGCGCCGATCCAGCTCGGGCACCCGCGCGATCGCCGCGAGTGCTTCTTCCTCGGTGTCCACTATAAAGCCCGTAACGCCGTCCTCGATGACCTCTGGCACGGCTCCGCGATTCCAGGCAATGACGGGCGTACCACACGCCATGGCCTCAATCATGACCAGCCCGAAAGGTTCAGGCCAATCGATGGGAAAGAGAACTGCGCGCGCATTGCCGAGAAACTCCGACTTGCGCTCATCGCCGATCTCGCCGATAAATTCAATCAGGGGATGTTCGAGCAGTGGCCGCATGACGGTGTCGAAATACATGACGTCCGCCGCATCCACTTTGGCCGCAATCCTCAGGGGTATGCGTGCCTGGAGTGCCAGACGTACCGCGATATCCGGGCGCTTTTCCGGCGACACCCGGCCCAGGAATGCAAGATACGATCCGCTGGATTGCTCCTTGAACGAATACTGGCTGAGTGGCACACCGTGCCCCACGGTTGCCAGCCAATTGGCGCCGGGCAGCGGCTTGCGCTGACTGTCGGAAATCGACACCAAGCCGAAGCCTGGCCATTTGCCATACACGGTGGAGAGATCCTTCAAGTCCAAGCGGCCGTGCAGGGTGGTGACAGTCTTGTGCGCATGCTGTTCAAACATCGGAAAATGAATCATGTCCACGTGGAAGTGCAGGATGTCGAACTGCCGCGACGCCCGCCTCACCTCGTACAGCATACTTAGGTGGGCTGCGAGATCGGATTTCAGAGGCGCGTTGTCGAGGCGGATAGCCTGATCCCGGGCGGCGAACAGTCTGCCCTTTATGCGCGCATCGGATGCAGCGAAGAGGGTGACATCGTGACCGAGCTCGGTCAGCGCATCGCACAAATGAGCGACGACCCGTTCCGTGCCGCCATATAATTTCGGCGGCACCGCTTCGTATAATGGTGCAATCTGCGCGATGTTCATATAATCAGGCGCTGCTTTTTTAACGGCTGGGGTCATCTTCCAAGCCATTGACGGACCATGAAGTCATCGAGCGCCCTCGAGCCCGTCATCCTAGCACGACAGCTTGGGCACCTTCCTAGCAGACGCATTTGCGCGCGCCGGCGAAAGTCGCATTGATCAGATCTTCTTGCAGGAGAGCGCTGACACGCGTTGCCGAGCATCATCGATCGTCACGTCTGCCACCCTACTTTTTCTTCGGCTCGCTTCGATTCTCTCAAGAGCGGTGATCCAACCGAGAGCGCAAGCTTTACAGGGCGCATTGCTTGCTCGCAACACGTCAGGGGTACGACGCCGCCGTCTAAGCTCAATCCCATGCCAAGGCCATCCGGGCTTAGATCGAGTGGGTTCAGCGCAGTAGTACCGTTGCGGACGCAGCCAATGGAAGCCCGACTGGTCGAGCGCATCCCGGAAGATGGCGCCTGGCAGTTTGAACCCAAATGGGATGGATTTCGCTGTCTCGCCTTTCGTTGCCGTGATCGGGTCGAGTTGCGCGCGAAGTCGGGTAAATCGCTGATGCGCTATTTTCCAGAGATCGTGCGCTTGCTGAGCAGCCTGCCAGTCGAGCGCTTCGTGCTCGACGGCGAGCTAGTGGTCCCCATCGATTCGATTCTCTCATTCGACGCGCTCCAGCAGCGCTTGCATCCGGCCTCGAGCCGCGTAACAAAGCTGGCACTTGAAACGCCCGCGACATACGTCGCTTTCGATTGCCTCATGACGGCGGGCGAAACAAGTTTGCTTACGACTCCCCTCACTCGGCGGCGTACAGAGCTGGAGAAATTGATGCGCTCGTTCGGCGCCACCGAACAACTGCGCCTGAGTCCGTATACGCGCGACAGGAAGGTGGCGCAACGGTGGCTGGATGGTGCTGGAGAAGCATTGGATTGCGTCATTGCGAAGCAGTTGGCCGGCGGCTACCTGGCCGGCGAACGCGCAATGTTGAAAGTCAAGCAGAGGCGGACGGCGGATTGCGTTGTAGGGGGATTCCGCTACGGCACCGGCCGCAAGACGGTTGGCTCGCTACTATTGGGGCTGTATGACGCGGATGGGAAGCTCAACCATGTCGGATTTACCTCTGGCATCGCCAGCTCGGATCGCGTCAACTTGACGCGAAAACTGGAAGCACGCATTCAGCCACCCGGCTTCACCGGCAAATCGCCTGGCGCGCCGAGTCGCTGGAGCAACAAGAGGTCGTCAGCGTGGAAGCCATTGAGGCCGGAGTTGGTGGTCGAAGTGTACTACGATCACGTTACTTCGGATCGATTTCGACACGGAACAAAGTTACTGCGCTGGCGTCTGGACAAAAGGCCGGAACAATGCACGATTGAGCAGTTGGGACATGAGCTAAGACCCCGAACGCTCGATGCATTGCTCCGGAGGCAGCAGCGGTTGCGTACGGCGCCTCGACCGGCGCGCGCGGGCCGCTGAGCCGCGGCGTGACACGCCGAGGAGAAAGCCTTCCGCGGATGCGCTGGGGCCGAGCCTCGCGAACGCGTGTACGCCTTGCGGTTACCCAGCTTCCTCACGCACCAGGTCGCTCAAAATGCGTCGTGCCTGCTCTTCGATCGCGAACTGGGAGAGCTCAACGACTCGAAGTTTGGTCTTCGAACCCACTTCAAGGCGGTTGCCGGGCAGGCGACGGTACCAGCCCGCATGCAGACGCCCCTCTATCTCGAGCGAGAGATACGTAGGAAAGCTGTTCTCCGAGCGGTCATTCACGGCTTTATCCTAAGAACACCCACGTCCTGCGCCGCAAGCTTCGCGGTGACGCTGGATCTGCGCGGTCAGCAAGGAACGTTCCCAGGAACGGACACCAGCCAGAGCGGTGGGCGCTGCCGCGCTGCGCTCAGCGCGGCAGTAAGATTCGGCAAACCCATTTTGCCCTTCCTTAGTGGTCCCGGTGGCGCCGCGCGTTCGGCAGATGTGCGAAGAGCGCTCGCACGGCCAAGTGCGCTAGCGGCGTCCCGTTCGCGCAAAGTGACATTGACGCGTTGCGTCGGAGGCTCGCCGTCCTCGTTGCATCGAACCGAGAACATCTCCACCAGGGGGTCCCCGCGGGAGTTGAACATTAGAAAAAACCTCAGTGGGCCGTAGAGTATTTCGTATGGATCGAAATACAAGGCTGGAGTAAAACATGCTCAACCTGATACGACGTGAGGAGGAAAAGCCATGATACGACAATACTTTCGGCTGGGACTGCAGTTCGTCCAGCGCCTGTTTGCAATCAACTCAGAAGGGGTCAGAACCTCTGCGGAATACGACCCGGCCAATACGGCCCTGATGGCGCAAACTGTTCCGGCGAGGCGAAGATCGTTCAGTCGTCGCGACGGCACCTGTCCCTGGGGCATTGAGTCTCGTCGTGCGGGTAAATTCGAGTTGCGCAGCAGGAGGAGCATTTCAAATTGAGGGCACCGGCATTGATGACCAGAAGCGAACGCGCGAGATTCCAACGATTTCTCGCTGTGGCCGACGAGCGGATTGCTCGCGATCGCGAGTATCTTGCGCAACTGCGCACTCGATTTCATCTCTCGGTTGCCATTGAGGAAGACGCGCTGCCCAGGAGTCTTGCGGCCATGTACTCGCAAGTGCGGGTACGTGATCTCAGGTCCGGGAGGACGTATGTTCAAACGGTGGCACTGCCTCCGGATACCGAGGTACTGGCAGGCCGGCGCGCGCTGTCTTCGTGGGCGGCCCCGTTGCTCTTGGGTGCGCGGGAAGGTGACGAAGTCCAGTGGCACAGCGGTGGAGCGCTCGAGCGGTTGCGCATCGAGAAGGTCGTCCAGCAGACCGGGGTGGCTGTGCCGCCTTCGGTCTCATCGCCGGGAGCATGGCAGGAAGATACGTGGAATGTCCCTGCAAACACGGCCGGGAGTCCTCAATCAGCAGAGCGTGAAATGAGGATGCCGTGGACGCATTACGGGTAGTCATCACCGATCACGCCATGCGGCGAAGACCTCGAGATATGGCATCTGCGATGCGCGGGCCGCTACGCGGTGAAGATCTGGCGGCCCTGCTGAACAATCGCCGCCACTGCCGGATGCTTGACCTGGCGTTCCACTGAAATTCCAAAAAACTGCGCTTCTACTCCGGTCGCCGGGCCAACCAGGGCAAAGCCATATTCACGGCGGAACTGTTCCTGCAAGACGGCCGGTACCGGTGCGAATCCGTGACCCGCGCGAGCGAACTCGCGCAGGAGCGCATAGTCCTCAAATTCTCCGATGACAAGGGGGCGCACGTTGTGCTTGTCGAGCCATTGATCCAGCGCTCGACGTATGGCGGTGTCGTCTGTCGGCAGCAGCACCGGTACACCATCCAGTGACTGAGGGAAGCCGCGTCGAAGCGTCTTCGCGAGAGCCTGGGTCGCCATCCATGACTCTTCGCAGGTACCCAGATGATGGTTATAGGCCCGAACGTGCAGGCTTGGCGTGATCGGCGAATCGGACAGTACGAGGTCGATCTCGTGCACCGCCAGATCCGCGAGCAGCCGCTGCAGCGTTCCTTCACGACATACGAGGCGCACGGGTCGCTTCAACCCGAGCGCCGGCTCGAGTAGCCGGTGGGCGATTTCCTTCGGAACTACGTCGTCGATTCCCACTACGACACGCAGCGGACGGCGCGTGGGGCGGTGCTCGAGTGCCTCCACCAGATCGCGTCCAAGGCCGAAGATCTCATCGGCATAGCCGTAGACCAGACGACCCACCTCCGTTGGCACGAGCGTGCGGCCGGTTTTCGTGAGCAACTTCTCTCCGAGTCGTGCTTCGAGGGTGCGCAACTGTGCACTGATCGTGGGCGCAGACAGTGCCAGCTCTTCGCAAGCCCGGGTGAGGCTTCCGGTTCGCACCACCGACCAGAAGTACAGCAGGTGCTGGTAGTTCAGCTTGCGTATGACTGCCATCATGAGTTCGCTCAAGTCTAATACTTATGGCGAATAATTCTAATTGATCGAAGTGATGATCTGCTCTAAAACAGCCACAAGCAATACCGCGGACTGTCACGGAAAATCCGTCCATGAACCAGTGCACTGGAAGATCGCGTACGCCCCTCGACTCTGCGCTAAAACCCCGCAGCCTGGGGGACCGGCAGGATCAGGGGTGCTTCTGATGAGGGCACACTTTGCAGGAGAGATTGCTGCGGAGCCGAGTCGGGACGAGCTTCGAACCCTCGGAGCCGCCGTGGCGCAAAAGCGGGTGCTGTGCGCAACCGACCTGTCTTCGCGCTCGCAGCATGCTGTCCGACACGCGGCGCTCCTGGCCAATCGGCTGGATGCGCAGCTCGAACTGCTGCACGTCATGGAGCAGGATCAAATGATTGACCGGTCGCTGCAGGCACGGCAGCAGATTGCGCAGCAGCTCGCATCGATCCGGCTGCCCGCAAGGGCTGAGCCTGTGATCAGGCTGCGAGCGGGCGACTGCGTTCAAACCATTGCAACGGTCGCGCAGGAGGCCAACGCGGACCTCATTATCCTGGGCTCGCAAACACGCAAGCCCCTGGCACCGCTGATTGGCACGACGGCCGAGCGGATCTGCGCGCTGGCCGGTCGCCCTGTACTGATCGTCAACCGTGATCCGCGGGACCGGTACGGCGCGGTTCTTATGGCTGCAGACTTTTCCGATGCATTCATTCGAGTCGTCCGGCTCGCCGGTCTCCTCAGGTTCCTGGAGGCCGATACGGTATCCGTCGTCCACGGCTTCGAGGCGCCCTACCGCGGTCCACTCTACGCGGCAGGCTTCGACCTGCGCGCGGCAAAGCGCAACATTGAAGAATGGGAGAGAGCGGCCAGTGCGAGACTGCTGCGCAAACTCGATGCCGCCGGGGTCGAGAGTTCACGCTTTCGTCTTGTTTTTCAGCAGGCACATCCGAGCCGCGCCATCCAGCGCGTCGTTCGACGAATCCAACCGGATCTCTTGATCGTCGGAACAAAGGAGCGCTCGATGCTGAGTCGCGTCATGCAAGGCAGCGTGGCAAACGACGTTCTGCGAAGGATTGAATGCGATGTTCTGGTGGCGGCGCCCGAGATGCAAGCTGCCGGCGTACGGTACTGAGCTCGGACCGCTTTAGCAGACGTGTTTGCGCTCCTGTTCGTCGGCCGCGGAACCACTTCATGACTATCGTGACGTGTGGGCCGGCTGAGTACTGTAAGTCGGCGTCTGCGCATACTCTGCGGGTACGTTCCACATGCGCGCCGCGTACCACACCGCCCACGCGACGAGGAAAAGCGACATGACCCAGACCCAGACCGGAATCGAGGAGCGCGCTTCCGCCCGACGTGGATCGAACGGGTCGTCGGTGCTGAAAGCGTCCACGGTAAAGTGCACTCTGCCGCGGCGGGTTGAATTCGGCTGTAATCCGGAAACGACGATGCCAGGCCCGTTGTGCACCTGAAATGGAATCTCCTCGACGCCTTCGCGACCGCTCTGGCCTTGCGCACGAATCGTGAGGCGGTGCGGGCCATCCTCGAGAGCGCGGGTATCGAGCGAAACGTCCGTGGGCAACTCCTGGTCGATGATGGGCTCCGGACGGTCATCCAGGTAGATACGAACACGCGGCTTGTCCACGACAGGCCCTCCTGTTAGCGATCGTCACGCAAAATGTCGTACTTGGGGTGGCGCCGGTCAGTCTCGCCCGGGTGAAACAACATCCGGAACATGATGACGAAGCAAGCCACCGTGATCGCGGCGGCCAAAGAGATGATGATGACGTTGCCCCATAACGGGCCACTCAAATGATGCTGCATGACGAGTTACCCCTCAATTGCCCCTGGCGCGTTCCGCAGCCACTTGCCTGGCCGTTACCGGCGCGCCGTGGTTGCCCCAGGAACTGCGTTCGTGGTTAATGATATTCGCGACGTCGGTATCGGTGAGCGTGGCGCCAAACGGTGGCATTGGGCTTGAGTAGCTGGTACCGCCGACGTTGGCGCCCTGCAGTCCATGCAGAATGACGTGGATATGCTCTCTGGGATCCGCGTCGTTGACAACGGAGTTGCCCTTGAGCGGGGGGAACGCTCCGGGGAGACCCTCGCCGGTGGCCTGATGACAGGCGGCGCAGGTGGCGGTAAACAATGCCTGGCCCCTGGCTGCCGCGTCGCTCCCGGGACCCGGCGCTGTTGTCGATGCCTGGGCACCGGTGCGGCTGGCGCCACTGATAGTCGCGGCCAATGCCTCCGCGCTGCCGGGAAAGGGCGTCTGTTTCAGTGCCAGCAAATAGGCTACCAACGCCTGCGCGTCGCGGGTCGGGACGACTACGCCGTGCGCCGGCGCGTAGACCTTCGGTACCGCGACAGGCATCACTCCAGGCGGCGCGCTGTCGACAACCTGGAACATCCAATCAAACGCTGGCATGATCGATTGGGGCACAACCGCACGCGGGTTATACAAGTGGATGTATTGCCAGACAACACTCGGCTGACGTGCGCCGACGTTGGTCAGATCCGGCCCCGTACGCTCGGACCCGAGCAATTCCGGCGTCTGGTACGTGAAGTCTCCTGGCGCTGATGGCCGGCCAAACACCTTGTCCTGCTGCAGCGGACGCACCTGCTGGGTGTGGCAATAGCTGCATCCGTTGGCCACGTACACCGCACGGCCCGCCGCTTGCAATGCCGTCAGCGGCTCGACCCCGGGTCCCGGTGGAGTATCAGATAGCTCGATGCCCGGCAGAACGCCCATTAGCATCGCAAGGACTGCATACACGAGCGTCGAGCCACCGGCGATCAGAATTAACTTGCTCATGCCGGGGCCCCTGCGGTTGGACGGGGGCCATCCTCCGACCTGCTCGCACCAGCACCGTAGGTCATGCGCCAGACGTTCCAGGCAAACACGACGTGGCTTAGCCACATGAGCGAGCCGCCAATCCCGCGCCAGACCCAGTACGACTGCATGTCCACGACCGACTGAATGAACGGCAGACCGTGAATCCAATCGAGCCCCTGAATCGTGCCACCCACGGACAGCGAGATGATGTAGATGAAACTCCCCACTAACGCCAGCCAGAAGTGCAGCGTCAGTCCGAGCTCGCCCGGCTCCTTGCCCGTGGCCAGGGGCAGCAGGGCGTATATGCCGCCCCAGATCGCGAACGTCACGAAGCCGTACATGGTCAAATGCGAATGTCCGACGGTGAAGTTGGTCAGATGCCACACCTCCTGCAGTGATCGGAACGCCTCGAAGGTACCCTGAGTGGAGCCGACGAGATAGCCGATAACACCGACGAAGATGAACATCAGCGGATAGGAATGCGCCATCGCGCCCATCCGTCCGCGCATCGTCAGGAGGAAATTGGCGCTGCCACCCCAGACCGGCACGAGCATCGCGACGCTGAATACGATTGCGGTGGTCTGCAGAAACCAGGGCAGCGGGCTGAAGAGAAAATGATGCGCCCCGATGATCGGGTAGAACACGAGGTTGGTCCAGAAGGCGAAGACGCCAAGCGCGTAGGAGTAGATCGGCCGGCTGAGCAGCTTGGGCAATGCGTAGTAGAAGATGCCCAGCGCGAGCGGCGTAAACCACATGCCCACCGCGTTGTGCATGTAAAAGCCGGACACCGAGACCTGGCCGAGCCCGTATTGATACCATGGCAGGATCGCGACAACCGCGATGATGCAGGTCCACAGCACGCCCCCGATGGTGTACCAGTTGGACAGGTAGATGTCTTGCGTACTGCGTCTGGTCACAGTCCCGATGAGATTCCAGGCGGTGACGAGGAGCGCGGCCAGAAAGATCAGCCTGATCGGCCACGGCCACTCGCGATATTCCAGATCACCGTCGTTGAACCCCAGGTCCAGGGCGATCGTCCCCGCCACCGCGGCCAGATTGAACAGCACGAGTCCTATCCAGGCCAGCTTTGCGCTGTACAAGCGCGTACGGGAGCTGCGTGCGGCGACGTAGTAGGCGAGCCCGACCAGGGCCACGCTAGCCCAGCCATAAAATGTGTCGTTGGTGTGGATCGGACGCAGCCGCCCGAACGTCAACCACGCGCCGGGCCAAAAATCCGGCGCGCCGAACTTGTAGGCCATGAGTACGCCCACCGCCGTGGCAAACAACAGCCAGAATGTCGCCGTCAGCGTGTACGCGCAGAGCACCGATCCCAGCATTCGATCGTCGCGGTCTGGAAGGGTGGAGCGCTGCGCCGTCACACTCGTCACTATCGTCGTACTCTCATGTCGCCATCAGGCTCCGTCCGTCGCGGACCCTATGTGGGTCAACCCACGGTATGGTCAGCGTCAGAGTAGAAGCCGGACTGGCCGTCCGACAAGCGATGAATATCGGTGAGATGAATCGGATTGTCCGATTCTTGAAGTCGTCCGAAGTCCAATGACCGCCGGTAAGGACACCACTCGGGGCCGGGTGCAGGAGCGCGTGACTGCCATGCTGAGCGTCGAATCCACCTTCAGTGTGGCGTGATTCGAGGTGCCAGCAGCACGGGGCTGTATCGGACTTCGAACCAGCCGAAGGCTGCGATCCAACACAAGCCCGACACGACGATGAATGTCGTGGTGGCGGTGGCGCTCCAGGAGGCTGCGACGCGAACGAGGGCCGCGGTATTGACCAGGACAAAAATGCAAACGGTCGCTGGACTTGCGCTCAGCACGCGGCCGGTATGCCCGAGTGATACGCGGGTCATGACAGCGAGGAGCATGGTGCCGATGGCACCGACCGTGAGCGCATGCAGTGCCGATGCGATGGGTACAGAAGCGCCTGCAACGGAAAATCCGAGAAGAGCCACGCCGATGGCCAACCAGGCATAGCCGACATGCAGAATAAAAACGAGAGGTTCGCTCAGTGTTGCCCCGCCGACCCAGCGCGATAGCCTCCACAAGTTGAGCACGGCAGCGAGAATCAGTATCAAACCTGCCGCGCGGAACGCTGGAATGAGCGCCCAGAGCAGCAGTGCGGCATGCAGTACGCCGATGGCGATTGTGTCAACCGGGCCGTGCACGGGTGGCAGACGGGCCTGCCCGCGTTTCGTCAGCCAATTGCGCGTGAAGCTCGGGATGATCCGGCCTCCGACGATGGAAATCAGCTGGAGTGCGGCAACGAGTCCGAGGCGCCACCCCAGTCCGTCCGGAATCGCGGCGCCCGCGACCTCAAGATGCATGAGCAGGTCCGCGGTAATGAACACTGCGATGGGCACCAACATAGGCAGATTTCGCCAGTTCGGCCCACCTACAAGCTCGCGCGCCACCACGGCGAGCAGGGCGACCGGAAAAGCCATATCAGCTGCAGCCGCCTGCCAAAGGGGAAGGTAGGCGGATTCCAGGCACGCGAGTCTGCCGAATGCCCATAGCACCAGAAGCAGCGCAAGCGACCGGCCGCTGACCGATGGGCGGCCGGTCCAGCTCGCGATGGCCGTCAACAGAAAGCCCGCGACCGCGGCAAGCACGACTCCGAAGAGCATTTCATGAATGTGCCATGCCACGGGATCGAAGCGGGTCGGCAGGTGGAGATATCCGAGCACGACCGCCAACCACAGGCCGATCGCAATGCTGGCCCAGCCGCCGGCGGCCAGGAAAAATGGCCGGAAGCCATACGTGAACACAGCCGTCGTCGGCGCACGCTCGCAAGCTCGCATTGCCTTGTGCCCTGTCGGGTGTTGTTCCAGTAGAGGCATCTAATATACCTCTTAAAGCATTTGAAATCTACACGAGCCTCATCGAGAAGCGTGGTGCCGAGTTCCTTATCCATCGAAACCATCGATCGCCAGCACCGATATTTGTCGCTTGTAAAACATCAGGGTGAGACTAGGCTTTCATCCCGGCCGCCGGGGGTGGCGCCGGTATTGGCCTACCATAGGTTCACCGATGGAGCGACTCATGAAGAGATTCCCCGAGAATATCCGCATAGGGTCCAGCGTTCTCGCCGTGCTCGCCGCGGTTACGCTCGCGTGGGCGTTCGATGCTGCGAGCGATGCATTGGCAGCCGACCCTGGCAGCCATTCGCAGTCGGTGTATGTCGCTCATCTTCGCCCGGTGAACAGCAAGGTAACCGGGTTGCAGACGACCGGCGAAGCGAGGTTCCTGGTTCTCGGGGACAAGCTGACGATCAGCGTCACGGCTGGTGGATTGCCGCCCGACCTCGTGCACTGGCAGCACTTCCACGGCTTCGCGGACAATCGCGCTGCGAGCTGCCCAAGCGCAGCGGCTGATGCGAATGACGATGGCATCATCGATCTGATCGAGACCGGACCAGCAGCAGGCACGACGATGGTGCCGTTCACCGACGATCCGGTCGCAATGGATGTCGCCCATGGAACATACCCGAAGGCGTCTGCCGCCGGCACTTACACGTATCGGCAGACTGTCTCGCTGAGTGCGCTGACTGCAGCGTTTGCCAAGGCGTTCAACGATCCGAGGCTCGATCTCGACCGGCGGGTGGTTTTCATCCACGGCGTCGTGGCCAGCACAAAGCTTCCCGCGTCCGTGGCCTCACTCGGTCCAATTCCGGCGGACGTCACTTTGCCGATCGCCTGCGGCAGAATTGAACGGGTCAAAGGTTGAACAGAGGATCGGCCGTGGTTCGCAGCTCAACTCTGCTCGATGTCCAGGTTTGCAAGGAAATGAACCCCCCGATCCGCCTCCGCAAAAGTGAACGATCCGCGCGTCACGCATCCAGCGAGGATGTTGCAAATGGGCGGCTCATCACCCGCGCGCCGTTCCACCTCCAGGCGACCGTGCGCGTGCTGCAGCGCCGGCCGGGGAATCGGGTTGACGTCTGGGATAGCGGCCGTTATCTGCGAGTGCTGGAGACGGCAGATTCGCTGGTACTGGTCGAGGTGGAAAACCGCGGGACGATCGACAACCCCCATCTGCGCTTCGCAATCCGATCGGGCGACCCGACAATTGCGACCCGTCTGACGGTTGGGCACACACTACGCAAGATCCTTGGTCTGGATGTGGATCCCCGGCCCTTGCATCGTCTGGTGGCAGCCGAGCGCACGCTTCGCACCACCGCTCTCGCGCTTCGCGGTATGCGTCCTCCGCGATTCGCCGCGCTGTTCGAGGCATTCGCGAACGTGGTGCCGTTCCAGCAACTGAGCCTGGATGCGGGCGTGGCCATTGTCGGCCGGCTGGTCGAACGCTTCGGCGAGCATCTCGAGCACGGCGGCCGCCGCTTCCATGCGTGCCCCACGGCCCGGACCATCGCCAGGGCTCGCCTCGAGGCATTGCGGGAGTGTGGCCTGAGCGCCGGAAAAGCCAAGTCGCTGCGGTCCCTCGCGCGGGTGATCGAGTCGGGCGCGCTGAGCGAAGGGGAGATTTCAGGCATGAGCACGAAGGATGCGCTCACAACTCTGACCGAACTGCCGGGCATTGGCCCCTGGAGCGCCGGGCTAGTACTGCTGCGTGGCCTCGGCCGTATCGACGTATTTCCTCCAGGCGACGTTGGCGCCGTGCGTGGGCTACGCGCGCTGATGGGTGTTGGACCGCGAGCGCCGCTCGACCGCGTCATCAAGCATTTCGGCGACTACCGGGGCTATCTCTATTTCTGCGCCCT
Source organism: Steroidobacteraceae bacterium (assembly GCA_050738795.1). Classification (GTDB taxonomy): domain Bacteria; phylum Pseudomonadota; class Gammaproteobacteria; order Steroidobacterales; family Steroidobacteraceae; genus 13-2-20CM-66-19. The sequence continues at coordinate 92,613 of JBOIAD010000025.1, forward strand.
GGGCGGGAGCCTTCTGGCAAAGCGCCTCATTCAGGCGGCTCCAGAGTGAGGCGCGGAACACGGATTGCGCGGCGCGTACGCGCCGCCGTCAGGAGCACATCATGAGCCTTGACCTTCCCCCTGAGGCGTGGAATCACAATTTCTACTGCAAGTCGATGCGGGAGGTATGCAAGCCATGACGTCCGAAGCCAAGTGGCCCATTTATTCGCTGCAGCTGAAGACACGCTCCGAAGTGGCCGAACGAACGCTCGAGTTCCGGTTCGATAAGCCCGACGGAATGACCTTCAAGGCCGGCCAGTTCATGGACCTCACCTTGATCGACCCTCCGGAAACGGACGCGGAGGGAAACACGCGAGGCTTCTCGATCAACAGCTCACCGGAGGATCCCGAGCTGACGTTCACCACGCGCCTGCGAGACACCGCCTTCAAGCGCACGCTGCAGACGATGCCGCTCGGGACCGAGATCAAGGTCGAGGGCCCGTTTGGCAATCTCACGTTACACAACAATCCCAGCCGGCCGGCTGTCCTCCTGGCAGGCGGAATCGGCATCACGCCCTTCCGCAGCATCGTGCGGCGAGCCGCACATGAGAAGCTGCCACATCGGATCTTCCTTTTCTACTCGAATAGACGTCCGGAGGACGCTCCATTCCTGGACGAGCTCCGCGGCCTGGTGCGGGAAAATCCGAACTTCACCTTCATCCCGACGATGAGTGAGATGAGCGGCTCGCATCTGCCCTGGAAGGGAGAGATAGGCTTCATCGACCACCGGCTCATCGAGAAGTACCTGCGGAGCGACGCCTCGTCGCCGAAGAAGCTGTTGGGACCCATCTATTACATGGCCGGTCCGCCGGCGATGGTCGCGGGTCTACGCGCGATGCTGAACAAAGCCGGAATCGATGATGATGATATTCGAAGAGAAGAATTCACTGGCTACTGAAACGCTGTGCGGAGTGGGGTTGATTCCCGGGACGCATGCCGGTGTCACAGCGATTGAGGTCGATGAACGCTCTGATTCTGCCGGCTGGATCCGAAATCAGCAGCAGCCCCATCGAGCGAGCCTCACGCCTTGAGATGCACGCGAGCGCTCGAATCAGCAACTCGACGACCCGACGCAGCAGATTACTTCTCGTCGGTCTTTTCTGCTGCGGGCTTATCGGGCGCGCTGGACTCGGCTGCCTCTTCGTCTTCGAGCTCGATACGATCGCCGTCGCCGAGTTGCTCGGTCCATTCCGTCGATGGCTCAAAAGGATTGAAGAGAGGGGGAGTTCTTACTCGCGGCTGCCAGGGTCGATGCTTGTCCATAAATCCTCCTGCGCGCCCCGTCAAAAGAGATATACGCGATGCGGGGCACTGAACTGAGTATGGGGGTCGACTACCGATCAGACAAACGAGGAATATTGGTGCTCCCTATCAAATTCGTCGATTTGAAGTGCGCACCGGCTAAACCCGACCCAGTCTCGCTCCGCGGGATCGATCTCCGTTGCCAACGATTCGCGCAACAGGCTCTTGGCCCGGAAGTGACGGCTGCGTAACCGTGGCCTCCGGAATGCCGAGACACCGTGCGGTGTCCTCGACGCTCATTTCCTCGACGGAACGCTGAAGGAAAACAAGGCGGAAAGGCTGCGGCAGCTCGTCCAACTTGCGCTCCAGCAGGGCACGCATCTGTGCACATCCCACAATCTTGTCCGGCAGATCGGTCGTCTCGTCGCGCAGTACGCCACAAGCCAGCCGGTACAGACGCCGGTCGTGGCGGCAGCATCAGCTGCTCGAACAACGAGCGCTCGCCCGCGAGGATTCGGCGGACGATCGAGGGCTCATCGTCCGCAACGGACGCAGGGCAGATGACCTCGACGTTCGTCATGGGTCCGCTTTCACAGCGCTCTTACAGGACCGTGAGCCTTGCCTTCATCGTCGGGTGCAAGCTGCAGACATAAGCGTACTCCCCCGCCTTGCGCGCGACATAGGTCCACGATGCGTTCGGTTCGATGCTGCCTGAATCGAACGCCTTGGTATCTGCGGTCGCCGTGTGTGGAAACAGATCCTTGTTGATCCACACGACACGATCCCCCCGGTGCACTGTCAGCACATCCGGGTTGAAGCGCATGTTCTCGATTGTGATGACATGCGTTGTCGGGGCAGCACTCGCCTCTGACACCACACCGCCGGCGACCAGCACACCCACGAGGACAATTCCGCATGCCTGCGCCGTGAGCTGCCGACGCTTCCGATTGGCGGGAGATCGATCATTCACCGCTTTTTTCCAGGGAGGCCTGCAATTGTTTGGCGTGCTCCAGATGGTCAACGAAGGCAGGGCGGACCTTGACGAGCAGTGCCTTGAGCTCCTCGTTCTGGGCACTCGGAATCAGGGTCTTGTCCAATGCGTCGATCACGGTCTGGTGATAGTCGACCTCATGATCGATATACGCCCGATCGAATGCGCCGTCCTTGAGCTTCTTCAGAGCAGCGAGGTTCTGATCACCGCCCTCCTTGAGGCTCTGACTCGTTGCATTACTCTGTGGTGTTACATGTAATTTGTGCACAAGCTCCGTGGCCGACTTGTTGACACCACCGTGGTCGGTGATCATCCGTTGTGCGAACTTTTTGATTTCAGCCGAATGCGACACTGACTTCGCAAGCTTGCCGGCGTCGATGTCGACCTGGTTGGCGGTCACCACAATCGCGGCGATTTGCGGATCGGTTGGACCGCTACTTTGCGCCCAGGCACCGGCCACGGCAAAGATCAATACGCCTGACCAGGCTGTATGGAGGGTTTTCATCGAGCTTCTCCTGTCGTACGCGAGTAACCGTCGACCGGAGCGTAGGAGGTCGTTCTATATGAGACAAGCGATAAATATTGACCTTTGACATCGGGTTTCTCGATATGAAATCACTATCCGGGCGCAGGAGGTGCGGCTCTGTAAGGTTCGACCGTCGACGATTCTGTGAGCCAAGAGTTCCAATAATACGAAGCATTGAGACGAATATTTCGCATTGTCCGAAGATGGCATCTCCATTAAAACATCCTTGCGACGTAAGGCTCCCGTCATGTATGGCAGTGGAAAAGTCCTTGCGGCGAATGCGAAATATACGAGTAAGTCATTTTCAAGCACAGGAGATCGACAGATGCGAGGGCGTGCCATTGTTGTGACGGAATCAGACGAGCGCAGGTTGCGTGCTCTGCTGACTGAGCAGAGCGAGGACTCTTTGCGTGATCAGGCCCACCTGCGCGAACTGCGCTCCGAGCTCGAGCGGGCGCTGATTCTGCGAGCGGGGGAGGTTCCCGCAGACGTCATTACGATGCATAGCCGCGTTCGCGTCCTCGATCTCGAACGCCGCCGGCGAAGCGACTACACGCTGGTGTTTCCGCACGACGCCGACGTCTCGGCGAAGCGCATTTCCGTGCTGGCGCCTCTCGGGACGGCGTTGCTGGGTTTTCGGCAAGGTGATGACGTGGAGTGGATGATGCCCGGAGGAGTGCGCCGGCTACGCGTCGAGCGCGTGCGCCAGCCGGCCGCAAGGAACGCCGAAAGAGTGGCGCCTCGGGCGCCATTGTCCTCCGCCCCAATCACCGTTGCCGTGACCTGACCGGCTTGAGTCAGAGCCGCTGTTCGCGGCGTTGTGTTGTTCGAGTGACGTCATGAATCCGAGCTGGAGTATGCGATGAAGATACTGTGTGCGACCGACCTGTTGCCCAAGAGTGAAGCCGCAATCGATCGCGCCGGGAGGCTTGCAGAGCACCTGGGTGCAGAGCTCACGCTCCTGCACGCGGTTGCTCTGACGGAGTCGGATCAGATGCTGGAGCAGGATTTGCGGCGCGCCAGTGCAGAGTTGAAGTTTCGGGCGGGACTGGCTCTGTGGCGCCACGGCCCGAGGCCGAATGTCCTGGTGCGAGCCGGGAATCCGACGCGGGTTCTCGTTGAGACCATGAAGGAACTGGAGCCGGATTTGATCGTCCTGGGCCGGCATCGTCAGCGGCCGGCACGGGACTCTCTGACCGGAACCATGGCCGCACGGGTGCTCAGTGAACGCAAATGTCCAGTGTTGATCGTAGGCCGCATGCTTTGGGGTGCGTATCGCGATGTTGTCCTTGCGCTGGATCGTACGAAGGACTCCGCAGAGGTAGTGCGTGCGGCAGAGGTGCTGGTTCTGAAGAACGGCGTGCGTGCCTCAATCGTGCACGCTTACCAGCCGCCCTACGAGGGAATATTGACGTCGGTCGGGGTCGCTTCAGCTGCAGTCTCGGGGTATTCGGAGAGCTGGAGCGATGACGCGAGCAGCGCACTGCGTGCCCTGTTGATGAAGGTGAGCAATGACTTCTCGCGCTATGGGCTGGTTATCGAGCATGCAACGCCGGCCGCCGCCATCCAGAAAGTCGTTAATCGTTTAGACCCTGACCTGCTCGTCCTGGGGACCCGCGGCCGCGGTAGGCTGGGCCGCGCGTTGCTTGGAAGCGTTGCGAGCCGCGTAATCGCTACCGCCCGCTGTGACGTTCTTGTTGTGCCCGATCGCACGGTGAGCGCCGCGTCGCGGCACGAGCGCGTTGATCGTCGCTCCCCCGACGTGGTCACGGGTGTCTAGGTACTGTCCAAGCAGGCTGTCCCGCTGTGCAGATTCCCCGGCTCAGGCCGGCAGCAGTTGGCGGAGCACCATCTGGAGAATGCCCCCGTTGCGGAAATATTCCACTTCGGCTGCGGCATCGATTCTCACGATCGTGTCGAACTCCACGGCGGAGTTGTCTTGCCGGATGGCGGAAACTCGCGCGCTCTGCCGCGGTGTGATGGTACCGCCGATTCCGGAAATGCCGACGAGCTCGAAGCCGGTCAGGCCCAGCGATTCCGCCGAATCGCCTGCCGCGAATTGCAAGGGAAGGACGCCCATGCAGACGAGATTGCTGCGGTGGATGCGCTCGTACGTTTGGGCGATCACGGCCTTGATGCCCAGCAATGCGGAGCCCTTCGCGGCCCAATCGCGCGAGCTTCCCGATCCGTACTCCTTGCCGGCGATCAGGACCAGCGGTGTGGCCTCTTGCTGGTAGCGCACGGCTGCGTCGTAAATGCTCATCTGGTCGCCGCTCGGAACGTGGCGCGTCCACGGGCCCTCCATTCCCGGCACCATCCGGTTGCGCAGGCGAATGTTGCCGAACGTTCCGCGCATCATGATTTCGTGATTCCCACGCCGGGAGCCAAAACTATTGAACTCGGCCGGCGGTACGGAATGCTCCACGAGGTACTGGCCCGCCGGAGAATCGACCGGGATGCTGCCCGCGGGGGAAATGTGATCGGTGGTGATCGAGTCGCCCAGCAGGGCGAGTACCCTTGCCCCCGTGATGTTCGTGGGCGGTTCGGGCGTGCGGCCGGACCCGATGAAGTAGGGAGGTTCGCGAACGTAGGTCGACGTGTTGTCCCAGGCGAATAGTGTCCCGGTCGGCGCCGGCATACTCTTCCACTTTGCATCGCCCGCGAATATGCGGCCGTATTCGAGATCGAACTGATCGGCGGATACCGAGGCTGCGAGGAGGGACTGAACTTCCTCGGTGGTGGGCCAGAGGTTCTTCAGGTAAATGGGGCGGCCATCCGCACTGCTGCCGAGTGGATCCACCGTCAAATCGCAGGCCACCGTTCCAGCCAACGCGTACGCGATACACAGCGGAGGCGATGCGAGGTAACTGGCCTTCACCTGCGCGTGAATGCGCCCTTCGAAGTTGCGATTGCCCGACAGCACCGCGACGACCGCCAGGTCCTTGCTCGTCACGACAGCTGCGATCTCGGTGGGCAAAGGTCCGGAGTTTCCAATGCAGGTGGTGCATCCATAGCCCACCAGGTTGAAGCCCAGCTTCTCCAGATACGGTGTCAGGCCGGCCTTGTCGAGATATCGCGTCACGACGCGCGAGCCCGGCGCCAAGGAGGTTTTCACCCACGGTTTGCACTTCAGACCTGCCTCGACCGCCTTGCGGGCCAGCAATCCGGCCGCGATCATGACCGAGGGGTTGGATGTATTGGTGCAGCTCGTGATGGCCGCGATCACGACGGATCCATTTGTCACGGAGTCGGCCGCTCGAGGCTGGCGCAGGTGCTCCGGCGAGGATTCGAGAATCTCACCGGCGGGATTGCCGCCTTCGCCCACGAGCCGGGCGATGGCCTTGCCCTCCACCGGAACTTCCACCCCGTCGAAGGCCGTCCTGAAGGATTGGGGGACCGCGGCCACGGACACACGATCCTGCGGGCGCTTGGGTCCGGCGACGCTGGGCTCGACTTTACCCAGGTCCAGGTCGAGTACTTCGCTGAAACGCGGCTCTGCGTCGGCGTCGGTTCTGAATAGACCTTGCTCTTGCGTGTAGCGCTCGACCAGATCGACGAGTGCGCCTCGGCCCGTCAGCTTCAGATAGCTCAACGTGTTCGAATCGACCGGGAAGAGCGTCGAGGTGGCGCCGGATTCCGGTGACATGTTCGCGAGTGTGGCCCGGTCGGCAATCGTCAGACCGCTCAATCCCGGTCCGAAGAACTCGACGAATTTGCCCACCACGCCGTGTGCTCGGAGCATTTGCGTGAGGGTCAGGACGAGGTCGGTAGCAGTCGTGCCGATCGGAAGCGATCCCCGGGCTCGCACGCCCAGGACGACCGGCTTCGGCAGAAACATCGGCTGGCCCAGCATCGCGGCTTCCGCTTCGATTCCGCCCACTCCCCATCCCAGCACGCCCAGGCCATTGATCATCGGAGTGTGCGAGTCGGTCCCCACGAGGGTGTCGGGAAACACCCATCCCCCACGTGATGCGACGACTCGCCCCAGATGCTCGAGGTTGACCTGATGGCAGATTCCCATGCCCGGGGGTACGACGCGAAAGCCCTCGAACGCTTGCTGCGCCCAGTTCAGCAGCGCGTAGCGCTCGCGGTTGCGGCGGTATTCCCAATCCAGGTTTGCCGCGTAAGCGTCGGCGCTGCCGAACCGATCGACCTGGACAGAGTGATCGATGACCAGATCGACGGGGATAAATGGATTGACACGCTTGGGATCTGCGCCGGATCGCGCGACCGCGCTTCTCAACGCCGCAAGGTCCACGACCGCGGGAACCCCGGTGAAGTCCTGCATCAGCACTCGCGCAGGCATAAAGGCAATGGAGGCGTCGGCGCCATTCGGCCATCGGGCCAGCGACACGACATCGGAGTCCGTGACATCACGGCCCCCGGCTCTTCGGGCGATATTCTCCAGTAGGATCTTCACCGTGTGCGGAAGGCGTGCGACATCCGCGCCGGTCTTCGCGGCCAACTTCGCCAGGCTTACGTAGGAGGCCGAGCCTGAGTCGGTCGCCAGCGTCGCGGTGACGCCGAGCGGATTCGGATGGTTGGTCATGGTTTGCCCCGTGAGAGACTGAAGAGAGGGGTAAGCTGGGGCGCCTATCTCGACGGATCGTCAGAACGTTGCCCAGGTCAAACCATCATACGCTCGATTCGCTGTTGGCGGCCGTATGCGCGTGCCGCGCCTGCGCAGCGCATCTACCGCTGGCCCTCGGCGCAACACGCCCTGGTTGCAGCGTCATTCCGGGTTTGAACAGGTTCTACTTCCCAAGCTGCGCAGGCGGATCGAAGCGCTTCTGGCTCGCTGGTCTGCCCTTCTGCGCCAACGGCTGGCCTTTCGCGGGTAGGTAGCTCAGTTGACCCTCAACGATACGGGCCGGCGACGTGTAAGGATGCACGATTGTGTGCGTCTCATCGAGGATATGGATCACCTCAATGCCCCGCACGCATAACACATCCGCGATAAGCGCCCGGTGACAGCGCCACCAGACCGCTTCCGCGCACATCAGCGTAGTCCTCAGGCGACCGGAGACTTCGAGCAATTCGTTCAAGCCTTCGGCAAACTCCGCGCTGGCGATGTGGTCGGCATAGCCGCGAAACGAGGCATTGCGCCAGGTGATGTTCGGAGAATCCAGGCGCGGCCGGCGGCGGCCGCCGAGCGCGGCAATCCAATGATAGGCGATGCCCTGCTCGGCCAGCGCACTGCGCAGTGGCGCCTGCGCGAACTGGGGTTGCCGCCGCGAACCCGGAAAGCGCCGCACATCGGCGACCGCCTCGAGCTGGTACCGTGCAAGCAGCTCCAGAAAGGCCTTCAACGGCCGCGTCGAGTGGCCCAGAGTCCAGACCGTCGAGCTCATCCTCGTTGCGTCCCGCAATCACGCGGCCAGCGTCGAATCGCGTGTTGCTCAAACGAGCTTGTGCAGTACCGCGCCCTTGTGCATGGCGATGTGATCGGTCTTGTCGCTCTGGATTTCGTACTGTGGCTCCTCTTTGCTGGCATGGCGTGGATGTCCCTTGTACAGCGTGTCATGCGTGTGGATCTTGATGATCCGGCCGCTCACGTGGCCGGCCTCGGAATTCCAGCGAACATGATCGCCGACTTCAAACTGGTTGCTCACGCAATTGTGCCTCCACTCAACTCCATGGATACTCAGCCCTGGCAACAGCGCCGTCAACCGACACCGAATTGCGCGCTCACGCCGCCTCTGCCGAGACGCATCGAATCGTGTCCAGCGCCAGCGAGAGCAATTCGGAATCCGCTTTCGTCGGAAAGCAGCAAATACGCGGGTAGCCGGAACACGGGTGCGCCGGCGACGCGATTCACCCTCTCGCTCAGCTCGTGCTCACGTAAGATTCGCGCCGGCAAATAACCAAAACGGCACGTGTGGCTTGTAGCATCGCAAACCGCAGGACGTCCCGGCTTGGGTTTGTCAAACAGCGCCTAGGCGTTGACGGGGGGGCCGCCGGAACCTGGCCGCGTAATTGTAGCCCGGCTTGCCGAGCTGATCGACGCCAAGGCTTGTCCCACGCTCGGGTTCTGGCCGATCCGCGGAGACATCGACGTGCGCGAGCTTCGCGTTGAGGCTCAAGCGTGGCCTCCGCGCCGCCGACAACACCGCACAGTGCGCTCCGGACGTCTCAGCCGCAACGCGCCGGATTGTGTCGAGCGCCAGAGAGAGCGGTTCAGAATCCAGCTTCGTTGGGAAACACAAGTAGGCGGGTAGCCGGAACTCGGGTGCACCGGCAACGCGACGTACCCGGCCCGTGCGTTCGTGCCCTCGCAGCATCCTCACCGGGAAGTAGCCGGTTCCACCGTATGCGAGAAGACGCTGCAACCCGAGCGAACCGTCGTTGATCGTGAGTGCGGCGCCCGCGAAGTTTGGGAATGCCAGGCAATGCTGGGCAAAGAAGTCTGTCCCCCAGTCAACATAAATGTAATCGCTCGTCGGTTCGGGCGGCTGATCCGCTTGTGTGGACACCATTACGAGCTGCTCCTCCAGCAGCGGCTCGACCGTAAGACCCGGTCGCGCCTGCGGTGTATTCATCACGCCGATGTTGGAGCGACCGTCGATTAGAGCCTGCATCAGATCTTCTTCGGAGCCAATCAATGCCCGAACGGCCACATCCGGCGCGAACGAGGCGAAGATCGGCAACCAGCGGAGCAGCAAATCTTCCCACAGCCCGATTCGGCCACCGACGGTCAGGGTCGCGTGATACCCGCTGACGATGCCGATTTCCTGCCGTGCCTGCTCGACCGTGCGCGTCAAGAGCGCGGCGTGTCGTTGAAACTGCTGCCCGGCCGGTGTCAGTGTTGTGCCCGCCTTGTTCCTAACGAACAATTCGGCCCCCAGCGCTTCCTCCAGACGCTGGATTCGCGTGCTCACAGTCGATTGCGTGACGTGCAGTCGCTGAGAGGCATCCACGAAGCTGCCCGTGGCGATAACGACAAGAAAGGTGCGAGCGAGCTCTGTATTCATCTGGGCGCCGGTCAATCTCCGGTGGTGGAGCGCTGCGCGGGCACGCGCGACCCGATCCCTAGACCACATGACGTTGTCCCGGCGACCCGGACTCGCAGGCGAGCACTCTTTGTGCGGGTATCCGAAAAGAGCGAGATCTGGCGAGCCGCGAAGCGGATGATCCTGCAAGCGTCGATGATGGTCATCGCGTCGGACGCTGCATTGAGCGCGCGGCGGGCGAGGTCGGGTGAGCTGGAAAGTGTCGCCGTGAGCCCGGGGAATTCATGGTCTTTTTTCACATTGAACTCGCAGGATGAGACAAGTGCGCGGGAGGCCGGACCGATCTGCTCTCCCTCGCAGGAGGTCATCTTCCAGTCGCGGGGACTTCGAGGGAATCGGACGGTCCACCAAAACGGCGTGGTAAAATCCACCATGCGGGGGGGCTGAATCGGCCCGTGCATTGCCCGTACGAGTGTCGTTGTATTGCCAGTACACTCGAAATTTCAAAGTGTTAACATAACCAAAAGCTGGGGGAGCCAGATCGTGGGGCGGAAGGTAAAGCAAGCGCGCGCGAGCAGAATCGCCGGGGCGCCTCTGGCCAAACGCTCCAACCGCTCGTCGTCGCCCCCCGTTCCCTCGCAGCAGCCCAGGCTGTGCAAGTGAGCATGTTTGCGATACCGCGTGCTGCGCTGCGGTCACGCCGGCGAGGCGGTGCATTGAGCTTTCCCTCTCGAAGACGAGCTCCATGCGACGCGCCACGAGCTGCGAAGGATCATTGTAAAACTGGAAAAGTCGAACGCAAGCCTTAGGTCCTCTAACGAAGAGGTCATGTCGATGAACGAGTATCTGCAGTGTGCGAATGAAGAGCTCGAGACCTCCAAGGAAGAGCTGCAATCGCTGAATGAGGGTCTCTCCAGCTTCAACACACAGCTCGAGGGCAAGGTCAGTGATCTGGACGCGGCCAACAACGATCTGAGCAATCGCATGATCGCTATCGACATTGCGATTGTCTTTCTCGATCGGGAGTTGCGCATCAAGGGCTTTACGCCGCCCGCAGGGAGGCTCCTGGATCTGATGCCCAGTGATGTCGGCCGATCATTTAATGAGATCGCGCAGAGGCTGACGGACGACCGACTGCTACAGGATTCGCACCGTGTCATTGCAACGGGGACTGCGCTGGACAGGGAAATCCGCTTGGGAGGCAATCGCGGGTACTTGCGCCGTATTCTGCCCCATCGTGCGGCGGACGGTCCGATCGGTCTCGTGATCACGTTCATCGATGTGACTGAGCGGTTGGAAGCGGAGACACAGAGCCGCCGCCTTGCGGCGGTGTTGCGGGACTCGAGCGATGCGATCGTCCTGATTGATCTCGATGGCCGGATCACCGCCTGGAATCGAGGCGCCGAGACCATGTACGGCTATACGGAAGCCGACGCGGTGACGATGAGCCTTTACGACCTAGTCACCGAGGAAGGCCGCGAACACACGCGCGAAATCATCATGCGCGTGGCTCAGGGCGAGGTCCTGCCCGCCTTCGAAGCGCACAGACGGACACGGGATGGACGCGTGATTGACGTCTGGGCGACGATCACGCTGCTGCGGGATGCATCGGACAAGCCGGCATTGTTCGCGACGACCGAACGAAACGTCACTGTCGAACGGCGCTCCGCGCGGCAGATGCGCGCGATTCTGGACGCCACGCCCGATGCTGTGGTCACGATCGATCGGGCTGGGAAGATCGACACCTTCAATCTGTCGGCGGTGCGCCTCTTCGGTTATCGCGCCGATGAGGTCATCGGTCAGAGCGTTGGCTTGCTGATGCCTCCACGCGCGAGCCTGCAGCACGGGGAATACTTGGATCGCTATCTTCAAACCCGCGAGCGACACGTGATCGGCACGGCTCGCGACGTCAACGCGCGCCATAAGGATGGCACCCTGTTCCCAGTCTGCTTGTATGTCATCGAGATCGAGCATCTTGGGCTCTTCGTCGGGTTCATTCATGACATGACGGCGACGAAGACATTGCGAGAAGAAATCTTGAAGATTGCCATCCTCGAGCAACAACGTATTGGCCAGGAATTGCATGACGGCACACAGCAGGAGCTCACCGGACTGGGCTTGCTGGCGCACGACCTCAGCGAGGCGTTGAGTCGGCAGGGGTCGCAGACAGAGGCCAAGCTCGCAGCCCGGCTCGCCAGCGGGATCGCTCAGGCGAATCTGCACGTCCGTTCGCTCGCCCACGGCCTGGTGCCCGTGCCGGTGGATGCGGAAACCCTGCCAGCGGCCCTCGGAGAGCTGGCCAGGAGCACGCGAGCGACCTACGGCCTTTCGTGTCAGTTCGACTGCCCCGAGCCTCTGCAGGTGGGCATCGCAAGTACCGCGACCCATCTGTACCGCATTGCTCAGGAAGCCGTCGGCAATGCGGCCAAACATGCCAAGGCTGAGGCTATTTCGATCCGGCTGAGGCGTACGGAGGCCGATCTCGTGCTCGAGATCGCAGATAACGGCATCGGCATCGTACCCGGGAGGGCCCCACACGAGGGTGCAGGCCTGCGCCTCATGGAATACCGCTGCGCCGTCATTGGAGGATGCTTTAAAGTCCAGCAACAAGAGAGCGGCGGTACGCTCGTTGCCTGCGCCATCCCGCTATCGGGCCGGTCGTGACATGAGCGGCACTGAGCTTGCGCCGCGATGAACTATCCCGTACGCGTGCTGATCGTCGACGATCACCCTCTGGTTCGCGAAGGTCTCATTGCGCGAATTTCCGCGCAGCCGGATCTGGAGGTTTGCGGCGAGGCTTCAGATGTCGATCAGGCGCTGTCGTTGGTCGGCATCACCCGGCCGGCGCTGATGATCGTCGATCTCGCACTGAAGGGCGGCAACGGTCTCGACCTGATCAAGAAGGTCAAAGCCAGGGACGTAAGTCCCAAGATTCTGGTGGTCAGCGCCTATGAAGAGGAAATTTTTGCCGAGCGTGCTTTGCGGGCGGGCGCACAGGGGTATATCAATAAGCAGGAGCTTCAGGGGTCGATAATCGATGCAATCCGCACGTTACTGCGCGGCGAGCTGTATCTGAGCGCCAACATGACGCAGCGGCTCGCTGGCCAGGCGCTGTTCGGTAGCGGGGTGTCGCGGGGCGGGATTGAAGGCTTGAGCGACCGCGAGCTGCAGATCTTCCAGCTCATTGGGCGCGGCAACAGCACGCGCTTAATCGCCGAACAGCTGCACCTGAGCGTACATACGATTGAATCCCATCGAGAGAAAATCCGCATCAAGCTGAGGTTGCGGGGTGGCACCGAGTTGCTCCAAAGGGCCGTGCAGTGGGTGCTCGAGAAGAGTCCTTAGTGTCGGTCGGCAGCGCTGGATTCGGGTGCTCACAGTCGATTGCGTGACGTGCAATCGCTGAGATGCCTCCACGAAGCTACCCGTGGCGATCACGAGGAGAAACTGGGGGTGAGCTCGGTATCCATCGATCTGGTCGATATATAACACCGATTTTTATCGCTTGTAAAACAGGGCGTCGAGTCTAGGCTCAAAAGCCTTCTGGCCAGGCCGATCGCGGCTCATATCGAGCCATTGGAAGGAGATTGTGATGGTTACACTCGAGGATGCGAAAACCGTCATTGCCGCCGCCGAAGGAAAGGCCGCACAACTCGAACAACCGATGAACATCGCCGTCGCTGATGCCGGCGGAAACTTGATTGCTCACGTGCGGATGGATAACGCCTGGATGGGCAGCATCGATATTGCCATCAAGAAGGCCTTCACCGCGCGCGCCTTCGATATTTCCACGAAAGATCTGGCTGCGTTGTCTCAGTCGGGCGGCCAGTTCTTCGGGATTCATGCCTCTAACGACGGTCGGGTGATGATCTTTGCAGGCGGCGTGCCACTCAAACGGGGCGGCAAGGTAGTGGGCGCCATCGGCGTCAGCGGTGGCTCGGGCGTGCAGGATCACGCCGTGGCGGAAGCGGGCGCTGCCGCTTTCAACTGAATCTGAGTGAGGAGCATCTCATGGCAAGCAATCGCGGCATCGCCTGTGGCGGACCTGGAAAGGTCGAGGTCCAAAGCCTCGACTTTCGGAAACGATGTGACCAACGGGGGCTCGGTGATCGTAAATGAGACGACCGCGCTGCTTTGAGCCCGCGCCGGGCCGCACAGCGTTGGTGATGTTCTCGGCTTCATATCGCGATCGTGCAGCGGCCCCATAAGCCGGCCGGTCGTTCGGCTAGGCCACCCACAGTGGTTACTTACTGGTCACGCTGACACTGATCCGAGTTCGCACGGGCCAATCCCCCTTGTTTAACGCGGGGGCAACTTCGCCAGTCAGCTTACGGATGACTTCAAGGTCGAGGCCATGATCGACCCGAGTGGCCTTTAAGGGTCACGTTGCACCGCAAACCATTTCGCCTGTGTCTCTGGTACCGGAAATGTAGATCGCGTCAGGAGGAACCAACGCGTGCTTTCAACCTTGATATCGCTAAAAACGATATCGAAGATCAGTTTTCTTCGCTTGTCTGATATCTCGTTGAAATCTACGCTGTCCCATAACGCCTCGCGAACTTGCGTTTCGAACTTCAGACAGGCGATCGTCGACGCTCATCGGCATTCGATAAGCGCCCAACCCGTCCTATTCCATGCTGCAGGAGAATTGAGATGAAATGGCGCACTTCCAAACTTCATGTCCAGGTGCTTTGTGCCGTCGCGGCGCTTGCGATGACTTGTGGTGCCGCGATGGCAGGTTCGGATTCCGAGCAGTCCCAGCGATTCAATGACCCCAATCAATGGGGCGCACCAGCCGGCAATTTCAATCTGACCCGCTACAGCACACTGAAGGATATCAACGTCGGCAACGTCCACGATATGCAAACTGTATGGTCGCAATCGAGCGGGACTTTGCGCGGTCATGAGGGGCAGCCGTTGGTGATCCAGAATGTCGGCGGCAAGCCGATGATGTACATCGAAAGCGGTTGGCCGAATATCGTTCAGGCGCTCGACCTCAGCGATCCGGATCATCCGGTGCAGTTGTGGAACTACACTAAGAGCAGCGGTCGCGACTCTTCAGCAGTGCCGCGCGCTTGTTGCGATACAGTGAACCGTGGGTTGTCGTACGCCGACGGGAAGCTCGTGTTCGGCACACTGGACGGCTATGTCATCGCCCTCAATGCCATGACCGGCAAGGAAATCTGGGTCGTCAAGCACGCTTACCCGGATCATGGCGAGACCCTCACGGGGGCACCGCTGATCGCGAAAGACAAAGTGATCATCGGCTTCGGCGGCGATGAATTTGCGGCGCGCGGCAGAGTA
Source organism: Steroidobacteraceae bacterium (assembly GCA_050738795.1). Taxonomy (GTDB): domain Bacteria; phylum Pseudomonadota; class Gammaproteobacteria; order Steroidobacterales; family Steroidobacteraceae; genus 13-2-20CM-66-19. Next base: position 107,665 of record JBOIAD010000025.1, read on the forward strand.
ACCGCCTACAACCTGGCCGATGGCAAGAAAGTGTGGGAATGCCACTCCACCGGCAGCGATAAGGACGTGTGCCTGACGCCCAACACCAACAAGAAGCATCCCGAATACGGCAGAGCCGGCAAAGACCTGGGCATCAGCACATACCCGGGCGATGAATGGAAGCGTGGCGGCGGAACGGCGTGGGCCTGGTTCGCCTACGATCCGGCGCTGCACCTGGTTTATTACGGAACCGGAAACCCGGGCTTGTGGTCCCCGTCATACCGCTGCAATGCGCCGATAACGCAAGAGAACTGCAATAGCGGCAAATCCGACAACAAATGGTCGTTGAGTATTTTTGCCCGCAACGTCGATACTGGCGAGGCTGAATGGGTCTATCAAATGACTCCGTTCGACCAGTGGGATTATGACGGCGTCAATGAGCCAGTGCTGGTGGATATGGAAGTCGACGGCAAGATGCGCAAGACCCTGGTGCATTTCGACCGCAACGGGTTCGCCTATGTGCTCGATCGCACGGATGGGACGCTGCTGCGCGCCCACAAGTACGTCACCGTAAACTGGGCCGAGAAGATCGACCTGAAGACCGGCCGTCCAGTCAAGGTAGCCGAACATTCCCCGCTCAAAGTGGGGGTCAATACGCAGGTCTGTCCGTCCGCCATGGGCGGCAAGGACCAGCAGCCGGTGGCGGTCGATCCGACCGATGCGGCCAATTTCTATGTGCCAACGAACAACTGGTGCATGGAGGACGAACCTCAGCAACGTGCGCACACGCAGCAAGGAACCGTTTACGTATTTGCCAACGTATACATGTATCCGGAGAAGCACGGTGTGACCGGCAAGTTCAAGAAATTCAATGTGTTGACCGGTAAGACTGAGTGGGAAATCCCCGACCAGTATCCGAACTGGAGCGGTGCGCTGGTGACCGCGGGCGGTTTGGCATTCTACGGCAGTCTCGGCGGCGACTTCCGTGCCGTTGATCGCGCGACGGGCAAGCTGTTGTGGTCGCGCAAACTGGGCTCAGGGGTCATCGGCAACGCGATCACGTACTCAGTGAAAGGCAAGCAGTATGTGTCCGTGTGGTCAGGCATCGGCGGCTGGATCGGTCTGCCCGTAACGGCGGGCCTGGATCTCAACGACAAGTTTGGCGCCATTGGCGCTACGGCTATGGCCAAGGCGGCCAATCTCAGCTCGATTCCGCAGGGCGGGACGTTGTACACCTTCAGGGTAGGCCCTCTGTAAGGGAAGCACGGTATACCCGGTGGCCAAGGCCACCGGGTATACCCTTAAACGATCGTGCGGGGCGCACTGCGCAAGTGTTGTACGCTCACGCAGCTTCTGCCGCGACACGTCGGATCGTGTCCAGCGCAAGCGAGAGCGGTTCAGAATCCACCTTTGTGGGATAACACAAGTAAGCGGGCTGGCGGAACTCGGGTGCGCCGGCGACGCGATGCACCCGGCCGCTCAGCTCGTGTTCGCGCAGGATTTGCGCCGGGAAATAACCGGTTCCGCCGTGCAGGAGCAGACGTTGCAGCCCGAGCCAACCGATGTTGACCGTGAGCGCGGCGCCCACGAAGTTCGGAAATGCCAGGCAATGATGGGCGAAGAATTCTGCACCCCAATCGACGTAGATGTAGTCGCTTGCGGGTTCGCACGACGCTTCGGCTCGTGTAGAGATCATCACTAGCTGCTCCTCCAGCAGGGGTTCGACCGTAAGGCCCGGCCGAGCCTGCGGCGTGTACATCACGCCGATGTTGGCGCGACCATCGATCAGGGCCTGCATGAGGTCTTCTTCAAAGCCAATCAAAGCCCGCACGGCCACATCCGGGGCGAGCGATGCGAAGATCGGCAACCAGCGCAGCAGCAAATACTCCCAGAGTCCGATCCGGCTGCCGACCGTCAGCGTGGCGCTAAATCCGCTGACGATGCCGATCTCCTGACGTGCCTGCTCGACGGTGCGGGTCAACAGCGCCGCGTGCCGTTGAAATTGCTGCCCCGCCGGCGTCAGAGTCGTTCCAGCCTTGTTCCGAACAAACAGCTCGGCGCCGAGCGTTTCCTCCAGACGCTGGATTCGCGTGCTCACCGTCGACTGCGTGACGTGCAATCGCTGGGCCGCTTCCACGAAGCTGCCCGTGGCGATCACGACGAGAAAGGTACGTGCGAGCTCGGTATCCATCGATGTATCCGATATCTAACGCCGATTTTTATCGCTTGTAAAATAGCACGTCGGGCCTAGGCTCAGAAGCTACCAACCTGGAGGGTCGATGAGCATCACGCTGCCGCCACTGCCTTACGCGCTCGACGCCCTCGAGCCCTATATTTCGCGGCGCACATTAGCGGCCCACCACGGGCACCACCATGCCGCGTATGTGGCCAAAACGCGGGCGCTCATTCAGCGGACCCCGCTTGAATCCGCCTCGCTCGAGGAGGTCGTGCTCGCGAGCGCTCAGCAGGACAAGGCCCTCTTCAACGTGTCCGCGCAGGCGTGGAACCACGAGTTCTATTGGCGGAGCGTGCGTCCGGGCGGGGGCGGCGAAGCGAGCGGGGCCATCGCGGAACTGATCGAAGAATCGTTTGGCAGCCACAGAACCTTTAGCCAGCAGGTCGTCACGGTTGCCGGCGATCAGTTCGGCAGCGGGTGGGCCTGGCTCGTGCTGGAGGCCGGCCGGATGCGCATCATCCCTACGCCCAATGCGCAGACGCCGCTCACCACGAAACAGGTGCCTCTGTTGACGATCGACGTGTGGGAGCACGCGTACTACTTGGACTACCAGCACCGGCGTCTGGACTACATCGCCGCGTTTCTCGGCCACCTGATCGATTGGGATTTCGCGAATCAGAATTTGGCGCGGCAGGCCGCCCTGGGAGTGCCGGATCTCGTCGCCGGCTGAGCGGCACATCGGTTCATTTGAAGGAGATTGCAATGGTTACGCTTCAAGATGCGAAAAATATCATAGCCGCCGCCGAGAGAAAGGCGACGGAGCTCGAACAGCCGATGAACATCGCAGTCGCCGACGCCGGCGGCAACCTCATCGCTCACGTGCGGATGGATGAGGCCTGGATGGGCAGCATCGATATTGCCATCAAGAAGGCCTTTACCGCGCGCGCCTTCGACATCTCCACCAAGGACCTGGCGGCGTTCTCTCAGTCGGGCGGCCAGTTCTTCGGGATCCATGCGTCCAATGACGGGCGCGTGATGATCTTTGCAGGCGGCGTGCCGCTCAAACGCGCAGGCAAGGTGGTGGGCGCCATCGGCGTGAGCGGCGGTTCGGGCGTGCAGGATCACGCCGTGGCGGAAGCCGGCGCTGCAGCTTTCAATTGAATGTGAACTTAGGAGCATCTCATGGCCAGTAATCGCGGCATCGCCTACCTCGGACCTGGAAAGGTGGAGGTCCAAAGCATCGACTTTCCGAAACTCGTGGGTCCGGGCGGCAGGCGATGCGATCACGGCGTCATCCTGAAAATCGTGACCACCAATATCTGTGGGAGCGATCAGCACATGGTGCGAGGCCGTACGACGGCGCCCGCAGGACTCATCCTGGGTCACGAGATCACGGGCGAGGTGATCGAAGCCGGGCGCGATGCGGAATTCATCAAGGTTGGAGACCTGGTTTCCGTGCCGTTCAACGTAGCCTGTGGGCGCTGCCGGAACTGCAAGGAGCGCGCGACGGGAGTGTGCCTGAACGTCAACCCGGCACGAGCCGGCGGTGCCTATGGCTATGTGGACATGGGCGGCTGGGTCGGCGGTCAAGCGGAGTACGTGATGATCCCGTACGCCGATTTCAACGCGCTCAAGTTTCCCGACAAAGCCCAGGCGATGGAGAAGATTCTGGACCTGACCTGCCTTTCCGACATCCTGCCTACCGGCTTTCACGGTTGTGTGTCGGCCGGCGTGACGACCGGATCGACGGTGCTGATTTCCGGCGCCGGACCCGTCGGGCTGGCCGCAGCCGCGTCCGCATTCCTGCTGGGCGCCGCGGTCGTGATGGTCGCGGACTTCAACAGGGAGCGGCTCGCGCAGGCGCGCTCGTTCGGGTGCGAAACGATCGACCTCTCACAAGGGGGAACGATCGCGGAGCGCATCGAGCAGATCTTGCGAGTACCCGAAGTGGATTGCGCGGTCGACTGCGTCGGTTTCGAAGCGAAGGGGAAAGGCGGCGAGGATGAGCCCGCGACCGTGCTCAATCAGTTGATGGCAGCGACGCGCGCGGCCGGTGCGATTGGCATTCCGGGGCTGTATGTCACGGAGGATCCGGGAGCCGGTGATCAGGCAGCAAAGCGTGGCAATCTCAGCATTCGCCTGGGCCTCGGATGGGCCAAGTCGCACACGCTGTCCACCGGGCAGACGCCGGTGATGAAATACAACCGTGGGTTGATGATGGCCATTCTTCACGATCGCATCCAGATTGCCAAGGCCGTCAACACAACGGTCATCACCCTGGATGAGGCACCGCGGGGTTATGCCGACTTTGACCAGGGAGCGGCCCGGAAATTCGTCATCGATCCCCACGGCAGCTTGAAGAAGGCGGCGTAATTCGCGACCCCGGGAGCGCGCCATGCTACACAGCATCAAGAGACTTGACGGCATTCGAATCATGGCTACGGCAGATGAAGGAGAAGTCGGTAAGGTCAAGGAGGTTTACTTTGACGACGAGCAGTGGGTCGTACGCTACCTCGTGGTCGACACCGGCGGATGGCTGGGCGGACGCAGCGTGCTGATTTCCCCGTACGCCGTGCAGTCAATCGACTGGCCGCATCACGCGCTGTTTGTGAACCTCACCCGCAATCAGGTGCAGGGCAGTCCGGGAATTGACACCGACAAACCCGTATCCAGGCAACAAGAGACCGAATACCACCGCTACTACGGCTACCCTCAGTACTGGGAGTCCGCGACGTTCTGGGCCTGGGGTGCGATGCCGGTGGTTACGGCACCGGATCCGCAGATCCGTCAGGAAGAGGAAGCGCGCAGGCAGACGGAGGCGAGGCGCGCGGGCGCCGACGCTCACCTGCGCAGCAGCAAAGTCGTGCTCGGCTATCGCATCGAGGCCTCGGATGATTCAATAGGTCATGTCGCGGACTTTCTGTTTGACGAAAAGACCTGGGCCATTCGATACCTCATCGTCGATACGCGCAACTGGCTGCAGGGCAAGGACGTGCTCGTGTCCCCGGAATGGATTGGCGCGGTCAGCTGGAGCGAACGAACGCTCAGTGTGGCTCTCAAGCGAGCGGAGATCGAGCAGAGTCCCGAGTACGATCCTGCGCACGCGCCCTCGCCAAAGTACGAAAGAGCGCTGCATCGGCATTATTCGCGCTCCCATTATCGGGAATGAGCCGGGTACGGTGTACGCCTTTCCCCCCTGGCGATCACAGGCCAAGTATCAGTGGCTCGCTCCGCGCGCGACCACGGCGTCGGTCGGCGGACTCTCCCACGAATGATGAGGGGGTGGCGAGGACAGCTCCCATTCGAGCCCGCGTGCACCGTCCCATACCCGGTCTTCCACGCGCTGCCCCGTGCGGACGCACTTCCAGATGACGTATGCAAACAGAATCTGCGAGACGCCGTACACGAACCCGCCGATCGAGGAGATCATGTTCCAGTCGGAGAACTGCGTCGGGTAGTCCGGAATTCGACGCGGCATGCCGGCGAGGCCGAGAAAGTGCTGCGGAAAGAACAGTACGTTGACGAAGATGGCCGAGAGCCAGAAGTGCCACGTCGCCAGGCGCATGTCATACATGTGGCCGGTCCACTTGGGCAGCCAATAGTACACGGCCGCCTGGATGGCGAATACCGAGCCGGTCACGAGCACGTAATGGAAATGCGCGACCACGAAGTACGTATCCTGGTACTGATAGTCCGCCGGCACCATGGCGAGCATCAGCCCCGAAAAGCCCCCGACCGAAAACAGGAACACGAAGGCGACTGCAAACAGCATTGCCGGCTCGAAGGTCAGTGAGCCTTTCCACATCGTGGCGGTCCAGTTGAAGACCTTCACGCCCGTTGGAATGGAAATGAGCATGGTCGTGAGCATGAAAAAGAGCTGCGAGGCGAGCGGCATCCCCACTGTGAACATGTGATGGGCCCATACGATGAACGACAGGAAGGCGATGCAGGCAAGGGCGTACACCATCGCTTCGTAGCCGAAGATCGGCTTGCGCGAGAACGCGGCGATGACCTCCGAGATGATGCCGAAGGCCGGCAGGATCATGATGTAGACCTCGGGATGCCCGAAGAACCAGAAAATATGCTGATACATCACCGGGTCGCCGCCGCCGGCGGCCGCGAAAAAGGTCGTGCCGAAGAAGTGATCCGTCAGCAGCATCGTGACCGCGCCCGCGAGCACAGGCATCACAGCAATCAGCAGGTACGCGGTAATGAGCCAGGACCATACGAAGAGCGGCATCCGCAGCAGCGACATGCTCGGGGCACGCATGTTCAGAATCGTCACGATGACGTTGATGGCACCGAGGATCGAGGAGATGCCCATCATGTGGATGGCAAAGATGGTCATCGGGAAGGAAGCGCCCATCTGCAGCATGAGCGGTGGGTACATCGTCCAGCCCCCGGCGGGCCCGCCGCCGGGTACGAGCAGCGTCGAGAGCAGAAGGATGAACGCGAAGGGCAGGATCCAGAAGCTGAAGTTATTCAATCGCGGTAACGCCATGTCGGGCGCCCCGATCTGCAAGGGGATCATCCAGTTCGCAAGACCGACAAACGCGGGCATGATCGCGCCGAAGATCATGATGAGCCCGTGCAGGGTGGTCAGCGAATTGAAGAACATCGGATCAAGGAGCTGCAGGCCCGGTTTGAACAGCTCAGCGCGAATCAGCATGACCATGGCGCCGCCGATGAACCACATCGTGCACGAGAGCACGAGATACATCGTGCCAATGTCTTTGTGGTTCGTGGCATACACCCAGCGCCGCCAGCCGTGCGGTTGATGCGGCGTCGCGGCGGGTGCATATGTTACTGATCCAGATGTTGTCGTCATCGCGGCGCTCCCTCAATCGATACGGGAATCGAAAGCCGTCAACTCGTCGCGCGCTTGGAGTCTACGCGCAAATAACGCCGCAGGCACCGGCGCCGATGTCGATTCATATCGGTAACGTCGATGGCGCGCGCGAATATTGTTCGCTTGCCGGATAGGTAGCGGATCTTTACCCTTACTCGGAGCCGACCGCACCGCGTTTGCAGCCTGCGGGTCTCCATTCAACAGGAGTCATGAGCTGTGCCGAAAGACATCTTCCCCCAGATGACGCCGGAAATCGCCGCCTCCCGCAGGCAGCTTGCACCGGAGATTCACGAGGCCTTCACGAGCTTCAGCGAGCGCGTGTTCGCCGCGGGTGCGCTCCCGGTCAAGATCAAGCAGCTGATCGCCGTCGCCGCGGCTCACGTGACTCAATGTCCCTACTGCATTCGTGGACACACTAAAGCGGCGCTCCGGCATGGAGCGACGGCGCAAGAAATCATGGAGGCCGTCTGGGTTGCGGCGGAAATGCGCGCGGGTGGGGCCTACGCGCACTCAGCGCTTGCCCTGGATACAATTGCCCAGGTGGAAAACAGACAGGGAGCGTGATGCACACGACAGGCGCCCGCTCCGCTCGAAGAGCCGTCGTCACGCTTCGGCTCAAGCGCACGTACGATCCTGCTACCCACGGGGATGGCCGGCGAATCCTGGTTGAGCGGCTCTGGCCCCGAGGCATGCGTAAGTCGGCGCTCGATGTGGATGCGTGGCTGAAGGAGGTCGCGCCGAGCACGGAGCTGCGGCGGTGGTTCGGACACCGTGTGGAGCGTTGGGACGAGTTCCGAAGGCGTTACCGAAAGGAGTTGACCGCGAATCCCGAAGCGTGGGCTCCGATTCTCGATCGCGGCCGGCAAGGCACCGTGACGCTTCTGTACAGCGCTCATGACGTGTTGCACAACGGCGCCGTAGTGCTTCGGGACTATCTGGCAGACCAACAGCTTCGGCAGGGCGCTTCGCGGGCTGATGCTGCCTTGCAGGAGGATATATGGAAAAGTTGACATCGATCCTGGTCGTCCTGGACCACAGTGCTCGGGATGCCCCTCTCCTGGCCAAATCGCTCGTGCTGGCACGCGAGTTCAACGCGCAGGTCGAGCTCTTTTCTTGTGATGCCGAGTATGAGTACACGCTTCGGCACGTGTATGACGAGCGCGGCCTCACGGAGGCACGGCAAGCGTGTGTGATGCATGTGCGCGACTATCTGCAACGGCTCTGCGATCAGCTCGCCGCGCAGAGTGTGGAGGTTTCGATTGATGCGGCTTGCGAAAGTCCTCTCTACGAGGGGATCGTCCGCAAGGTACTCACAAGTGCGCCGGATCTCGTGGTGAAGGCTGCCGCGCTCGAACCGTTTGAGGGCCGTGGGGCACTGGACGTCAACGATTGGCAGCTAGTACGCACCTGTCCCGTGCCGCTCATGTTGAGCCGTGGGGGCATCTGGCCTCTACGGCCGCGCTTTGCTGCCGCGGTGGATGTCTCCGAAGAGGAAACGCCCGGATTGGCGCAGATGATTCTCCGAACTGCCGAATACCTCAGAGCCGGATGCCAGGGCGAGCTCGACATACTTTTCGGTGAGCGCACAGATACCGATGGAGCAACCCGGAAAGGGCACGAGGCGACACTGCGCGGGCTCGGACGCGAGCTGCCTTTCGCCGCCGGTCGAATTCGAACGCTCGTCGGGGATCCGGCCACGACGGTGGCCGCTTTTGGAGCCGAGCAGCACCCCGACGTGCTCGTGCTTGGCGCACTCACTCATCACACGGGCCTTACCGAGATGGTTGGGACGCTCACCGGTGAATTGATGAACACGCTCGACTGTGACTTCGTCCTGGTCAGGCCAAGTGGCTTCGTTTCCCCGGTGTGCAATCCGAACAAGCCGTTCCTGGGGGACAGCGGTACCGTTGATAGCCTTGCGAGAATCTAACTTTCACTCTACCCCCTGAACCAACCGGAGGTGAGATGATCCATGGTCATCCTCCGGATTGTGTTCCCGAGCTAGCCGGCCATGTGAACCTGCGCATGCCTGTCGCCCACTCACCTGCACGATCGATTCGGTCGTAGTGGGAGAGCACATATGGGTGCGGGCATCACTTCCTGGAGCGCAAGGCTGCGGGCTGTTTGGGAACGCAGCCATGCGGTTCCGGCGCTCGTCATGAGCGTCTTGATGGTCGCTTGCGGCGGAGGATACGGCGGTGGCATGGGGAACGCCTATATGCCGCCTCCCATGCCGCCTCCCATGACCGGTGCCGCCGCGGCATCCATGTCGGTCGGAGCGATCACGGGTTTCGGCAGTGTGCATCTGAATGGACTGCAGTTCCAGACTACCGGCGCCACAATCAACGTAGACGGCAAGGCTGGCTCGCAGGGTGACTTGCGCGTCGGCGACGTCGTAGAAGTCAAGGGGCATCACGATTCGGCCAGCAACATGGACGTTGCCGACGACATCGAATTTCGCAGCAATGTGCAGGGGCCCGCGAGCGCGATCGATCTTACCGCCCAGACACTCGTGGTTTTGGGCCAGACGGTCGCCGTCTCCGAAGACACCTCGTTCGACGATGACATCAGCCCGGCCTCGCTGGCCGGAATCAAGGTCGGCGATCTTCTCCAGATCAGCGGCATGCCCGCAGCGGGTGGCAACGTTCAAGCGACACGTATCGAGCGCAAACCCGCAGGCACCGGCTTGCAGGTGATCGGTACGGCCGCCGCGACCGATACGACTGCGAAGACGCTCAGAATCGACGCCTTGAGCGTGGATTTCTCGGCTGCAACCCTGGTGGACTTCCCAGGCACCGGACCGCAGGACGGCGATCTCGTTGAAGCAACCGGCATGATGCTGGATTCAAGCGGTGGTTTGCAGGCAACGCGCCTGGAACTGCGCACCGGCAAGGAGCTCGAGGCTGACACGGACGGAAATTCGCAGATCGAGGGACTCGTGACACGTTTTGGATCCGTGACCGACTTGGATGTCGCTGGGCGGCCGGTGATGACAACTGCCAGCACGGCTTTTGAAGGCGGCACCGCGAAAGATCTCGCGCTCAATGCGCGGGTGGAGGTCGAGGGAACGGTCGGGAGTTCGGGCGTACTCACCGCTACGCAAGTACACATCCGGCCTGTTACGAATGCGCGGATCTTCGCGCAGGCCGATGCTGTGAACGCGATGGGCGCAACGGTGACCGTGCTCGGTATCAAGGTGAGCGTCAACGCGATGACGCGTTTCGAGGATCACGGGTCGCAGAAGATGGACACCTTCAGCCTCGCGGACGTGCACACCGGGGATTGGCTCGAAATCCGCGCAAGCCGGTCCTCTGCAGCCGGCAGCCCGGTCACGGCAGCGCGCCTCGACCGGCGGCAGGCGCAGCCCCATGTCCAGTTGATGGGGGTCGTCGAAAGCGCAGCTCCGCCGAACTTCACGATCCTGTCCACGAATGTCGCCACGACTACCGCGACCCAGTTCAATCAGGGATTGAATCCGGCGACGTTCTTCATGTCTCTCGCAGGCAAGGTCGTCTCCGTCCAAGGGTCCTGGGATGGAGCTGCGCTGACCGCCGACAAGGTGCAGCTCGGCGACGAGGATTGAATCTTGCCGCCGTGGGGTCCGGGTCCCAGGAAGCGGTACTATTGCGCGGATCCGTTCTTTTGCAGATCCACCTTCGGAATGCCGAACCGGCCTTCCAGCTTGCGCAGCTTGTCCAGATCGATCGGCCCCACGATGTTCACGATCGTGAACTGACGCGGCTCGGTGGCGATGACCGCAAGTCCGCGCGTCCTGCTCTGTACCTGGCAGATGAAGATGTCCACGGCCGTGCGCTGCCTGCCACTGTGAACTTCGACGATCTTCTGCCAGCCCGGCGCGAGGAGTTGCCTGCGCACGGAATCGATGCCGCCCGCGGGATAGGCGAAGTCCTTGTCGAAGGTGTAGCTCTTCACATAGATACCCTTGATCTGGCCGATCAGGTCCCTGACCGCCGCATCTTCCGGGTCGCTGCCGTCCAGGAAACGCGCCGCCACCGACAACAGCGCGGCATCCAGGGAAATACTGACCGATTCGCTGGCCTGCGGCGTGAGAGCGTTGAAGTCCGGCAACAGCAGCCTGCCTTCGGGCTCGGCGCCCGATGCAACCGACAGCAGCAACACTCCTAGAATCGACATGGCGAACGATTTCATGGCTGACTCGATGGATACGGCCTAGGCACCCGGGTTCTCCCCGGCACGGGAAGGCGCGGGACTGTTGACGATTCGATAGGCAAGGTCGAGCTTCCGGCTGGTGACTCGCAGAGCCTCGATGAGCTCTTTGCGTGCAGCGAGTCCCTCCTGTTCGCGTCTCTCGCGCCACTCGTGCCCGATGATGACTGCGGCCGCGAACGATGCCGCAAGCGCCACGGGAACCCACGGCAGACGTCGGCGTACCGCGCGGGAAGGCCGTGTGCCGGCGTGCAGTTCCGGGGTTACTTGAGAAGCGGCGCGCGCAAGCACGCGCGCGGTGAATTCCTCGCCAGGATCGACCGGTCGCAGGGCTTTACGCAGGTCATCTTCCAGATCATCGGTCATGGCCGGCTACCTTGGCATCGGACCTGTTACCGGACAGCTTCACCCGCAGGCTGGCGAGCGAGCGCTTCAAATGACTTTTCACGGTGTTCAGCGGAATATCGAGCGTGCGCGCGATCTCGCCCGGATCGAGATCTTCCTGGTAGCGAAGCAGCACGACTGCGCGCGCTACGGGAGACAGCTCGCCGACCAGGCGTTCCAACGGCCCGCGCAGCAGCGGCTCTTCCGGGCCCGTTGCCGCTGGAAGGTGGCTTGCCGCCTCGAGCGTCGTCATGTCAACGCCCTTGCGCTGGCGCAATCTGTCGATCGCGCGGTGCGCGGTCACGCGGCGCAACCAGAAACCCAGGTGCGCGCCGGACTCGATCGACCTCAAGCTTCGATGCATTTGCAGAAACACCTCCTGGGACAGGTCCTCGGCCAGCGGCCGATCGCCCAGCATCCGCAGTGCAATACTGAAGACGAGCCGCTGATGTCTGCGGACCAGGGCCCCGAATGCGGCGTGCTCGCCAGCATGTGCCCGGACGAACTCCTCATCGGCAGGGCAGGGTTCGATCTCTTGCAATGACGGCGCTTCCTGGTCGATGACATTGCCGGCGGACAACGCCTGGGCAGCTTGCGCGCGATCCTACCTGGCAAGGTTGGGCAAGCCAAACCGGTCCTCGAGAACGGCAAGTTTCTGCGGATCGATCGATCCGACGACATTGACGATCGTGAGCTCGCGCGGCCCGCTTGCCACGACCGCCAGCCCGCTGACCTTCTCATTGGCCATGCAGACATAGACCTCGACGCTCTCGTCGTCGCGATGACTGTGGATCTGCGCGAGGGGCCTCCACTCGGAGGCAGAAAACTGCGCGCGTATCCCATCCAGATCCGCCTGCGAATACCGGTTAGCGGAGGCAAATTCGAAGCTGCGCACGTAAATCGCCTTCACCCCGCGCAACAGCTCCTGAAGCTGCGCGTCCCGTGCATCCTTCCCGTCCAGCATGGCGGCGGCGATCCCCAGCGGCCACGGTCCGATGGAGACATTCACGGAATCGGTCGCGATGCGCTGCAATTGGTCGAAGGCGGGCAGCCTCAGTTGCGGCCCGGCGGCCAGGGCCATCGCGGGCAGGCACAGCACGAGGCACGCAAGGGCGCGGGTCGGCATGGACATGGTCGTTCTCCTCGACGCGGAGCGGCGGTTGCCGATCCTTTAGAGGAATACGAGCGCAGCCGCTTCGCAGGGTGCACGGAGCGGGATTTTCTTGAATTCAAGCTGCCGGGAGGCTTCGTCCGGCAGCGCAGGCACCCCTGTGCCGGGTCGTCGCGGCCCCTGTGCCGGGTCGTCGCGGCCGGCCGCGCAGGTCAGCTGCCCGCGAGCAGACCCTCGAGCGGCGCCATCTCATAATGATCCGGACACGCGATGCCATGCAGCGCAAGCATGGTTGCGGGGAACTGCAGGATGTCGCCGTGCAGATCCTTGACGTAAGGCTGGAAGGCCGGTCCGCGGGCCAGCAGAAACCCCTCGGCGCGATGATTTCCCGAGCGGTCCTCGCGGACAGGAATGTCAAGGCGCCCCAGTCGCGGAGATTCCACAGCGGTGATCGGCGCATCGCTGCTCCACAGGATGGCGATATCCGGCAGGTCATCGACGCGTGGCCCGGGGTACAGACTGTGAACCTTGAAGACTTCCTCGACTGCCGGCTTGCCCGTCTGCACGTTCAGCAACGCGCGAAACTCACCTTCGATCAGCGCCAACAGCCGCTCGTATTCTTCACCGGGGGCAACGACACCTTCAGGTTCCCGTCCACGCAGATTGACGCGCAAGTAGCTGTTTCGATCGGTGGGTAGCTGGAAGACGCGTGTCCGGCGCCAATCGACCCGCGCCGCTGCGCCGAACCGGCGCCGCAGCCATTGCCGCACGGATGCCGGCGCCGCACTGTTGATCAGCGCGCGCAGTGCGATGAGCCCGGCCCTGACGGCGGTGCCGGAGGAGCGGGATGCAGACCCGTTGAGGTACGAGCCACACTCCAAAGGCGACAGGCCGAGGCGCGCCAGTATGGGGGCGACAAACTGATCTCCGCGGTAGTTGGCCTGCATGCCGTGATCCGAGAAAATCACGAGATTGTCCCGCGGCGTCAGCCGGCCCGACAATTCAGCGAGCTGCCGGTCCAGCAACTGATAGATGCCCAGCAGCGCATCGCGCAGGTCCGGTTCCGCGTGCACATGGTCCGGATGAGCCGGATCCATGTATTTCCATAGAAAGTGCCCCGCTTTGTGCGGTTCGGCAAACACGACGAAGATATGGTCCAGATCGACCCGCTCGAGCAACTCCTTCGTGAGCGCGGACTTCATCGCCATGCTGCGTTCCAGTCGCCGGCGCAGCAGCCGGTGGCCCTCGAGGCTGTCCGCCGTCGGTCCGTAGCCGCCGGACGGGTTCAACGCACCCACACGCCGCTCGATCTCGCGCCTGCTTGCGCCCGGCTGGGTCGTGAACCGCCAGAACCTGAATTCGGTGAGCCAATCCACTACGTGCAGGCCGTTGAAACCCTTGACCGGCATGTCGTTGGGAATGTCGACAATCGCGCAGCGTACACCGTTGGCCTCCAGGCGCCCGTAGTACGGGTCCGGTGCAACATGGTCGGCGGCGATCTGCTCCAGGTTGTACGTGCCGCTGGCAAGCTGCGTGAGGTAGAACGTTCCGTGGTGCCCGGGCGAGCGACCGCTCAGCAGGCTGGGCCACAGTGCGCCCTGCAACACGCGGCTGACCGCGCCGAGCCGCACAAGCGGGCCGCTCCGCAGCATGGACTGGAAATAGGGCAGCAATCCCTGCGCTGCCCAACGCTCGACGAGCAGCAGGTCGAGCGAATCGGCTCCCAGCACGACGGTCCTGCCGCCGCACGGCGCGCTCATGACTAAATTGCGGCCTGGTGCGCCAACACCGGGCTGAATGCCCGCACGGGCTCGCTCTTGTTGCGAATGGCCAGCTTCGCGACGCGCTGGATGTGCGAGGCCAGCCGATCTCCCGTCTTCTCCCAGGAGTAACGCTCGCCGACCCACTGCCGGCCATGCGAGCCGAATTGCGCACACTGGGCCGGATCATCCAGCAAGCTGCCCAGCCGGTCCGCGAGCTCGGCGGCGTTCTGCGGCATCACCAGATATCCCGAGCGCCCCTCCGAGACGATCTCGGCGATCGCGCCGATCCGGGTCGCCACGATGGGAAGTCCATAGGAGAACGCCTCGAGGAAGACCAGGCCGAACGGCTCGTTGAGCGTCGGCAGGCAGAAAATCGAAGCGGCTCGATAGTACTTTGCGACCTCGCCGAGCGGTACGCGGCCCTCGACATGGACTCCCGGCTCATGGATCTCAGGCGAGCAACCCACGATCGTCAGTCTTGCCTGCGGATGCGAGCGCCGGATCGAACGAAACGCCTCGAGCAGCACAGGGCCGCCCTTGCGTTCCCAGTCGATGCCCACGAACAGGATATTTTTGGCGCCGAAGCGGCTGGCCTCGAGATTCTCGGCAGCCGCCGCGCTCACATTGCTTCCGGCGTACACGCACTCGACTCTTTGCGGCGAGCAACCATACTGCTCGATCAGGGAACGCGAGATGTTGGAGCTCATCGTGAACACCATGCTCGCATTCTGGTAGGCGCTTGCCTCCAGGTTCGTCCAGACCCGCGACACAGCCGTGGCCGCGGGATATCTGAGATTTTCCAGGTGCGTGTGGTCGGTATAGATGAAATGCGGCGTGCCGGGACTACTGGCGTCGAACAGCGATTGCGTCTGGAAGGTGAACGCATGGCGGCTGCCCTCGAGCCGTTGCAACAGCGCTTCGCGCGCACGCAGAAAGAAGTAGCTCGTCTTGAGAATGTGGCGCCGAAAGCGCTCGCTCGTGCTGCAGGCCGCGAGGCCAAACTCGCTCGCAACGGCGAAGGCGAATTGCGGCCATCTCGCCTTGCGAATGACGCGCAGATCGCCGACATCGATGACGTCGGCCTGGAGGTCCGGAAATCGTGCCCGCAATTGCTTCAGGACGCAGTGGTTCGTGTGTGAAAACTCGCCCACCTTGATGAAAGCGAACGAGCGAGCGTCGATGCGTCTGCCACGGGCTGCAATCCTCGACGGCTTATTGTTATCCATTTATAGCCTCAATGAGCGAGCGATGCGTCAGCTAAGCTATTCCCTGGCTCGGGCCCCGGACGGTACGCAGTTCACAAACCGGCTGTGCGGGGCCAGGATTTTGGCCCATTCGGCCACGATGGTCACGATTATGTAAGGCTCGCGACGCTCGGGGCTGTCAATTCCGCCGCGCCGGCGCTGAAATCCGGTCATCACCGGTGACGCGCCGGCCCTGCGCATCGATGAGGAGCTCGCCGTCTTCCTTTCTAAATTCGCCCCGCTGCGGGGATGGCAACAGATCGAGGACCGCTTCGGATGGTCTGCACAGCGCGGTGCCCAGCGGCGTGACCACGATGGGGCGATTGATGAGGATCGGATGCGCGAGCATGAAATCGATCAACTCAGCCTCGCTCCACTGCGGATCCTCCAGTTTCAATTCGTCATACGGCGTGCCTTTTCTGCGCAACAGGCTGCGCGCTGGAATTCGCATCGCCGCGAGCAATTCCACCAGCCTGGCGCGACTGGGCGGGGACTTCAGGTACTCGATCACCGTGGGCTCGACGCCGCTGTTACGGATCAGTGCCAACGTGTTGCGCGACGTGCCGCAACCCGGGTTGTGATAAATGGTGATCGCCGCCGCGCTCTGTGAATTCACAAGTGCCATGGTCTCTCCAATAATGCCGGGTCTCACCGTTCTTCAGGACGAACGTCGCGTGGAGACCGGTCTTTCCGGTATATCATGTGCACAGACCGTCTTCACGCATACGTCAATCGCACCCGCCTCGCTCCCAGTATGATCGCCACAACGTGGCCCCTGCTACTCGGCATGGGCGTCCTCATGCTGGGCGCGGGCCTCCAGGGCACGCTTCTGGCCGTGCGTGCGACCCTCGAAGGGTTCCCGACGCCCGTCATCGGCGTGATCATGTCCTGCTACTACGTCGGGTATCTTGTAGGGACCCGCGCAGCACCGCACCTCGTGCGCAAGATCGGGCACATCCGCGTGTTCGCCGCCTTGGCGGCCGTCGCCTCGGCAGCGATTCTAGTCCAGGCCATCTTCGTTCACCCAGTACCCTGGGGCGCCATGCGCATGGTCACGGGCGTGTGCTTCGCCGGTATTTACGTCGTTGCCGAGAGTTGGCTCAACGATCGCGCCAAGCGCGAAAATCGCGGCACACTGCTCGCGATCTACATGCTCACTCTGTATGTCGGCCTCGGTGCGGCGCAGTTCCTCCTGATTCTGGCCAATCCGCGCAATACGAGCTCATTCATGCTGGTGTCCGTGCTGATCTGCCTTGCAATGGTCCCCATCGTGATCTCCGCCCAGCAGACACCCGAGCGCGCGCTGCCGCGCAAGGTGCGCTATCGCGACTTGTACCGCAATTCGCCCCTGGGAGTGGTGGCGGTTACCGTCTCCGGCATGATCTCCGCCACCATCTTCTCGATGGGCCCGGTGTACGCGCGCCTGAGTGGCTTCGGCAATTCAGGCGTCGCCACGTTCATGGGCGTGAGCATTCTGGCCGCGGTGTTGACTCAGTATCCCGTCGGCCGGCTGTCCGATCGCATGGATCGCCGCACCATGATCGCCGTCGTCTGTACGATCGCCACGCTCGTCGCGGGCAGCATCGTCGCTTTCGGCGAGATGCCCCATGCGGTCTTCCTGGTACTTGCGGCCCTCTTCAGCGGATTTGTCCTGACGCTGTATTCGTTGGCTGTCTCGCACGTCAACGATCAGCTGGAGCCTGCGCAGATGGTCGCCGCGAGCAGCGCGCTTCTGCTGCTGAACGGAACCGCCGCGGCATTCGGGCCGGTGCTCGCGGGCAGCCTCATTGCGGCTTTCGGTCCGCAAGCATACTTCGCCACGCTTGCGACGCTGACTGGCGCGCTGACGCTCTACGATCTGTGGCGCAAGAGCCGGCGCAGAGGCGGACGTCCGGCCCGGAAGAGCCCCTTCATCGGCGCACAGCCGCAAGGCGTGACCGGGCAGTTCCTGGAGCCTGTGGCGGAAAAGACCGGCGAGCGCGGACCGGACACCCAGGGCACTATAGGGTTGGACTCCTCCGGCTCGATCAGGACGGGTTCCATCCGCCCGGCAGCCGGAGAATAAGAGGGTCACCCGCGCAAGCGGCCGGCTCAGTGCCGCCCGAACGCTGCCCCGTCAGCCATGGCTTGCCCGGCGTCGGCCTCGCACGGCTCTGGCGAATCCCAGTCCTGTCATGAACAGCAGCGTGAGCTCGCCCAGGGCACCGCCGCCGCCGGGCGTCACCGTGAGATTTGCCGTGCTGGACGCCGATCCAACCGCGTTGGCGCAGCTCAGTGTGTACGCGGCAGTCCCCGCAGTCGAAGGGGTCACCATCATGCTGCCGCTCGTCTTCTGCGTACCGCTCCAACTGCCCGAAGCGGTGCAATTCGTGGTGTTGATCGATGTCCAGGTCAGAGTCGTCGAGCCTCCGGCAGCGACTGAGCTGGCGGCGAGGGAGAGGGTAGGGGCCGCTGGGGGCAGCCGCGCGAGTGCCGCATCCGCCTGAATGAATCCGTAACCCGAGCTGAAATTCGGGGTCGATCCGAGCATGGGCGCGGCGCTGTTTCGCAATGCATCGTAGATCTGTGTTGGAGTGACGCCCGGATTCGCCTGCAGCATCAAGGCAGCGATTGCGGCCGCGTGCGGCGTGGCCGCCGAGGTGCCGAAGAAATTCGGATGGGTGGAATCGTCGTGACACTGCGCGATCGACGTGTCCGCCGGCCCCGTGATGTTGGCGGAGGCCAGTGTAAAGCCGAGGAAAGTGTCGCTCCCTCCGTCGGGGCCGACGAAATCGGGTTTTTGGCGAACCGTTGGGACCGCGAGCCGCTTGCCGGACGTGTCGAACAGCGTGGGGGCGCCGCCTTGCGACGAAAAGCGTTCCAGCACCGCCGGTGTCATGCCGCATTCGGGCGTGTTGAAGAAAAATGCCGCGCCGACGGCTGCTGCCCCCACAGCATTTGGATGTCCTTGTATCGTCGAGCTGTTCGTTGCGAAATCGTCGATCGAGGCGGTGTTGCCGCCATCTTCGAGGAGCAGTTTGATCCGCCCGGGGCCGATGGTATTGCCCGCAAGACCGATCTCGATGTTGAGCTTCGCGGCCGCGGTGGGCCCGGCAGCGCTGGCCGAGTTGCTGATGATCAATATCTGCACCGGGTCCTTACCGGAGGTATTGGGGCCGGTGCAACCATTGACATCGCTGACGGCCGCACCGCCAGCCTGTCCGGAGACGCACAGGTCAATGCTGCTGGTCGCTCCCCCGCTGTTGGGCGAGCCTGTTACGTAGGGCTGATCCCACTGGACGACCACTGCCACGAGCTCGCCCGGTGACAGCGCAGGAATAGTCACCGGCAGGCTGGTGACGGTTGTAGCCCCCGTCGTATCGAAGTTCAACAGTTGCTCGCCGGCCATCGGGCCACTGGTCGGGGCTGCGGTAAAAACTGGAGCGATGCTCTCCCAGGCATGCTCGCGGGGATTGGTCTCGTCGTTGCTGTCATTACCGGCGGCGGAAAAGTACGCCACGCCCTGGGCTTTGACGGCGTCGATCGACTGCGCGACG
>JBOIAD010000026.1:0-53694 GCA_050738795.1 Steroidobacteraceae bacterium
GCTAGGAGCCTGTCGGACTTAACCGTTTTGAGCCAATAGGATCGCCCGGGCCACAATTTTGAGCATTTTGTGCACTGGTCATTGTTCGGTTCCCGAAAGTCGCGCAGCGCGGCTCAACAGCTGCGGAGCGCGACGTGTGAGCTTGCGGCGAGACCCACTATTCATGATTTAACGTTGCGAAAACCTCAGTCCGACAAGCTCCTAGCAGCGTCAATTATCGCGGCCGTATGGTCTCGACCGTCTGGGCGGGTCTGAGACTTGCTGGATCGGGCCAAGATAGCGCAGGAGAAGGTCATGCCTGATCGGGATCGTACGACGCTCGACTACGTCAAACCTGGCGCGGAGCAGCGTGGCCGGCTGCGCGAAGACTTCGATTTCAACGACCTCAACAAGGACGGCCGACTGACGCTCGGCGAGTTCATCCGCTTCATGCAAAGCATGGATGAGAACCTCACGTCCGAGGAATGTCAGATCGGCTTCGACGAGATCGATACCAACCGGGACGGCGCCATCGAGTTCGGGGAGTTCGTGGCGTGGTGGAGCGAGCGCTAAAGTATAAGGGCGACCGAAAGCGATCCACCGTTCAACCCGCACATTTCAGACTGACGTTTTTCGTCCCTGCGACATCCGCAGCACATTATCCCTGTGGTACTCGAGGAATCGCCGCTGTCCTTGCGAAAATGGGCCCACGTTCGTGCGGCGGTCTGTGGCGATTCCCATGCGCTGGAGGGACTTGTGGTCGGAAACTGGCGATACGATGAGGTCTCCCGTGTTTTCGAACGAGATGAACCCCTTATCGAAGAGATGGTCGATCGTTGGCGTCAGCAATAAGCCGTTTTCACCATTCAGGCGATCATCGTTGGAGCTGTCGCGCCAGGGCTTTACGTGACTCGCGATCAAATGCTCGCGGCGCTCGACCTTGGTCACACGGCACGCACGCTCGACGCTCTGAACGTTGGTGCGAAACATGCCCTGTCCACGCCTCGCCTGAATGAGCGCCTGGCGCTCGGTTTCCTCCAATCTGCGATCCTCTCGGATCACGGACTCGACGCGACGCTCCCATTCCTCGAGAGTGGGTTCGGCTGACGGGCTCAGGCGCTCGGCTCGGCCGATGGCATTTCCCACATCCGCTACCTGGTTCGCCTCGTACCCGATCAGACGTGAAAGAACGGCGGCGAAAGCGGCGCTGACTTCAGTGAGGTAAATGCCCTGCAAACCATCTCCGTTCAGGCGCAATGGGGCATACTTTTTCGGCAAAAATCCGCGCAGGTGTTCAATGTGATCTTTGGGCCTGATGCGGTTTTCCAGCTCGCGGAAGCTGACTTCGATTTTCCAGCCGATTGCTTCCCAGTAAGCGCCGGACGTGCCGAACTCAGTCGGCTTGGGGCTCTCATAGCAGAAAGAACGCGCTATGCCGAGGGCAGCCACGCGCGTGTCAAAAAAGGAGAAGACGAGGTCTCCGGGCGCAACTTCGCGCATGGATTCGTAGAAGGGATTGCGTTGCTCGTTGCTCTTGCGCTTGGGCGACCACAGGTAGCCGCCGGCGATTTCATGCCGGTAGGTCTGGTTTTGATTGACCCACCAATAACGCATTCAGTGCAACGGTCGGTTAATCTTCAACGTTTCGAGTTGGCGCGAAGAAACGCGCCGTATCCTCGCTCATCGCCTCTGCCGGAGGCCAGGTCGAGGACGGTCGTAAGGCAAGATGCGCGTGCGCTGCTCGACTGCTCGGAATCAAGCTGCTGATTTTACAGATAAAAATGGAAAGAGCACACTTCCGGGCGGTGCTGAAACGGGATCGCGGCGCGCCGCGTGCCGGTCTTTCCGCTTCGATAGGCGGCCGTCAAGCGCACGAGATTTCGAACAGAGGAACCGGTGATGGTGGAACTGCTTGATTTAAGCCACACAGTCGAAAGCGGGATGATCACCTACAAGGGCCTTCCAGCGCCGCTGATCTGCGACTTTCTGAGTCGCGAGGCATCGCGGAAGCTCTACGCGCCCGGGACGGAATTTCATATCGGGAAGATCGAGATGGTCGCGAATACCGGCACGTACGTGGACAGCCCATTCCACCGCTATGCCAATGGCAAGGACCTGTCGCAAGTGCCACTGACTTCTCTTGCGAACGTCGACTGTGTCGTTGCACGCATCGAGCCGGGCGTATCGCGGGCCATCGATCGCTTGCCCTTTTCGGGGGCCGATGTCCGCGGCAAGGCCGTGCTGATCCACACCGGTTGGGACCGGCACTGGCGCACCGACGCCTACTTCGAGAACTCTCCACACCTCACCGGCCGGTTGGCACAATGGCTGCGCGATTCCGGCGCCGTGATGGTCGGGATCGACTCCCACAATATCGACTCCACAGATTCGGGCGATCGTCCCGTGCACTCGATTCTCCTTGGTGGGGATATTCCAATCGTCGAGCACCTGTGCGGCCTCGGGTCGGTTCCTGAGCATGGCGCGAAGTTCTTCGCCGTCCCCGTGAAGGTCAAAGGCTTTGGAACTTTTCCAGTGCGGGCTTTCGCGGCCGTCGGGCAATAACCCGACGGACACGCGATGCGTGCTATGTGTTCACGGTTCTTCAGCGCGCTGCGTCCAATCGCCGCGCTGCTATTTCTGATCTGCATGTGCGCTGATGCCCTTGCGGAGGATGGCAATACGTCCGTGGAGCGGCCCTGGAAGCTGACGGTCGGCGATTACCGCTACAGCGACTATTCGGGAGGTGACGTCAATCTGCGCTGGCGCCGCAGCGACACCGATGCATGGCTTGGCGTATACAGCGACCAGGTGTTCGGCACTCAAGGCCGGGCAGGTGCGGACACTTCGGTCCAGATAGCCAAGTCGATTCAGATCCAGCCGTCGCTGCAAGTGGCGACGCTGGGTTTCGTAGGCGGCAGCCTGAACATTCAGGCCGGTGAGGAGTGGTTCGGTATGGCGGGAATTGGCCGCACGAATCTCAAGCCCTACTTCAATCTCAACTTCGACCCGAACGACGCACTCACGTTTGGGGCGGGCCATCACGGCGCAGATGGCAGCATCTACACGCTGTTCGTAGTCGCGGATGATCGATTGCACACCCGGCAGCGGGACTGGCATTTCAACGTGCGAACGCCCCTCGGCAAGATGCGCGCGACGCTGGACATCCTTCGCAAGAGTGGCATCAGCGACGCCGGCTACATCACGGGCTGGGGATTTACCGGAACCTGGGATTGTCCGACGTGGTTCTTGAGGCTGGCCCGGGATCCCTACCAGAATTTTTCAGCGCAGAATGCGTGGCGGTTTTCCGGTGGCGTGAGATTCTGACGGTGGCGGCGCGTCGAAGTTGGCGCGGGAGCGCAACCCTCAGAGCCGCAGCAGCCGGCATCAGGAGCCCGCTCACGGCCATAGCCGCCCACAGCGTCACCATTTTCAATTGCTAATGACTCGGCAACGCATAGGCGACCAGCGCATCGCTGCGAGTGGTGTTCAACTTACCGTGACCTCCTGCGGCGATGACGACGAACTGCCGATGATCGATCTCGTAGGTCATCGGGGTCGCCTGGCCGCCGCCGGGAATTCGTCCGCGCCACAGCTCCTGTCCGCTCGCCACGTCGAAGGCTCTGAGATAGTTGTCAACGGCCGCGCCGACGAAGACGAGACCTGTGGTCGTGGCAATCGGGCCGCCGAGGGCCGGGACGCCGTGGACGTACCAGAACGGCCAAGGCGCGACATCGCGCGAGGTACCTAGAGGCACTCGCCATGCGATCTTTCCGGTGGTCAGATTGACCGCAACGAGCATTCCCCACGGCGGCGCCGTACAAGGCACGCCGAAGCTCGACAACAGCGGCTCGCGACGCATTCCATAGGGCGTGCCGCGCATCTCGGCGAACTCCGACTGTGGAAACTGGTTCGAGGCCCGGATTCGAACGAAGTCGGCGCGGGGAATCAGCTGCACGAGGGTTGGAACGTCCATCACGGTGACGACGGCAAGCTGCCGCCGGGGATCGAACGCCATGCCGCCCCAGTTCGCGCCGCCGGCGTAGCCGGGCCGCTCGATGATTCCCTGGAGATTGGGCGGCGTGAATATTCCTTCGGAATGCAGCGCCGCGATTTTCTGCGCGCATTTGCCCCGATCCCAGAACGTCAGACCCCACGCGTCATCGGGCGTGACGCGCTCGGTTCGTGTCAGCGGAGGAATGGCCGAGAACGGCTGAGTTGCGGAAAGAAGCTCACCCGGTACGGCATCCTGCGGGACAGGGCGCTCCGTCACGGGCACGATCGGCTCGCCCGTGTCGCGGTTGAACGCGAAGAGTTGACCCGACTTCGTGACCTGGAGGACCGCGGGAATTCGCTGCCCGTTGCGCACGACTTCCGTCACGACTGGCTCTGCCGGGGCGTCGTAGTCCCACAGATCGTGGTGGACCAATTGCTGGCCCCAGACGACGCGGCCTGTGCTGGCTTCCAGAGCGACGACTGAATTGGCCCATTTGTCATCGCCCGCGCGCATCCCTCCAAAAAAATCCGGACTGGCCGAGCCGGTGGGCACGAACACGAGGCCTCGGCCGGGCGCGGCGGAGATGACGCCCCACGCGTTCGCAGCTCCGGTCCATTGCGCGGCCTGCTGCTCGGTCTCCCCGAACAGTGGATTGGACGCTTCCTGCGGAATCCGAGCGGCTCGGGGGATGGGATCCCACACCCACCGAAGCACGCCAGTGTGCGCGTCGTAACCTCGTACAGCTCCCAATTCGATGCTGCTTCCGCGGTTGTCCCCAATCGAGGAGCCCACCACCACATCGTCACCGACAATTGCCGGCGGCGAGGTGATTTCGTAGTTGTCCCCGGCCTGCTTGCGCACATTCCGTGAGAGATCTATTGCGCCCTCCTTGCCGAAATCGCGGCACAATCTGCCGGTCCGGGCATCAAGAGCAATGAGCCTTGCATCCACCGTGGGCAAAAACACCCGCTCGAGGCACTCGGCCGTCCCCTCTTCGTGGCTCTTCCAATAGGACACGCCACGCGAGGTCATTTCAGGTCTAAAGACCCGCCGATCGATGTGCGCGTCGAAGCTCCACAGCTCGCGACCGGAAACCGCATCAACAGCGAACGCTTTTCCCGTGCCCGTGCTGAAGTACAGAGTGCGGCCAATCAGGATGGGGGTGGTCTCGAACGTCAGATCGGACTCCCCGGCAAATCCCTTGCCGAGCTCTCCAGTGTGAAATGTCCAGGCAGGCTCGAGATTCGAGACGTTGCCCGGCGTTATCTGGGAAGCGGCGGAATAATGCTGCCCGCCTGCATCCGCGCCGTAGTGATCCCATCCCTGCGCCGACGCTCCCGGCATCGAGCTCAACGTCAGGCCGATCAAAGCAAAGAGCGCTACACACGCCCTGCTCCCAGTCGACGCATTGACCGGCAACACGCTCATCTGTCTACTTCTCTCTGAACATGCGGCGTGGACGGGGCGCTGCTTGACCATGGACTTCATTCTGTGGGCAGACCGTCCTTCTCGTCGAGTACGTCCTCAGCCCAGCTCAGTGCAGCGGTCACGTTGGGAAAGCCGATCGTGCTGGTGAGTGCCACCAAAGCGTGACGGATTTCCTCGGGTTTTGCCCCACTCGCCAGCGCTCTGCGGGTGTGACTATGGACCGCGCCTTCGGAATGCACGGACGCTGCGGCGGCGAGCTGCACCAGGTGCAGGGTCTTCTGGTCCAGGGGCCCTGCGCGCCGAACCGTCTCGCCGAGCGATTCGACGGCTGCGAAATACTCAGGGTACTGCGCCTTGATCTTGAGGAAGAAAGCAGGTTTGCGAGCAGCCATACAACTCTCCTTGAAGCGATTAGCGGGCGTTCCACGTGCGAAAGCACCATTGTGTGCCGCCCGCTCGCGATGCGCAAAATCGCGCGCGGAGTTGCCGGACGCCGAATCGGACGCTTGAGACATCGCGCACCTGCAACTGTCGGCTGAAAACGGTCCAACTGGGCGTGGCCTAACCGCATAGGACGATTTGAGCTCCGATAGGGATTGCGTAAGAATACTCCAGCACTCGCCCCGCAGCTTGACATGGAAGTCGAAACGCGATGGCAAAGTATTTCTTGCTCGTCAAGGTAATTTCCAGAGGGAAAGGGAGTCGCGTCACGAGGGCTGCCGCGTATCGCGCGGGGGAGCGCATACGCGATGAGCGGACGAGCGAGTCCTATAATTACTCGAATCGCCGGGACGTCGTTCACAAGGAGATCCTGCTGCCTTCACGGTTCGCCGGGCGGGTGGATATGAGGTGGGCGCGGGATCGGTCGACGCTGTGGAATGCGGCGGAGCACGCTGGGCGGCGGCGCGATGCCCGGTTGGCTAGAGAAGTGCTGGTTCTTCTTCCTCCCGAGCTTGCGCCGGCTCAGCGTACTGACCTGGTTCGCCGTTTTTCGCAGGAACTGGCGGAAAAGTATCGGGGCGCAGTGGACCTCGCGGTGCACGAGCCTCGCGCTGGCAGTGATGAGCGGCATCACCATGCGCACATGCTCATGACAACGCGGGAGGTAACTCCAGAGGGTCTGGGATCCAGGACGGCTCTTGAGCTGTCGGGGACGGAACGTCACGCGCGCGGGCTTGGTCCGTCGAAGAACGACCTTCTATGGATTCGGGAGCGGTGGGCGCAGGTCACCAATGTCGCATTGCGAGATGCAGGGCTGGCGGCACGAATCGATCACCGCAGTTACAAAGACCAGGGCATCGACCGCGAGCCGACGCCCACGATTCCGCAAAAAGTCTACTACGCTGAGCGAAGATCTGGCGTCTCTACGCCGGCGGGCGATGACATTCGAGCGCGATATGGCGAGCGCGTCGAGGCGCGGCTAAAGGGGCAACGTGAGCTTGCGCGCGTCCTGCAAAGGCAGAAGGAGGCGAACAGGCAGCGGGCAATCGCGCATTCTGCGCAACAAGAGACGTCTTCGAAGCAACTCCGGCACGGCATGCTGACCCGGACGGAGTTGAATCAGAAGCGGCGGGAGTATTACACAGCCAACGCCGAAGAAGTGAATCGCAAACGGCGTGCCCGTGCCGCGCAGGTGGCAGCGAACCGGTTGTTGGCACTTCAAGAGCGGCGGTCCGCCGGAACGGAGGTGGCGCGGGAAACCGCATCGGCCGAGCGGAACGCAGCGTCGATTGAGCGGCTTTCGCCTTCCGAGGTTGCAGAGCAGGCTGCCAGGAATTGGCAGGCATACCGTGAGAGTCAGAAAGAGGGTCCGACCGCGGAGGAATCTGCCCGGAAGTGGGCGGCACTGCGGGAGAGCCGGAAACTCGGTCCGACAGCGGAGGAGTCCGTCCGGAACTGGGTGGCATTTCGCGAGGCCCAGAAGGCGGCTGAGTCCACGCGTACTTACTCGCAAGAGCGGGTGAACGAAAAGGAAGCGGAAAGCGATAGGAAGAAGGAAGGAAAGAGCGCCGATTATGGCCTCGAATAGGTGTCGCTCGGCTTTTCGGAGCGCTTGTTCTTATCCAAATCGGCGTTCCCGGCCACGGGAGCGCAGTCGAACGTCTGCCTGCGGCGGCGGATAGCTCCGTGGTGCTTGTCAGCTCATTTCAGCCGCGTCATTTACGCCCCGAGGCCGCGTTAGTTTGTCCGGTACACGACTTCCAGACGCCACATGCGCGGGTGCGGCCGCACCCGCACGCCACCGAAACCGAAGTGGTCGCCGGTTCCCGTGTAGTATTCCTTATCGAAGACGTTATCCAGGGAGCCGTTGATTCCGATGTTGCCGAAGTTCAGTCCGGCGTGCAGATTTGCGACTGCGAAGGACGGCATCTGGAAGGGGAAGGTTCCGAGTCCGAGCCGTCCCGCGGCGACGCCCTCCAAATTCGACTCCGATGTGGTGCGGTAGCTCTCCTCCCAGCGTACGTACCAGCTTGAGTTCTTTCCCATCTGCTGAGCCCATTCGGCTATGGCGCTGGCGGTCCAGCGCGGCGATTGCGGCAGGTCCAGACCGGACAGATTGACGGGCACCCCATAGACCACGGCTGAGGGGAAACTACCGAAGCTCGCGTCAAGGTATCCGGCACCCAGTCCGAGCGTCAGCGGCTCGATCGGCCGGACGCGCGCCTCGAGATCGACGCCTTTGCTGGTTGCGGACGAGGCATTCTCGGTGACCTGCACGGCCGAACTGATGTCCGCGGGATTGACCAGGTAGTTGACTTCGGACTGCAGGTCGTTCCACTTCAGGTAGAAGACGGAAGCGTTCAGCAAGGCGCGGTGTTCCCAGAACTCGCTCTTGTAGCCAACTTCGTAGTTCCAGACTTTCTCCGGCGAAAAAGGCCGGGTCTGTTGCGGCAGTGCCGCGTTCAAATCGTTGCCGCCTGCCTTATAGCCGTGTGACACCGTCGCGTACACATTGGCGTCGTCAGACAACTTGTAGCTGACGACCGCTCGCGGTGAGAAGTCGTTGAAAGTGGAATTGCCGGCAAGGTCGCCCTGCGGCGTGCCGAAGGCCACGAGTCCGGTGACGGTATCGTCGATCTCATCGCGCGTGAATCGGCCACCGAGAGTAAAGGCCCATCTGTCGATGGGGTGCCAAGTGGCCTCGCCGTACAGCGCGCTGCTTCGGTCAGTGTAGCCGGTCAGATTCTCATTGACCGGCAGATTCGGGAATGGTGGCACCACGCCTACGGTCTGTCCGGTGTCGGGATACGTATAGGTAAACTCCGTACCGATCGCGACCAGATTATACAGCTTCACTTTGTCGCGAGCATAGAGCGCGCCGATGACCCAATCCAATGGTCCGCCCGGATTGGATTGCAGGCGCAGTTCTTCGCCGTACGATTCGGCGTTCCACTCGTTGTGGCGATAGATCGCGTCGACGCTGACGGCGTTCTCGTCAAACATCCGGCTGTTGTGCGTCCTGATGTCTCCGGTAATCGACTTCAATGTGAAATTGCCGAAGTCATATGCCAGCCGCAGATTCGCGGAGTGCAACTCGTTGCGATTCCATTCGTAACGACCGTGATTGACCAGATTCCGATTCTGGGGATAGAAGCCGAGCCCATCGCTGATCGGGCGGAAACCGGGCCCTTCGATGCCGATGGTATCGAGCTCGAGCACACCGGTGTTTACGTCGGGATCCAGGCCTTCCCTGTCGTGGGCGTATGTGTACGACAAGTCTGCAGTGAAGTGATCCGTGACTAGCCAGCGTGCCGCAATTCGCGCATCCGTCTGGTCGTAGCCACTGTCCGGGCTACCCGTCGGGTTGACGTTCTTGACGATGCCCGTGCTGCTCTCGAAACCGACCACGCCACGGAGAAAGAACGTGTCACTGATCGGAGCGTTGGCGATGATCCGGCCACCGTTTGTGTTGAAGTTGCCAGCGTAGGCGGCCACTTCGCCGAACCACTGGCTATTTGGGAGATTGGTCGTGATATTGATCGCACCGCCGGCCGCGTTGCGTCCGAAGTAAGTCCCCTGAGGGCCGCGCAGGACCTCGATGCGCTGAACATCGAGAAGTGCAGGATTGATCGTGCCGTTAGCCACTGTGCCGACGTTGAATTCATCGATGTAGTAGCCGATCGAGTTTGGCACGGCACGGTCGCCCAGGGACACGTTGCTCACGCCGCGAATACCGATGCGGATGGACCGGTTGCCTGTCTGACCGTCCTCGGCAAAGCTCACATTGGGTGTGAGGCTCAGGTAATCCTTCGCCTCGGTGATGTTCGATCGTTCCAGATCGGTCGCGCCGAAAGCGGTCACGCTGATCGGAACGTCCTGCAGCGACTGTTCGCGCCGCTGTGCCGTAACGACAACTTCCTGCAGAACCGCGTCGGACGATGGCTGATCCTGCGCCAGCAAAGGGCCGGGTGCGGCGGACGCCACAAGCACGGCGGCGATATAGAGCTGCTTCAATTTGGTTACCCCCCGAGATGGCGTGACAGCCAATGAGCCGGGCTCCACGACAGCCAGTGCCTGCAATCGAGACTAAGAGAGTTCGAGCCCATCGCGGTTGATCGTTTCTAATTCGCCACATCAACAAAAGTAATCGCGTCGCTGCGCCGCGCGGACAGGCAGCGCCTGTCTGTTGCGGAAAGCTGTCGATTCGTCCGCGACAATTGCGGTACGATCCGCCGCCGCCTCACCATCGTGACGTGCGTGGCCTCGCGATACTGGCAAGCGCCGTTTCTGCACGGCGGCGGCCCAGCTGGATCCGTTCGACGTGACCGTGGAGCCTGGCCTTGTCCTACATCGACCCGCACGACGTACTCACGCTGTCCGCAATACTCGTGCTGCTGACGTGGCTCGGGTTTGTAATGGACGCGTCCCGGCTCGGCAAAGCCGTCCCGGGCGTCGTGTGCATCCTCACCAGCGGGGCTGTCCTGTCCAACCTGCACGTCACGCCATTTTCGTCCACGGTCTCGGATTTCGTCGGGCAATACATCGTGGCGGCGGCCATTCCGCTGCTGATGATCAAGGCGGATCTCAAGAAGATTTTCGTCGAAAGCGGCCGCGTGACGCTGGCCTTCGCTGCGGCATGCTTGGGGATCGTCGTAGGTATACTGGCAGGATACTACTTGCTGCAGCCGTGGCACGTCGGGGCAAAGGTTGCCGGCTTCTATGCCGCGGCTTTCATCGGCGGCACCATCAGCATGATCTCTGTTGGCAATGCCGTTCAAATGACGCCTGACGCGATTTCCGTGGCGACGGGCGCGAGCATGATTCCAAGTGTGCTCGGCCTGATGGCGCTGGTGGCGCTGCCGAATCTGCGGATCGTGCGCCGGCTTCTGCCGTGCCGCGTGGAGCGCAACGGCGCGGCGGGCGCGTCGGTGACAGGCGCGTCCGCGGCCGGCGGGGCGGAATTGCAAGTCGCGACAGCCGTTCCGGAATTTCGCCTGACGCACATCACCGGCGCGCTTGCTCTGTCGTTTGGAATCTGTGCGATCGCCCGCTTCGTCGAACAGGCGGTCGCCAGATGGATAGGCCACGATCAGAGCCAGTACAACATTCTGTACGTGACGACCTTGACGATCGTGGTCGCCAACGTTTTTCCGCGACGCCTGCGTGCACTGCGCGGCGAGTTCGATCTTGGAATGATCTTCATGTACATGTTTTTTGCGATGATCGGACTGGGCACGAACGTCACTTCTTTTCTTGACCATGCGGTCAGCCTGTTTTTCTACGTGCTGATCCTGCTGTCAGTCGGGATAGTCATCACGCTTTTGCTGTGCAGGCTCCTGAAGCTCGATCTGGCCGAGGCGATCACCGGATGCGGCGCGGCGATCGTGGGATCCGCGGCGACGGTTGCGGTCGTGGCGGGAAAGGGATGGAACTCGATGATCAGCCCCGCCGTGATGATGGGCATTTTTTGCCACATCGCGGGCAACTTCATCGGCATTACGGTTGCGACTCTGCTGCATTAGACCGGTTGCGACTTGCCGCATCAGGGCACCCGTCAGTTGCGCGGGTCCTGTGGGTACACGAGTCCGACGGATGCGCGGATGGAATCCAGCGTCTTCATGATCGAAAGGGACTCGCTGAGCGGCATGACGGGACTCTCCTTGCGCCCTGCGGCGAGTGTGCACATGACTTCAACGAGCTCGGCGCGATAGCCCGATCCCGTCACTGGATGTTCGATCGTGGTGGCGGGAGAGTTGTTCTGCGTGAGGGACAGACGCGTGGGCCGGAAGACGGGCGCCTCGATGCGCAATTGACCGGTCGATCCCAGGATCTCCAGATCCGGCGAGCGCCGGGCTGCGAGCGACACGTACAGGATGGCCTGCGCCCCGCCGGGATGACGCAGGAGGACGACCTCCTGCTCGTCGACGCCTGATCGGCCGAGCTGTCCGTTTGCGACGATCGCGGCCGGCGGCCCGAGCAGCATCGAGGCAAGCGAGACCAGATACACGCCGGCGTCCAGAAGGACGCCGCCCCCGAGGGTCTTATCAAAAAGCGGAAGTCGCGGATCGAACGCGGGCATGAAGGCGCCGCCGCCGACGAGCAGGCGAATCGAACCGAGCGATCCTGCGGCGACGATCTCGCGCACAGCGGCTATCGCCGGCAGAAAGCGCGTCCACATCCCTTCCATGAGGAATACGCCGCGCTCCCGGGCTGCGCGAATCATCTGGGCGGCTTCGCCCGCATTCAGCGCAAAGGGCTTCTCACACAGCACGGCCTTGCGATTCTCGATGCAGGCGAGCGCGTTTTCGCAGTGAAGTGACGGCGGGGTGGCTATGTAGATGACGTCGATCTCCGGATCGCGGGCCAGGTTGGCGTAGCTGCCGTGCGCGCGGGGCGCGCCATGCCGATTGGCAAACTCCCGGGCCGCGTCGATGCTTCTGGAGCCAACGGCGCACAATTCTGCGCCGGCGTCGCGCAGGGCCGTGAGTTCTGCGGCGATCGTGTTTGCCATCCGTCCGGTGCCACAGATGCCCCAACGGATGCTGGGCAGGGAATTTCCTTCGGGCCGCAATGGCGCTGTAGAGCTCATCAGGACGAGCCCTTGGCGGTGACCCCGCCATCTACCGCGAGTACCTGACCGGTAACGAACGATGCGCCGGGTCCGGCGAGAAAGACGATCACGCTGGCGATCTCCGCAGGCTCGGCGGCCCGCCCCAACAACCCGTAGCCCCGCATGCTGGCTCGCAACGTGTCGGCGTCGATGCCTTTTTGCGCAGCACGAAGCAGGTGAAATTCCGTAATCGTCGCGCCGGGACACACGGCGTTGGCGCGGATCCCGTTCGGACCGTGCTCAACGGCAATGTGGCGCATGAGAGCGATGACACCTGCCTTGGCCGCGTCATACGCTGCCATTCCCGGAAAGCCCGTCAGAGCGTTGATCGACGAGACCGCGACGATCGATCCGCTGGAGCGCTGCAGCATTGCGGGCAGGACAGCCTGGCAACTCCAGGCCAGACCCAGCAGATTCACCGACAACGTGGTCTTCCAGTCCGCCTCCGTGCTGTCCACCAGCCGGGCAGCCGCCTGAAGACCGGCATTGGCCACGAGCATGTCGATGCGCCCCCAACGCTCGACCGCGGCGGCGGCAACAGCGACCGAATGCGCCCGATCGCAAACGTCGCCTGCGATAAAGGCCACCTCATGCCCTTTCGCTGCGACTTGCGTCACTGTGTCCTCACCGGCGGGAGCTGCCAGGTCGGTAAACAGAACCCGGGCGCCCTCCTCGAGGAGTCGCTCGACACAGGCCCGGCCGATACCCGTGGCGCCACCGGTCACGATCGCAACCTTTCCGTCCAAACTTGCTGTCAATTCAAGTCCTCCGCAAGCGCGGGGGTGCCCCGAGAGAGGGGGCACGATAGCCCGTCAGAGCTCGCAAGGCGTTGAGCGGTTCTAATGGAGCGGATTACTTCGAGTACCACCGCGCAGCTCGCCTGCGCCGTGGAAGTGGCATTACTTTTTCTGCTGCTTCCCGATTAGAAAGCATTGGCCGCTCGGTGCTTTCCGTCCCCTATGCTTGCGCTGGAGCGCAGCTATCCTCGGGATAGCCCAAGCATCAGGGCCTGGTTGAGGATGCGCACGGGCAGCGGGTCGCCACCGGTCGCGCGCGGATCGCGGGTCGCGTGGATCGCGGGCTGCACATGCGTCCCGGCCGGCGCGATGCCGGCATTTCCGAGTCAAGGGGTGGAATGAGCGAGCTGACCGAATTCGACGTTGTCGTGGCGGGGGGCGGCGTCAACGCGTTGGCGTGTGCGAGCGTGCTCGCCCGAAGCGGACTGAGTGTCGCGGTCGTCGAGCGCAATGCGTGGATCGGTGGCGGCGCAATCACGCGTGAAGTCACGCTCCCGGGCTTCAAGCATGACCTCTATGGGTCATCGCATGTCTGGATTCACGCCAACCCCGACCTGCAGCCCATCCTCGAGGATCTCAAGCAGTACGGGTTGCGCTACATCTGGTCGGAGGACCACATCACGGGTCATCCGGACCGACAAGGCGGTCCCGGAATCGTGATCTATCGCTGCATCGACAAGACGGTGCAGAGCATCGCCGCCTACTCCGAAGCGGATGCCCGCCGCTATCGACGCGTGTATGAGGACTTCGCATCGATCCGGGACGGATTCATCAAGGCGTTCTTTTCGCCGCCGTCGCCGCCGAGCCTGATGACTCAGGCGCTCGAGAAGACTCGCGAAGGTTTGCGGCGCCTGCGGGAGTTCTCTCTGAGCGCGCGCGCCTGGGTCGAGCAGAATTTCACGAACGACTTCGTGCGCGCCGTGATGCTCAACTGGGCACTCGCGCCGCAGATCCTTCCAGAGCAGGAAGGCGCCGGCCAATCGTTCTACATCATGATTCCCGCGGTACACATCTACGGGCAGGCCATTCCGGCCGGCGGCAGTCAACAGCTGCCGCTGGCGATGAGCCGATACGTCGAGGCACACGGCGGACGGGTCATGACCAATGCGCCGATCCACGCATTTCTGATCGAGCAAGGTATCGCGCGAGGCGTGGTCCTCGAGGATGGGCGGACGATTCGGGGTCGCCGTGCGGTCGTCAGCGCCCTGGACCCCAAGCAGTCATTTCTCAAGCTGACTCCTCGCCCTCAACTCACGCCGGAGTTTCTGGAGCTTGTGGAGGGTTACTCCTTTGGCAGGATCAGCATCTGCCGGATCCACCTTGCCCTGACGGAGGCGCCACGGTTCACCAATGGGCCGGACATGACCCGCTGCGCGTTTCATCGCATCGTGGATTCGACGGCGCAGATGATCAAACAGTACGCCGAGATCGCCCAGGGCATCGCGCCGACCGACCCATTTCTGTGGAGTGCATGCTGGACTCTGCTGGATCCCTCACGCGCTCCGACGGGCCACCACACTTTGATCCTCGATACCTTTGTGCCGAATTGGCTCGCAAGCGGCAAGACCTGGGAAGAGATCAAGGACGCGTACGCACGGGAGGTGCTGCTGGCCAAGCTGCAGCAATACGCACCGAACATCGGCCCCAGCACGATCATCGGTCGATTCGTGGACGCGCGCGAGAGCCTGGAGGCGGCCAACCCCTCGTTCGTCGATGGCACGACCCATGGCGGTGAGCGGATTCAGGCGCAACTCGGCTACTTTCGTCCCTTTCCGGGCTACGCTCACTATCGCTCGCCGATCCGGCGGCTCTACATGACCGGACCGCACTGTCATCCCGGCGGCGGCATCTCGGGAGCCGGGTCGATCACGGCGCGCGTGCTGCTCGAGGATCAGCCCCAGCCGCACGAATAAACACCGCGCCGAAGATTTTCCCTGGAGGTATTGTCAGTGACACGCATTCCGAAATACACCGCGCTCGTGATACAGCCCCACGTGCAAGTGGCCGACAATCGCGAGGACATCAATCGCAATCTCGAGCGCGTCTGCAATCTGATCGATTTCGGGGTTGGCTACTTCTGGGAGTTGCCTGCGCGGCTGGTCGTTCTGCCTGAATACTTCCTGCAGGGTGTCACCACACCCGGCAAGGGTGAGCAGGGCATCGACAGCTTCATGAAGAAAGCGATCGAGCTGGACGGGCCGGAATTGAAGCGCCTCGGCGCGAAAGCGCGGGAGTACAACCTCTACATCGCAGGCGGTGGCGTGGTGGAGAAGGTCAAACAGTTTCCCGATCGCTGGTTCAACACCGCATTCATCATCGGGCCATCGGGCGATGTGATCCTGCGTTATCACAAGTGGCACATTCCGGCATCGATCGGCCTCGGCACCAGTCCGCATGACATCCTGGATGAATACCGGGCCGCCTTTGGCGCGGACATCACGAACCTCTTCCCGGTGGTGGACACTGAGATCGGCAAGCTCGGCACGATGACCTGCCACGACGGCTGCACGCCCGAGGTGTCGCGGGCCCTGGGATACAACGGCTGTGAGGTGATCTGCCACCCCGTCGCCCTTCAGGAGGTCGAAGGTGTCAGCAGCCCGTGGGACTTCTGGCGTTTCACTCGCCGCACGCGGGCCCATGACAACATGGCGTATCTGCTGGGGTCGAACTGGGGGACGGTTGAATACAACTACTACCCCCGGGCATTTTGCCCGGGCGGCTCGATCATGATCGACTACACCGGCATGATCATGCGGGAAGCGCCCTATCCCCAGGAGCAGGTCATTGCCGCGACGATCGACATCGAATCGTTGCGGGAGCATCGATCCCGTTGCAACCACAACTGCTGGGTGGACGTGAGAACGGAGGGTTTCCGGCAGATCTATGAGCGTCCGATCTATCCGCCGAATCAGTTCCCATCCGGTCACCCGCCGCGCACACTGGCCGACAAGATGGGGCCGGTGAAACAGGTGTTCGCAGACCTTTACGAACGTGGCCAGTTCGTGCCGCCAGCGGGATTGACCGTGGAGGATATGCCGAAACTTCACGAGGAACGCATTCGGCATGCGCAGAGCATCGGGACACTGCGTAAGAGTTGATTCAAGTCAGGAGTGCGCGAGAGTGAGAGTGACAAGTGGGATTGCGGACGTCGACTTCAGCGTTCACACGATCTCGCGGCAGGGACCGTACCTCGTGGTCCGGAACCAGGACGACAGGAGCCTGCCAACCGTCGTGTATGTTTCGGCGCAGGACATCGTGGCAGCATTGAAGGCGCTGTTCGCCAGTCCCGCGGCTCTGGGCTTCGTGTTGACTGCGCCCTTTCGCCGCAAGTCACTCGCCGCCGGCTCCGTCGGCAATGCAATCGCGCGCGACGATGTGAACAATCCATGGCTCTAACGGGAAGGCGCGCATGAGGCGGGTCGTCGCGCTCGGGGAGCTCTTGCTGCGGCTGCGTGCGCCAGGCGCGGAGCGACTGCTGCAGGGCGCGGCACTCGAGGCCACATACGGCGGAGCGGAATTCAACGTTCTGGCATCGCTGGCGCGCTTTGGGCTGACAACCGACTTCGTCACGGCGCTGCCCGAAGAAGGTTTGGGTCCCTCGGCCCTCGGCGCCATCCGTCAGCATGGCATAGGCAGCGGGAATGTCGAACGCTCTGCCGGCAGACTGGGCCTGTATTTTCTCGAGGCGGGTTCTGGAGTGCGGTCCGGTCGTGTCATTTATGACCGCGCCGAGAGCGTGTTTGCGCGAATCGATCCCGGCGTGTTTGATTGGCCGGCGATTCTCCGTGGGGCCGACTGGCTGCATCTGACTGGGATCACGCCGGCTGTCAGTGAGAGCGCGGCCAGGATTGCCTATGCTGCGGCCGACGCTGCGGTCGCGCGTGGCGTGCCAGTGTCGCTCGACATCAATATGCGGGTCCAGCTCTGGAAGCTTAGCGGGCGGGAAGCGTTCCCTGCGCTCGCGCCTCTGCTTCGTCGGTCGAAGATCGTGTTTGCGACACCCGGTGACTGGGCCGCCTGCATACGGCCATCTCAACACCGCCCGTCGGAGGCCGCGAACGAATTCGCGGCATTTGCGGCGACGCTCTTCGATGAGTACCCGGCGGTTGAGGTGCTCGTCGCGGGCACCCGGCGTGGAAGCAGCGCTGCCGATTTCGATGTAGGTGCCATTGCGCAACGACGCGGGGCTACGCAGATTGTGGCAACCGAGATCGCCGTGCGCTCCGCGACTGAAGGAGTTGGTGGGGGCGATGCGCTGGTGGGCGGCTGCCTCTTCGGACTCCTGGCCGGTTGGCCGGATGAGCGCTGGCTCGAGTTCGGGGTGACCGCGCGCGCCGTGAAGCACACGATTCCGGGCGACGTCAATCTCATTTCACTGGCGGAGATCGAGACCGTACTTCGTGGCAGGACTGCCTCGGACCTCGTCCGGTAGCTGCGCCGGTGTCCGACAGCCGCGGCCTCGTGGGGTAGTTGCGCGTGTCGCGCAGTCGCAGCCTGGGCGCGCCGCTACCAATTCCACATCGTGCCGTCTTCCAGGCGGTTGACAGGAAGGTAGGCGCGCTTATATTCATATTTCGCGGCGAGCTCTTCATCGATATCGACGCCATGACCTGGCGATTCACCCGGATGCAGGGCACCGTCCCTGAAAAAGTAACTGTGCGGAAACACGGCATCCGTCTGTTGCGTGTGCCGCATGTATTCCTGAATGCCGAAGTTGGGCAAGGCCATGTTCAGATGCAGCGAGGCGCCCATGCACACCGGCGACAGATCGGTCGCTCCATGGCAGCCGGTGCGAACGTTCGAGAGGCTCGCGAAGTCAGCGATGCGGCGCAGATGGGTCACTCCGCCTGCGTGGACGACGGTCGTGCGAATATAGTCGATCAGCTGCTCCTCGACGAGCTGCTTGCAATCCCAGATCGTATTGAAGACCTCCCCGACGGCGAGCGGCGTGACCGTGTGCTGGCGGATGAGGCGAAACGCCGCCTGGTTTTCCGCGGGCGTCGCATCTTCCAACCAGAAGAGCGCGTAGGGCTCCAGCGCCTTGCCGAGACGCGCGGCCTCGATCGGGGAGAGGCGGTGGTGCACGTCATGCAGAAGGTGCAGATCAAACCCGAACTTGGTCCGCAGCGCGTCGAAGAGCTTGGGCACATGCTGCAGGTATCGGGACGTCGACCAGATCTGCTCTGTCGGCATTGCCGCATTCGCAGGCTCGTAGAACATCTTGTCCGACGAGACCCCGTATGTGGCCAGCATCCCGGGGATCCCTGTTTGCGCGCGGATCGCGCGGTAACCCAGCTCGCGATAGCGGGCGACTTCGTCGCAGGTCTCCTCGATGTCCCGGCCGTTCGCATGACCATAGACCAACACCTCGGATCGCGATTTCCCCCCGAGGAGCTGGTAGAGCGGCAGCCCCGCCGTCTTGGCCTTGATGTCCCAGAGTGCCGTGTCGACCGCCGCGATCGCGCACATCGTCACCGGCCCGCGGCGCCAGTACGCTCCCCGATACAGGAACTGCCACAGGTCCTCGATCTGGTGCGCGTCCCGGCCAACGAGGCAGGGTATGACATGCTCCGTCAGATAGGCCGCGACCGCGAGCTCGCGGCCGTTGAGCGTGCCGTCCCCCAGGCCGTGGAGGCCGGTATCGGTCTCGATCTTCAAAGTCACGAAGTTTCGGCCAGGACAGGTTACGATGACGCGGGCGTCGGTGATTTTCACGAGCGTTTTACTCCATCCCTGACATCTGAGCGTGAAGCGGGAGGTTGCCGGTCATGTCACGACGCCTGCCGCCGCTGAATGCACTTGTGGTATTTGAGACGGCGGCTCGCCATCTGAGCTTTACGCGCGCGGCGGACGCCCTGCACGTGACGCAGGCAGCAGTCAGCCACCAGATCAAAGCGCTCGAGGAATGGCTGGGTGTGGCCCTGTTCCACCGGCTGGGGCGCGGCCACGGCCTGGTGCTGACGGAGGCGGGCCGGCACTACCTGCCGCGCGTTCGGGCAGCCTTCGACATCATTCGCGAGTCGACCGCCGCAATCGACACTGAGCGCAAGCGGGTGCTCAACATCAAGACGCTCGACTCGTTTGGCTATCACTGGCTCGTGCCAAGACTGAGCAGCTACTCGCGCCGCTTTCCCAACGTGGACGTGCGTATCCTCTCGACCGACCTCGAAGGCGATGCCCTCGCAAAGGGCGTCGTCGACATCGATATCCGTTATGGGGACGGAGACTGGGCGGACGTCGAATCCGTTCGCTTCCTGACCGAGGCGATCTTTCCGGTCTGCAGTCCACAGATCGTCACGGTGACTGCGCCGCTGCGAACTCCGGAAGACCTCCGCCACCACACACTTTTGCACGACGTGATGGTGACGGACTGGCACGGTTGGCTCGAAGCCGCTGGGGTCACGGGCATCGATGCGGAGCGCGGCCCGGGATTCAATCATTCGCACCTGGTCACGCAAGCGGCTATCAGCGGCGCCGGCGTCGCACTGGGACGCAGTGCGCTGGTCGTGGATGCGGTCCGCAAGGGCCAGCTCATCAAACCGTTCAATCTCTCCATTCCCTCACGCTACGCCTACTATGCAGTCTGTTCTCGAGGAACTGCCCGAGATCCCGTCGTCGCCGGGTTCCGGGACTGGCTCATCAGCGAAGGAGCCGTCTCACAGCAGGACCTGGATGCCCTGGACACGGAGACGCCTCTCAAAGTCGGACCATGACGGACTTCAATTCGGTGTACGCCTCTACGCTCTGCCGCCCATGCTCGCGGCCCCAGCCGCTCTGGCGGAAGCCGCCAAACGGAATCGCAACATCCGGACGGCCATGGTCGTTGACCCAGAACAGTCCTGCGTCCACTGCGGCGGCGACCCGGTGGGCGCGCGACAAATCGCGGGTCCAGACACTGCCGGCAAGCGGATAAAGGGTGTGGTTCGCCGCGGTGATGGCCTCGACTTCCGACTCGAAGGGCAACGCACACAGCACTGGCCCAAATATCTCCTCGCGCAGAAGCGCCGAGTCCGGGGGCATATTGCCCAGGACGGTCGGCTCGTAAAAGGAACCCTCGCGGGCGAGCCGATGTCCCCCCGTCAGAATCGTCGCCCCCGTGGCGCGCCCGCGGGCAACCTTGCCCTCGATGCTGGCGAGATGCCCGGCGGAGATGACTGGCCCCATCTCGCTGCCCGAGTCCATTCCCGGTCCCACCCGCAGCCGTCGCGCACGCTCGGCAACGCGGTCGACAAATTCATCGTAGACCCGAGCTTCCACGTACAGACGTGAGCTGGCGACACACACCTGCCCCGCATTACTAAACACCCCGGCGCTGATGCCGGCTGCGGCCCGCTCCAGATCGGCATCCGCGAACACGATCGCCGCCGATTTTCCGCCCAACTCGAGCGTGATGCGCTTGAGGTTCGATGCCGCAGCCTCGATGATCCGGCGCCCCGTGGCGGTGGAGCCGGTGAACGATACCTTGTCCACTCCCTGGTGTCGGATCAGCGCGTCCCCGACCGTCGCGCCGGGACCGGCCACAACGTTCACGACACCATCCGGAATGCCTGCTTCCCGGAGCACCTGCACCAGCCGAAGTACTGATAAGGAGGCTTGCTCGGGCGGCTTGATGATCACACTGCAGCCGGCGGCGAGCGCCGGCGCAAGCTTCCAGCAGGTCATGGCCAACGGTCCATTCCAAGGCACGATCAGGACCGCGACTCCAACGGGCTCATGGCGCGTGTAGCACAGATACTCGCCCGGGGCCGCGAGCGTGGGCTCCGGTGCCTCGCCGTTGAGCTTCGTGCACCACCCTGCGTGATAGCGGAATGACTCAGCGGCAATCGCCACATCGCCGCGTCGGGCGGCGTTGAGCAACTTTCCGGCATCGAGCGTTTCGATCTCGGCCAGGACATCCGCATCACGCTCGATCAGCTCACCGATGCGCCACAGGATCTGTCCGCGCACGCTGGGCTGCAGGGAAGTCCAGCGGCGTTGGTTCAGAGCCCGGCGCGCGGCAGCGACCGCCGCGTCGGCGTCTGCAGGCCCACCCACGATGAACTGGCCGATCGGCTTCCCGTCCGCCGGATTGTATGCAACGCACAGTTTCCCGTCCGGCGGACTGTATGGCCGGCCATCGACAAACAGCGGGTGAGTCTCGGCCAGGAATCGCCGGGTGGCCTCACCAGGTGTCTTCAGGGAATCCATTGATCAGGAGCCACTCACGAACTCGCGCATTGCCCGCAGCACCGCGTCGTTCTCGCTTTCGAGCCCGATTGTAATCCGCAGGGCGTTCTCCGGAGCCCCTCCCATGGGTCGCGGGATAATGCCGCGTGAGATCAGGTGCCGGTAGGCCCCGTCCGCAGTTCGCCGCGGATCGCCAAACAGGATCAGAACGAAGTTCGCGGAGCTTGGCACGACCTGCAGTCCGAGATCGCGACACGCGTGGCTGACGCGCTCACGCTCGCGTAAGTTGTATTCGCGTACGTAGGCAGAATGCTGGACATCGGCGACGGCCGCCGCGGCGACCGCCTGCGCCACCGCGTTGACATTGAATGGCATGCGCAGGTGCTCGATCGCCCGGATGATTTGGGCCGACGCCAGCGCCCACCCGATCCGTAACCCGGCCAGACCGTACAGCTTGGAGAATGTACGCGTCATGATGACGTTGGGTGCCGAGCGGGCCAGGATGGACCCGTTATCGTAGTCGCTGGCCGTTGCGTATTCCGAGTAAGCCGCGTCAACCAACAGGATGACCTGTTCCGGTAGCGCGGCGTGCAGCCGGCGCAGCTCCGGCGCCGGCAGGTAGGTGCCGCACGGATTGTTCGGTG
This sequence comes from Steroidobacteraceae bacterium, assembly GCA_050738795.1. GTDB lineage: Bacteria > Pseudomonadota > Gammaproteobacteria > Steroidobacterales > Steroidobacteraceae > 13-2-20CM-66-19. Next base: position 22,060 of record JBOIAD010000026.1, read on the forward strand.
AGGCGATCGCAACGAGCTTCGTGCGAGGCGTAACCCGCTGCAGGATCTCGTCTACCGACACACGAAAGTCCGGTTCGGGAGCCGTCAGGAGGGCTGCTCCCTGGGCCAGTGCATGGACTCGGCACATCATGAACGAGTGCTGACTCAGAATGACCTCGTCGCCGGCTGCGATATAGGCCCGGCAGAGCATCTGGATGATCTCATCGGAGCCATTCCCGAAGACTAATCGATCCGGCTCGAGGCCGTGCACGCGCGCAACGGTCCTGCGCAAGTCACTTTGTGCGCCATCAGGATAGCGGAACAGATCCGCAGCGAGCGCGTGATAGATCTCGATTGCCCGCGGGCCGGGTCCGTGCGGGGATTCGTTCGCGGAGAGCTTGATAGGTGCGGAGACCCCCTCGATCTTGCGTTGGCCGGGTACGTAAGCAGGTGTCATCAGTACCTCAGGTCGCGGTGTCGGCCCGGTCACGCGGGCGAACCCGCGTCCGCGGGCAGTGACGGCAGAATGATGTGCTTCCACGGTGAGGCCATTTCTCCTACGGGTACTTCGATCAACGCGGGGCCCGGGTCAGCCAAGGTACGCTCCAATATCCGGCGCAGCATGGCGGGTGTGTCAGCGCGGTAGCCCGCTGCGCCGAAGGCTTCTGCGAGGGCCACGAAGTCCGGATTGCGCAAATCCGAGCCAATGAGACGGTTTCCGAACAACTCGCGCTGTTGCCGCTGCACATTCGCGAAGGAGTTGCTGTTGAACACGATCGTCTTCAGACCGATCTGATACTGCACGGCCGTGGCGAGCTCCTGGACGTTGAACAGGAACCCGCCGTCACCGGCGATCGATACGACCGGTCGGTCGGGGTGAGCGACTTTCACCCCGAGTGCCGTCGCGTAGCCGTAGCCTAACGTGCCCTGGTAACCGCAGTTAATGTGTTGGCGTGGTGAGTACACCGGAAACCCGTACCAGGATGCGAAGCCGCATTGGGTGATCTCATCGCAGAAGATCCCGTCGCGCGGCAGCCCATCCCGGATCGCGCCGAGCCAGGCCATCTGCGGCTGGATCTGCTCGATTTCGGCCGCGACCGCCTTCTTCGCGGAGCTGACGTCGAGTCCGTTGCGGCGCGGGCCCCGGAGGTCGTGCTCGAGCGCATGCTGGAGCGCACGAAGGGCGAGAGCACTGTCTCCGAGAAGGGCTACGGTCGGCGAGCCGTGACGCGCGATTTCCTCCGGATCTACATCGATGCGCACGACTTTGAGGCCTCGCGGTTGACCCCAATGTCGCAAAGGTTCCATCATTCTCGAGCCGATGCCGATCACAACATCGACCGACGGCCACAGACGGTGCCCGGCCGGCAGTGTCAGTCCGAGTGGATGCTCGTCGCTGACGATCCCGCGTCCGGACCGGAACGAGACGACGGGTGCCTGAAGCAGCTCCGCCAGCGCAAGGGTTTCCGGAGCCGCATCGGCTGCGCCGCCGCCGACATAAATCATTGGACATCGAGCCGCTGCGATGATGCGGGCGGCATCTGCGACGGCCGCCGGATCCGGGGCGGATCGCATGACAGGACTCACCGGCACCGCCGGAACGTTCGCCTCGCAACCCATGATGTCCAACGGCATCTCGATCGACACGGGGCGGGAACGCCCAACGCGAAGCTGTCTGAAGGCCTCTGCGACTTTCGCCGGCGCTTGCTCCGGATGCTCGACCCGCGTCGCCCACTTCGTAAGCGTGCGCAATGTTGCGAGCTGGTCCGGTAGCTCGTGCAGCTCACCAAAGCCCCGGCCGATGGACGCCGAGGGTATCTGACCAGTCAGGCACAGAACCGGCGCGTTACAGGCATAGGCAGTGCAAAGCGCCGCGGCAGTATTGAGCACACCTGGGCCGGGCACTACGGCGTAGACGGCGGCCCGGCCAGTTGAACGTGCATAGCCGAAGGCCATGTATGCAGCGCCCTGCTCATGGCGCGAACCAATCAGGCGCACCCGATCCCGCTCGCGATAGAGCGCATCAAAAAAATGGTCGAGTTGCCCCCCGGGAAGCCCGAAGATCGTGTCGATACCGTGATCGATCAGGCTTGCAAGGAGAGCCATTGCGCCAGACACATGCGCCATGCGAGCAGATACTCCGTTCGGACTGTCGTGCGCCGCGTTATGCTCTCACCGGAAGGTGGCGCGTCGGCCGTGCTGCAGAGTAAGCCGTGGTGAAAATCCCGCCAAATGAGAGATTATGATTGCCCGGATTAGAAAAGGTCATGGCGCAGCCCCGGCACACAGTGTCTCACTCGATCTGCCATCAGGGATAATCCGGCACCGGGAAGCAACTTCTGGAGAGGCGCGGATGGCTGCTCGACTGCATCGTCTGGACTGGCGTTGACGTGAGTCGCATTGCGCTAGTCAGCGGGGCCGCGAGCGGGATCGGTCTTGAGACCACCCTCAGCCTGGCTCGAACCGGTTGGACGGTGTATGCGGGGTTTCGCCCTGACGGCCGATCGGCACCCAAACCCAAACCACAGGGTCCCGGGCTGATCCACTGGTTGCCGCTCGATGTGACCGACCGGGCCGCGCGCGTTGCGGCGGCAGGCGTGATCAAGTCTGCGCACGAACGTCTCGACGCGTTGGTCAACAGCGCCGGCATTCAGGCGTCCGGCCCCCTCGAGGAAATCCCTGAAGCGACGTTGCGCGAAGTGATGGAGGTCAATTTCTTTGGCGCTGTCAACCTGACTCGCGATTGCCTGCCATTGATGCGACGCAGCGGTGGCGGTGTGATCGTCATGGTCTCGTCCCTCTCGGGACTCATCGGGCTGCCTTTCGATGGCGTCTATGCCGCGAGCAAATTCGCTCTGGAGGGCGCGAGCGAAAGTTTGCGCTACGAGCTCGAGCCATTCGGCATCAAGGTGGCACTCGTCGAACCCGGCGCCTACGCCACTTCGTTGTCCGACAGATCTTCATCGGCCAGGACTGGAGCCTCGGCTTACGCAGCTTTTGAACAGACCCGCGGCAGACCCGCGACTGGGACCAACGCACCTGATCCCAGCGAAGCCGCGTCGGTCATCGTGAGTACGATCACAGAGGCGGCTCCGCAGTTGCACGTTCCCTGCGGCGCTCAGGCCGTATCGGTCGTGCGCAGACTGCGTGAGCTCGATGAAACACAGCGGCACGAGTTGGCGCTGCGAGCCAGCGGCCTGATCTGAAGGAGGGGTATAAACGGTGCCCGGCTCGATCGGATGGGGACTGATCGGTGCGAGCAACATTGCGCGTCAGCGCATTGCAGGCGCCATCCAGCAAAGTCACGGCGCCCTGCTCGTCGGCATAGTCAGCCACCGGCGCGAACTGGCGCAGACATTCGCGCGGGAGTTCAATATCCCATGCGCCTATGAGTCGCTCCCGGAGCTGCTGGCCAACCGTGAAGTGACCGCTGTCTACGTCAGCAGCACCAATCAACATCATCATGCGCAGGTCATGACCGCGGCGGCTGCGGGAAAACACGTGTTGTGCGAAAAGCCGCTCGCGACCCGACTCGAGGACGCCGTCGAAATGGTCCGCGAATGCCGCGCCAGAGGTGTGGTCATGGGAACCAATCACCACCTCCGCAATGCGGTAACCATCCAGGCGATGAGACAGCTGATCGTTGATGGGAGGATCGGCAAGACACTCAGCGCGATGGCCAGTCAGCCGGTCTACGTATCCGCGAACGGATGGCGGCGTCAGGATCCAGCCGCGGGTTCCGGCGTATCCTTCGATGTCCTGGTCCACAGCGCCGATGCGATACGCTTCATCCTGGGACAGGAACCCGTGGAAGTGAGCGCGATCGGCCGGTCGAGCCCCTCCATGACCGGGGATGTCAATGACTCCATCATGGCAACTTTTGGCTTCGACGGCGGCGCCATCGCACAGCTCTATGGCGATTTCAACACGCCACAGGCACGCACGAGAATCGAGATACACGGAAGTGAGGGTTCCATCGTGGGAACGGATGTGCTCGGCAAGACGCCGGATTTCCGGGGGCGTGTTACCTTGCGGCGTGACGGTGTCGAGACAGAGATCGCTGTCGAGTCCGCTGACAGTCGTTACTTACTTGGCATCAACCGGTTCAATGCCGCCATTCATGGCAAAGACCAACCGGCCTGCAGCGGGGTAGACGGAATCCGTTCGCTTGCGATGATACTGGCGGCGGAACAGGCTGCTCGCCTGGGCAAGACGGTCCCGATCAGCAGCGCAGGTCTTGAGCTGCGATGAAACCTGATTCGGTTCGTCGGAGAGTGCAACGAATTCGTCGCTGAGGACGGTTCGTCTAACTAAACCTGGCGCATTCCCAGGGCATCCCGGGCGAGCGCACGAATCGCGTCCCATTTGCCGCCTGCGACGAGCGCGGCCGGTGTAAGCCATGAGCCTCCAACACAGGCGACATTAGGTAACGCGAGATACTCGCGTGCTATGTCGGCAGTAATCCCACCGGTGGGGCAGAAACGCACATCGGGCACAGGGCCGAAAATGGAACGCAGGAAAGCAACACCCCCACTCGATTCGGCGGGAAAGAACTTCATTAAGCGGTAGCCGCGCGCGCGCAGTGACAACACCTCGCTCGTGGACTGCGCGGCCGGAAGCCACGGAAGCCCTGCAGCATGCGCTGCGGCCTCCAGCTGCGGCGTCGAGCCCGGCGATACGGCGAAGCGCGCGCCCGCCTGACGCGCGGCCGCAAATTGCGCCTCGTCGATTACCGAACCTACACCCACGAGCGCTTCGGGCACGGCGGCGGCGATTCGGGTCACCGCCTCCAGCGCTTCATCGGTTCGCAGCGTCACTTCGAGCACGGTGAGTCCGCCCGCCACGAGCGCCCTTGCGATCTGCACAGCGACGGCTGCCTGCTCGATGGTAAGCACCGGAATCACGGGCACAGGGCCGACGAGACCGGCAATCGTCTCCATTTCGGGCATGCTGACTACCCACCTCGGAATTCCGGAACGGAGTATACGGCCTGCGCGGCACCGGCTGTTCAACCAGTCGGGGTAAGAGCGATATCTTCCGGGTCCGGTGGCGCAATCTCGGAGATCATCGAGATGTCGGGCGATTGGGGTCCCGCGGAATCAGGGTCGCGGCCTTTGGCGCGGTGAGGCGGTCGAGTCGCGGAGCATGAGCTCGAATTCCAGTACGCGGTGAGGCACTGGCGTAGGCCAGCCGAGGCGGCGCGGAGAGTGCTCGATGATGAGCTCGGCCGCATGCCGCGCCATCATCGCGACTGGCTGGCGTACCGTCGTCAGCAGGGGCCAGATCATCGTCGCGATCGGCGCATCATCGAAACCAACGACGGAAAGATCCGCAGGCAGTCCGAGGCCGATACGGTGCGCAACGGAGATTACGGCGGCGGCCATGTCGTCGTTGCTTGCAAAGATGGCCGACGGTGGGTTCGCTACGTGTAACATCCGCTCGGCGCACGCGACGCCGTCGGCGAATACGAAATTTCCTGTTTCGACAAGCGTCGCGTCGACGGTCGTGTCACGGGCACGCATCTCATCGGTGAAGCCTCGGTATCGCTCCTCCGTGGCACCGTGACCCGGCCGGCCGAGTATGAAGCCGAGTCGCCGGTGGCCGAGGTCGAGCAGGTGAGAGGTCAATTGCCGCGCCGCCAGATAGTCGTCTATACCGATCGACGGCGAATCGGATGCATGATCACGTGGTGCGATTCGCACCATCGGTATCGATGCATCCCGAAGTGTGTTACAAATCAGCCTGTCATCGCTCAGCGGCGGAAGCAGGATCACGCCGTCGAGGCGCAGCTGGCGCAGCAGAGTCGTGACCTGGCGCGTGAAGTGAGGGCTGTCCCGGTCCCACGGTTCGACCATCAAATGATAACCAGACTCGCGGCAGCGCTCCGCGGCACCGGCCTGGAAGTCCGTGAGATAGTCACCAGGCTTGTCGCAGAACAAACCGATCAGGAACGAGCGCTCGCCGGCCAGGACCCGCGCGTTCAGGTTGGGCTTGTAGTCCAGAAGCTCGATGGCCCGGAGCACTCGTTCGCGCGTACTCGGCCGGACACTGGGTTCGTCGTTGACGACGCGTGACACGGTCTTGGCGGAGACCTCTGCGAGTGCGGCAACGTCGTCGAGTGTCGCCGGTTGCGACGACTTCATCATGGGGGGCTGCTGATCATATGCAGGGTCGGATATTACCTCACGGAGCGGCCCCCGGGGCTCGGGTATGTTACTCGGCGTTCATGTGGGCGAAGCCGGGATGACAGGTTCGGTGCGCGACACACTCGGGACGGCCGATTGGATTGTCGTCGCCGTCTACCTCGTCGTGCTGGTGGTGCTGGGCCTCGTGGTTTCGCGCCGCCGCAGCTCGCCCGAAGACTATTTTCTGGCCTCCCGGAGCTCTCGGTGGCCGACCATCGGGCTCGCGCTCATCGCCTCCAACATCTCCTCCACCGCACTCGTCGGTCTCGCCGGGGCGGCTTATGAGTACGGGATCGCCGTCTACGACTATGAATGGATGGCAGCCGTCATCCTCGTGTTCTTCTGTGTCTTCATCCTGCCGCAGGTGCTCCAGAGCCGCGTATTCACGATGCCGCAGTTTCTCGAGCGGCGCTACGATGCCACCGCCTGCATCGGGTTCGCCGTCCTCACCCTCTTTCTGAACGTGTTCGTCGATGCGGCCGGTGCCCTGTACAGCGGTTCCCTGGTTTGCCGCATTCTGATCCCTTGGGCGCCGCTCTGGCTCGTCTCACTGCTGCTCGCCGGCGCGGCGGGGATCTATACCATCGCGGGCGGCATGCGCGCGGTGCTGCGTACAGAAGTGGTGCAGGCGGGGATGCTGATCGCCGGTGCGACGGCCATTTCGTGGTGCGCATTCGCTCAGGTCGGGGGCTGGCAAACTTTCATGCGGCGGATCGATCCTGCTGCCATTTCGCTCATACGACCGATTGGCGATCCCGGCGTTCCCTGGCCCGGTCTCGTGCTCGGCGTACCGTTGCTCGGCTTCTACTACTGGTGCACCAATCAGTTCATCGTGCAGCGCGTGCTCTCCGCTCGGGACGTCGATCAGGGCCGCTCGGGGGCGATGTTCGCGGGACTGCTGAAACTGCCGGTGCTGTTCCTGATGGTGCTCCCGGGCACCTGCGCCCTGCTCCTGTTCCCTGGGCTGCCCCGTTCCGATCTCGTCTATCCGAAGCTGATTGTCGGCCTGCTGCCCGCCGGGATTGCGGGATGCCTGGTCGCGGGTTTCATGGCCGCGACCATGACCTCGGTTGCCTCAACGCTCAATTCTGCCTCGACCATGATCACGATGGACCTCGCGCGCCGCCTTAAGCGCGACATCAGCGACGACCGCATCGTTGCGACCGGCCGGCTCAGCACGGGCGCCTGTCTCCTGCTGGCCATGTTGTGGGCACCCCAACTCGAGCGCTTGCCCTCCCTGTGGCAGTACCTGCAGGCGGTACTCGCCTATGCGGTGCCTCCCGTTGTCGCGCTGTTCCTCGGCGGAGTTTTCTGGCGGGGCGCCAACGCGACCGGCGCCAAGGCGACACTGTTACTCGGCTCGCTGTGCGGCCTCGCTCTGTTCCTGATGAACGTGGTCTTCCAGGTGACGCATCTGCACTTTCTCTACGCTGCACCGATCCTGTTCGCGATTGACGTCACGATTCTCGTCATCGTCAGCCTCACGTGCCGCGGCGCGCTGGCGACTGACGTCGAGAAGCTACACTGGTCGCGGCAGACCTACGTCAGGGAATCGACCCGTCTGCGGACAATGCCCCTGTGGCGCAACTATCGTTTCCACGCTCTTGTGCTGCTCGCGCTCACCGCTTGGGTGGTCTTCGCCTTCCGCTGAGCGGTGAACGCCGAAGGTGCGCCTTTCGGCGGACACCCGAGCGCGCCGCCCTGGCGCCCCAGTCGAATCTCATCGAAGCTCACGTCGAGCCGCCCGGAAGTCTCGAGGGCGAACGACGCGCTGACGTTATCGAGCACGGCACCCGTTTCCTCGAAGCAACTGAGTGGAACCGTGAGCGTCTGCCAGGTACCAGGAGCCGCCGAGCGGAATACGGCTGTCAAGTCAAGCCGCGCGCCCGCGGCCGCGCCGCAATGACCCCAGTCCACCGGACTGCCGGTTCCGGACGGCGCAGGGGCGCCATACGGCGCCTCGCAACGCACGCTCATGTCAACGGGCCGGCTGGGAGGCGCCTCGATACGATAGTGCAGCGAGATCGCCTCGTTCTCGGGGGCAAGGGTGTGATAGTTGCCCGCGCGGCCACCGATCCAGAAGTTGCCGTCACCGTGCCCGGACCACACCACCCGCACAGTGGGCTCCATCAGCTCGGCTGTTACGTTGCCCTCGGGACTCGCCTGCGACTGCATCGTCAGTCGTACTTGCGCGGTTGGATCGGATAGGTAGATAGACCACGGCGCCGTGACGTGGCCGGCGTGGAAGAGCGATCCGGGTTCGCGCAGTGACGGCGGCACCTGCGGATCCTCAGAGAGCGAGCCGAGCTCGTGGTGTTGTGTCAGGCTCAGGCCGAAGCCCCTGCTGAAAAGCGCCCCGTGTACCGAGCCCGCAGCATCGAATGAGACCGGCATGGCCGTCGCGGGCCAGGAGAAAGCCAGTCGCCCCGTGAAATCGCGCTGCTTCCCGCCGCGTGCGGGTTTGAACAGCAGGTCCGCTACACCCGCACCTTCGCTGCCCGGCAGCCAGGCGGCCACGAACGCATCCGAGGCGTTCAGCTCGCGATTGACCCAGAGCGGTCGGCCGGAAAGGAATACGCTGATCACCGGGATACCCGCGGCGCGCAGCCTCTGCAGCGCTTTGACGACGGAATTGTCGGCCGGTGAAAATTCAAGCGTCTCGCGGTCGCCTTCAAACTCTGCGTACGGCTTCTCGCCATAGACTACGATTGCCGCAGCGGGCTTGGCTGCCCCAATGGCATCCACGCCGCCGGTACCAATAGCCTGAAGGCCGCCGGTAATCACTGTGCCGCCCGCTGCCGCCACCACCGCACGGATTCCATCCAGAATCGACGTCCCTCCGGGAAAGTCGGCATTCGTGTTGTGTGCGCCCTGCCAGTCTATGGTCCAGCCGCCGCATTGCATGCCGATGTCATCGGCACCAGGCCCGGTCACGAAAATGCGCGAGTGTGGATCCAGCGGCAGGACGTGGCCGTTGTTTTTCAAGAGCACGAGGGACTCGCGCACCGCCTTGAGTGCAACCGCCCGGTGCGCTGCATCGCCGATATGTAGGAGTTGCGCCGCTTCCGGGCGTTCTTTCGGCGGGCGCTTCTCAAACACATGCGCGAGCACCTTCACACGTAGAATCCGCCGGACCGCATCATCGAGGCGCCCGCGGGAAATCTGGCCGGTTCGAACCTGCTCCACGAGGTTGGCATAGAGTCTGCGCCAACTGTCCGGGGCCATGTACATGTCGACTCCGGCGTTGAACACTTGCGCGCAGGAGTACTTCGTACACCCGGGAACCTCCTCGTGCGCATTCCAGTCGCCGACGACAAAACCTGAAAAGTTCCAGCGGCCTTTGAGAACATCCGTCAGCAGGGGCCGATTCGCATGCATCTTCACGCCATGCCAGCCGTTATAAGACGCCATCACGATCAGTGCGCCGGCGGAGATTGCCGCCGGGTACCCAGCACTGTGGACCTCGCGGAGCTCGTGCTCGCTCACGCGACTGTCGAACTGGTCGCGCCCCGCGACTGTCGCGCCATCTCCCAGGAAGTGCTTGACCGAGGCAAGCACATGACCGGGGGCAAGAAAGTCCGGCGTACCTAAGTGCCCCTGCAGGCCGGTGATCGCTGCGCGGCCGTATGCGGCGACGAGCGCTGGGTCCTCAGAGTAACTTTCGTAGGAGCGGCCCCAACGGACGTCGCGCACGACTGCAACCGTCGGTGCGAAGGTCCAGTCGACTCCGGTCGCGGCGACCTCTGCGGCCGTCACGCGCTCCACTTCCTCGACGAGCGCCATGTCATGCGTCGCGCCGAGGCCGACGTTGTGCGGAAAAATCGTCGCGCCAGGGATCCGGGCATCACCATGGACGGCGTCGATCCCGAAAATGATGGGGATTGGCGGATGCCGCGCAGGGGGACCATCTGCGGAGCCACCGGTGACGGAGGCGTCGGCGACGGAGGCACGAAAGAATCTGTCCGTGAGATCCAGCCAGCTCGAGGCGGGGGCGCGCACATTGCCGCCCGGTGCCGCATTGCCTCCCGCCAGGATGGATCCAAGGTGATAGGTCCGCAGATCCTCCGGCGTGATCGACTCGATGTCTGCCTGGACGAGCTGCCCGATTTTCTCCTCCATCGTCATGTTGTCCAGCAGCCGATCCACGAACGCCTCGGTGTCGGGGTCTGGCTTGAACGCGCGCTCGACCACCGGCCACGCCATCGGATGCACGACGTCGGCCGCAGTGGCCGCGGAGGCTGCAGCAGGTGCGATGGCTGCGGCAGGCGCGATGGCTGCGGACGCGGCGGCTCCGGCGGGCGCGGCATCTGCAAGCCGCGTGAGCCCCAGAATCACGATCGACATCAACAGAGGCGCCGGTACGTCACTCATTGTTGGCTCTGCGCATTGTGCTGCTGCTGGCTGTGTGCATTGTGTTGGGTTGTCACGGTTACGGGCACCGTCACCGGAGCGACATTCCAGCCGCGGAGCGCGAGGCTGGAGCAGGATCGGCCCTGATGCGGGCAGCGGACCGTGACCACTTCGGATTCATTCGGCATGAGGCTAAGGTCATTGTCGCTGTAGAACGCGGGCAGGACCGGCTTGCCCGCCGCGTCCAGAGCAACGAGTTTCGCCAGCAGGGCGGGAGTCTCACCGCGGTTCGTCAGCGCAACATCGAATACCGGGTCGTCATCATCAGGATGACTGTGCACCGACACCTCGAGGGTTTGCTGCGCAAGCGTGGTCAACCGCTTCTGATCGGCCTGGCTACGCGCCTCCCAATAGAGGTTGTGCGACACAACCTGGCCCCGCTCATCGGTCAGGGTCAATACGACGAAGACGAGACGTTCGGCCGCCAGCAACGGCTGCAGTGCAAGCGGTGCAAGCGTTGCCACCGAGTTTGCCGGCACATCGGCCTGATCAACACGCTGGAGCAGCACCCGATCGTCAAGGGTCCGGACACTGCTTGCCAGCCGCAGCGAGGTTCGGGAGGTGCGGCCGATATTGACGATTGCCGGACTGAAATCCGGCAGGTTCAACTGTGCGTGAAGCGGCTCGCAGGCCTTGGCCACGGCGTAGTAGGCCGCGGGCGTGTCGTAGTCGGAAGTGTAGATCTGCCACGTGTTGCTCGGCCACGAAGGATGCGTCATCCACAGAAGGCGGCCACTGTTCCGAGTCCACAGGTTGGCCTGGAATCCTTCGAAGATCGCCCGGTAAGAGACATAGTTCATGAGCTGCGCCTTGCGCTCGAAGTCCGGCAGACTGGTGGCCGTCCCGAAGCTGCGGCTCAATGCTTGCATGAACGATGCGGTGTCGCCGTTTCCACCACCGGAATGCCAGTCGTGGTAGGCATAGACATCGCCGAGCGGCCAGCGGTCCGCCTGGGGAATCCATTTCTGCAACGACTCGAGGGAGGCGAGCGAAGGTGTCCCCACCTCCACGGAAAATCCACGCGCGAGGTCCAGGAAGTACTGCTCCGGCGGCCGCCAGTCATAGGGACCGCTTCCTTGCAGATTCACTGCGTTCGAGCTGCCGGTGTAGTAGCGGGTTCCGTCCTCGGTCGCCACGAGGTCCGCGAGTCCTTCATTGAGGATCGGCTGCGGAACGCCCTCGTTGCGGCCAAACCAGACGGCGATCGAAGGATGGTTGCGGTAGCGTCGGATCACGTCGCGTGCGTTTGCGAGGAACAGCTGCGGATCCTGTGCCTCGACCTGGAAGTCCTGCGTCGACTCCCAGAAGTCGTTGAGCACGAGCATCCCGTATTCGTCAGCGAGATCATAGAACACCTCCTCGGTGTTCTGACCGAGCCAGTTGCGAATGATGTTGAGATGCGCCCGCCTGTGCAGGCGGAAGTAAGGTTCGAGGCGTGCCCGCGAGACACGTTTGCGCGAATCGTCCATTCCCCAGCTCCCACCACGCGCTGCGATCCTGACGCCGTTCACGCGGATCACGAGGTAAGGCGTCAGAGAGGTCTCCGCCAGATCACGCACGGCGGGTGATGCCTCACCCGCAGGTGTCAGGGACTCGGCCCATCCGCTGGCCGTACGTTTGATTGCCTTGTGCCGCACATCGACCAACTGCTCGTGCCGTGAGCTGCCGGTGGTCGGATCCACGTCGACGCGCCGGAGGTTCCCGGCATGGTCGAACAGTGAGAGCTCGTAGGTCAGCTGCCGCACACCAAATCTCACTGACTTCGTATCGGAAGCGGTGCCGCCAACCAGTGCCGTCAGTTTGAGCGTATAGAGCTCCGGAGATCCATAGCCATTCGGCCACCACAGCCGTGGATGGTCGAGGTGGAGTGCCTGGTATTCGGCCGGATCGAAGACGACAGCAGATTCGCCCGGATTCAACGTCGCATCCTTGCTCACCCGCTTGCCATCGACAACAGCCTGGATCGTGGCGTGCACCGGTGTAGTCCCGGAATTTTCCACGGGCACGCGGATGACGACAGAAGCGCTGTCGATACGCGCCAGCGGCAGGAGGGTTACCACCTGGGGATCGAGGATGCGCACGATGCCGGTTGCCGTCAGTTCCACGTCCTGCCAGAGGCCGGTATCACGGTCGCGGATCGCCGGAATCCAGTCCCAGCCCTCGGTCGCGATGAAGGTGGGCCCATCAATCGCAAGGCTGCCCCCGTTCTCACCGGGCCCCGCGGCAACCGACTGCTCGTGCGGTATGCCCGGATGGGGCGGCGGCGAGACGCGCACGGCGACCGCGTTGGCGGCCCCCGGACGAAGGAGCGCTGTGACATCGAACGCACCTCGAATGAATGCGCCGCGGATCGAACCGAGCCTTGATCCGTTGAGCCAGACCTCGGCCGCGTAGTTGATTCCCTTGAAGCTCAGGGTCAGCCGGCGACCCGCGGCGGCCCGCGGCGTGACGAAGCGCGTTCGATACCAGTAATCATGACGGTTCAAGGACTCCGGAATCGCAAGATTGTTGAGCCCGATGTCCGGATCCGGAAACACGCCGTTCGCAATCAGGGTCGTCAGCACGGTGCCGGGGACTACGGCCGAATACCAATGCGCCTCCGGATAGTCGGGATTCGAGAGGCGCGCGGGCGACTCCCGGACGGTCGGCGCTGCGGCAAGATGCCAGCCGCCCAGCCTCCACACGTCCTCTGCGCTGCGCCGCAGTGCGGGCTCCCGCTCCGACTCGATTGACACGGTCGGTCGCGAGAACGGCGCTTTTCCGTGCGGCAGCGTCCAGGCGGGTTGAGGATCCCGAAGTCCACGCCAGGCGTGCTCCTGCCACGGCCAGCCCACACCGACCTGATCGAAGTCGACAAGACCGAAGTCGGGCCTCGCAGCATGCAGTTTGCGGATCTGTTCGGCCGTCAGCGCATGGTCGTCGAGCAAGAAAAGCGCCAGCGCGCCGCCGAAGTGATCCTCGCCTGCCGGGTCGGCGGCATTCTCCGGAGCCAGATGCAACGCCGGGGTGATCGCCGTCGTTATAGCGGTGCGCGCATCGATCTGCACTGCATCCAGATACAGGCGGGCTATGCGGCCGTCGTACGTCGCTTCAATCGAATGCCACGAGCCGGTAGTCACAGCCGTGACAGACTGCAAGGCGTCGTTTGCTCCGAGTCGAAGTCCGAGGCGGCCGTGCTCGAGCACGAGGCACCGACACCGACGGACGTCCGCATTCCCGATCGCCGCCACGACGACAGTCCCCTCCGAGAGGCTATCAGCGCGCAACCAACCACCCATTGACCACTGCGCAACCGGCCGGAGAATCGGAGAGTCACTCGACAGCGGGCGCGAAAGGCCGACACCCCCACGCAGAAAGACGGCGTTGTAGGGTCCGTCATTCAAAGTGGGGCCAACACTTCCCTCCGCCGCGAGTGGGCACGAGATGAGGGCCACGAGCGACCATGCAAACCCGCCTCGCCCGCCTCGACGCCTCCCCCGGCTCATCACGTTCCCCATTTTGTCAGCGCTGACATTCGTAATTAACCACATCCTGGCAGTTTGTGAAAGTCGCCCTGTGCGCGCGGCCAGCCTGTCCGGTATGCGTGGAGAATTGCGGCGCTGCACGCCACTCGGGCGCTGATTGCAGTGCTCGTGAGGCCCCGATCAGCCCACTTCAAACGCGACTGGCCGCGTGGGCCAGTCCGCCTCGGTGAGTGGACCGAAGCGCATGAAACAAGGCATTTTTGTCACGGCACAGCACGGCGAAAGAGAGCCTGGAAGAGCCCTCTCGCCGCACGAGGCTGCGGCTGTTGCTCGACTTTGGGCGCAGGGCGCGCCAGTGGCCGGAGCGGCGCAGGGGGGCTGCCCGCGAGGCCTGCGAAAGCGCTTTCCGGCACCGTGCCGGCGGATTAATCCAAAATGATTGATCTATTTATTGACTGCGCTGACATTCCGCGCTAGCTTCCTGATCCGAAGACGTATCCACACCAAGAGGCGCTCGCAGTTTTGCGGGAAAGCGTCCGTCGCAAGCTGGGTCCGAGCGATCTGGGTGGATGCGGTGGTCATGGCGAGAAGATTTCGGCCACGGTCAAGGGGGGACAAATGTCACACCGTCGGGAAAAACGCGCGCGGCGGGCAGCCCGCGTCGCGATGACTACAGTCGTGTCGTTCGAGGCGATGTTGATCGGCCGTGCCGCGGTGGCGCAGACGCAGCCCGCCTCCGCGACCTCGACGCAAGACGACACTCTCCAGGAAGTCATCGTCACGGGCTATCGTGAGTCGCTGCAGTCCGCATTGGACAACAAGCGCAATTCGGATCTGCCGATCGAGTCGATCGCGCCGGAAGACATCGGCAAGATGCCGGACCAGAACGTGGCCGAGGCGCTGCAGCGCCTGCCCGGTGTCCAGATCGACCGCGCAAACGGCCAGGGCACCGCGGTGCTGATCGACGGCCTGCGCTATAACGTGACGACGCTCAACGGCGATCTGTTTCTCACGGGCAAGGAGTTCTACGTTTCGGGCGAAGCCTCCGGCGGCGGCGCCGGCGGCAACGCTCAGTACGGCTCACTCGAAGGAATCCCGAGCGAGAACATCAGCGGCATCGATGTGTACAAGAATCCGAAGGCTTCGCTGCTCGAAGGCGGCCTCGGCGGGATCATCGACCTGAAGACGCGCGACCCGCTCGCGCAGCCCATGGGCCTGACCTTCGGCGGCAACCTGCGCGGCACCACCTCGGATGGAACCTCCGGCGCCACGCCGAACGGTACGCTCGTGGCCTCATTCAAGGTCAGCGACAGCCTCGCCTTCACGGGCAGCGTCTCCTACGACAAGCAGCGCACGCATACGAAGGAATTCCAGGACGAGAACCGCAATCAATGGACCATCACCAACAATTATCTGCCCCCCTACTCGGGCACACCGGCACCGCGGGACTTCACGACGCTGCCGCAGTACTACATCGACCCGCAGCTTGCGTATTTCAGCGATATCAATGATGAGCGGCTGACCGAGGGCGCCAATTTCGGAGTCGCATGGAAGATCACGGATGCGATCAGGACGAGCCTGAACTGGTTCCACGCGAACGAGGACGACACGAGCCTCACCTACTCCGACAAGGCATGGTTCAACGGTGCCGGCGGCCAGGTCACGCAGAACAGCGATGGCACGCTCAACGTCCCGATCGTGCCGGGCATCGACCCCACGCAACCGTACTCGATCGACAGCGACAGTGTCGTCCAGAACGGCACGTTCAATGCGAACGGCGCCGAGACGGCCACGCTGTATCAGCGCGCCAAGGACATCAGCAACAACTTCCAGTGGGTGACCAGCTTCGACAACGGCGGTCCGCTGCGGGGTGATTTTGCCGCCTACTACGCCCGCGCGACCTCGAATCTGCAGGCCGCCCAGGCGGACGTCGAACACGGCCTGTACGAGACCAGTGCCGGTGTGGCGACCTCACCCGGAGCCCCGGG
The DNA here is from genome assembly GCA_050738795.1 of Steroidobacteraceae bacterium. Taxonomy (GTDB): domain Bacteria; phylum Pseudomonadota; class Gammaproteobacteria; order Steroidobacterales; family Steroidobacteraceae; genus 13-2-20CM-66-19. The sequence goes on from JBOIAD010000026.1 coordinate 38,086, forward strand.
CTGCAACAACGGCACGGTCACCTGTCCCACGGATCCCCTGGCCAGCCATGGTTATCAGTTCGTCTACGCGAACGGCGGCACGTCCGGACTTCCGACCGTCAGCTATGCGCCCAATCCCGACGTCCTGAGCAACCCGGCATGGACCACGTTCAAGTCGAACTGGGCTTGGGCGAACTACACCACGCAGGAGAACAAGGCCTTCAAGCTCGATCTGCAGTGGGAGCAGAGCCAGGATCTGAAGTTCTCCGGCGGCGCCCGCTTCGCGACCCGGAACATCGATCAGGTCTTCGGCCGCTATCTGATCAACGGGACTCTGGCCAACGGCCAGGTCGCGGGCAACAACAACGATCCGAACGGCGGCCCCTACGACTACTACCAGGATCCGGGCTACGGCAACCCGAACATCCCGTACTCCACCGCGACCACGAACCCCGGACTGGCGCTGGCGGTCAACAACTTTGCCGTGGGCAACATGCTGGTGAAGAACCCGTATACCGGGGGGATGACCAACCCCTCGACCTACCTGGAGACGATCTGGGCGGGGGCCGGTGTTCCCAACATGACGGAGAAGTTCTTCGAGGACGGCCTGAGCTCGTTCCGCGTCCACGAGAAGACCACCGCCGCCTATCTGATGGGCGATCTGGACAGCAGGGAAAGCCGTCTGCACCTCAATTTCGGCGTGCGCGTGGTATCGACCGATCTGACGATCGACAACGGCGCATCCGCGGTAGTCCCCACGTACTACGGCACCGCGGTCTGGAACGGCGTGGATTCGAACGTAATACCGGTCACCACGAAGCGCCACTACATCGACGTGCTGCCTTCGTTCAACATGACGTTCAACATCACGGACGAGCAGCTGGTGCGGCTCGGGGCCGCCCGCGTGACCTCTCCCCAGAGCCTGTTTCAGCTCGGTGTGGGAAACTCCTATAACTTCACCCGTGTGACCGACCCCAACCGCGTGAACATCCACACCGGGACACATGATGGATTCGCGTTCGCCAACGGGACCTCGGGCAACGTGAATCTCGATCCGTACCGCGCGACACAATTCATCCTCGCCTACGAGAACTATTTCGCACGGGGCGCGGTGGCGAGCGTCGAGGGCTTCTGGAAGCAGATCGACAGCTTCACCGTGCTGGGGAACGTCCCGACGAAGGTGCTGGATGACTTCGGAGGCACGACCGGAAACGTGCAACAGTGGATCAACGCCGGTCCGGGCCAGATCTACGGCCTCGAGCTCGGCAGCCAGTACAATTTCGACTGGAGCTGGGCCCAGGGTCTGGGCGTGGCCGCGAACTACACGTTCTCCGAATCGACCTCGAATCAGACGACGTCCTTCACGCAGCACTCGCCGATCCCCGGCGTCTCGCAGAACGCCTTCACGGGCACACTCTTCTACGAGCGCTTCGGCTTCTCCGGACGTCTGTCGTATTCCTGGAAGAGCCGGTCCGTGAACGACTCCCTCGTGGGCCCGACCTTCTCGTTCCCGGATCAGAACGGCAATCAGAAGGTCTACCAGGTCTTTCAGGCGCCCTACGGTCAGCTCGACGGCCAGATCGGGTACGACTTCCTCGACGGTCATCTGGGTATCGTGCTGTCAGCGCAGAATCTGACCAACGAGGCCCAGCACACCTACCTGCAGTGGCCCAATCTTCCGTTCACCTACGACAACTGGGGGCGCCGCTACTTTTTCGGCATCAGGTTCAGGAACTAGACTCCCGCGGCCGTGCCCGGTACGCCCGGGCGCGGCCGCCTTCCCTTCATCCCCCTGCGTCAGAACGACTATGGCCGACCCAGCGACAGCGGACGACAAGCGCATCAAGCGCATCGCCATCGTCGGGGGTGGAACCGCCGGCTGGCTGGCGGCCGGCGTCCTGGCGCGCGTGTTGCACGAGAACCGGTGCACCCTCACCGTCATCGAATCTCCGCAGATCGGCACGGTCGGCGTCGGCGAAGCGACGATACCGCCCATCATCGATCTGCTGCGCTTCCTGGAGATCGACATAGCCGATTTCATCCGGCACACCCGCTCGACCTATAAGCTCGGCATCAAATTCAAGGATTGGCGCCGCGGCGCAGATACGTACTGGCATCCGTTCGGCACGTTCGGCACGACGATCAACCGTCGTCCATTCTTTCACTACTGGCACAAGGCCAGGGCCGACGGTATCGCACTCGAGCTCAATGACTACAGTGTGTGTGCCGCCCTGGCGAATGCGGGCAAGGTTCGCTTTCCCGGGACGGCAGATCAGGGGCCGGCTGCGGGCTTGCGCTACGCATTGCACTTCGATGCCGGTCTCGTGGCCCAGTACCTGCGTGCTTACTCCGAGAAGCGGGGCGTCGTCCGTCTGGAGCGGACGGTGTCGGCGGCAACCCAGCGCGAAGATGGATTCCTCGATGAGCTGATCTTCGTGGGCGGGGGACGACTGCAGGCGGATCTTTTCATCGATTGCAGCGGCTTCGGTGGACTGCTGATCGAGCAGTCTCTGAAGACGGGTTATCTCAACTGGAATGACGTCCTCCCGTGCGACCGCGCGGTCGCGGTCCCGACGCAGCTCGTGACCGCGCGCGCGCCCTACACTCAGGCCAGCGCCCGCAGTGCCGGCTGGCAGTGGCGGATTCCCCTCCAGCATCGCGTCGGAAACGGCTACGTCTATTCAAGCGCTCACCTCGGCGACACGCAGGCGCACGCGGAGCTGCTCGCCTCGCTCGACGGGCAGCCGCTTGCAGATCCCAGGCTGCTGCGCTTCGTGGCCGGCCGTCGAAAGTTGTTCTGGAATCGCAACTGCATCGCGCTCGGACTCGCCTCGGGATTCTTGGAGCCGCTGGAGTCCACCAGCATTCATCTCGTCATGAGCGGCGTCTACAACCTGCTCGACCATTTCCCCGACAAGGACTTTGCTCAAAGCAACATCGATTCGTACAACCGCGAGTTGATCGAGGAAGTCGAGCATATTCGCGACTTCATCGTCCTGCACTACTGCGCCACCCAACGCGAGGACACGCCGCTCTGGAGATACTGCCGCTCGATGCGGTTGCCGGACAGCCTCACCGAGCGGATCGAGCTCTACAAGGCGACCGGGCGAATCCGCGTCCAGGCGCGCGAGCTGTTCACCGACCTGAGCTGGTTCTATATATTCGAAGGCCTCGGCATACAGCCGGCGGCCTATGATCCGCTCGTGGACGGGCCGCGCTTCGCGCGCGCCCGGCAGATCATGCAGGTCATCCGCGGCCAGATAGCCGACTACGTGCGCAACGCCCCCTCACACGACAGCCATTTCGCCGCCGCAATCGACGGCAGATTCGACGACCCACTTGCCGGCCCAGTCGGTGGCCGGGGGGTCGGATCGGTCGAGTCCGCCACACGATGACGGCTTCGAGCCCGCTGTTGGGCGGCGTGGAGCTCCGCGGAACCAAGTGCATCTGCATTCTGGGGTCGGGAAAGGCAGCCGCGAGTTGAACCGCGGGGCCGCCACCCTACAAAAATTTTGCGCCGCACCTCCATGCGAAAAGAGAATCTCCAGACACCCTTCGTGGAAGCGGTGCGGTCGCCCGAGCCCGAGCTGTCGGGTACCAACCTCGAGCGGGCCGGCGATCACAATCAGCGCGTCACGCTGCACGCGATCCGCGTAGCGGGTCCGGTCACACGGACCGAGGTCGCGCTGAAGACCGGACTAACGCAGGCTGCTGTCGCGAACATCACGAATCGCCTGCTCAGGGAGCGGTTGATTCTGACTGCCGGCCGTCTTCGCGGTGCCCGCGGCCAGCCACCAACGAAACTCATCGTCAATCCCGACAGTTGCTTCTCAATTGGCCTCAATATCGATCGCGACCATGTCACGATCGTCGTGCTCGACTTCGTCGGCAATATACGGGCGCGCTCCTCGCGCGAGATCCATTTCGCGAACCCGGACACGGTCCGGACGTTCTTCCAGCGATCAGTCGCCCGGATGCTCGCCAAGGCAGGTATCGGGCGCGACCGGCTGGTCGGAGTCGGCGTAGCCTTTCCCGACGACATTGCCCGGACGCACCTGCCGGACCAGCCGGCCGACTATTCGGCCTGGGCAACCGTACAGGTCGATGACCTGATTCGCGACGTGCTCGGGATCCCCGTGTACATCGAGAACGATGCAACGGCGGCCGCGATTGGGGAGATGCAGTTCGGCTCCGGCCACCAGTACCGCAGTTTCTTCTACATGCTCGTGACAGCCGCTCTTGGCGGCGGGTTGGTCTGCGACGGCGTCTATTGCCGCGGCGCGATGGGACGCAGTGGCGAGATCGGCTGGCTGCGCGCCTTGGATGGGACCGGCGAAGCCACCCAACTGCAGAAGATCGTATCCCTTTCGGCGCTTTACGCTCGGCTTGCCGCGCGGGGTTTCCGGGTTTCCACACCACACGGGTTGACCCGCCTTGACGAACCCGCCCGACAGGTTGTCGAGGGGTGGATTCACGAATCGACCGAGGCACTCGTCAACGCGCTCGTCGCGATCAATTGTCTGATCAACCCGGCGGCGATCCTGATCGGCGGTCGGCTGCCCGCGACCCTCGTCGATCGGCTGGCGGCGTCGGTCAACGAAAGAATGGCCGAATTCACAGGTCAGTTGCCCGCCGTCGCGCCAGTCGCCCGCGCCGCAATGGCGGACGATGCGCCGGCTGTCGGTGCCGCAATTCTGCCTTTCAGCGACCGGTTCCTTCCCACACGATTCGCACTCTTCAAGGCACCGTGACATATGGGCGCCCAGACGGCAGCGTTCTGGCAACGCCAAGTCGTACGCGGAGCGTCTATTATGCAGCCCTGAAGAGTCCCATCCGAAGGGCGGATGTCGAGCCGGTAACACGGGAATCGTAGCGCACCTGGACTGCAATTTTTTCCGCGACCGCTCCGGAAATGTTGGGAACGCGCCGGGCGCCGAAACTGCAAGTGAGGATTGCGATCATGAAACGTTCCGTTCACACCTCCTATAATCGCTGCGAAGTGGGCGACTTTCAGGCGACGTCGCGGCGATCGGCGCTGATGGGGATTTTCAGTCTGCTGTGTTTGCCACGCGCTGGTCTTGCAGAGACGAACCTGCCCACGGAGGTCGCCGGCATCCGCCTGCCCCGCTCCTCGATCGCCCTGAAGGCCGCACAGTTCTCTCGCGACCACTGCCCGCCGTTTCTGTTCAACCATTGCCTGCGCACCTATCTGTTCGGGGCGGTCGCAATGGAACATCACAACGTCGGCTATCATGCAGATCAGGCGTTCGTCGCGGCGAGTCTGCACGATCTGGGTCTGCTCGGCGCATTCGAAAGCGCAAAGGGCTCCTTCGAACTGGACGGCGCCGATCGTGCGGCGCGGTTCGGGCGCGACAACGGCCTCGGCCGGTCGGATGCAGAGACGGTGTGGCATGCGATAGCCCTGCACGACGGAAGCTTCGCTCTGGCCGAACACCAGGGAGGAGAGGCCATGCTCGTCGCCATGGGTGCCGGCAGTGATGTGCTGGGACCCGACTCTGACATGGTCGACGCGAAACGCACCGCCGAAATCGTCACGGCCTTTCCACGGCTGCAGTTCAAACGACGTTTTACCGCTCTCGCGGTCGACCACTGCAAACGCAAGCCGCTCTCGCAGCGGGGCACCTGGCTTGAGGGCCTATGTCGCGAGCACGCCCCGTCCCTATGGTCCGAAACGCTCGAAGCGCAGATCGCGGCCGCGCCATTTCCGGAATAACGACAGTTCGGCGATGTCAGCTCCCAGCGCCTGGGCCGGTAATCCGGACTCATTCTCGGTCGGCGAGGTCGGTGAGGTCGGCGCGTCTACGGCTGTTCCTGGATGTCGATGGCGGTCATCAGACCTCACCGGACGGGGTTTTGGTGCCGGCTGAGCGGATTGTCCCGTTCCGGCAGTGCCGATGCGCACAAGGGTAAAGTGACCTCGGAGCAGCTTTTTCAAGCTCGTCCATCCTTCGTGCCCGGGCAGCCTGCGCGCCCAGGATGTCCAGGCAATGCCGCTGACCACGAGCGTCGAGCGGAAAAATAAGCCAATCGGGGCGAGTCAATCGTTACCTCAACCATGCGGACGATGGGCGAGCACAGACGCGCACCATCTGCCGCGCTCGTCAGATAAGTCACCCCGTGTTCAGGAGAATTCAGATGATCGGTAGATCTTCGGTCACATCACGCCGCAACCTGCTGCTCGGGGCGGGGGCGCTCGCCGGCGCGAGCGCGTTGCCAAGCCTGATCCGCACGGCCCTCGCTCAGACGCCGGGTGGAAAGAGCCTCTCGTCCACCCTCGCCGAGGTGAAAGCGGTCGGCATCAAGCCGGTGAGCGCCGCTTTCGTATCGAGCGCAAATGGCGCAGGTGTACTCGGCCCCTGGGGTGAAGTTGTCGTTGCACGCAGCGGTTCAACGGTGGTGCCCGCGATCATTCGATCCGCCGACAAGCTGGCCGTGGCGGATATGACCGGCCGCCAGGCACGCGTACAGATCGGCATCGGCAGCGCCGACGCCATCACATTGACTTCCGATGGCGTCGCATTCGGCAGCAGCGCGAAGCCGGAGGCGTGGAACGCCGGTGTCGCCGACAAATTGATCAAGACTATTGCGTCCAACCGTCAGAAGGCCCGTTCGCTGATGCAAATACGGGCGGCGTTTGCGACCAGCTTTCCGGTTTACATGGCCATGTCGAAATCGGGAACCGACAAACGCATCGCGGCGGTTCAGCAGAAAACGGCGAGCGAGCTTGCCAATACGCACTGCTCGGCGACAACGGTGACCGATTACGTGACGACAACCGTTACTGATGTCACCCAGATCTGGAAATCCGCGGAGAAGCAATACCAGGAATGCTTCGATCACGAGACTTCCGGCGCCGCCGGCCTCGGCTGCAGCCTGTTGCCGGCCGGCGCTGCGAGAAATCTTTGCGCCGCTGGCGTCTGCACTGCCAAAGGATTCACGGACATTGTTGTGGGGGTGATTGACGTAGTCCACACGGTCACCGAGGCCGTCGTGCGCCAGATTGTGACCTGCGTCACCGGCGTGATCCGCGGCGCATTCCCCAATGTTTTTACTCTGGTGGACCACGCGCTGCCGGGCCTTGAGAAGCCGGGCACAACACCTCCCGCATTCACCGTCAAGGATCTGCAGGCGGCACTCAAGTTCCTGACCGACGCCGTCGGTGTCCTTGGGCCGTTCGCCAAATGCTTGCTGAGTGCCAAGTGGAGCATTGAGTCGGCCGGCACGCCCATCCCGATGGGTGATGGAAACCTCGCGATCCCTTACGGAATACGCGTATGCATGAGCGCCGACTGCGCTCGTGGCCTCACCATCCAGGGCGTAGGTGGGGAGCTTGTCACCAGTTGGACGGCGGCGTTGACGCTACTTGCCGCGCTCAGTCCGGAATTCGCAGCGCTGGTAGCACCCCTCGGTGTCACCGTGCCTGCGGCGCTTGCAGCGGCTGTTGCGGCTCTCGCCGCAATCGGGACGGCCGCAGTGGCCGCGGCGGCACTCATCCTCGCCTTCATCATTCTTGCCCTCATCTATGGAACCGCTCTGGTTGGTGAGCTCTCGGCGGCTGATGCGTTAGGCGCCTTTGCGGACGGTGAAGTCTGCATCGTGCACCCGACATTCGCGCTCGCAATGATCAAGGCACTCACATTGGGCACGGTCCCAGCGGAACTGGTGCCCCCGATTGTCGTGGGCTGAAGAGTCAGGGGAGTCGCTGCCGCATCGACGGCTGCGGCTCCCTGGGGCCAGGTTACTGGCTTCAACTGCCCAACAGCTGCGGCGGCGAAGAGCGGACCCCATGCCGAAGGAGCGCACAATCGCTTGGTTGCAAATGACCGGCTTATTGATCGCAGTTCGTGTGGCCGCCGAGATTGCACCGGCGCCATCCGCGAGGCCGCCGGCAGTCATTGCAGTCAACCGCCTGTCGGCGCTACCCATCGAGCGATCCGTCGGAGCGGGCGGTCCGACCAATCGCCTGGCGCTGGACATCACAGGCTTCGGACCGTCGGTACCGGAAAGCGCACTCGAGTGCAGCTACGCCGGGCAAGTTCGCTATCGGTGCATCTACGAGATCGAATCGGTCAGGTCAGCGCCCGACAGTATCCGGATCGACGTGCGTGTGCCGGATCTCGGTAAGGGCACTCAAGTGCTATTGCGATTCTCGAATCGCGCCGGTGTTGCGCAGCTGCCGATCGAGCTCGTAAATCCGCCGCAGACCGTGCATCAAATCGAGAGCATCCCGCTGCCCGACGGCGGCCATACAACCATCGGATCGGATGGTCGACCCGCCCCGGTGCTCAACCTGCAAACCTCACACGTACAGCGAATTCCCGCGCTGATCGTCACCACGCCGTATCATCCGAACATCTGCGATCAACTGTATGCACAGTGGAATCAGGTGAGTGCGACGGACGCCGTATTCTCGAGCGCATTTGGTCCCCTCCCCGGGTCCCTGGTGCTTTCGCAACCAGTCATTCGCGGCAGCCCCGTGTCCGAGCAAAATCTTCCGCAATGGCGAGCAACGTATGCTGCGGGCGCAACGCGCGTGCAGTTCATCGCTCACTACGAAGTCATTTTCAGAGTCGGAATCTGTGCCGATCGCATCATTCGCTCGTGATGTGTGCACGCACAGGCGCATTCAGCGCGTCGATACGCCCCAACAGCGCGACAAAACGCGGGTCGTCGCGAAGTGACCGGAAGGCCGGATCCGCGCGTAGCCACCAGGAGCGCCGCCAACCAAGTCCCACTGCATCCTCAAGCGCGCGCAACGCGCGTGTCCGATCGTTCCGCAGCGCGGCCGTTGATGCCCGGAGGTAACGCTCGCCCGCCCAGACATGTCCCTCGCGAACGACAAATTCGAGCCACCGATCGAGCTGACTCAGGTATCGCTCAGCCCCCTCGGTATCACCGGCGGCCCGCGCGGTGAGCGCAAGGACCACTTCGGGTGCCCGACCCCACCGTGTCTCCCAAACGTTCTGGAACAATAAGCGGTCATCCCCGTGAATGCTTGACGCAGCACGCGTCACGAGATTCCGGCTTTGCGGCGCATTGTCCGCAACCAACTCCAGCAGCGCCGCATATAAGAGCGGCTGTGCCTCCTGAGTGCTACTCAAGTCGATACCTTTGAGATAGTGGTCCAGATCGCCGGGGGAACCCGTGGCAACGAAGAATTGCGCCCGCTCGAGACCGAGATAAACCGGGTCGGCGCCCTGTTGAGCGAGGCTTGTGTCAAACGCCTTGCGCGCCTCTTCCGGCAACCCGACATCGAGCAGCAGCCATCCGAGCTGGGACAGCAGATCCGTACGCCACGGGGCCTTCGCGAGAGCCTTGCGGTAGCCGTCGATCGCCCCGTCGAGCGAGCCTTGCGATAACGCCAAAAGGCCCGTCGTCCAGTATGGATTCGGGTTTCCGGGTTGAAGCTCGGTTGCGCGTGCACATGCTTTGGCGGCATCGTCGTAGTGCCCGAGATTCTGCTGCACGAGACAGCGGCGAATGTGCAAGACAACGTGCAAGGGGTCGAGCTCTGCCGCCTCTCGGTACGCTGCCAGAGCCTCTCGCGGCTGGGCACGGTATTCATAGGCCCCGCCCAGGCGAATGAGTGCTTCCGCGTAGTTTGGCCGAAGCGCGACTGCCTTCTTGAGATCGCTTATCGCCTCGTCGAGGCGCCACTGCTCCGTGCGCAACACCGCGCGTGCCGCATAGGCTTCAGCAAGTCCGGGATCCAGCTTGAGCGCCTGTTCCACCGACGGTTCGACGAGCGCAGCAGTCTGCTCGAGACTACGATTCTGATAGTAGTAACCGGCCATGTAAGCGTCCGCGCGTCCGGCATACGCAAGCGAGAATTTCGGATCGAGCGCGATCGCTTGAGTGTGATACGAAACCGCGCGCTCCAGCGCGTCTGGCGTTCGTTGGAGCTGTTGATAGCGGCCGAGTAGATACAGCTCGTAGGCGCCGACGTTTGCGGACGGCTGCTGCGCTAACCGTTGTTTGCTGGTGGACGAGAGGCGCAAATTCAGGGCCGCAACGACGTCCTTTGCGATCTGCTCCTGAATATAGAGTGTTTCGCCGGTGGCTCGGTCGAATGATTGCGACCAGAGCTGCACGCCCTGAGCGGCATCGACCAGCTCGGCTGTGACACGCATCCTCGAGCCATCACGTCGCACCGACCCTTCCAGAAGGCGCGACACGGCGAGCTTCGCACCAATCTCCTTCGAGTCACCCTTCGGATCGCGGAAGAGGAATGAGGATGTTCGCCCCGTGACCCGAAGTTCCGGCAGACGACCCAGGGAGCTCATGAGTTCGTCCGTCAAACCGTCGCAGAAGGGCACATTGTCATGTTGGGGACTGAGGTCTTGGAACGGCAATACGGCGATGTGGATCGGGAAGGCGTCGTCGTAGGTCCGTAGCACCGTCCAGAGAGGCCAGGCAGACGCAACTACTGCCACCGCGCCGGCAACGATCAATGGCCAACGCTTCAAGAGGTGGGAGGGTCTGACGTTGCCAACGCCGGACACCGAACGCTCGGATGCCGCCCGGGGGTGTCCAGGGTCCTGTGTTCTTGGCGCTTCAAATGCCAACGGGACGCGCTCGACCGGTGCGATGAGGCGATACCCCTTTCGCGGCACGGTGGCGATATAGCGCGGTTCGCGAGCGTCATCCCCAAACACGCGGCGCAATTGAGCGATCGACTGATAGACCGATTGGGGGCTGACGACAACATCGGACCATACCGCGGCGTCGAGATCGTTCTGGGTCACAACCTCCGCCGCATGGTCTGCAAGGTAGACGAGCACACCCATCGTCTTCGGTTCGAGTTTAACGGTCTCGCCACCGCAAGAAACGGTATCGAGCGCCGGATGGACCAGCCATTGCGCGATCCGGTAACCACCGGCGGAGCGTGGGGCGCCCTGCATGTGAGGCCCTTCTTATCTTTTCCTAAGGTGATCATAGCGGCGCCGCCGGGGCTACTCAAATCATTGACGCGCCTGACAAAAGAAAAGCTTGAAGAATCCCTCAACTGAAGATCAGGACGCCAGGCGGGTATTGCCTGCCTCATCCACCGCGGCGTCAGCGCGCGTTGGATTGAACCTGAGGGGAGGTCGAAACGTATGTCAGCCGTTGGGTCACCGTTCGAGCCGGTAGGCACTCTTTTTGCACTGCATAACCCATCCTTGCTGGCCTACCTGCTGCGGATCGCCCGCAATCGAGCGATCGCCGAGGACGTTGCGCAGCTTGCCTGGCTCAAAGTTCTCCACCGCAGTGTAGCCGGGCGGCCGTTTCCTGCAGACTTCCTGGAATTCCGGGCCGCCCTGTTCACGATTGCCCGTAACGCGTTCATCGATGGCTACCGCAGACAGCACTTCGAGACGCGCACCGTGCGGCTGGAAGCCAAGGACCTGGAGCGCGCCGCGCAGAGCGGGGCGGTGGGGCATGACCCGCTGCTCAGCGCCCAACGCGAGGTGGTCACCCGGCTATTGGGCCGCCTCCTGGCAAGACTGCCAACGGTACAGCGCGAGGCGATCGCATTGTGGCAGGAGGGTGGCGATATCGCCTCGATGGCCAACCGCGCTGCCGTCCCTTGCGACACATTTCTAAGCCGCCGGAAATACGCGCTCGCCAAGCTGCGCGCCTCGCTGCTCAGTGCCGGACTGACATCGAGCCTTCTCTGCGAGCTGAACACTTAGACCGGTCTGCCCTGGATGATCGTCTCTTTTTCGAATCGCAGCGGGAGAGCCTGATGAGACTCGACTACCACAACAGGGTACAGCACGCGGCGTGCGCAAGACTGCCGATCGCGTTCGCCGCGGCGGTCGTGGCAATTTTGGCGGGATGCTCGGCCGCGCCTCAGCGAGCCAAAGAGTGGGCCGGCCCCGATTCCCTTGCGTCACAGCGCATGTTACGAGCCCTGACGAACGGCCGAGCAGTCGAGGCGCAAACCAGAATCGCCGAGCAACTGCGATCGCAGCCGCAAAACGGCTACCTCCATCTGCTCAATGGTTTGGCCTACGATCTCGAAGGCGATACTCCACAACAGCGCGATCTTGCGGCCGTCGGTTACGACGCAGCAGTGCGGTTCGCGCCGGGATACTACTGGGCACACTACCTCGCGGGGCTCTCCAGTCTGCGGCAGGGCGAGAACGCCAACGCAGCGGAACAGTTTACCGCTGCGATCCTGCGTGACCCGCAAAATCCTTATGCATTCGCGGGCCTGGCCGCAGCGGCCTACTACGGCGGTGATCTCGAAGTCGCCGTTCGCGCGGGCGAGCGAGCGCTCGCGCTGTCGCCCGATGATCCGCTGGTTATGCGTACCGCGGCGTTTCTTGCGGCCGCACGGGGTGACTCATCGGCGCTGTCGGCGCTGCTCGCCCGCGCCGCACGGACTCCGATCGCTGCCCGTGAGTTTCACGCGCAGCAGCCGCGGCTTGCACAGCTGCTGAACACGGCGGCCGTGGAAGCACAACTGACTCCCACGCCGCCCGCTCCCGAGGTCCCAGCTGACCCCGCCGCACCTGGCCAGGTCATGGTGGAGGTTACCCTGCTGCTGAGTCAGAACGGCACGACACGCAACGTGGGCATCAACTTGCTCGATGGATTGTCGCTGGAGTTCAGCGGGGAGCGCCAAACGGTCCGCCAGAGCGCAACCACGCAGTCGCAACCAACCACTCAGTTGTCGCTGACAACCACCCTGTCAGTGCCGCAGGTCACCTACAGCCTCAACTTGTTCAACACGCGCGACGACTACTACCAGGTGATTGCGCGTCCGTCGCTGGTGGCTTCCGTCGGGCAACCCTCCGAATTCTTCGTCGGGCGCAACGTCACAGTCGGCGTAAGCGGCATCAATCTGGGCTCGCTGCAGCCAATTGACATCGGTACGGCCGTCAAGATTACGCCGGAATCGATCACCAATGAGAAGGCCAAGTTCCGCATCGAGACCACTCGCTCGTTCGTCGAGCAGGAAACCAACGGCTCCTTTCAACAATCGTTGACTACATTCAAGCAGTCGGTCGCTGCCACAATCGAGGTTGAATTCGGCAAGACGATGATCCTTTCGAGTCTTTACGAGGGAGTCAATGTGGGTAGCGGCTCCAAGACGCCGGGGCTCGGTGATGTTCCGTTGATCAACTCCCTGTTCCGCTCGCGCACGGCAACCGAGCGACGGGACGCAGCACTCATTCTGGTGACGCCGCGAATTCCCGGTAAGATCGACACCGATACGCGCGTGTTTCGGCCCGAGACACTGCAACGCCTGCTGGATTTGTGGAACAAATTCATTGAGCCGGTGGGCGGCATCGACAACAGCGCGCGAATTCTGGGAAGCAAGTCCAAATACTTCCAACCGCAAGCCGGCGATCTGCGCTTGCCGGACCTTCGCGACCCGAAGCTGCTCGCGCGCGTCGTCGGGGACACCATGGCCCGACTTTAAGAGACAAGACAGCCCGCTCCTGAAGGCGGCGTTCCAGCAGAGCAAACCTGCGGATCTTGGCAAGTCAACCATGTGCTTTCGGGCACATAGCTAACAGTCCATTCCGGCGGTGGGTGTCAAGGTAGTTGTCGCACAATCTGTGCTGTGGCAGCGGCCGCGGCTCGCGGCGGATTGAGAACCACCGAGCCCACCGAGGCCCAGTTCCGGGTCTTACAGCTCCACCTTTCCGGATTTGCGCTTCGGGCCCGCTGATACAGCGCATGCCGACGCTCTAGGAATTCCCGCGCCGACTCGGCGCATGCCTTTTGAGAGACTCCGCCATCCGCGTTTGCCAACCAACCCCGCTGGCTTTCCAGCGCTCGAGCACCTCCGGCGCCACTCTCAGGCTGATTGCAATCTTCGAATTGGGCGATTTGGGGCGCCCTCGGGGCTTCAGCAACTCTTCGGCGACCTTAGAGCCAAACAGTCCTGGTAATACCTCCCGAGCCGGCTGCGCACGGGAGAACTCCCCGTTCTTCCACTCGGGATTTTCGTCACTCATCTTCGATCGCCCTTTCCTCTTCATATCGCTTGATCTCGCGTCGGTTGGCTTTTCGTACGCTGATCACATGAACATCACGTCCGCGCGGCGTGAAAACCAGCATATAGACACGTCCACCGATCTCCCCAAGCGCCTGGAACCGACGCTCACCATAGTCCTTTCGAGCGTCTTCGAGAACGTACGCACTGTTCCATTCGAAGTCTTCAACTTCCTCAAAGGAAAGGGCACGCTCCCGAACGTTTCGGGCGCATTTCTCCGGGTCGTATGTGATTCCCATAAATATTGTATATACGTATATACGCTAATGCAAGCGCACCTCGCCGCTGAGATAGCGCAAGCCCAGCTCGTCAACCAGTAGGCGGACGAACATAAATCCCGCAACGGGTGTCTTGCGGCTCTAACCGAAAGGAGCAAGCCATGGGAAACCAAAAACCGTCAGGTCTCACCAAGCGAGGTGGAATCTGGCATTTCGACAAAGTGTTTAGAGGAACGCGAATTCGTGGCAGCACTGGCACGGGCGATTTCGCCGAAGCCCAGGAGCAGTTGGCGAGGCGCATTGAAGAGCTACGTTCTGCACGGGTGTTTTGGACTCGAATCGATCACACGTTCCAGGCGGCGGCGACGAAGTTTCTGAAGGAGAACCAACACAAGCGGAGCATCGGGGACGATGCCATGCACTTGAAGGAGCTGGATCTGTTCGTTGGCAATCTTGCGCTCCGTCAGGTGCATATGGGTTCACTTCAGGAGTTCATCGCGAAGCGTCGAAGAGACAGTGTGAAGACCTCGACAATCAACGGAGCACTTGCGATCACACGACACATCCGGAATCTTGTTGGATCGGAATGGATGGACGATCACGGCGTCACGTGGCTGGAGCGTGCACCGAAAATCAAGCTGTTACCGATCAGGGACGCGCGGGCGGCGTATCCGCCTCAAGCACCGCTACGGTCGGCGCCTGCGGGCGGCCGGGGTGTCGTTCGAGGACCGACAGGACTTACTCGGGCACAAGAGCGGGCGAATCACCACGCACTACTCGCGTGCCGAACTCTCGAACCTCATTTCGACAGCGGAAAGTTTCTGTGAGACAAACTCCCACAAAGCCCCACATAGCACCTTACTAAGGCGGACCGGAGGTTAGCGCGATGGAGGCTAACTGCTTGATTGATGCGGAGGAGTCGATGCCGGCTGAGGGATTCGAACCCCCGACCCCCTGATTACAAACTCGTTCGAGGGTGTGGCCCGCGTCTTCCAGCCGAGATTCCCCCGATTATAGACGATTGTTTTTATTGAGAGTTGGTTAGCGTCATTAACCCCGAGTGCTCATGACACCCGTTGCAAATGTCACTACAGAGCACTACGAAGCAGGACAGAGTCCCGCAAATCCCCCCAAACACCTTTTCTCGGATGCATATATCCATCAGCGTGAATACCTGCCGAGCGACTCCTTTCAAGTACTTCTCAAATCACCGCAGGGGGTTCTCGATTACCTCGCTGAATTTTATCGGGTCGGTGAGAGCGGACCACCCGCCAGCGACGCAGATGGTCGGACTCCATCTCGAAAGATGATAGCTGCGGCGCTAGGGGAATCGTGGAACTTTGCGGATAAGGTGGTGCCGCATGTCTGGATTGAACAGACGACCTGCCGCTTACAAGGCGG